>JBGAFW010000149.1:0-14623 GCA_044227045.1 Labilithrix sp.
TGGCACTCCACCTTCGTGTCCTTTCCGAGGCCGAGCCCGAAGCCGTAGGTCGCGTTTCGCTCGGGGACGCGATGGGGATGCGCAGAGAACGCACGCAGCACCGCGCCGTCGAAGCTCGACGGGCCGATGGTCGACAGATCCGCGGTCGAAATCTCGAAAGGCTTACCGCCTTCGCAGAGCGCGAAGAGGCGATCGTTGTGGACCAAGACCGACGTGTTCGCGGGGTTCTTGTTGTCGCCGAAGAAGATCTCGCGGAGCGGGTGGACCATCGGCGTGTCGTAGCCGCCGTAGATGCGCCGCCCGGCTCGCTCTTCGCGCTCGCGCCATTTCGTGGCGACGAGCTTCACGCCGCCGGCCGCCCCGCCCTCGCCGTCGAGCCGGATGCCGACGACCATGCCGTCGCCGTCGAACCAGTGGCGATACCGCTCGCCCGCGACGTCGAACTTTCCCGGCCCGTTTCGATAGAACGTCCCGCGAAGATCCGTTGGGAGCTTGCCGTCGACCCGAAGCGGCACGAAGCCGTGCTCGCGCGAGAGGTTCTCGAAGCCACGTCGCCAGCCGGTCGACTTCGCCGGCTCTGCCTTCGCTTGCTTCGTGGTCGTGACGGACGTCTGCGGGGCACTCACGGTCGCGGTCATCAGGCTTCCTCCCTTGGTGATCGAGGCAAGCGGCTCTCGACTCCCGACAGCCTAACACTCCAAAGTGGACTGTCCAGAGTAGACCGTCCACTTTGAACTATTCATTTCTTCGATTTGCCGGCCTTTTGTGACTTCTTGGCTTGTGTTTTCGCGGGTCTCGGCGTCTTTGCGACGATCGTGAGGGGCTTCTTCGGGAGGGTCTCGAGCCACTCGATCATCGCCCGCTGGAACATGAACCCGAGCCGCAGCGCCTCGTGTGGCCACGTGCCCTTCTCCGCCTGCTCGGCGAAGGTCTCGTAGGTGCGGAGCCGCGACACGTGATGGGCGTGCATCGCCTCGATGTGCTCGCGGAGCTTCTCGAACGGGACCTCGCCGCCGAAGAAGACCTCGAGCACGATCGGCATGCGCATGATCGGCGGCGTGGGCTTCTGGCCGATCCACGCGCGAAACGTGTCCCTGCCCCGCCCGGTGATCTCGTAGGGCTGCTTGTCGCGCGTGCCGGTCTCGAGCGTCTCGACCATCTCGAGCCGGGCGAGCAGCTTCAGCTCCTTGTAAATCTGGCTCTTCGTGACGTGCCAGAAGTCACCGATGACGTCTTCGATCGCCGACATCAAGTCGAAGCCCGTCATCGGGCCAAACGCGCTCAAGAACCCCAAGATCGACGCGGCTGTCGCGTTCAGCTGCTCGTGGGAGACTCGACTCGTGGCGGCGCCCACGTCTTTCTTCGGCACGCCGCGAGTATAAACATCCCGCTCGCCCGATGTGATAGGCAAAGGCCGCACGGCATCCTGATTTGCGCCATGGCGACGCCCGATCCGAGCACACTCGACGACGACGAACCGAAGAAGACGCCGCGCGCGGTGATCATTCGACGCGTGCTCGTCGGCGTCCTCGCGCTCGCCTGCGCCGGCGTCTGGATCTACACGCGCTACGGCGTGAAGAAGGTCACGCTCGGCGAGCCCTGCTCGTTCGATATCCACTGCCGCGCGGAGGCGCCGCGCTGCCTGAAGCCAGAGGCCGAGGGCGAAGGCGTGTGCAGTCGCTCGTGCGACACCGACAACGACTGCGCCGAGAACATCAAGTGCATCAAGGTCGAGCTCGACGACTACGACGAGCGCGGGCGACCTCTCGAGGGCGGCTACTGCTTCCCGCAGTCGTTGCTCGACGCGCGCAAGAAGAAGAAGGCCGACGCAGGCGCGCCCGTCGTGAAGTCCGACTCGTGGCTCGACGTCCCCGACGTCGCCGGGCAGCTCGAAGGAGAGATCACGCTGGACCGCGCCGGCACGAAGAGCGTTTGCGAGATCAAAGGGACGCTCCTTCGGACCCACACCGGCAAGCACCGCACGATCGTCGATACGACCACCCTCCGTGTGTACGCGGTCGACGACGACAAGAAGACGTTCGCGGCGTCGCAGATCGCGAGCAACGTCGAGGCGAAGGTCACGAAGACGGACCGGCGAGACAAGGTCCTCGATCGCGAGTGCGAGATCTGGCAGATCGAAGAGGCTGCCGGGAAGCCGCGCGAGGCATGCGTCATCAAGGGCGGCGCGTTCGTCGACCCGAGCGGGAAGGTCCTCACGGCATGGGAGAAGGAGCTCGCTATCCGCGCGTACTTCCCTCTTCGCGTCCTCGACGGCGACGGCAAGCCAAAGCTCGTCGTCACGAAGCTCGACGCCCACCCGATCGACGCCTCGCTCTTCTCGATCCCGAAGAGCTACAAGAACCTCGCAGCACGCTGACTCTCACTCAGGTTTGTTCGCGTGTCGGGCGCTGCGCGCCCGAAACCATTTTGCTCGCAAGCTCGCAAAATGCACGCTCACTCAGGTTTGTTCGCGTGTCGGGCGCTGCGCGCCCGAAACCATTTTGCTCGCAAGCTCGCAAAATGCACGCTCACTGCGACATCGTTAGCGGTCGCTTGCGATCCGGGCCCGCAAAGTCTGCATCACGTGGAGAGCAGTGGCGGGAGCGTGCGCGTGAGATACGATCTCGGCTGTTGGTCACGCGCAGGCTTTCCCTCGTGTTCGCGCTCGCGTCGCTGGCGGCCGGCTGCGCGCTCTTCACCGACTTGAGCGGGTTCTCGGATCCTCCTCCTGCCTCGAGCACACAGCCGGACGCTGGTGGTGCGGATGTGTTCGTCCCCAACACGGACGGCGGACTGCCGACGATCACGGGCGGCGACGGCGGCGACGCGAGCTCAGGCTGCGCGAACCCACCCGTGGTGATCGACTCGGCCTTCACGACGCCAGGGACCTCCTTCGACCCCTGGACGCCGATGCAAAGCAACGTGCCCGGCTATCCCAAGATCGAGGACTTCGCAGGCGACGTCGGCGCCGTGTTGATCCCGGTCCCCCCGCAAGACCCCGACGCGGGCGTCCTCTACGAGAGCGCGCGCTCGGGTTTGTGGCTCGCCGAACGCGTGCCCACCGTCGCGTTCGACGTCGACTTCGAGATGCATGTCCGCTGCCCTGATCCGAACTGCGGCGACGGCTTCGCGTTCGCGTGGATCGACGCGACGGCGATCGCGGTCGGCCAAACGGCGGCGACGGGAAGCGCGCTCGGCACCCCCACGAATCTGGCTGGTGGCGCCGTCGCCGCGGACCTCTTCCTCAACGAAGAGAACGGCGACATCGTCGTGCCTGCGCTGCAGGTGCGCTCGTTCGACACGACGCAGACGACGACCGATTACGTATTCGTGGTGGCGCATCAAGCGATCGACCCGTTCATCAACAAGTGGCGCAAGATCGCGATCTCCGTCCGCGGCGACGACGTGACGGTGCGTTACGACGGAAGCATGAACCCCGTGCTCACGGGCAAGGTGCCGTCCATCGCGAAGTCGACCGTCGGGCTCACCGCCGCCACCGGTGGCCTCGTCAGCGCCGCCGCCGTACGCAACGTTCACGGTCGCTTCTACGACTGCGCGACGCCGTAGCCTGCACGCCGAGCCTCAGGGCTTCGCGGCTTCGATCGCCGCGACGAGATCGGACTCGGTCTTCTCGGGACCACCGACCCACGCGACGTTGCCGTGTCCGTCGAGTACGTATGTGACGGGCAAATCGCGAACGCGGTAACGCGCGGCGAGCACTTGCTGGCTGTCGTGTACGAGCGGAAACGTGAGGTTGAACGAGCTCGCGAGCTCGCGGGCGTCGCTCTCGCGCTCGTCCTCCGAGACGCCGACGATCAAGATCTCGGGATGCTTCGCGTGCAGCTTCTCGATCGCGGGGAGCGTCTTCATGCACGGCTCGCAGTACTTCGCGACGAACTTCACGACGACGACCTTGCCAGGCGCGGCCACCTCGACGTGCGTTCCGTTGACGGCGTCGCGCTTGAAAGCCGGCGCGGGCTTGCCGAGAAGCGAGCTCTGCGTCGAAGGAGGCGGCGCGCTCGGCGCCTGCGCGGAGCCGCCACATCCGAGGCTCGCCAGGAAGGCGCACGCGACGACGATCGCTCGAACGTCCTTCATTTGCATGCGCTCACGCAATGCTGCTTGAAGCAATCCGCGATGTCGAAGAGGCACTGGTCGCCGGCGTCGTCGTAGCTCTGGTACTTGCCGCCGTCTGGCGTCGTTTTGCCGAGCTCGTTGCACACGGTCTTGTTCCAGGAGTCGGCGGTGAAGGCGCAGTGTCGCACGACGTCACGCGTCGATTGTTCGCTGCAGCACCCGACGATCTTGGAGAGGCACTGGGTGTAAAGGCAGCCTCCGCACGGGTCGTCGCTGAGGAGCTGGGACTCCTCGACGCCGGTCTTCTGCATGCTGATCTCGCAGAGGACACACGGAGGCAACGTGCCTTGCATGCAGTTGTCGTGAATGCAGATCTCCGACTCACGTTTCTTCTCGGAGTCGTCACCGTTGCTCGAGATCGGTTCTTTCTCGTCACGGTAGCTGCCGCAACCATAGAAAGAGGCTCCGGATCCCGGCGGACTGAATCCGTCGTAGGGGCTCTGCGCGCAGCCCTGCATCGTCGAAAACCAGTCTTTCGCCTGCTTGTCGGTGCCTCGTTGACAGGCGTAGTCCACGGCGGCGGAGCACTTCGTTCCGATGCAGGTGGAGCAAGCGTTCGCGTCGGGAGCCCCGCGTGACGAGTACCGCTGCACCGCGAGCAGATCGCACTTGTCGTCGGCGGAGCCCGAGGAAGACGCTGTCAGCGTCGAGCCGTCGACGGCGTAGTCGTTCGTCTCGGAGAGGCGGGCGGCGACGAGCGCCGTGCATGCGGTCGCGAAGCTCGCGAGGACGCTCACGCCGAGGATCACCCGCCGCGCGATCATCGTGGTGGTGGTCTTCTCGCCCGACATCAGAACCGCCCGCTCGCGCCTGCGAAGGCGCCGCCTTGGGTTGGCGTCACGCCGACCTTCACCTTCGACGGGAGGAGGAACACGCCCAAGAACGCCAGCGCGGCGACGCCAAACGACACGTCCGCGATGATCGCGGTCGTCATCGCCGTCTTCCGCTTGCCTTCGTACTCACCGCTGCACGTCTTCGTCGACTCGCTGCACTCCTCTTTCGCCGAGCTCGCCGACGAGAGCGCGATGAGCCCCGCAGACGTCCCCGCGATCGCAGCGCCGATGCCGAGGTACGCGAGCGTGACGCGCCATGGATTGGCTTGCTCGTCGGGGGTCTGCGGATCACCGGCGCCGTAGGGCTGACCGACCCCATGCGCAGAGCCCGCGCTGTCGACGACGCACGCGCCGTTCTCGAGATGCGTGCCCGCGACGCAGGTGGGCACCTCGGGTTGCGGTTGCGGCTGCGGCTGCGGCGGGGGCTCGACCTTCGGCGGCGGCTCGTCGTCGACGCAGCGCGAGTTGTAGACGTGCTGGCCCGGCGCGCACGTGGGCATCGCGCTCGCGGACGCGGTGATGCCCGCGGCGGGCTTGGCGACAGGCTTCGTCTTCGGCGCGGGGCCTTTCACGCAGACGCCGTCTTCCGCGTGCTCGTTCTTCTTGCACTTGATCGGCTTCGCGACCGGCGGAGGCGTGTTGTCCGAGACAGAGGGCGTAGCGCTCGGCGTGGGGATCGGCACCGGCGCGGGCACGGGCACGACCGCCGCGACGGGCTTCGATCCCTTCGCGAGCGGCATCACCTCGATCTGAAGGAGCGCGCCGCAGCCTTCGGGCGGACCTTTGTCCGACGAGGTCGCCTTGGCGCACGACGCTTCGTCGCCGTCGTGTTGGATCGTCTCGCGCGCGGCCGTGCTCTTCGCGCCGCCACCGACGCCGCCCACCGACGCGCCGCCGCCGACCTCGGCGTCTGCGCCCGCGGAGAACGTGAACGACCCGACCGTGAGCGCGGCGATGACGTGCGTCGCCTCGGAGCAATCGCCGTCGAGCTCGTCACGGTAGACCTGCGGAGTGGGCGCTTCGTAGCGACCGACGATCGTCATCGCGACGTTGAGCTGACCGGCCGACTGAAGCTTGCCTTCGAGCTTGACTGCTCCGACCGGCATGCTCGCGTAGAGCTCGTCGGCGTCGCGGATCGTCACCTTGCTCTGCTTGCGCGTGATCGGCGAGTAGCCGTAGCCGCCGGAGCTGCTCTTCACCGTGCAGCGCGCGAGGACGGATAGCTCGCAGCCTTCGTAGCGGACGGCGACGAGACCGCGCCGGCTCACCGACTCGAGCTTGCCGCGGGCAGAGTCGGGCCATTCGACGATGAGTGGCTCTGCGACGCCGCGTTTTGTCCGGTGCTTCCACCACAACCGACGCCCGCGGGGAGCACGATCGTGCTCGTGAACGCGAGGAGCACAGATGAGGAGACGAGCCTCCGAAAGACCATTCGAGCGGCTGCTTTTTACGCCACGAAAGCCCAAATGTCCCCCGAAACGAACACGTTCGAAGGATTGACGCTCCGATCGAGGGGCCGAGGCCGATCCCGTGGAGGGCGTACGCACCGGCACAGCGGGCACGATCCATCGTGAGCTTGTTGACGATACGCGTCCCTTTTTGGGCGATTCGCTCACGAAACGCACGGCTGGTCCGTGGCATGCGGTCTGCTTGAGGTCGCCGGCGTCCTCCCATGAAACGACCTCGCTCCTTTCTTTCCTCTCTTTGCTGCGCGCTCGTGCTCGGCTCGTCGATCGCCGCCGGCGCCTTCGCCCACGTGCCGTCCGCGAGCGGCGCCTCGCGCGTTCCGCTGGCGAGCCCGCGCGTCCACGAAGACGCCACCGCCCTCTTTGCGCATCTCGCGCGAACCGGCGAGACGCTGCCCGCCTACGAGCGGAGCGCGCGCTTCGAGCAGACCGGGCGCCTGCCCGTCCTCGTTCGCTTCGTGTCCGCGCCAAGCCCCGAGAAGCTCGAGTCACTTCACGCGCGCACGCGTGGCGCGATCACCTTCGATCGACGCGAGCCGATCGCTTCGGGCGCGTGGCAGGCGACCGTCGACGAGGATGGTCTCCACGAGCTCGCCGCCGACGTCGACGTCGCGCGCGTGTCGGTCGACTTGCGCCACCGCGCGCCGCGGCCGCTCGATCAATCGCAGATCGAGACCAACGCGATCGCGGCCAAGCGCGCGGCGATCGCGAAGGACGGCAACCGCCTCGACGGCAAGGGCACCATCATCGCCGACATCGACTCCCCGCTCTTCCTTCACCACCCTGCGTTCTTCCACGCCGATGGAGGAGCGTTCGCGTGGGTCGACGTCAACAACGACAAGAAGCTCACGCCCGGCAAAGACGGCGTGGATCTCGACGGCAGCGGGACGATCGAGCCAGGCGAGGTGCTGCACGCGTACCGCTCGCAGGCGATCAGTCGCTACACACGCGGCGTGATCGACGAGCACGACGACTTCAAGCCCGAGCTCGATTACCTCTATCTCGACACCAACGGCAACGGCGCGCGCGATCACGGACCGAAGGGGTTCAACGAGGCGACGCCCGCGTATGGCGAGCCGCTCTTCGTCTTCGACGACGCGAACCACGACGGTGAGATGCAGCTCACCGAGCGCGTGCTGCAGCTCAAGACGAGCAAGATCAAGATGGTCGAGTCGCAAGAGGTCACGTACACGCGCGGCAAGTCGGGCAGCGGCGGTCTCCTCGCGTACGACCCCGAAGCGACGCCGGAGCTCGAGGCCGCGATGGGCCACGCCACGGGCGTCGCTGGAATTCTCGTCGGTGGTGTCCCCGGCGTCTCGAAGTGGATCGGCCTCGCGCCCGAGGCCGACCTCATCGTCAACGACAGCACCTCGCAGCGCGGGATGGCGAGCGCCGTGCAGTGGGCGATCGATCACAAGGCCGACGTCATCCTCACCGAGTATGCGCCGTACACGGGCGTGTCGCTCGACGGCTCGAGCGAAGACGAGACGATCCTCGACGCCGCGAACGACAAAGGCATCGTCACCGTGAGCCCGGCCGGAAACCTCGCGGGTGGCCACAAACACCGCACGGTCACGCTGAGCCCCGGCACGACGAACGTGACGGTGGGCACCGATCTCGACAGCCGCTACGCGGCGATTTCCCTCCATTACAAGGGCGCGTCACGCGGGCTCGGGTTGAAGCTCAAACGCCCCGACGGGACGACCGTCGACGTCCCCGAGTCTTCGCCGCAAGGCACGCAGCTCGCGGACGGCGCATACCTCTACGTGACGACGCAGACCACCCCTCGCGGCACGCACGAGCGCTTCCTCTACTTGATCGGCAAGACCACGTTCGCCGCCGGCGCGTACAACCTGGCGCTCACGCTCGACGCCGGCGCGCCGCTCGAGGTCGACATGTTCGCGAGCGACGAGCTGAGCTCGTGGTCGGGCGGCTTCTCCTTCGATGAAGACACGCCGACGCGAACGATCTGCAGCCCGTCGACGAGCGACAAGACGATCTCCGTCGCCGCGTACGTCCTTCACGACGAGCAGGCGTACTACCCCGCCGGCAAGAAGGGGGATGTCGCCAGCTACTCCTCGCGCGGCCCGCGCTTCGACGGGACGCCTGGGATCGAGATCGGCGCGCCGGACAACCCGCTGAGCGCCGCGCCGCCTGCGCCGAAGGGCGCGATCGACGACCCGGGCAACACGGCCGTATGGGAGCCCTTCGGCGGCACGTCCGGCGCAGGTCCGCACGTCACCGCCGCGGTGGTGCTCGTCAAGCAAGCCTTCCCGCAAGCCTCCGCGTCCGACATCAAGAAGAAGCTGCTCGACGGCGCGAAGCACGTCGACGGTGTCAGCGAGACGACGATCGGCAAAGGCAAGCTCGACATCGCGAAGGCGATCGGCGGCGTCGTCGCGAGCGGCGACGCCCCCAAGGTGAAGCTCGACGTCGTCACGCCGGCGCACCCGGGACAAGACGCCACCGTGCGCGTCAGCGCGACGGACGACGAGGCCGCCGCGGCGCTCACCGCGCGATGGGACCTCGACTACGATGGAACGTTCGACACCGAGTGGTTGCCGCTCGGCGATCAAGCGGTCGCCGTGAACGACGCCGCCGCTGGCGCTCGCCTCGCGGTGAAGGTCGAGGTGCGCGATGGCGAAGGCAACATCAACGGCGCGACCGCGCTCGTCGACGTGACGGACAGCGCTCCTACAGGCGCCGCGCCGAGCACTACGGCTGGCGACAGCGATGACGGCTGCGGCTGCCGGGTCGTGACGGGCTCGTCGACGCGCACGTCGGTCGCCGCCTCGGCGTTCGGCCTCGCGATCGCGCTCGCATCACTTCGCCGCCGTCGTAGACTCGCGGTCGCGAAGCATGACCGCAAAAGCCGCTGATCCAACCGAAAGCGCTGCGCACGCACTCGAGGACCTCGAGAAACATCTCGAGGCGAAAGATCTCGCGGCCGCCTTCGACGCGGCGCTCGACGCATGGCGGCTCGTGCGCGCTCACGAGCTCGCCGAGCTCTGCGAGGACGTCTCGGCGCTGATCGCGAAGCTCTCTCCGCCCGTCTCGACGTCGAAGAAGACAGCAGAGCGCATGGTCGCGTGGGTCACCGCCTTCCGCGATCACACGCCGGCAGGTCTCGGCCGGCTGCTCGCGGAGATGGACGCCTTGGTCGCGTCGGCTCCTTCGGGGACCGGCGGCGTGCAGCCACGCTTCGTGTTTCCGCGCGCCGACGCGCTCAGCCTCGTCGAGGACGATCCGCGCGTGGGGCCCGTGATGCTCCGTGCGCTCGCCGTCATCAACGGCGGCTCGAAGTGGCAGAAGGTGATGCGTCGCTATTTTCGGGCGTTCGAGGCCTCGGGCGATCCACGGACGATCGCGGGGCTCGAAGATCTCCTCGCGAACAACGCGAAGAAGCTCGCGTGCTACGAAGACGGCGGGCTGAAGTCGTTTGCTCGCGAGCGCGGGCCCGAGGTCCTCGCGCTCTTGCGAAAGCGGTATCCGAACGGCGTGCCCGCGCTCCCCGACGCGCTCGGCGAGCCGCTGCATCGAGCGCGAACGCTGCTGACGAAGATCAAGACGAGCGGCGAGGCGATCGCGGTCGCGACGACGAAGGCCGAGCGCGCGCCGAAGGATCTCTCTGCCGGGGATCCCGCATCTCTCCTCGCCGACGTGTATGCGAATCCCGAAGACGACTCGCTGCGGATGGTGCTGGCCGACGCGCTGACCGACCGCGGCGATCCGCGCGGTGAGCTCATCGTGCTCCAGGTGCGGCGCGCGCAAGGCGAGAGCAACCGAAAGACCATCGCGCGCGAGAAGCAGATCGTCAAAGCACACCTGCGCGATCTCCTCGGCCCGCTCGCCAACATCGTCGTCTTGAAGAGCGTCGTGTTTGGCCGTGGCTTCCTCGAGGAATGCGAGCTGCAGCCCACGAGCGCGGCGCTCGTCGACCTCCACTCGCACTACGCCGAGTGGGCGACGGTGAAGAAGCTTCGCTTCCCCGCGGTCGGCGCGCGCGTCACCGAGGTGATGACGTCGCTTCGTGAGGTCGGGCCGCTCGATCAAGCTGCGCTCGACGCCCTCGCCGCCAAAGGCCACCCTCGCCTCGAGCGGATCGAGATCGACGACGCGAACTTCTTGGAGGACGCCGGCGCGCGGAACGCGTTCGCGTCCTCGACCCTCTTTCCATCGCTTCGCTCCCTCGTCTTGAGGTTCTCGTACTCGCGTAACCTCCAGCCGAAAGACTTCGCGTGGATCTGGAGCACGCCCTGGGGCCCGCAGCTCACGAGCTTGCAGACGCCGGGCTTGCGAAACCCAGAGCAATGGATCCCGCAGCTCGCCGAGCACGATCACGTAAAGCAGCTCGATCTGGAGATCGACTACTACGCGCACGCGACCCTCACGCGCAGCGCGAAGCACGAAGGTGAATTCGACCTCGCGCTTGCCGTGAAGTACCACAACGCCAAGGGGATCGAGGCGCCGGAGTACTACCTGAGGCTCATTCTTGGGGTGCTCCAGACCTTCGGAGCGATGACGCGGATCGCGCGGCTCGAGGTCGTCACGAACGACGTGACGTTCAACGACGCCCAGCGGACCGCCATCCGGACGCAAGCGAGCGCGATCCAAGGCGTGAGGGAATTCGTGTTCCCCTGGTCGCCGTTGATCCTTCCCTGACGACCGGAGAAAAACGCAATCGGCGTCGGTTTTCCCGAATGATCCCCGCGCGCCCTCGACACTCTACCCGGCGATGGCCATGGTGGTACGCTCCCCACCCCCCGCCCGATCATGTCCGTCTTCTCCTCATCACCTTCCGATCACGAGCTCAGCCTGGAGCTCTCGATTGCCCAGACGGTCGAGAACACCGAGGCCGAGGGCCCTGGGAGCCGCTTCGCGATCTGGGTGCAGGGCTGCCCGATGCGCTGCGCGGGGTGCTGCAACCCCGAGATGCTCTCCTTCGAGGGAGGCACGCGCACGTCCGTACGTATGCTCGCGGATCGAGTGATGGTCGCGCGCGAGACGTTCGGGATCGAAGGAATCAGCCTCCTTGGCGGGGAGCCGTTCGCCCATGCCGTCAGCTTGGCGGCGCTCGCCCGTCGGGTGAAGGCAGAAGGCCTCAGCGTGATGATCTTCTCCGGCTTCACCCTCGAAGAAATCGAAGCGAAGGCGGAGGCCGAGGAGCCCGGCGTCCGCGAGCTCCTCTCCACGTGTGACCTGCTGGTCGACGGCCGCTTCGACAAGACGCAGCTCGACACCGAGCGCCGCTGGATCGGCTCGAAGAACCAGCGCACGCACTTCTTGACGGATCGCTACCAGAAGGACGATCCGCTCCTCCGCTCGAAGAACACGATCGAGATTCGCCTCCGCAAGGGCGAGCTCATCGTGAATGGATGGCCCGAGCACGCCGCGCGCGTCGCTCCGTGGCGTAGACCGCAAGGGCGAGCTCATCGTGAATGGATGGCCCGAGCACGCCGCGCGCGTCGCTCCGTGGCGTAGACCCAAGGCAAACGCATGACCGCTGCTGCTCCCATCGTCGTCGGCCCGATCGAGTGCGATCTCCTCACGATCGCGCGCGCGCTCGTGTCCGACGGTGCCTACACCACCGTTCAGCCGATGCTCGCCTCGTCGATCAACCTCTCGACGCTCGGCCCGCGCGCGATGGGCGTCCTGAAGGACACCATCGCCAAGGGCACCGTGAAGATGCTCGCGCGTCTCGGCGGCGCGCGCATGCGTACGTGGCGCGCGCGTCATTCCCCCAACCTCAAATTCAGCCCCTACACCTTCGAGCTCATTCGGTGGCTCGCGGTCACGCCCCTCGGAGATCGCAAGGCCGAAGCCTTCGAGTCGAACCCGAAGACGGTGGGCGATCAGCTGATGGCGTATTTCACGATGCGGCTCGTCGAAGGGCGTCGCTTCGAGCAAGTCATCGCGTCGCAGCCAGGCATCCGCGCCGCCGCCCTCGCCTGGCTCGGCTATGCGAGCACGCTCGCGCGGTTTGCGCCGGCCGGCTTCGAACCCCCACCGTTCAACGCGCTCGTGATCGATCAGAAGAACGAGCGCGGCTCGGTCGTCGTCGAGTGCCTCATCGATGATCTTCGCCGTCGCTGGGTGATCGCGTCGTCCACCCGCGAAGACGAGGCCTTCGACGCGCCGCTCGCGCTGCAGATGATGATGGGCGAGCAGAACACGCTCGGCAATTTCGTCGATCTCTGCGCGAAGGAGAACCGCTGGGAGCTCACCACCTTCCTCGTCGAGGCTGGCGCGCGCCTTCTCCCGCGCGGCTCGAAGGCGAAGGACATCGCGAACCGCGCCGCGCCGGTCGTCAACCCGACCGGTCCTCTCCGCGCACGAAGCGACGCGCGCAGAAAATCCGGCGCCGTCTTCTACATGCTCCGGAGGATCGGCGAGAAGCGCGAGGAGCTCGCGCTCGTCCGCTTCTTCGAAGACACCTACCAAAGTGCCCAGGCGCTCCTTGCGGCGTGGGACGTGCTCGGAAAAGATGGCTTCGCGCGCGCCGAAGAGGTCATCCGCGAGCTCGACGCGCTCCCAGGCGCACCGACCACGCCAGCGGCCGACGCCGCCGCGACCTAACCGAGTCCGAGACGAGTCTTGTTCAACTGACTGTGTGAAGTGAAGTGAAGAGGTAAATGCCGTGAGCCGTGCATACCGAGTTTCCGTCAAAGGGTCCGTCCACCGTGTCGTTCACGTCGAAGACGGCGTGTGCACAAGCCTCGAGATGCTCCCGATCCTCCCAAAGGAACGCATGGGAGAGATCCTCGCCGCCGAGCTCGCCAAGCGCGGCTTCACGCGCGATGGCAACACATCACGTCGCACGGAAGACGACGGCGTCATCGTCGAGGTCGATCTCACGAACGGCGCCGTCAGCGTGAAGGCCGAGGCCACCGCCGACATCAAGGTCGACAAGGAGCGCACCGAGCGCGTCTACGAAGAGATGCTCGAGCGCGGGCGCGCTGCTGCCCAGGAGCGCGTCGACCGCGAAGCGCAGCGCGAGGCGAAGGACGCCGAAGACAAGGCGCGCACCGAGGTCGCCGGCCGCCTCGAGAAGAAGCTCGGCGATCTGCGCCGCGAGCTCGACGCGATCACCAATCGCGTCACCGCCGACTCGCTCAAGGAGAAGGCGCGTCAGCTCGGAGAGATCGAGCAGATGCACGAAGACAAGGACTCTGGTGAGCTGACGATCACGGTGAAGCTATGACCCGATTCATCGAAGAGTCCACCCTTCCGCTCGAGATCTCACCTGGCGCCGCGGTCGAGGCCGCGTACTCGGGCGAGCTCGCGCGGATCGAGCAGGCGCTCGTCTCGCGCCTCCCGGTGATGGTCGAATGCGACAAGGAGCTCGCTCCGTATTTCTACGCCGCGATCCGCAGCCGGCTGAAGAAGCGCGACGTCACGTGCCTCTATCTCGACGGCAGGCCCGCCCCGAACGCGCCGCCCGAGCAGATGCCTCAAGGCGTCATCGCGACGATGATCGGTCAGCTTCGCGACGCCGTGCGCGGCGCCGTCGGCGATCGCGTCGTCGTGCTCCCTCACCTCGATTTGCTCACCACGTCGTCGGGCGGTCTCACCGCCGAGGCGCGCGAGGTCATCCCGCTCCTCTACGAGAACCCGCAGATCCTCTGGCTCGGCTTCAAGGATCCGTCGTTCGGCGTCCCGAAGGTCATCCAGAACCTCTTCACGCACCACGAGAGCATCCTCGGCGTTGCGCGCGATCGCTTGCAGTTCCTCGTCACCCAGAAGGAGTCGCGCAAGTTCGGACGAAAGTTCGATCCGTATGCACTCTACAAGTTCGTCTCCGGCGTGAACGCGATCCGCCTCCGCCGTCTCCTTCCGGCCATCACCGGCACGGACTACCCGGACGATCCGAAGCCCGTCCTCGCGCAGCTTCGCCGCGCCACCGTCGCGAACACGTTCGAGATGCCCGAGGTCGATCTCGACAAGGACGTCGGCGGTTATGCGAAGGTCAAGACGCGCCTCAAGTCCGAGATCCTCGACATCCTCGCGAACAAGAACGAGCTCAACGACCCCGAGGCGATCAAGCGGATCGAGGGCCTCGTCCCGCGCGGCATGATCTTCTGGGGCCCGCCCGGCACCGGCAAGACGCTCTTCGCGAAGGCGATGGCCACCGCGCTCGGCGCCGCGATCATCGTCGTCAGCGGCCCCGAGCTGAAGAGCAAGTGGGTC
>JBGAFW010000150.1:0-14799 GCA_044227045.1 Labilithrix sp.
GCAAAAAGAAGTTCGAGTCCGATCCGGCGAAGTTCACCGGCGCTCCGAAGTCCTGATCGAGGTGACGCGGCTCCTTGGCGCGTGCGCGGTCGCAGCGCTCCTCGCCTGCGGCCCGCAGACGAGCGTCGATCCTCCGCGACCATCCTCGCCGACGACCGCGCCGCCAAGCGCCAGCGTCGCGCCCACGAGCGCGCCGGAGCCCGCGCATACGCAGCTCGGCGACCTCACGATGAAGAAGGAGGAGTGCCTCGCCCCGCCGAAGAGGGAAGTCTCGCGCGCGGAGGCCAAGGCCGACGCGGCGATCGTGGAGCGGATCGTTCGGCGTGGTTGGGCGGGCTTCGAGACGATGACGGAGACGCGCGGCGTCGACTTCACCGCGATCTTCGCCGAGCTCGCGCGATGGATCGACGCGCAGCCTGAGCCGATCGCCGTCGATGCGCTCTTCGCCGAGCTGACGAGCGTGCTCGCGCCTTCGGGCGACAACCACATGGCCTTCTTCCACTTCACGCCGAAGGGGCATGCGAGGCGCAAGAGCGTCGGCTCCCACGAGGACGCGTTCACCGCGGATCTCGTCGTCGTCGAGAAGGGCACGGCGGCCTCACGAAGAGAGACGCGCGTCGTCCTCGAAGGTCCGCACAAGGGCGCGCGCGTCGTGTCGTGCGAGGGGTCGAGCGAGTCGCTGTTTCGGCGTACGGTCACGGACTCGCTCACGCCCGCATTTCGGCCGATCGTCCTGGCGCGCACGGCGCCGCCCCCGCTCCGCTGCACGATCGCGAACGGATCGAAAGAAGAGACGATCGAGCTGCCGATGCGACGGCTTCGGGTCGACGCGCCGGTCGACAAGAACGCCTCCGCGTTCGAGATGGTCCGCAGCGAGCGTGAGCTCGTGCCGGCGATCAAGCTTCGCTCGATGTGGTCGGGGAAGCTCTCGGAGCTCGAGGCCTTCGTCGCGACCGCGCCTCGGCTCCGCGACGCGAAGTCCGTCGTGGTTGACGTGCGCGGAAACGGCGGCGGATCGAACACCTACGCCAAGGAGTGGTTCAAGGCGCTCACGAACGGCAAGCTCACGCCCACCGTCGTCGATCGCCTCGACAGCGACGTCACCCGGCAAGGCATCTACAACGACACGCTCTGCGAGCTCGCGGAAGGCTTCGTGACGGACGAAGCGGCGAAGAAGGAGATCGCCGATCGACTCAGCTACGCGGCGATGATGCTCGACACCGCGCAGCGGCAAGGCGAGCTCTTTCGGCGATGGCAGTCGCGAACGTTCGAAGAGGTGGGCGCCGCGCCCAAAGCGTTCGAAGCGCCGATCGTCATCCTCACGGACAAGCAATGCGTCTCGGCCTGCGAGTCGTTCCTCACGATGACGAAGCACCTCGACAAGGCGATCGTCGCCGGCGAGAACAGCGGCGGCTCGGGCGTCTTCGCGGAGGTGCTCGTGTACCGCTTGCCGAAGAGCGGCCTCGGCATGACGGCAGGGATGAAGCACTTCCACCACGCCGATCCGGCGAAGGACATCCCCGAAGGCCGCGGGCTCCTGCCCGACGTGTGGCTCGACACGACCGACTCGCTCGGGCTCACGACGAAGATCGCCGAGTGCCTGGCGAAGTCTTCGCCGCGCGCGCCGTGTCCGCTCGCCGCTGCGCTGGTCGGTAAGTAACCCTCAGAGCACGAAGGTGCGGCGACCTTCGACGATGACGCGCCGCTCGAGGTGCGCGCGAACGGCGCGAGCGAGCACGACACGCTCGACGTCGCGGCCCACGCGCACGAGCTCGTCGGGGCCGAGGGCATGGGTGATCCGCTCGACGTCTTGTTCGATGATCGGCCCCTCGTCGAGGTCCTTCGTCGCGTAGTGCGCGGTCGCGCCGATCAGCTTCACGCCACGTGCGTGCGCTTGGTGGTAGGGCTTTGCGCCCTGAAAGGCAGGCAAGAAGCCGTGGTGGATGTTGATCACGGGCGGCGACTTCTGGAGAAAGTCATCGCTGAGGACTTGCATGTATCGTGCAAGTACGACGAGGCTCACGTCGTGGCGCTTGATGAGATCGAGCACCTTCGCCTCTTGGTCGGGCTTCGTCTCTTTCGTGACGGGGAGCGCGTAGAAGGGGAGACGAAACGACTGCGCCGCCGCCTCGAGCGTCGGGTGGTTGCTGATGACGAGCGCGATCTCGCAAGGCAGCTCGCCCTGCTTCTGCCGGAGCGCGAGGTCGTAGAGGCAGGTCGGGTCCTTCGTGACCATGACGGCGATGCGCTCGGTGTGATCGTGGTACCCGATCGACCACTCTCCCTCGAGCGGCGTGGCGATACGCTCCTTGAACGCGGCCTCCATCGTGCTGCGGGTCGCCGAGCCACCGAGCTTCGCTTGCGCCTCGGGCTTCGTGAGCCCGCCGAGGTCGACGACGAGGCGCATGTAGAAGCGCGCTTGAGGCTGCGTGCTCGGCGCGCCCGGGCGTGGCTCGCCGTGAAGGTCGGTGTAGTTGGACGCCTCGAGGATGTTGAGCCCGAGCTCGTAGAAGAATCCAGACAGGCGTGCGACGAGGCCCGGTCGGTCGGGGCTCGAGAAGAGGATCGTTGCGCGGCTCATGAGATAGGAGGTCGAGGCTAGCGCATCGCCCGATCGATGCGGCTCACATTTGGCGGTCAGCCGCTGGCGTAGGACCTCCACGCCGCCTCGGTGCGCTTCGAGCGGGCCATCTCCGCGACCATGAGGAGCCCGAGATCACGCTGCCATCGCTCGGTGATCGCCTTCTCCTCGTCGCCGCGAGAGGCGAGCTTCGACCACGTCGCCTCGTGATCGGCGATGAGGCGGCGCGATCCATAGAAGAGCCCGGAGAGCACCAGATGCGCCTTCGGATCGTCGGGCGTCATCGCGAGCGCGACGTGCCGTAGCGCGACGATCAGCGCGAGCGCGCCCTCGGCGAGCGCCGGATCGAGATCGTCCATCCGCGCCATCCGGACGACGTGCGCGAGCGACGCCGCGAGGACATGCGTGTCTTCGACCGTGCGAAACGGCTTCAGGTAAGCCGCGTAGCCATCGCCCGGAAGGACATCACGCGCGGCGACGTGCACGTTCGCGAACGTCACGCGCGCATGCGGGATCTCGGGCGCAAACGGCGTCGGATCACGCAGCGCGATCGTCACCCCTGGCGTGCTCGCACGAACGCGCACGACAACGAGCTGATTGCGGCCGTCGCTGCCCACTCCTCGCGTCGCGACGACCAGCATCTCGTCACAGCCGGGCGCGAGCGTCGCGAACGTCTTGGTGCCGTCGAGCACGAGCTCCGTCGAAAGGGTGGTCTCGATCGCTTTGGGGTGACCGCCTCCCTTCTCCGTCGCGGCGAGCGACACGCGTGATGCGAGCGGAGGCTCGCCCGCCTCGAGGAGGACCGGATCGAACAAGCGAGAGAGCGCGGCGCGGTAACCGCCGGCGAACGCGTAGCCGAGTCGATCGGCCTCGACGCCCGCCCAGAGCGCGCGATCGATCGGCGTCTGCCGAAATGCAGCGGGGCATCCGGCCAGATGCTCGACCCACGCGTCGATCCCGTCGAACGTCGCTCCAAGCCCTGCCGGTGCCGATCGAAGGAGGTGATCGAGGATGTCGCGCGGGAGAGCGTTGGCGTTCGTCATGAGACGGGAGGATCTCACAGTCGCGTGGTAGAGAGGAGACCGGAGCGCATCCCATGAGCAACGCCGCCCAACCGTCCTCTTCCTCCGTGGCCTTCGAGCCCGGCCGCACGCTGCCCGCGACCTCGCTCGACTTCTGGTTCGATTACACCTGCCCGTTCGCGTACCTCGGGTCGACAGAGGCGCGTGCGCTCGCGGCGCGGATGAACGTGCCGCTCACGTACCGTCCGATGTTGCTCGGCGGCGTCTTCAAGGCGGTAGGGACGCCGCAGAATCTCTTCGCGACGCGCAGCCCTGCGCGATCCATGCACGAGGCTGCAGACATGCAGCGATGGGCGAAGCGGTTCGGCGTCCCCTTGCGCATGCCGGCGTCGCATCCGATGCGATCGGTTGAGGCCCTTCGCGCCACGCTCGCGACGAAGATCGATCCGAAGGTCGTCGATGGGTTCTTTCACGCGTACTGGGTGGACAACAAACCGATCTCGTCGCCTGAGGTGATCGCCGAGATCGTCTCCACCGCGGGGTACAACGCCGCCGACATCCTGGCGGCGATCGAGTCGCCGGCGATCAAAGACGACCTCCGAAAGCGCACCGACGAGGCCGTCGCGCTCGGCATCTTCGGCGTGCCTGCGTGGAACGTCGACGGCGCGCATCTCTATTGGGGGCAGGATCGCATCACGTTCGTCGAGGGCGTGCGCAAGGGCGCCACCGAGGCGCGCGCGAGAATGGGAGCGCATCCCGCGAAGCTCCACGTGTATTGGGACTTCTCGTCGCCGTTCGCTTACCTCGGCTCGACCCAGGTCGACGCGGTCGCGAAGCGCGCCGGCGCAGATGTCGTCTGGCATCCGATGCTTCTCGGCGGTCTCTTTCGCTCGATCGGGACGCCGGATGTGCCGCTCGCGACGATGCCGCAGGTGAAGCAGCAATACATCTTGAAGGATCTCCATCGATGGGCCGCGTATTGGGGCGTGTCGTTCGCCTTCCCGTCACGGTTTCCGATGAGCTCTCTCCGCGCGCTGCGGATCTACGTGGCGCTGCCTGAAGAGCGCCGCGCCTCGTATCGCGAGGCCGTCTTCCGCGCCGCGTGGGCAGAGGATCGCGACATCAACGACGACGCGGTCCTCACCGCGTGCGTCGGCGACAGCGCCGCCGCGAAGGAGGCCTTCCTGCGTGCGAACGGCGACGACGTGAAGAAGGCGCTCCGCGACGAGACGGACGATGCCGCGAAGAAGGGCGTCTTCGGCGCGCCGACGTTCCTCGTCGGCGATCAGCTCTTCTGGGGTCAGGACCGCCTCGAGCTCGTGGAGGCCGCGCTCCTCGAAGGCACCGGTGCGGTCGCGACGTGACGATCCGTCTGGCCGTACGCGAAGACGCGCGGGCGATCGCCGAGGTCCATGTCGCGGCCTGGCGATGGGCGTACCGCGAGCTCATGCCGCGTGAGGTCCTCGAGGATCTCTCGATCGATCGGCGTGAGTCGCAGTGGGCGGAGTGGCTCGACGCGGGCGACGCGAAGGCGATCATCTTCGTCGCGACCGACGCCGCGGCTCGGGTCACGGGCTTCGTCGCGGCCGGTCGCGAGCGCGACGACACCGGCGAGGTAGCGCTTGGAGAGATCTATGCGCTCTACCAGGTCGAGCGCGCCCACCGCACGGGGCTCGGCCGCGCGCTCGTGAACGCCGCGATCGACGCGCTTCGTGCCCGCGGATTTACGGCGTGCACGCTGTGGGCGCTTGCGTCGAACCAGACAGCGCGAGGCTTCTACGAGGCCGTCGGCTTCGCGCTCGACGGCGCGACGAAGATCGAAGGCCGCTTCGGCGAGCACGTGCGCTACCGGCGCGCGATCGTCTGACGGCTCACTTCGGGACGGTGGTGCCGCTGATGCACACGCCGACCTCGAGCAACACGTAGAGGAGCGCCTTCTCCTGCGCGTGCAGCGTGGAGCTGCCGCCGAAGTCGGGCTCGGTGTGGTACGTGCTGAAGAGGACGCGGCCGCACTGATTCTCGAAGCTCACGGTCGTCGGGTGATTCTGGCCGCCCTTCGTCGCGGTGACCCACACCTTCGGCTCGATCTGGACGTCGTTGCCCTTTGCGTCTTTGCCGGGCATCGTGTTGACGGCGTTGATCGTCGTCCAGTTGCCCTGCACTTGGAACGACTTGTCACCTGTCGCCGCGAGCCAATCGTTCAGGCCTTGGTCCTGCGCGTTCGCCGGCGCGTCCCACTCGTCGCCCGTGGCCGCGCTTCCGAGCGTGTTCGACTCCTGGGCCCAGTTCAAGTAGCCGGTGAAGGGCTGGCGCACGAACTCGTACGACCAATCCGTGACGTACAGCTTGCCACCCGCGGCGACGAAGGCCTGCAGGTTGGCCTTGGACTGCGCGCCCGACGCGTGCGCGTCATCGCTCGAGCCGCAAGGAATGAAGACGACCTGGTACTTCATCAGTGCGGCCTCATCATCGAGGAGTGAGCGATCGGTCTTCGTCTCGAAGTCGGTGATGCCGAGCTTCTTGAGTGACTCGTCGATCTGATCGAAGTCCGAGTCGTCTTTGAGGACGACCATCTTCGGGACGGTGTCGCCTTTGGACGGGTCGGCCTTGCCAGGAAGCGTGACGAGGTCCTTGCCGATCTTGAGGTCGCCTTCTTTCTCGATCGCGATCTTCGTGACGCGACGGAACTGACCCTTCTGCACGACGACCCACGCGTCACCTTTGGGGAGGTTCGTCGTGATCTCGAACTTGCCGTCGGGCGCCGACATCGCGAACGTCCCTTCGTCGAGCGTGACGCACTCGTCGCAGTAGGCGCCTTCCGGGATCGGCGCGGGCTCCTTCGCCGTGATGTAGACGAGCGTGTTCGCCATCGGAAGCGATCCGTTGGGCGCGAACACGGTGCCCGAGAAGGACACGGGGACCTCGGCCTTGTTCTGACCGTTTCCGAGCGCGGGGTCACCGTCGCCGAGGCCGGTGTCGCCGCCGGGCGTCTCGGCTTTCTTCTCGGGCTCGAAGCCGGAGGAGCGCGAGCTGCTTCCACACGAGATCGCGAGCAGCCCAGAGACGACCAGACCAGCGGACAAAGTGCTCTTGAGGATTCGCATGACGGCCGCTCCTCGTACTCCGATGTCGAGGCTGCGCAACGCACAATCGCGGAGCGAGAGAGACTTGAGACAACGAATGCGCAAAAGCGGGGCAAACCTGCGCAATTCGGCGCTCATCGAGCGCGCCGCGGCGCCCAAATCACGCCGATCGGATATCCTTCGCCGATGCGTCGAGCTCGGGGAACTCTTCTCATCCACGCCATCGGCTACCTCCTCTGCGGCGTCTGGGCATTCGCCTGCGTCGGAGAAGATCCGGTCACCCCACCGAGCACCACCACGAACGACGGCGGCGGGACGTTCGACGGAGGAGCGACGAGCGATGCTCCCGTCACGCCGGCGGACACCGGCGCCCCCGACGCGGAAGGAGGACCACCCGGCTTCTCTCCGAACGACCTCGGCGCGAACGTCGTCCTCTGGCTCGACCCCACCTCGGTCGTCACCGCGGCGAACCTCGTCGGCACGTGGAACGATCTCTCCGCGTCGTCACCGAAGAACACCGCGAAGCAGACGAACAGCATGTACCAACCCACGGTGTCGAAGTCCGCCGCGAACGGTCACGACGCCGTGCACTTCAGCATCGCGGGCGGGTCGTGCCGGCATCTCGAGATCCCCGACGCCGCGAGCTTGCGGTGGGATGGCTCCGACTTCGCGATCGAGCTCGTCGGGCGCTACGTGAACAACCCGACGAACAACGCCGTGCCGATCGACAACCAAGCGGTGTTCTGGACGAAGCAATCGACGACGATCCCGGACAAGCCGGGCGTTCGATTGATCGGCAACCCGCCGCCGTTCACGCCGCAGACGACGGCGGCGTACGCAGAGACGTACAAAGCGTACGACGAAGCTTCGCTCGGCCCGCTGAGCTCCCAAACGGGCCTCAACGACGGCGCCTTTCACATCTTCGGGCTTCGCTACATCGGCGTGCACTTGCTCGAGGTGCGCGTCGACGGCAAAGCGGGGACGAAGGCGGACGTCGGCGCGGCGACCGTCAGCAACCCGGGCGTGCCCGTCGCGATCGGCGGGGAGGTGAACAACACCAACTGCGTCGACGGCGACATCGCCGAGGTCGTCGCCTACAAGGGCACGCTCAGCGACGAGGACGTGAAGAAGCTCGAGGACTATTTTCGCGCGAAGTACGCGATCAAGTGAGCGGCTCGGTGTGGCGCGCGACCTCGAGCTCGAGGATCCGGCGCACGATCGCGATCGCGCATGCGTAGGTGCTGTCGACGCCGAAGAAGCTGAGGCTCTTCGAGAGGAGGGACTGCCTGCGCGAGTACGGCGTATCGGACGCGTAGTGGAGGATGCCGACGTCGAACGACGTGTGCGCGGAGAGGTGAACGACCTCGTTGTTGGGGACGCGCTTCGGGTTGACCAGCTCGTACACCGCAGAGAGAAACGGCCCTGCCTCCATCTCGAGCACGGTGTAGCCGCTCGTGTAGAAGGCATCCATGTACTCCTTGCTCTGCAAGAAGGCGCTTCGCACGCTCACGGCTTTCTGGTTGTCGAACACGCTGCCGTGCTTGAGCCACCGCGCGATGTCTTGTGCGCGGAACGAGTTGCGAAAGAGGAACGTGTTTCGTGAGTGCTCGTCGTAGACGTTCTGGCTGAGCATCACGTCGCCGACACGTCCGTTGAGCGTCGCCGCTTTGCCCATCACGTACATGCCGCGCAGATCACCGACGCCCTGACCGATGCGCGAGAGCATGTGGTAGGCGGCCATGCCGAGCGGGTAGTCGATGTTGAGGATGACGGCGTCGCTCTTCTTGAGGTTCTCGAGGCCCGGGATCTGGAGGCGCGGATCGATGAGGTTCGGATCGAGCTCGCAGATCTTCGCGATCTGCGCGTCGACGTCGATGTGGCCTGGCTCGGAGAGGTGAACGAGACCGTGCTCCGCCTCGAACGCTCGCACCTCGTTCATCTTCGCGCTGCTCTTCGACGCGTGGATGTATCCGCGGAGCAAGTAGTAGAGGAGGGGAGCGAGCTCGGCGCGATCGCTGCTCTTCGCGGCGCGCGCGACCTCCTCGCCGAGATCCTCGGGATTGTCGCGGCACGCCCACGCGATGATCTCCTTCTCGTTCTGCTGGGCGTAGCCCCCGACGAGGTTGGCGATCGCGTGCGTGTTCGACGACACGAAGTAGACGGGAGGACGTCGTGGCTCCTCCTTCTGGATGTACGCGGGCTCGATGCCGCCCCACCAACGCTGCGCGGCGCGCTGGTATTGCGAGTGAGACGCCGCGAGCATCTTGATGCGCAGGTCGAGCCGGCGTTCGTAGAGCGCGCGACCACCTCGCTCGAGTCGATTCGGTCCGAGCGCGTCGATGAGCTTCTGCGCTTCGTCGACGCTCACGCCGAGCGCGTTCGAGAGCGCGACGGGATCTTTCGTCGCCGCCGCGAGCGCGTCGGCGGAAGACGCTGCACGGCGAAGGCGCTCGTGCATCTTGTTCCACTCGATCTGGTACGCCGTCACGATCGGGACGAGATCGTCGATGTCGCTCGCGCTCGCGATGAAGACGGCGAGGTTGGCCTTGCCGTCATAACGAAGCGGCCGGCGGCGACCGCGCGTCTTGACGATGCTCCAGCGGCGCACGTCATAGCCGGATGCCTCGAACAGCTCGTGCGATTGACCGAGGATGACGAGCTCGACGTCGAGCATCTCGTCGGGGAGACGCGCCGCGGCGTATGCGAACGCAGAGAGGTCGGGCACGTCCGAGAGCGCGCCGAGGTGGAGGCTCGACCCGCTGTAGGCGTGCGCTTCCTCGAAGGCACGGACGCGCACCTCTCCGGTGGAGCGCAAGAGCGAATAGTACGTCGTGACGTAGAGGCTGATCTCTTCCGATTCGGGTTCCGGGGGCCGTCGATCCACGCGCGCAGCATACGCCATTGCGATCGGACGACGCGAGCGTGTTATCGCGTCGGCGTCGACACGAGATCGAGCGCCGCTTCGTGCTCCTGGATCTCGGAGGGCGAGGCGTTCGACAGGCGAACGAGGGCGCTCCTGAGCGCAGGCTCCACCGTCTTCGCCGCGAGCTTGCGGAGCCGCTCACGTGACTCTTCGTCGAGGGAGGCCGACGCGATCGCGACCACGGCGGCGACGCGCAGCTCGGCGGCGATCGCGGGGTTCTCCGCGATCGTCCAGAGGCGCGTCAGCGGCAACACCGCTTGCCGGTACGTGCCAGGGCTCCCGAGATCGCGGAGCTGGCTTCGCCACTCCGTCGTGCTCCGGCCGGATCGCGCGAGCGTCGCCCGCTCGATCCCGCGTGAGCCTTCCTCGGCGCCTGCCGCGATGTTGCTCCACAAACGCTCGAGCACCGCGCGAGGGACCGCGCCGCCGAGCATCGAGGCGCGCAGCTGCACGAGCTCGCCTTGCATCGTCACGATCATCACGTTCTCGCCGACGGGCTCCGCGCGCCGGATGTCGGCGTAGCGAACGACGCGGCGGCTGAAGAGCCACGAGACGCGGACGCCTTCGGCGCCGATGACCACACGCTGCGGAACGGCCGCGAGCAGGACGACGAGCGCGCCCGTCCACAAGACCGACTCGATGAGCACCGTGCCGAGCGTCTGGCGCATCTGCGCTCGCCCGAAGAAGATCAGCGCAGTGAAGAACGCGCCGGCGTAGGCGACCGGGATCCATGCAGGCACGACCGAGCTTGTCCAGAGGGCCGGATTCGCATCTTCGTGCTTCATGCGTGGTGCGCGCGGCGACTACGGCTCGGACAAAGCTTCTTCGACGAGCGCCTTCGCCTCGGCGAGCCGGCGGATCTCTTCTTCCGAGCGCGGTCGCTGGCTCCGAACGCTGATCGCGGCGATGTCGTCTTCGTCCGTCTTCTTCGACGTGAAGAGGCGCGAGAGGAGGCCTTTCTTCTGCTCGAAGTCGAAGACGCCATCCGCGAGCGTCTCCGGGCGATCACGCATCGCGCGCACGAGCGACTCTTGCGTATCGACCCACGAGAGCGCAGCGTCGAACACCTCGCGCTGCGTGATCTCGAGGTGCTTTCGCACCGTGCTCGGCTTCTTGTTCGTCGCGCGGATGAAGAGGGCGAGGCCGAGCGCGATCTCGTCGATCTCGAGGAACGTCGCCTGGTGGCGCTTCATCCCTCCACATCCCTTCTTGTAGACGCACGAGCCGTTGAGGAGCAGGAGGCCGAAGCCTGCCGCGATCGCGGTGAGCTCGCTGAGGGCGCCTTCGTCACGCTCGTCGATGTCTTCGTCCGCCTCGAACATCACGATGCGGCCGACCGAGCGCGCGAGCGCGGTCGTGAGGATCGTGGGATCGCCGACGTCTTGCACGTGAACGAGCGCGGCGTAGCCGTCTTCCGTCTCGACCGCGCCGCCGCGTGCGATCTCCTTGAGGCCGCCCGTCGCGCAGCCACCCGAGCCACACCCACCACCCGAGACCTCGCCGTCGGGCTCGATGAAGCCGAGGCCGATCTCGAGATCGTCCGAGAGCGGCGAATAGCCGAGCATGCGGCGGAGCAGGCGATCGATCCCCTTCGGATCGAGCGTGAACTCGTCCGGAAAGTACTCGCCATTGGGCTCGATCAAGTCGGGGTCGGCGAAGGCCTCGCCGTACTCCGCGCGAAGTGTCGCGAGGCGAGCCACGATCGATCGAATCCTGTCTTCAGCAAGCTCGAAATCCACCATTTTCGTACCTGGACACAGGATAGCGCAACCCGTCGTGCTGACCAGCTGGGTTAGGATGCTCAGCACACCTCATGCCGTCCTCGCCGCTACGCCTCGCCACCTTCAACCTGAAAGACTTTTTCCTGCCGCGCCGCCCCGAGGAGAACGCGGTCGTGGAAGGCAAAATGGAGAAGCTGGCGGCGTCGCTTCGACGGGCGCGCGCCGACGTCGTGGCGTTTCAGGAGGTCGGAGCTCCTGAGCTCATCGAAAGGCTCGTCACCAAGGAGGTCGCCGACCTCGGCTATGGCGCGCCGGTGATGGGATCGCAAGATCGACGCGGCATTCGCAACGCCGTCCTCTCGCGCCTCCCGATTCAATGGTCGCAGGTCCATCAGATGAAGGCGCTCGCGTTTCCGCGCTTCGTCGAAGGCGATCCGGATCCGTTTCCGAATCGCATCCCGCTTCGGCGAGGCATCGTTCACGTTCGCGTCGAAGACGAGACGCTCGGTGAGGTCGACATCCTGACGGCCCACTTCAAGTCGAACTTGCCTGCCGAGCTGAAGACGAAAGACGGCAAGGAGCTCCCGGATCGGACGCCTCACGCCGTCGGGGAGTCCGCCGTGCGTAGCCTCGTCCAGCGCGCCGCGGAGGCGCTCTACGTACGCAGCCTCGTCGACGATGTCTTCGCCAAGTCTCCCGATCATGCGATCTGCGTGATGGGCGACCTCAACGACACGATCGACTCATTGCCGGTTCGCCTCGTGCGCGGAATGGACGCCCACGGCAGCGGCACGAGCGGCCTTCCGTCGAAGCATTACCTGCGCGCCGGTGCAGATATGATCGAAGACCCGGCGAAGCGCTTCTCGTGCTTTCACGGCGGGTCGCCCACGTTGATCGATCACGTGCTCTTGAGCGAACGACTCCATCGTGCGCTCACGAGCTTCGAGATCCACAACGAGGCGCTTCGCTATCACGGTCCGCACGTCGATGACCCGCCGCTCACCGAGGACAGCGATCACGCGCTCTGCGTTGCGGAATTTGGGCGCACCTGAGGCGGATCCTCTACACTCGACAGCGACTCCTTATCGATACGCCTCGCGTCGATGTGCGAGGCGCGAAGCTCGAATGCGAATTCGAGAACGAAAGAAGGCAGCGTATGTCGTTATCGCGTTTGGTCTTGGGTTCCGCGACGGTCATCTCCCTGGTCGCGGTTGGTTGCAACAAGGACGAGACGAAGCCCGATCCGTCGAAGGCGAGCGCGAGCGCGGCGACCCCGTCGACCGCGACCGCGGCCGCGGCCGCCGGTTCGGGAGCGGCGGCGCCAGGCGTGGGCGCGGGTGTTGGTGGAGGCGCCGTGGTGGGGACGCCGACCCAAGGTGTCGTCACAAACCCGAACGGCGCCACGACGGTGGTGAACGGCGCGAAGTCGGTCGTCGTCTCGGGCGACGGAGGCGCGACCGCGGTCAACGTCAACAACGAGAAGGGCGGCGGCTCCGTGAACGTTGGTCCGAGTGGAACGACGATCAAAGGCAAGGACGGGAAGACCGTCGTCATTCCGCCGATCCCGGGCGTGAAGTAGCGCTCGATCATCCTCACGAGGAGCATGCAGGCGCATGCATGTTCCTCGTGAAGATCATCCCGAACAGGATGCGCCCACGAGCTTGAACAGCATGCGCCCACAAGCTTGCGCCGAGGCCCCACCTCTTCGCACGTAGGCTTGGGTCTCGTCGTTGGAGCCTACCCTTCACCCTTGAATTTGGGGTTGGCGCTTGTGTCGATGCCGCTCCTCCCTATCATGATGAAACGTCATGTGAGGCGCGTCCCTCATGGCACTTTTTCTGGGGGCCAGGCGTAGGAGCCATCATGCTTTTGAGCACTCGGGTCGTGAAGCGCGTGCGGAGGGGTGGAAGGCGTGCGCGAGGGTTCACCTTGATCGAGGTGGCGATCGTGGTGGCCATCATCGGCATCCTCGCGGCGATCTGCACCGTCGTGTTCATTCGCTATCGTCGTGCGTCGCGCACGGCCGAGGCTCACAACGTCGTCGGGCTGATCAAGGCCGAGCAAGAGCACTATCGCGCGGAGAAGGGGATCTACGCTGCCGTGTCGGCTGACGCAGCGTCGTTCTATCCCGCGGCCTCTCCTGGAAGCTTCGCGACCGAGTGGGGCGGGGCGTGCACCAACTGCGCGGGAGGCGACGTTCATGCGTGGGAGAAGCTGCCGGGGATCAAGCCTGGCGCGCCCGTCATGTACGGCTACGCGACCGTCGCGGGCGTCGGCGGAACCCAAGTGGGCCCGACGAAGGGGCCTCTCACGCTCTCGGCGGCGCAGAGCAACGCGGTGACGGAGCTTGGAAATGAGATCAAGCCGACAGAGCCCTTCTACATGATCAGCGCGCAGGGAGACACGGACGGCGACGGCGTCGCGACCACGGTCCTCGCGCTCTCGAAATCGAACTTGCTCATCGTCACGAACGAAGGCGAGTAAGCGCGCAGCTCCTTGGAGATGCGCACACGCGCGATCGGCGTAAGCAAGCTCACTGTCCTCGTGCTCCGTGCCTGACTCCATCGCGGCTCCCTTCGTCGTCCCCTCGAGGATTGGTCCGTTTCGGATCATCACGCAGCTTGGAGAAGGCGGCTTCGCGCCCGTCTATCTCGCGGCCGAAGAGTATGGTGGCGTCGAGCTTCGAATCGTCGCGCTGAAGGTGTTCTTGACCGGGCAGCCCGGACAACAGACACCCGCGAGCAACGCCACGATGGGCGCTTCGCTCTTCGATCAGGTGTTGTCCGAGGCGCGTGCGCTGAGTCGCGTCGAGCATCCGAACATCGTCCGCTTCTATCAAATCCTGGAAGATCGGCAGCGAGGTCTCGTCGGGCTCGCGATGGAGCACGTGCGAGGCGAGCCGCTCTCGAACCGACTCGATGCCATCAACATCCTCTCGGTCCCCGACGCGCTGGCGATCGGAGCCACGCTCGCCTCGGCGCTCGCGGCGGTGCATGCGGCAGGGCTCGTTCATCGCGACGTCAAGCCGGGCAACGTGATCGAGACGAACGGCACGGTGAAGCTGATCGACTTCGGCATCGCCACGCGCCGGCGCGCCGATCCGACGAAGAGCGCTGTCCCGGCGATCCCGCGCGGCCCGGGTAACACGGCGCCGATCTCATCGTCCTTCGTACCTGCGAGCCTTCCACCGCGCGCCGCGGTGATGCTTGCGGCCGACGAGGCGGACCGCACGCTCGCGCTCGCGCCGCGCGTCGTCACGACGAAGATGCTCTCGCAGGCGCAGATCCAGGGCGCTTCTTCCCGGAGCCAGCCAGCGCCTGGTTCCCCGACTCTCCCGCCCTATCTGCCGGCGACGGTCACGATCGAGAACGACACGGGCGAGATGATCGCGGGGACGATGGGGTACATCGATCCGGCGTGCCTCGGAAAAGGCGAGGCGCCAGATGCCTCGAGCGACCTCTACGCCCTC
>JBGAFW010000151.1:0-14766 GCA_044227045.1 Labilithrix sp.
CGAGGCCGGCCTCGAGTTCTTGCCGATGAAGGCGCGTGACCGCCGCGCCCGCGCGATGGAGTACCTCGCGCGCGTCGGCATGGCCGAGCTCGCCCATCGCTTCCCCGCGCAGCTCTCGGGCGGGCAGCAGCAACGCGTCGCGGTCGCCCGGGTCCTCGCGCGCGAGCCGAAGGTCCTCCTCGCCGACGAGCCCACCGGCAACCTCGATGAAGAGTCGGGCGAGCGCATCTTCGAGTGCATGCGCACCCTGCAGCGCGAGAGCGGCGTGACGTGCATCATGGTCACGCACGACCAAGAGCTCGCCGCGCGCGTCGATGAAGTGGTTCGCATGCGCGATGGCCGTGTGGTTCAAGGCCTCCCGAGCCACATCGCCGAGCTCGCGCGAAGCGGCGAGGTGCCGGCCGTTCGGCCGCGCCAAGACTCCGGCATGGATGTTCGCTCCGGTCTCCGCGTCGCCGGGAACTGGCGATGATCACGCTGCTCAAGTTTGGGTGGCGTGAGCTCCGTCGCGCCAAGTCGCGCGCCGCGCTCATCGCGCTCATCTTGACGATTCAAGCAGCGGCGCTCGGCGGCGGGCACCTCTCCCAAGCCAGCTTGTATTTTACACGCGATTCGTTGTCGGAGAAGCTTCACCTCGCCGACCTCGACGTGCACTTCGTCCCCGCGTCGGCCGAAGAGATGCCGTCGCTCGACGCGATCCGCGCGGTCCCAGGCGTCACCGCCGTCAATCGCCGCTTCATCGCGCTCGGGTACATCGAGAAGCACGACGGCTCTCCCCTCCCCGTCGTCGTCCAATACGTCGACCCGAGCGCGCACGAGAGCCAAGGCGGCATGGTCAACGACGTCGAGGTCCTCACCGGGCGCTGGCTCGAGCGCGGAAAGCCGACCGTCGCGCTCGTCGATCGGTCGTTTGCGGACGCGAACGCGGTTCACATCGGCGACGAGATCGTCGTCAACCCGCATCGCTTCGCGACGCGCTTCACGGTCGGCGGCACCGGCCTCTCGGCCGAATACCTCGTGCCGACCGCGAACCCCGAGATGCTCGTCCCGCACAAGGGATCGCTCGGCATCCTCTACGCCTCGCGCGAGGCGCTCGACCGCACGTTCCCCGACGAGCTCTACAACGACATCGTCGTGACGTTCGACAAGAACGCAGACGCACGCAAGACGACCGACGGCGTGCTCGCGGTGATGAACAAGCTCGAGATCGAGCGCGTCGTCACGAAGCCGTCGACCTTCGGTTATCGCTTCCTCGACGTCATGCTCTCCGGATCGAGCTCGGTCACGCCGACGATCGCGCTCATCGTCGCCCTGATGGCGGCGATCGTCGCGCTCATCTCGGTGCATCGGCTCATCGCCGAGCGCCGTCGTGAGATCGGCTGCCTCCTCGCGCAGGGTTACTCGCCCGCGCAGCTGGCCGCGGTGTTCTTCGGCATCGCGCTCGTCCCAGGGATCATCGGCGCCATCGCCGGCATCCCGGCCGCGATCTTCTTCGCGAAGAAGATCACGCAGACGAGCTCGGTGATCTCGGGCTTCCCGCAGGCGACGATGGCCTACGCGCCGAAGTACCTCGCGCTCGCCGCAGGCTCTTCGGTGCTCGTGAGCCTGCTCTCGGCGATCCCGCCGGCGCTCGGAGTGCTCCGCACGCGTCCATCGCAGGCGCTTCGTGGCTCGGGCGAAGTCGTCACGACGTTCACTGGCCTCCCCGGCTTCGCGTTCGTCGAGAGCCTGCTCCAGCGCCTCGCGCTCGGGTCGACGTCGATGCGCTATGGCCTTCGCAACGTGTTCCGTCGTGTTCGCCTCTCGCTCGCGACCGCGACGCTCGTCGCGCTCGCCGTCGCTCTTCCGTCGGGCCTGCTCACGTCCGTCTCGTCGTACGACACGTGGGCGCGTGGCGAAGCCGCAAAGCTTCACTGGGACGCGATCGCGTCGTTCAAGGTCCCGCTCGCCGAGGCGCATGTCGCCGAGGTGATGAGCGACAAGGGCGTCGCGAGCTACGAGGGTTACCTCCAAGGCTACGCGCCCGTTCGTCGCGAAGACGGCATCGTCGAAGAGATGCGCGTGCGCGGTCTTCCGCCCGAGGGCAACCTCGTGACCTACGGCGTCAAGGCAGGCCAGTCCTTCTCCTCCGACGACGCCGAGGAGGCGATCATGAACTCGTCGTTCGCCGCGGGTCGGCCGGCGCGCATCGGCGAGACGATCACGATCGCCCGCAAAGGCGCGACCCACAAGCTTCGCGTCGTCGGCTTGATGACCAACGCGAGCCTCTCGACGATCTTGGTGCCGCGCGCCACCGCGCAGCGCATCTTCGGCCTCGAGGGCAAGCTGAGCGGCGTGTATGTCCGCTATGGGACGCCCGCCGCTGGCGCGCCTCATGCGCCGGGAGTGGTCGCGGCCGCGAAGAAGCTCCAGACCGCGACGAACGCGGAGGTCCTCGAGAAGATCGACCTCGGTGAAGAGCCGGCGCCGGCTCCCGCCGCTGCCCCGGTCGCGAAGATCGTCAAGGACCCGAAGAGCGCGCTCCTCAGCGACGAGCTCGTCACCAGCGTCGAAGTCCGAACCGAGTATGCCGAAGCCACCTTGGCGTACCTCGCCTCGTTCAACGTCATCATCGTGCCCTTCATCGCGCTTTCGGGGATCCTCGCCTTCTTCTTCCTCCTCAGCGTCCTTGGCTTCCTCCTCCTCGAGCGCGAAACGGAGTACGCGACGCTTCGATCGATGGGCTACGCGGGATCCGAGATTGCGCGTATCGTGTTCACGGAGGTCGGCGTGCTCGCAGCACTCGGTCTCGTGTTTTCTCTCGGCACCTGGGCCCTCACGGCCTACGCGCTGAGGGATCCGATGGCGAAGACGTGGTTCCTGATTCCGCTCGATCTCCGCGCTCACGACTTCCTCGTGGCCTCGATCCCGACCCTGATCTTTCTGGGGCTCGCTGCGCTTCCGGGGATCCGCGCGCTCTTGCGCATGGACCTCTCGTCAGCTCTTCGCGGTCGAGCCATCGGCTGAAGACGAAGCTCCACGCGCTCGCATGGGCGCTCATCACGACGATTGGGCTGACGGCATCTCCTGCGTTGGGGCAGGAGAAGAGCGATAGCGAGCCTCAGCCGCCCGACACCAACAAGCCACCGGACGGAGACAACACCAAGACCAACAAGAGCGGCGACGATGACGTCGTCGAGGTCCTCGAGGATGACGGCTCCGCGACGACGAAGCCGGCGCCCGGGACATCGACGAACAACGGCAAGGCGTCTCCCGAGCCCGCCAAGCCCGACAAGATCGAGCTTCGCGGCTTCGCACGCGCGACCGTGGCGTATGGCCTTCCGCCGGAAGGTGGCGCGCCTCGCAGCGCCGCGCGTGAAGAGCGCGTGGGCTACGAGCGCGCGTCGACGGTGAACCAGGCATACCTCGACGTCCGCTACACGCGCGGAAAAAGCTTTCAGGCTGTGCTCTCCGGATCGCTCGCGTACACCGCGGTCATCAACGAGGGGCCGGCAGGAAAGCGCCTCGACTCACGCGAGTTCCAATCCGTGTACGTCGAGCCGCTTCTCCGCGAGGCGTATCTCGGGTTCTACAGCGATCGGGTCGACATTCGCCTTGGGCAGCAACGGATCGTGTGGGGCAACTCCGACGCCGTCGCGCCCAATGACGTCCTCAACGCGCGCGACACGCGCAACCGCATGCAGCTCGACTCGGAGATGGTCGCGATCCCGACCTTGGCGGCGCGCGCCGACTTCGACCTCGGCATCGCCGTGCTCGGCATCGTCGCGCAGCCGTTCTTCATCCCCGATCGCGCGGCGATCTACGGGACGAACTGGGCGCTCGTGCAGCCCGACGCGCCACGCTACGTCCGCAAGTTCTTCGGGACGTACGCCCAAGACAAGAGCCCCGCCGAGATCGAAGGCTCGCTCATCCGATCGAAGGCCTCGCAAGGCGCCTTCGAAGGCGCGTCGATCGGGACGTCGCTGCGCTTTCACTTCGGGGCGTTCGACGCGTCGTACTACTACCATTACGGCCGTGACCGCTCGCCGTTCGTGTACCTCGATCCGCTCGTGGCGCAGCGCATCGACGAGCTGAAGGGATCGGAGAACCCCACCGGCACGGACTTCGAGCTCTTCTACGCGGCGCAAAAGCAGGCCTCCGCCGCGTATGGCGGGCCGCTCGTCATCGAGTCGGTCAAGCGACATCACGTCGGCACCGACCTGGCGACCACCGCAGGCCCGTTCGTGCTCCGCATGGACGCCGCCTTCGACACCGCCGCGACGTTCTACTCGCGCAACACGCTGAACTCGGTCGCGCGCCCTACCGCGACCGCGGTCGCAGGCCTCGAGTACCAGAGCGGCTTCGGCAAAGTGATCATCGTCGAGGCCTCCTACCTTCGCCTCCTCGGCCCGAAGATCCCGATCGTGCCCGTCGTCGATCAGAACAACAGCGGGCCGCTCTTGTTCGTACGCGATGACAACGTCGGCCTCGCCAACGTCATCCGCTGGACGTTCCTCGAGAACATCGTGTTCGAGGCGCGCTCGTTCATCGGCATCAACCCCTTCTCGTGGGTCATCCGTCCCGAAATCGGCTACGCGACGTCGTCTTTCACCGTTCGCCTCGGCTATCTCGCGATCGACGGCCAAGGCGGCTCCTTCGGCAGCTACTACCGGCGCAACGAGTCGGTGTACGTCACGACGAGGTACTCGTTCTGATGCGCCGCCACCGCTTCCACCACCTCGTCCTCGTCGCGTCCGCGCTCCTGCTCGCAGCGCCGGTCGATGCGAATGCTGCACCTGCCGCGAAGCCGAAGGCGCCGCTTGGGGAAGAAGCGGCGATCGAAGAGGCGGCGAAGGCGCGCTACGCCGAAGGCCTCAAGCTGTACGCGAAGAAGCGCTACGAAGAGGCGCGCGTGGCCTTCGTTCAAGCGAGCGCGCTGAAGAAGCGCCCCGCCTCGACGTTCATGCTCGCGCAGTGCTCGCTGCAAGCAGGGCGCTACCTCGAGGCGCTGAAGACGTTCGACGCGTACGTGGCCGAGGTCGATGGCGACGTGCCGCCGAAGATGAAGCCCGTGCTCGACGATGGCCGCGCGAACGCCAAGGCGCATCTTGGCCGCGTGCGCTTCGACGTACCAGGCGGCTCGGAGGTGACGATCGACGGTGAGAAGATCGCGTCGATCGAAGATCCCGTCGACGTGATGCCCGGCAGGCACACGATCGTGATCACGCATCGCGGTGAGAAGAAGACCGAGCAGATCGAGGCCACGGCGGGCGCGACCGTGAGCGTGAAGCCCGTCTTCATCCCGAAGGCGCTGGTGCCCACCGCCGACACGCGCACGCGCCCCACCCCTGGAAATGCCGCGTCGACCAACGCCTCCGCCTCCTCTGCGTCGTCGAGCGCCGCGCCGTCGTCGGAGTCCGGATCGAGCATCCTCGCGCCTCCCCAAACGACGTGGCCTGTGTACGTCGCGGGCGCGGTCGGCCTCGGCGGCCTCGCAGCCGCGGCGATCTTCGGTGGGCTCGCGGCGAACTCGTCGCACGCATCGGACGTCGCGCGTGAGACGCTCATTCGAACGGGACGGAAGACGAGCATCTGCGACGGACCCGATCGCGCACAAGTCTCCGACGTGTGCGTGACGATCGAGCACAACGACTCGGTCGCCCGCGGCCACAAAGCCGTCTTTCAGACCTCGCTCATCGTCGGGATCTCCGGCACGGTGATCGCGATCGGCTGGTTCGTCTTCGCGCCGAAGGAAGGAAGCGAACGCCCCGCCGCGTCGCCGCCTGCGCCCTCGGCCAAAGACGCCGCCCTCAAGAGCACACGGGTGACTCCGTGGCTTGGTCTCGATTCGGGCGGGCTGTCGATGGAAGGCCGCTTCTAGCTCGCGCGGCGCTTCCGAGACCTCGAGATTGGGCGAGCTGGAGGTCGTCGAGGTTTTGGACGCGGACAAGCGGTCGCTCATCGCGATGGGCCGCAGCCTTGTTGCGCATCCGCGTGGCCCATGAGCCTCCAGATGGCGACACCACCGAGCGACTCCTCCGGAGCACGACTCCCGTGACCGTGCAGTAAAATTCGTTCGGTCTGCGTGCGCTTTTCACCCGAAACTCGAACGGCACTGCACGGCGTAGAGTCCGTTGCTTTGCCGGCCAAATGAGGCTTGTTCGTGTCGTGATTGCGTCATGCAGATGAAGAATCTGCGTGGCAGCCACTTGTTCTTCACATGAATGACACATTTCTCCAAGATAAGAGGCCGTGCACAACCGCGTTGAAGTAGCGCGCATCACCTCGTCGCTTCTCCTTTCCGTCACCCTCGCGACCGCGTTCGAATCGAGCGCCCTTGCGCAGCCATCGCCGGCGCAGCCATCGCCGCCAGCGCAGCCCGCAGCAGCGACGACCGCGCCAGCAGCGACGGCGACCGCGACGACGACGGCGACCACCGAGCCTGCCTCCACGACCGCCCCGCCTTCCGACGCAACGGCAGGCTACAACGTGCCGATCGCGCAGAGCGGCGCCACCCCCGAAGACCACGCAAGGGTCGACAACTCGCCCTTCGCGCATGATGGACATCCGCTAGCGGGCTATCACAACGGCCTCTTCTTTCTGCGCGACCATCACGACAATTTTCATCTCTATGTTCAGGGCCGCGTGCAGCTCGACGGGTACGGCTACATCGGCCCGGGCGTGACGAAGACCAACCTCAAGCCCACGCTGTTCATTCGACGCATCCGCCCGGAGGTCAGCGGCGAATTCCTCGGCCACTGGCGCTTCATGCTTGCGGGCGACTTTGGCGCGACGGCGATCGACAATCCGCGCAACACCCCGACGACGACGACCAGCCGGTATCCCCCGACGGAGACGGTGCGCTTTCAAGCAGCGCCGACCGACGCGTTCGTCAACTACCGCAACGGGTCGGTGTTCAACGTGATGGTCGGCCAGATGGACGCGCCCTTCACGATGGAGAACCGCACGAGCGACAAGTACCTCCCGTTCGCCGAGCGATCGCTGGCGGTCCGCGCGGTCGGCATTCCGACCAACAAGGAAATCGGCGCGATGTTTTGGGGCGAAACGAGCGACCGCCTCATCTACTACTCCGTCGGTCCCTACATGGGAGACGGACAGAACAGGCCAAACGTCGACTCCCGCTTCGACGTCTTCGGGCGCGCGTTCATCCATCCGCTGGCGAAGACCTCGATGCTGGCGAAGGGCAACCCGCTTCGCGACGCGCAGATCGGCGCGGGTTTTCACTACGGCTCGCGTGATAAGGACTGGGTCTTCTACGACTACACGCCAATGACGACGCAAGCGTCGTATGCCTTTTGGACACCGACGTACGCCGGGTCGAAGGGGACGATGCACATCATCCCGAACGGCGACCAACGCGCCGTCGCCGGCGAGCTTCGGCTTCCGATCGGCAACTTCGACGTCACGAGCGAGGTCGTCTACATCCGCAACAACACGCGTGAGGCCGTCGAAGGTTACGAAGCGACCAACTCGGAGCGCTTCGGCAACATTCACGGCGTCGCCTACTACGTGATGCTCGGCTTCTGGCCGCTCGGCAATCGCGACATCAACGGCGTCCCCGGGTATGGCAACCCACCACGCCTCGACTGGTCCGTAAGCGATCCCGTCATTCCAAGGCAAGCGCTCCAGCTGCTCGCCAAATGGGAGCAGGTCGCGCTCACGTATCAGAGCTCGAGCCGCGATGGTCTGCCCGACGGACCGCGCAACGCCGACGGCGACATCAAGGTCAACGCCTTCTCGTTCGGCGCCAACTATTGGGCGACCCGCCACGTCCGCCTCACGCTCAACTACGTCCACGACATGTTCCCCGGCTCGGCCCCCGTCAACCCGACGACGCCCGACGGCCCGGCGCAGTCGAGCCGCAACCGCGCGCTTGCTCCAGCGAACACCCTCCGCACCGGCCTCGACGACAGCGCGCGCAACCATTCTCACTCGCTCAACGAGATCATCACGCGCATCGCCATCGCGCTCTGACCCCGCACGCCACGGCAAGGGCAAGGTCAACAAGGGTGGATGCTGGCCGTCCACCAACGCGCCAAGAGGCTCGGCTTCCACCTTGGTCAACCAAGGTAGCGAGGTCGCCGCCCTCTTCATGTGAGGCGCGCATATCGTCGCCCCACGCGCGCGCGCGTGGAGGTAGGTGTCATGAGCACGGCCGACATCGGTTGCCTCCCCCTCTCTTCCCTCTCTTCTCTCGCTTCTCTCTCTCTCTTCTCTCTTCCTCTTCGTTCTCTTCCTCTTCGTCTTCGCTTCTCGCCTCACGCGGATAGGCGATGACCCAACCGAGCGGCGTGCCAGCGAGGGCCAGCTCTGTTCACGCTGTCACCTTGGGCGGCCAAGGTGCTTCGTCCTGCTGCACAGACCGTCCATCGTGAATGCCCAACGGCTTCGAGTGCGTGTGCAGTCGACCCCGACGGTGACGGCCGCAGGTGGCGCGCGTTGCACCCCATCCGCGGCATCGCGCGCCTTTCCGCGGGACTCGGCGCTGTCCTCCTTAATGAGCGCAGTCGACATCGTTGCCTCCTCTCTCTTTCTTCGTCGCGGCTCGTTCTCGGTTCTCGGTTCGTTTTCGTTAGTCACCGGTCGGCAGCAAAACGATCCACAAAAGAAATGTGGATCGAAACGGCCTCGTCCGGTGACCAACACATTCCCATGCGTCACCATCGAAGACACCATCCCTGGCCCGACCGAGCGGCGTGCCAGCCAGGGGCCAGCTTTGTTCTCGCTGTCATTGGGCGAACAAGGTGCTTTGTCGCCGTCGCAGAGGATCACCACTCCGGTCGTCGTCTTCGAGACCACGCCAGCGTGGTCGACGCTCGGGTTCCTGTCTCTCGTCGTTGCCTTCCTGAAGGTAGTGCGAAGCGAGACGCAACTCTGGATCGAAGCTGCGGGCCAGCGGGCATCTCACCGATGGCCCGACCGAGCGGCGTGCCAGCGGGGCCAAGGTGATATCGAGCTGGGCCAAGATGCTTGCGAACGGTGCCTTCGCAAGCGTAGGCATGCGAGGCTCACGATTCGCACGTGCGCACCGAGCCGCGCCAGCGTGGGTGCACGATTCGAGGAAGGATTCCTCCTCGCAACCCACACCAGCGTTGGATCGCAGCGGCGCTGCTCTCGGGTTGCTCCAAAGAACCGAAGGACGACGCGTCGAGCCTTCTGCGTCGGCCTCGGCCCTACCCGCGATCGGGATCATTCGAGAGAATCTGCATGGCTCCGTCCACGCTTGGCGCGCGTGCCACACTTTTCAAGAAGAGCGCTGCCTCGCAACCCGCCAGCGGCGCACGATTCGAGGAGGATGCCGCCTTGTAACCCGCGCCAGCGTGGGGCACGGGATCACTCGCGCACGAGAGAACCCGCATGGCAAGCCGACCTGGCAGCCGCACTTTTCAAGAAGGTCACGCCAGCGTGGGCGATTCGAGAAGGCCAGCGTGGATTATTTGCTGTGGAGAGAATCTACATGGCACACGCGCCATCCTGGCAGCGGCACCGCTCGACGCCATCGGGTCTCAGGCCCGATTAAACTCCGGCGCCTTGTTGAGAAGGGTCGACCGGAGCTGACACAGGGCGCCGCTCACCCTTTTCCACCAAAATGCGCGTGCCACGCCAGCGTGGCTCGTTGCGTTCGGATCGTTGCGTTTGGATCAGCCGCCGGTGCCGGAGCTCTGGACCTTTTGGAGCTTCACGCCACCGCCGACGCTCTTCTTCGCTGCCGACTTCTTCTTGCCTTGGGAGGCTGCGTAGGCGGCGGCGGCGGTCGCGGGGGTGTAGTCCTTCGTCTTGGCGGTCGAGGGCGGAGGCGGAACGGGTGCGGGCGCGGCGGCCGGCGTGGGATCGACGGCGGCCGGAGGCGGCGCGACTTGCGTGGCGGCGGGCGGAGGTTGCGCGGCGGCAGCGGCGGCCTTCTCGGGCTCCTTGTTTCCGCTGAGCGCGATGGCGCCGATCACGACGCCGAGGACCGCGACGGCGCCGATGACGCCACCGATGATCTTCGTCTTCTTCTTCGACTGGGCCGCCACGGCCGCGAAGCCATCCACGTCGGAGTCATCGTCCGAGTTGATGTCCATCGCGAAGGCCGGTGGGGGTGCGCTCGGAGCTGCCGACTGGCGAGCTTCCTCTTCCTTGTGAATGGCAAAGAGGTCGATGATGCCCGAATCACGTGCGCTCATGCTCGAGACTGCACGCAAGATTCGTGACCACGCCGGAATCGGAATCTGAAAGGCGATCGAGACGCCGGACGCCTTTAAAATAGGCCCGTGGAATTATCCGCAAATGTGAAACGCGAAATGTGGATCACCAAAACACCGCCTCACAGCCCTCAGCGACCACCGGGATCATTCGCGGATCATGTAGTCAAACTCGCTACTTGCACAGGCGAGTGACCAGCCACGTTGAGGTTTCTGCGCGCCCAGAAACGAGTTGAGCGCCGCTCCGCTTGTTGTGGGCTTACTGGAGCGTCTCGGTCTTCACGTTCAGCTTCACCGGACCGGTCGACTCGGTCGGCTTCGTCGCGTCGTACGCCTTCTTCGCGGCGACGTAGATGCTCACCGTTCCACCGGCGGGGATGGTGACCTTTCGCGTGTTGTCGAGCGACGCGAAGCGCGAGTCGCCGGTGAGCGCGGTTGTTCCGAAGGTGCCGACGCCCTTGTCGCACGCCTTGCGCGCCGCGTCTGCCGTGGGCGAGACGTTGCCTTCGTACGAAGCGAGCGTCGTGTCGAAGACGACGCCGCCGGAGGCGACGGAGTTGTAGATCGACACGGTGGCGGATTTCGCGAGCGTGTTCTTCACCTGAATGTACGTGTACGGCGTCGTCAACGTCGTCGACGGAGTGGCGTTGGGACACGAGCCCGTGAGCTTCGAGATCACCTTCGCCGAGGTGAGCACGGCGATCGTCGAGCTGACGCTACCGATCGTGGGGGCGATGTTCACCGTCGTGGGTGGTGCGTCGCAGGTCGCGTTGAATGGGTTGTACGTGCAGTCCGCCTTGCACGAACGCGATCGGAACGTATTCGCTGCGGAGCAGCCTGCGCTCGTGAGGTCGACGCTCTCGGGCGGGCATGAGTCGACGGGTTGCCCCGTGCACGCGCCGTTGGACCATCCGCAGTACTTCGAGCACGTGCGTACGCGCGTCCCGCAGTTGCCGCACGCTTCGTTCTCCACCGTGCCGGGCACGCAGCCACCCGCGAGCTCGCCGATGCAATCCGAGTACACCGACCAGTGACCGCTCGCGGCGCCGGCGTCGTCCGCGAGGCACACGGTCGATTGCTTGCCACATGCGCCGCACTGCTTCTCGACGATCGAGTCGATCTTCGTGCACGGATCGCCCGCGACAGGCGGCGGCGGTCCGGCGTCGGCTTGGGCGTCGGCTTTGCCAGCGTCCTTCTTCGGTCCGGCGCCCGCGTCGACGTCACCGTCATCGCCGCCGGAGTTGCTCGACGCGGGCAGGCCCTGTGACGAGCCAGGATCGGTGGGCTTCTGATCGGTGACGCCTTCTGTCTCCGTGGTGCCATCCGCACTGCAACCTGCAAATGCGACGGTCCCCAGCGCGAACGCAAACAACGTGACCACGAGACCGGAGCCAACGCGACCCATCCCAACCTCCAAGCAGTAGTGAGACTGGTCGCCTCTATCCCTGTCGCGCGAGCTCTCCGCGATGCGCGCAGAGGAGACCGAGCCGACATCGATCAAGCAACCAATCGAGCCACGTCGGGTGTAGCAGCCGACCCTTCATTCGCAAGCGAGACCGATCGCAAATGCATCTATTTTTACGAGAGATCGCGAACGATCCGTTCGCGGGTGACGAACGGTCCATTCGCGTACCTTAATGCGTGCGCATGCTGCGCGAGGGCTTGCGCATGATGCGCTGGTCGCTCGCGTCCGGCCGCTACGAGCGGAGCGCTGTGACGAGGCCGTCCATGCTCTTCTTCGCGTCGCCGAAGAGCATGCGCGTGTTCTCGAGGTGGAAGAGCGGGTTCTCGACGCCGGCGTAGCCCGCGGCCATGCCGCGCTTCAAGACGACGACCGTCTTTGCCTTCCAGACCTCGAGGACGGGCATGCCGTAGATCGGGCTCGAGGCGTCGTCGAGCGCGCCGGGGTTGACGATGTCGTTGGCGCCGATGACGAGCACCGCGTCGGTGCTCGCGAAGTCGTGGTTGATCTCCTCCATCTCGAGGACGATGTCGTAAGGGACACCGGCCTCGGCGAGGAGGACGTTCATGTGACCGGGGAGGCGTCCGGCGACCGGATGGATCGCGAAGCGCACCGTCGTGCCCCGATCGCGGAGCACGTTCGTGAGATCGTGGACAGCGCTCTGCGCGCGCGCGACGGCCATGCCGTAGCCAGGGACGATGACGACGCTCTTCGCGTCGCGCAGCATCGCCGCGACGTCGGCCTGCGACATCTCGATGACCTCACCGGCAGGCGCGCCGGGCGTGGCAGGAGCCTTCGCGTCGGCGGTGCCGAAGCCACCGAAGATGACGTTGGCGATCGAGCGGTTCATCGCGCGGCACATGATGATCGAGAGGATCGCGCCCGACGACCCGACGAGCGCGCCGGTGACGATCAAGAGATCGTTCGCGAGGACGAAGCCGGCGGCGGCGGCGGCCCAGCCCGAGTAGCTGTTGAGCAGCGAGACGACGACGGGCATGTCGGCGCCGCCGATCGCCATGACGAGATGCACGCCGAGGATGCCGGCGAGCACGGCGATCGCGATGAGATACGGCAGGCCCGCGGTGCCTTGGGCGAGGACGATCGGGACGCAGAGCCCGATCGCGCCCGACGCGAGGCATGCGTTCATGAAGTGGCGGCCGGGCAAGAGAAGCGGCTTGCCGGAGATGCTCCCGCGGAGTTTTCCCCACGCGATGATCGATCCGGTGAACGTGAGCGCGCCCACGGCGATGCCGACGCCGATCTCGACGAGGTGGACCGTGCGCTCGACTCCAGGCTCGAGCACCGTCGCGCTTGGAGAGAGGTACGAGGCGAAGCCGACGAGGACCGCCGCGAGACCCACGAAGCTGTGGAGGACCGCGACGAGCTCGGGCATCCCGGTCATCTCGACACGACGCGCGAGGACCGCGCCGATCGAGCCGCCGACGAGGAGCGCGGCGCCGAGGAGGCCGATCGCGCCGATATCGCCGGTGATCTCGCGGCCAGGTCGATTCGCCCACGCGGCGGCCGTGATCATCACGGCGATGCCCATGCCGACGATGCCGGAGAGATTTCCGCGGCGCGCCGTCTCTTGCTTCGAGAGACCGCCGAGGCTGCGGATGAAGAGCACGCCCGCGACGAGGTACGCGACGGTGAGGACGCCGCTCGTCATCAACGGAGAGGCGCTTGCGCCGGCCGTCGCGGTGGCGCCTGTCGTGGTCGCGCCGTCCGCCGTGGTCGTGCCGTCCACGAACGCGGCGGCAGCGCTGAGCGAAGATCGAGAGACGAGCGAAGAGAGAAGCATCACTTGTGACCCTTCTTCGCCGTGCTGCCGCTTCCGCCGCCGCTGTCGGGCTTGCGCTGGAACATGCGAAGCATGCGCTCGGTGACGAGGAAGCCGCCCGCGATGTTGATCGCCGCGAAGAGCGCCGCGAGCGCGCCGAGGACGCTCGCCGGGTCGAACGTCGACGAGATCTGCAGCATGCCACCGATGATGATGATGCCGCTGATCGCGTTCGTGACGCTCATGAGCGGCGTGTGAAGCGCCGCGGTGACGCTCCAGATGACCTGCCAGCCGACGAAGCACGCGAGGATGAACACCGTCGAGTGCTGGAGGAGGTCCGAGGGAGCGAAGCGGCCAGCGATGAAGAGGCCGACGATGACGAGGAGACCCGAGGCGGTGGTTCCCCACGCGAGACGCGTAGGCGATCGGATCTGCCGCTGCGCAGGCTTCGCTTCGGGCGCGGGAGCGGTGCGAAGACGCGTCGACGGGCGCGGCGGCGGGACGGCCACCGGCGGGGGTGGTCGCGGGAGCACGTCGCCGTCGTGCGTGACGAGCGCGGGACGAATGACGTCGTCCTCCAGATCGATGTGGAGCTTCGCGCCGTCGACGATCTCGTTGAGGAGATGAACGATGTTGTTGGCGAAGAGGCGGCTCGCCGAGGAGCCCATGCGGCTCGCGAGATCGGTGAGGCCCACGATCGTGACACCGTGTCGTTCGACGATCTCGCCGGGGACGCACAGCTCGCAGTTGCCGCCCTGCTCGGCGGCGAGGTCGACGATGACGGAGCCGCGCCGGAGATGCTTGACGACGTCTTCGGGGACGAGCACCGGCGCCTTCTTGCCCGGCACGAGCGCCGTCGTGACGATGACGTTGACCTCCGACGCCTGCTTTCGGAAGAGCGCCATCTCGGCTTCGATGAACTTGGGGCTCATCTCCTTCGCGTAGCCGCCGCCGCCCTCTCCTTCTTCTTCGATCTCGACGGTGAGGAACGAAGCGCCGAGGCTCTCGACTTGCTCCTTCGTCGCCTTGCGCGTGTCGAAGGCGCGTACCTCCGCGCCGAGCGCGCGCGCGGCGGCCACCGCGGCGAGCCCCGCGACGCCTGCGCCGATCACGAGCACCCGCGCCGGCGGCATCGTGCCTGCAGCGGTGACCTGCGGACCGAAGAAGCCTTGGTAGTGCTGCGCCGCTTCGACGACGGCTCGGTACCCCGCGAGGTTCGCCATCGAGGAGAGGACGTCCATCTTCTGCGCGCGCGTCACGCGTGGGATGCGCTCGAGCGCGATCGACGAGACCTTGCGAGCCGCGAGCAGCGCGGGCAAAGCCTCGTCGCGCTCAGGCTG
>JBGAFW010000022.1:0-130569 GCA_044227045.1 Labilithrix sp.
AGAGCGCGATCTGCCTCGCCAAAGACGAGGCCCGCCTCGAGCCCCGCTTCGGCGTCCTCACCCCCGCCTCCGCGATGGGCAAGCGCCTCATCGAGCGCCTCCGCACCGCCGGCATGACGTGGGACATCCACGACGACTGACGCTCGCGCGATCGACGCGGGCGATCAGCGGCAGAAGACAGCACCTGGGTCGCGGAGGGTTCCGTTGCAGACCATGCCGGGCGGACAGGTCAGCGCCTTGCACTCCATCCCATTCTCGCAGCATCGATAGCCGACGTTCGGGAAATGAACGCATCCCGCGGTCGGTCCGCACTCGGCCGACTGCATGCAGGTCTTGCCGAGCTTCGAGGTATCGACCTCGCCGTAGATGGCGCCATCTTGTAATGGCGTCGATGGCGGAGGATCGTTCGAGGAGATCGCATCGCTCGCGGAGGCGTCCACGACGTTTGGAGTGGGCGTGGAGCTCTCCTGGCACGCAGCCACAAAGAGCCAGAACAGCAGTGCGAGCCTCCGAGGTATCGGGCTCCGCCGCGTGGTCTGGGATAGAAGATTCCGGACCTGATCGCGCATCAGGTGGACGGTATCCGGTGATGATATGTGACGGTGAGGAAGTTCTCGGACACTTGAACTCACTCGGAGTCCGGCCACCCAGACTCGAGTGAGGTCTGACATCGTTGTAGTGCCTGCGCCAGGCCTCGATCACCGCTTTCGCTTCGATCCGCGATCGGAACCACTAGCTATCGATGGCCCTAAGAATCCAGGCACGTCAGAACGAATCCGAGCGTTGCTGCTCGATCCGCGGCTACTTCTCGAAGAGGACGTTGATGCCGCAGCCGTAGTAGAAGGTGGCGGCGAAGCTGAGGGCGAGGGTGAGGAGCATCGCCACGAGGAAGACGCGACCGAGGAGGACCGTCCGCGCCCAGACCTTTTGTCGCTTCACGCGGAGCGCGGCGATGTCCTCTGCGGCGGTCGCCACCTCCTCTTCGATCTCGCCGAGGTGCTTTCGCAGCGCGACGACGCAGCGGATGCCGTGATGAATGTCGCTCATCTCGAAGCGCGTGCCGTTCATGCTGGCGCTGACGACGCCGTCGTCGATCGCGAACGAGGTGCCTCTGCGCGCCTCGCGGAGGACCGCTCGGACGGGCTCGCCGAAGAGCTGCTTCGTGGTCGATCGCGGCGCGCCTTCGACGAGCCAGTGGAAGTCGAAGTCCTCGTCGCCGGTGGGCACGTGAGCGATCGCGCCCGACTTCACGAGGCTCGCGTCTCCCGGCGTGCGCCTCCGAACGAAGGCGAGCAGCGGCGGAGCCCACGCTTCCCGCTTCCTCGATGACTTCACTTCCCACATGCTCGTCCTGTTCGTGGCCCGCCAGCGAACGGTGAGGGCGACGTCTTCGCGGCGGCCTTCGACGATCTGGTCGAGCGACCCCTTCTCGACCCTTGCGACGCCGCTTTCGAGGAGGGCGAGGACCGACGCGATGTCCGCCTTGCTCGCGATCGCCATCGTTGCAGTCTACAGCCATCCTCGAAGCTGAGGTCTCTCGCACGCAAATGCTCGGCGCGGTTGACGCAGGGAGCCAATTCACAAGGGTTGCAGCGCGCGCGATGCCGTGGAAAAGAAGGTGTATGAGCGCTTCTCCCGTGGTGCAGCTGCCCGTGGTGCCCAACGCCAATGCGAGCGCAGGCGCGGAGCCTATTCCTGCCAAGAAACCGCCGGTCGATCCGTCGACGCTTGCCTACCGCAATCTCTTGCGTGGGCCGTTCTGGCAACGGATCCCTGCGTACAAAGACGTGACCGAGGAGCAGTTCCTCGACCATATGTGGCAGGCCAAGCACACGATCACGAAGCCCGCGAAGCTGCTCGAGGCGCTGCGCGATCTCGTCCCGGCGGGCTTCATCGAAGACGCCGAGGCCGGCTTTCACCGCGCGCCGATGAGCGTGCGCGTGAGCCCCTACCTGCTCAGCCTGATCGATTGGTCGAAGCCCTACGAGGATCCGCTTCGCATCCAGTTCATCCCGCTCGCGTCACGCCTGCTGCCCGATCACCCGAAGCTCGACCTCGACTCGCTCCACGAGCAAGCCGACGCGCCGGTGCCGGGCCTCACGCATCGCTACCCGGACAAGGCGCTCTTTCTCGCGCTCGATACGTGTCCGGTCTACTGCCGCTTCTGCACGCGCAGCTACGCGGTCGGCGTCGACACCGACGAGGTCGAGAAGGTCAGCCTGAAGGTGTCGAACGAGCGCTGGATGCGCGCGTTCGAGTACATCCGTTCGCGCCCCGAGCTCGAGGACATCGTCATCTCCGGTGGCGACGCGTACCAGCTCCGCTCTACGCAGCTCGAGGAGATCGGGGACGCGCTCCTCGCGATGCCGAACATTCGCCGCATGCGCATCGCGACGAAGGGCCCGGCCGTGATGCCGCAGAAGCTCCTCACCGACCACGCGTGGACCGACGCGCTCACGCGCATCGTCGAGAAGGGCCGCAAGGTCCACAAAGAGGTCGTGCTCCACACGCACTTCAACCATCCAAACGAGATCACCGGCATCACCGAAGACGCGATGTACAAGCTGCTCGAGCGCGGCATCGTCGTGCGAAATCAGAGCGTCTTGCAGCGCGGCGTGAACGACTCACCCGAGACGATGACGATGCTCGTCAAGCGGATGGGGCATCTCAACATCCACGCGTACTACGTCTACGTGCACGACCTCGTCACCGGCGTCGAAGATCTTCGTACGTCGGTCGATACGGCCATCTTCATCGAGAAGCACGTCCGCGGCTCGACGGCTGGCTTCAACACCCCCACGTTCGTCGTCGACGCGCCCGGCGGCGGCGGCAAACGCGACTGCCACTCCTACGAGTACTACGACCGCGAGACGGGGATCAGCGTCTACCAGGCGCCGAGCGTGAAGCCCGGTCAGTTCTTCCTCTACTTCGATCCGCTCCATCAGCTCTCCACGTCGGTGCAGCGCCGCTGGGCCGATCCGGGCGAGCACGAGCAGATGATCAACGCCGCGCTGGCGAAGGCCAAAGAGCGCCTGCGCTGAACGAAGCGCACACGCACGCAGAACGACGCGCGATCCCATCGTGAGGGTTTGTTGATCCTTCCCTCGACGCGAGGGCGAGCGTGCATCGGCTGCGTGGTCGGCGAGGTCTGCTGCTTGCAGAACTTTCCTCTATCGATGTTGCGCTTCGCTCTTCCAGCCTTGACGCCACGACATTTCCCGAAGCTTTTGATGTCTCTTGGGGCGATCGTCTTGATCGCTGGCGCGAGCGCCGCCTGTTCGGGCCCGGACTCGGGATCCATCAGCTACGCCGAGCGGTCTTCGAGCGCGACCGGCGGTGACCAGGGCGACACGAAGAACACGACGAACGCGACCGTGCCGTCGGGTAGCGACGCGAGCGCGTCGCCCACGAACCTGCCGTTCGGCACCAGCAAGTTCGCCGCGGGCACGCCGCCGAACGGACCGGCGAAGGGAAAGACGACGCACACGATGAACGCCACGAACGATCCGTCCGGCGTCGAGTGCATGGCTTGCCACACCGCGACGTTTGCGTTCGGAGGCACCGTCTATTCGAAGATGGACGGCACGGGCACGCGCGTCGCGGGCGCGCAGGTCGTCGTCAGCGGACCCGACGGCAAGGTGTTCGCGACAGCGTACAGCGACGCGGACGGCAACTTCTGGATCGACAACACGGGGCAGCCCATGCCGGCGAAGAGCCGCGTCGGCGTCCGCGACGGGACGAAGTCGAAGGTCATGAACGGCGAGATCGGCGGCGCCGAGGGCGCCAAGTGCAACAACGCGACGTGCCACGGCAACGCCGCGCTTCGCGTTTACCTCGAGTAATCGGGGTCGATCTCGCGGAAGGAGGCAGATCGAACGTCGCGAAGCCGCGTACGCTCGCGCGGCGACATGCTTCGACGACGCTCTCTTTCGCTCTCTCTGCTCCTCGCGACGGTGGCGCTCTCGCTGCCGATCCTCACCTTGGCGTGCAAAAAGAAGGGGATGGCCACGCCGCAACGCTGCGAGGCCTTGCTCTCGAGCGCCGGCGCCGAGCTCCGCGCCGCGGAGAAGGTCACGAGCGAGGGCGACTTCTGCGGCACGGACGCCGACTGCGTGGAGGTCGAGTCGTCACGCTGCACGAGCATGTGCAACGGCCACGCGATCCCCTCGGCGAAGACCGCAGCCTTCAAGGCGACGGTGAAGAAGGTCGAGGCCGAGCAGTGCGCGACCTGGGAGGCGGAGGACTGCGCCCGGATCGCCCCTCGCCCCATGGCGTCGTGCGTGAGCTACGTCCCGGCGTGCCGTGAAAGCCACTGCAAGATGGTCGACCGCCGCTCCGTGCTCACCGCGGCGGAGTGCGAAGACCTCTTCAAGACGGCGACGTCCCGCACGACGGAGGCGATACGCACGGCCGATCGCTCCTGCCGCGCCGACGCCGATTGCGTCCTGGCGGGCGGCCCGTCGTGCGTCACCCATTGCGGAGGCCCGATTCTCTCGACCAAGGGCAAGGTCGACTACGACCGCGTCAACGAAGGGGCGGAGGCGACCTGCAAGGCTTGGCGCGAGGGCGGTTGTCCACAGACGACGCCGAAGCCGATCCCGAGCTGCCCGGCGTTCTTTCCGAAATGCCAAGACGGGACATGCGTGGACGGCCATCGCCCGCCACCGCGACGTTGATGGGTCCGTTTGGCCCGTGAGGCCCGCGAGACCGACCCGGAGATCAGGGCTCGGGCTTGTTGAGCGATCGCGGGATGTGCGGCGGCGGCGCGACGTAGACCTTCTTCTTCTCGACCTCGAACTTCTGATCGAAGAGGAAGACGTCGTCGTTCGAGCTCACGACGAACAGCTTCGAAGGGCTGATCGGCTTGATGTCTTTGCGCTCGACCGTCGAGAGGGCGACGGTAAATTGTGATCCAGGGGGCACCTCGAGCGCGAAGCTCGCGGCTCCCGCGGCGTCCGTCCGCGTGACGGGCTTGTCGAGGTACATCACCGGGAGGTGCGGGCCGTTGTCGGCGCGAACAGCGACGACCACGCGGCGCATCGACGGCGGGCACTGGACGGCGTACTCCGGGATCTTCGACTTCTCGGCGAGGCGCGTCAGGCGAATGTTGATGGGTTTCGTGGGCGTCTGAAACCCTTCGGGGCACGTCACCGTGACGTCGGTGATCTCGCCCTCGACGCCGCCGATCTTCAGCGTGGCCCGGCCCTCGTTGTTCGTGGTGCCGAGGATCTTGTTCGCGCGCGCGATGCTCGCGCCGGCGATCGGCTTCTGCGGATCGCTCTCCACCTTCACCGAGATCTGGAACGGGTCCGGCGGCGGTGGCTCCGCGCAGCTCATGATGAGGAGAGCAGTAGAGGAGGCGAGGAGACCCAGCTTCGGTCCGGACGGCGTTCGCATGTCTTCGAGGTTCTCTTGCAGGGTACCGGCCGCCCGCTTCGAGATGAAGCGGAGCTTCGGTGGCTTTGGGGGGCTCGGTGAATTGTCGAGGTCCGCTTGGAACCCCCGAACAGCCGAGAGCCGATGCTCCTGCTATCGGAGTCTACGGACCGGTCTCCCGAAAGTTGCTCCCTCGATCCACCACGGTTGAACGAATGCGCGAGATGCGCAATTTCCCTGGTGAGCTTATGGATCCGGGGGCGTCCATACGGTTCGAGCTACGCGAGATCCAGTCAACCATGTGTGTGTTGCTCGCCTAGCAACGCGTGAATCCAGCAAACCCTAGAGAATGTTGCGAATCGAACAACGCCGAATTTTCTGTTCTGCTGTGGATGTACGCGGGAGCTCTGGCACGTCACGAGCAATAGTGTTGTTCGCGAGGCAACGACGGGAAAGACACCCGAAGCGCCCAGCAGACGCCGCAGCCCGGCGGCGACTTCAACCAAAGCCAGAACAGAAAACGGAGAATCCCATGAACAAGATCATCAACAAGGTCCGCGGCGCATCGATGGTTGAGTACGCGCTCCTTCTCGTCGCGATTCTTCTCCTCGCAGCAGGCGCCTTCAAGGCTCTCGGCCCGAAGGTCGGCACCGCGGCGACGCGTTCTGGCTCGCAGCTCTGATTCGAGCTCGCGTGGCGTGATGGGTTGATTGAAAAGATTCGAACTGAAACCAGAAGATACAAACGGAGATTTGAAATGAACAAGATCATCAAGAAGGTTCGCGGCGCATCCATGGTCGAGTACGCGCTCCTCCTCGTCGCGATCCTTCTTCTCGCCGCTGGTGCGTTCAAGGCCCTCGGACCGAAGGTCGGAACGGCAGCGACGCGCTCTGGTTCTCAGCTCTGATCTCGCTACCGGGCCTTTTCCTCCACTCCGGCGCCGCGTACGATGACGCGGCGCCGACATGACGGAAACGAAAAAGGCCACTCAACGTGGGTGAACCGCATCAGCACGTAGTCTTCCTGCTTGCGATCGTGGTGGCAGCGGTCTCCGCGGTGCTCGATTGGCGTAAAGGAGAAATCCCAAACTGGCTGACATTGCCAGTGATTCTCGGCGCCCCCTTCGTGCACATCACCCGATTCACCCTTGCAAAAGAGACGATGGAAACCTCCCTCTACGAGGGTGCGTATTCCCTCGGCGGGGCCGCACTTTGCGCGGTGGTCCCGCTTCTCTTGTTCCGTCAAAGCGCAATCGGAGGAGGCGACGTCAAGCTCTTCGTCGCTCTTGGAGCGCTCCTCCAACCGGTGCTGGGTGTGGAAGCCGAGATGTACGGGTTCTTCGCAGGCGCCATCCTTGCACCAGCAAGACTCGCCTATGAGGGAAAGCTCCTTAGCACGGTCCGAAACGCCTTCTCGATTGGTGCGAACTTCTTCCTTCCGAAGTCACGTCAGCGCAGCGTCGATGCTGCCACCCTCTCGTGGTTTCGCTTGGGCCCCGCCATCTTCCTCGGCGTGGCGCTCACGGTTTATCTCCACTGGTAGCTCACGAGCAGCTGCCCCTTTCCGAGCGATGAGCGAGGAGATGCGATGAAAGGCAGCATGCGCCGTAAATCAAGAGCACGTCGTCGAGGAGCCGTCCTCGTCGAGTACGCGCTTCTACTCACAGCCTTCGCCATTCCAGCCATGGCCGGAATCGTCGCGGGAGGCGTGGCGATGCTGAAAGACTACCAAGATGCACGGAGCGCAATCTTGCGCCCGTTCCCGTGAGGTCGACGATGAAGACGACCAAGAAGCCGGGCTGGAAAGAGCTGCGAAAGAACACGAAGGGCGCCGTGATGGCGGAGTTCGTGATCGCGATCGTTCCTGTGTTCATGACGTTCTTCTCGTTCGTGCAGCTGTCGAAGATCGCGACCGCACGACTCGTGGTGAAGCACGGCGCGATCGCCGGTGCGCGCGCCGCGGCGGTCATCTCGAACGCGAACGACAACACACCCGACGCGAAGGGCGACGGCCAGGGCGACATCAACAACGCCGTGAAGGCCGCGATGGGGACGTGGACGTCGAAGGGCTCGATCACCGGCGTGAGCGCGCAGGTTCAAGATCAGTCGAGCAAGGCCGACCCGTACGGTTGGGTCACCGTCACCGTCACCGCGACGTACCAGTGCAAGGTCCCGATGGGATTCATTGCGTGCGGCGGTGGCTCGAAGCAGCTCAAAGAATCCTTCCGCATGCCTCACCAAGGCGCGCTCTACAAGATGTGAGGATGCCATGACGGATACCCTCTCCAGCCCGTTCATCGCCTTCTCTCCCATCACCACGTTGCGCTCGCTCTTCGCCGACAGCTCGACGAGCTCTTCGCAGAAGAAGTCACTGCTCTCCGACGAGAAGGGAGCCGTCATGATGACGGGTCTCTTCATGTCGTGCTTTTTGATCGGCGCGCTCTGGTTCATCGTCGGCATCGGCGACGCGGTCGTCTTCCGCGACAAGATGCAAGAGGCCGCCGACCACGGCGCGTTCACGTCCGCCGCGCTTCACGCGAAGGGGATGAACTTCATCTCCCTCTGCAACCTCGTGATGCTGATCGGGACGGTCATCCACATCGTCCTCGGCATCATCAGCGACATCAAGTTCGCGATCATGGTCGCGTGCGCGCTCGCCGTCCCGTGCTGGCCGGACTTCCCCGATCGTCTCGCGGACTTCGAGTCCGCGTACAACATGTGGGATCGCTACTTCACGATGATGAGCAAGGCCTTCAAGGCCATCCACACCGCGCAGAAGGTCGCCTCGTACGCGTACCCTGCGATGGGCGTCGTGCAGGCGTATCAAGTCGGCTCGAAGTACGGCGGTGACAGCCGCACGAGCTCGGTCACCGTCGTCGCGGCGAGCTCGTCGATTCTTCCTGGCGCAGCAGCTCGAGCGATGGGCGGCAGCGGCGTGAAGAAAGAAGGCCTCCCGGTCGAGGCGAAGGAGTTCAGCGAGCTTTGCAAGAAGGTCGTGAGCGTCGCTTCGACGGGGCTCGTGAACCTGATCGGCCTCGGCAAGTCCGTCTCCGGATCGAGCCTCGGCGGCCGCGCGCTGTCGATCTTCAACAGCGTCGTCGGTACGGTCCTCCAGTTCCGCTACTGCAACAAGCAAGACCTCCACTTCCAGCCGCTCGGCCCCGGCTTCGACAGCTTCTGGGGCGAAGACGGTCCGTACGTCGTCTACAGCGCGGCGTCGAACGGCAACACCTGGATGCAGACCTGGGCGATCAACGTCGCGCCGAAGCTCAACGACACCTCGGAGAGCCACGTCGGCATCGCGGCGAAGAAGTACCAGAAGTACACGAAGCAGGTCGGCTCGCTCGGCTACTTCGCGCAAGCGGAGTTCTACTTCGACTGCGACTCCGAATGGAGCTCGGCGGCCTGCAACTACGAAGACAACGCGACGTTCGCGATCAAGTGGCGCGCACGTATGCGTCGCCTCGAGGTGCCCGCCATCACGAGCGGCGCGGTCGGCGCGGCGCTCGGTGGACTCACGAACCTCGAGAGCTTCAAGGGCTTCAAGGATGCTCTCTCCGGTGACCTCGCGAACGCGCTCGCCAACAGCGGGATCGGTCGCCAGGCGATGAAGGGCGCGATCGACAGCGTGTTCCAGCAGTTCCAGGACTTCGTCACGGGAAAGGCGACGGACGCGGCCGGTGGCTTCGATCCCACGTTCAGCAACCTCGGAATCTCGAACTTCCACTGAGAACGAACCAGATGTCCACGCCCACCACCACGCTCCGCCGCCCTCATCGCCGCTCACGCAAGAACCAGCGTGGCGCGGCGATGATCGAAGGCGTCATCGCGATCTCGACGATGCTCATCTTCCTCGGGCTCATCGTGTGGACGCGTCAGGCGTACGGCATGAAGCTCGATCTCCAGCAGAAGACGCGCTCCGACACGCTCTACTACGCGTCGCACGCGTGCGAAGAGACCGGCGGCGGCACGACGGCAGGGCAAGGCGGCGGCGGGACGGTCCCCGGCAGCGCAGGCCCTGCAGGCAACACCGCGCCGAAGACGGGCCTTCCGGACTCTGCTGCGGTGAGCCGCAACTGGAACAGCGCGTCGGGCTCCGCGAACGGCACCGCCAACTGGCAAGCGGTCTGGGACACGAACGCGCGCGGCGGCCAGGGCGGATCGATCAACTACGGCAAGCTCAATCTCGTGAGCAACGTCTCGGCGGCATCCAACTGCGGATGCAACGAGAAGAAGTACGGCAGCCAACTCACCGCATGGTTCCAGTTTGGCGTCGACTTCTTGCGCACTGGTGGCGGCGTGATGAATCTGTTCAACTGAGATTTGGTGCAACATGATTTCGAAGCGACGACGCAGCCCTGAGAAAACGAAGCACCTTCGCGGCTTGGTGCGCGTCGCGGGGTACTTCACGTGCGCGACGCTCGTGTGCGGGGTCATCAGCATCCGCCACGCTCGCGCGGAGTACGCCGATCAGTCGCTCGTGTTCGGTCGCCAGATGCTCGACCTCGCGAAGGCTTCGAACCACGACGTCACGAAGGTCATCTTCAACGGGCAGCCCGTTCACGTCGGCAGCTCCGTCTCGGACGACGGTCCCGACAAGGTGCTCGAGCGCTACGAGGAGTACTGCAAGGCGAACCGCGCCCAGACCGACGACTTCGCGTCGCTCGGCAAGGACTACTCGAAGCCGGGAAAGAACGGCATCGCGGGCCCGATCACCAATCCGCTCCCTGATCTCAAGGCGGACGCCGACACGAAGAAGGCGCAGCAAGAGCAGCTCGCGAAGGTGGGCTACGTCCGCTCGGCGGGCCGTGACGGCGAAGGCTCCGTCGTCTGCTTCGCGAAGGGACCGAAGACGAAGAACACCACGGCCGAAGCGTTTCAGTCGTTCATGACGACGGGCGAGCTCGGCGCGTTCGGCGAGCTTCGTTACGCGTACACGAGCAAGGCGCCGAGCGGCAAGACGCTCGTGCTCACCGTGTGGACCGACTCGCAGTTCAACATGCGCCAGATGATCGGCGAAGAAGGCAAAGACGCGCCGGGCGAGGACTTCGCCGAGGTGCCGCGCGTGCCGAACGCCTTCCGCGTGATGAGCGCGAAGGCCGCCGATGCGCCCTACGGCGTCAACGTCTACCGCACGAAGGATTCGCCGCAGAAGACGTTCGAGTACTACGACGCCGAGATGAAGAAGCTCGGCTGGTTCATGTACGACCCCGAGATGACCGTCGAGGAGCACAAGGGCCTCGGCCGCTCGTACATGAAGAACGGCGTTGTCGTGACCCTGGGCACGTCCGCACAAGACGACGGCAACTACGTCGCGCTCGGGTTGTCCGGCGTCGCGGCGGATGAGAAGATTGGGCGTCGTTGAACCGTAGACCTTCCTGATGCGTTCACGCCGATTTGGATCTTCGTGGTTCCTCGCCGTCGCGGTTGGCCTCGCGGCGACGTTCGCCGTCAGCGACGCGGGCGCGGTGCGAAGCCCCGTCATGCAGTCGCTGATGAAGAAGATCGGCGCGCTCTCGGCGGGCGGCAACATGTCGGGCACCGCTCGCCTCTTGGGCATGGTGCGCGCGATGGGCCCCGAAGAGATGCCCGACTGGGGAAAGAACGCCGACAAGGCGCGCGCAGCGGCCGCACGTGGTGATCGCGACGCGATGAAGACCGCGTGCAACGGCTGCCACGACCAATACCGCGAAGCCTACAAGTCGAAGTACGGCAGCGGCGGCGGCAAAGGCCCCGTCCCCGTCCCGGTCCCCGCGCCCTGAATCCAAGTTGGGCGGAGCCCCATCGCGAAGCATGCGCGCCTGAGCGAGTCTTCGAGCGAAGGGGGATCCGTTTGCGCGAAGCGCAAATCGGCGCATGCGCGGGGTTTGGGGCGGAGCCCCATCGTGAAGACCTGTGTTGCGTGACGAGCAACCTCGCGTGCTTCTGCTTGCTCAAAGCAAGCAAAAAGAAGCGTTCAATAAGCTTCGCGCATCGACGAGAACCGGCGAATCTTCGCGGGTCATGACGCGTCTCACGCTTTCACCAGCCTGGAATGACCAGGTTGCGGCGTGTAGCATTCAACAGGGATGAACAAGAGGGCCCTCTTCATCGCAGTGATCGTCGGAATTCTCGGCGCGTTCCTACTCATCCTCTACCAGCGCCGCTTCGAGCTCGAAGCGTCGGGTGGCGAGAAGGTGAAGCTTCTCATCGCGGTGAAGAAGATCGAGCGTGGCAAGCCGATCACCGAAGACTTGATCGCCATCCGCGAGATCCCTCTCGCGTACGTCGACGAGCGCGCGATCCGCGAGACCGAGAAGAACAAGATCCTCGGCCTCAAGGTCGGCAACAGTGTGAAGGAGCAGCAGCTTCTCCTCTGGAGTGATCTCACCGCGACCGACGAGCGAAAGGATCTCTCGGCGCTCGTCCTCCCGGGTTACCGCGCCGTCTCGATCAAGGCGGCTCGCGACGACACGAGCATCGCGCTGATCAAGCCTGGCGACTACGTCGACGTCATCGGCGTCATCGGCTCCGGCACCGCGATCAACGAAGCGAAGAACGCCGTCGTGCTCCTCCAGCGCGTGCTCGTCCTCGCCACCGGCACGGACACGTCGCCCGACCAAGCGAAGGACTCCAAAGAGGCAAACCCCTACCAGCAGGAGAACCTCCTCACGTTGAGCCTCACGCTCACCGAGGCGCAGGTGCTCGCTCTCGCGGCCGAGCGTGGTCGCCTAGCGGTCGCGGTTCGCCATCCCGACGATCAGGCGCGCACGAGCGGCATCGTCGATCTCAATTTCAATCAGATCGTCGACGAGAGGGAGCGCGCGAAGATTCGCAACGTGCGCACCGGTCCTCGCGACATCACGGCGCCACAGAACCCCCAATAACGAGACATGACACGTTTCGGCCTTCGGGCCTTTCTCACGGCTTCTTCGCTGATGCTCGGAGCGGCGTTGCCCATCCTGGCGGCGCCGCGCGAGGCGTTCGCGCAAAAGGGCGGCGGGCACGAAGACATCACGCTCGCCATCGGTGAAACGCGCACGCTCTCTGCGGCGGGCGTCCGCGAGTACTCCGAAGGCGTGAAGGGCATCATCGATGTCGTCACCCCCGCCGACGGCAAGACGTTCATCCTCACCGGCCGCAAAGAAGGCACCACCACGCTCGTCCTGATCAAGGGCGACGGCTCCCAGACCACGTACGAGATCAGCGTCGCGAAGCGAAACGTCGGCCTCGTCGAGCGCGAGGTCCAGGAGCTGATCAAGGACATCTCTGGCCCGAAGACGCGCCGCATCGGGTCGCGCGTCTTCATCGACGGCGCCGTCGCGACGCCTGCCGAGAAGGCGCGCGTCGATCAGATCGCCGGCCTCTACGGCGAGCAGGTGCAGTCGATCGTCACCGTCGGCCGCTTCGAAGAGCGAAAGCTCCTCGTGCGCCTCGACTTCTTCTTCGTGCAGTACGAGAAGACCTCCGGCTACACCGCAGGCCTCGGTTGGCCTGCGACGATCGGCGGCGCGCAGGTCGGCGGCGCGGGCGATCCCGTCTTCCAGAACACGTACACGTTCGACTTCATCACGCGCACGAGCACGACGGCCACCGCCTCGGTCGTCAACCAGCCGATGCCGCGTCTCGACATCGCGGCGCGCCGCGGATGGATCAAGATCGCGAAGCAGTCGAGCCTCATCACCGCGAACGGCAACGAAGCCACCTACCAGAACGGCGGTGAGGTGAACTTCATCATCTCGGGCGTCGGCGCGGCGCAGATCAGCGCGGTGAAGTTCGGCACGAACGTCACGGTGCTCCCGCGCTACGACTCGAACACTCGTGACGTCGAGCTGAAGCTCGCCGCCGACGTGTCGGATCTCACGCCCGAGCGAACCGTCAACGGACCGCCAGGCCGCACGACGACGAAGCTCGAGACGCAGGTCACGTTGAAGCTCGGTCAGGCGCTGATCCTCTCGGGCATCAAGACGGCGAACCAACGTCACGCCGTGCAAGGGTTGCCCGGCCTCTCGGACATCCCGGTCCTCGGCGTCCTCTTCGGATCGCACACGAACGACAAGGACGAGGTCGAAGGCGCGGTGTTCATCGTGCCGAGCATCGTCGACACCGTGCCGAAGAGCGCGCTCGAGCTGATCAACAACGCGATGACGACCTACAAGGAATACTCGGGCGAGATCGAGTACGTCGACGCCTATCCAAAGACGCCACCGAACGCCAAATGAAGTGATGAGGTCGACGCACGAGGAGTGAAGACACGTACGAGCCGATGAGAGAATGAGTCAGCGAGCGATTCAGATGCATTTGCAGGTCATCGTTCAATCCGACGCGGGCGCGCAGAGGACGGAGCTCTATCCGGCTTCGGGCCCGCTCACGATCGGACGCCATCCGCAATGCTCGCTTCGTCTCGACAGCGATCTCGTCTCTCGCCAGCACGCGGTCGTGAGCGCCGGCAACAACGCGCTGCGCGTCGAAGACGTCTCCACGAACGGCACGATCGCGGGCGACCTCCTCCTTCGCCGCGACGCCGTCGAGGTGCCCTACGGCACTCCGATCGTCGTCGGCGACTACACCGTCTTCGTCTACGCGGTCGATCAGCAGGGCAACCAGATCGGTCCCTCGGCCGCGCAGATCCAGCAAAACGAGACGAACAAGCGCCTGCCGAGCGGCTCGAACGGCGCGCGCGCGATGGGGCAGCCGCGCGGCAACATCGCCACCACGTCTGCGGTCCCGATCCCGAACATGAGCGGGATGAACCCGGCGATCGCGCACGCCGGCCCGCACGGCCGCGCGCTCCCAGCCCGCGGAGAAGACGAGCGGCTCAAGGCGGAGGTGGCGCTCCGTCGCGAGATCCACAAGCTGCTCCTCGAGCACCTCGACCTCGCGACGATCGACGCGAAGAAGCTCGACGATCCGTCGATGCGCCCGAAGGTGCTGAACGCGCTCCGCCGCATCGTCGCGCAGATCGACGCCCGCATCCCCGAGTACATGGAGCGCGATCAGCTCATCGGCGAGCTCGCCGACGAGGCGCTCGGTCTCGGCCCGCTCGAGCGCTTCCTCTCGGACGGAACCATCACCGAGATCATGGTCGTCGATCCGAACACGATCTACATCGAGCAGGCCGGCAAGATCACGCTCTCCCCTGCCCGCTTCACCGACGACGAGCGCGTCCGCGCCGTCATCGAGCGCATCGTCACGCCGCTCGGTCGTCGTATCGACGAGTCGTCGCCGCTCGTCGACGCGCGCCTCAAGGACGGCAGCCGCGTGAACGCGGTCATCCGCCCGATCGCGCTCCGCGGATCGTGCATCACCATTCGTAAGTTCTCGAAGGTGCCGCTCACGCTCGAGAAGCTCGTGTCGTACGGCTCGATCACCGAGCGTATGGGCCGCTTCCTCACGCGCTGCGTGCACGCGAAGAAGAACATCGTCATCTCCGGTGGTACGGGCTCCGGCAAGACGACGCTCCTCAACGTTTTGTCCGGCGCCATCCCGGAAGAAGAGCGCATCGTCACGATCGAAGACGCCGCGGAGCTTCAGCTGAAGCAGCCGCACGTCGTCTCGATGGAAACGCGGCCCGCCAACCTCGAAGGCCGCGGCGAGTACACCATCCGCGACCTCGTGAAGAACGCGCTGCGTATGCGCCCCGACCGCATCGTCGTCGGCGAGTGCCGTGGTGGCGAGGCGCTCGACATGCTCCAGGCGATGAACACGGGCCACGACGGCTCGCTCACCACCACGCACGCGAACTCGCCCGAAGAGGCGATCAGCCGCCTCGAGACGCTGGTGCTCATGAGCGGCGTCGAGCTCCCGCTCCGCGCGATCCGCGATCAGATCTCGGCCGCCGTGCACGTCATCGTGCAACAGAGCCGCCTCTCGGACGGCTCACGCAAGGTCACCGCGATCAGCGAAGTGACCGGCATCGACTCGCAGACGATGGAGATCGAGCTTCGCCCGATCTTCGAGTTCATTCGCACCGGCACGGGACCGAAGGGCGAAGTGCAGGGAGAGTACCGCGCGACCGGCTACCTCCCGAGCTTCCTCCAGACGTTCATCGTTATGGGCCTGGTGAAGAAAGGACAGCCATACCTGTGAACGGGTTTTCCTCGGACGTTTCGCAGACGACGCAGACGCTCAAGTGGGCGAGCCTCGGCGTGACATCCTTCGCGATGTTCGTCGGCACCTGGCTCGCCGCCGCCGATCAGTCGGGGCCGATCTACCGCTACGCCGCGCGCTACACCGCGTCGCTCGAGCGGAAGCTCCGGCCGATGTTCATCTTCACGCCAGGCCGCCAGATCGCGTACGGACAATGCGCGGCCGCGTTCGTCGTCCTCGCGGCGCACGTGCTGATGACCGTCGAGTTTTGGTGGGTGGTCATGATCGTCATCGCGATCGGGCCGACCGCGTACATCGAATACATGCGACGAAAGCGCGTCGAGAAGCTCGAGGAGCAGCTCGACAACTTCATCCTCGCGCTCGCGAACGCGCTCAAGACCACGCCGTCGATCGGCGCGGCGTTCAACTCCGTCGCGGCGGTCATCTCGGATCCCACGCGGCAAGAGGTCGACCTCGCGATCAAAGAGATGAAGGTCGGCTCGACGCTCGAGCAGGCGCTCCTTCACATGGCCGCGCGTGTCGGAAGCCGGCAGCTCGACTCCGCGCTCTCGTCGATCCTGATCGGACGGCAGGTCGGTGGAAATCTGCCGAAGGTCCTCGAGACCACCGCCGGAACGCTCCGTGAGATGCGGCGCCTCGAAGGCGTCGTCCGCACGAAGACGGCCGAGGGCAAGGCGCAGCTCTGGGTCATCGGCCTCATGCCGTTCGCCCTGCTCCTCCTCTTGAACGCGCTGTGGCCGGGCTACTTCAACCCGCTCACGAAGAGCCTCGCCGGCTACCTCATCATCATCGCGTGCACGAGCTGCTGGGTCGCCAGCATCGTGCTCGCGCGCAAAGTCTTGAACGTGGACATCTGACCATGCCGACAAGCCTTCAAGACATCTGGACGTCAGGCGTGAGCGTGCAAGTGCAGGGCATGCGCTACGCGGTCATCGCGTGCTTCGTGCTCGCCTTCATGGCGTTCTCGTACGGCGTGGCGAGCGCTCCGTCGCGTACCGCGAGCCGACTCGGTCTTCGTGGTTTGAAGCGCCAGCGCGTGCTTCAGCAGAACGAGCTCTGGGCGAGCATCGAGCCGCTCGTGCGCTGGCTTGGCGTGCGCGTCAGCGGCCTCGCGACCGACGAGCAACGCGCGAAGCTCGACGAGCAGATCGGCCTCGCGGGCGACTACATGGGTCTCACCGCGGACGAATACATCGCGCTCACGCTCATCTCCGCCGTCGGCGGCGCCATCGTCGGCGCGTTCGGCGGTTACGTCCTCGAGCTTGGCGGGACGATGTTCGTCGTCGGCACGATGCTCGGCGGCGCGATCCCGTACATGCAGATCAGCGGCGTCGCGCAAGAGCGTTTGAAGAACGTGTCGCGCGGCCTGCCCTACGTCATCGACCTCATGGCCCTGTCGATGGGCGCCGGTCTCGACTTTCCAGGCGCCGTTCGTCAGGTCGTCGAGAAGTCGTCGAACCCCGACGACCCGCTCGTCGAGGAGTTCACGCTCATCCTCCAGACGATGAACCTCGGTCGAACGCGCAAGGAGGCGCTCCAAGAGTTCGCCAAGCGCGCGCCGGTCGAGACCGTCACCGAGTTCGTCAACTCTCTCGTGCAGGCCGAAGAGCGCGGTAACCCCGTCGCCGAGGTCCTCGCCATTCAAGCGACCGTGTCGCGTACACGTCGCTCGGTTCGCGCCGAGGAGCTGGCGGCAAAAGCTGGCGTTCAGATGGTCGGACCGCTCATGCTGGTGTTCTTCTGCATCATGGGGCTGCTCCTCGGCCCCGCGATGATGAACATCACGGGAGGCCTCTAAGAGAGAAACCGCATGCGTGTCCTCAAGTTCCAAACGCGGCTCCCGACAGGTCAGGTCGAACAGCTCTCGATCGAGAGCGAACGCGTGCTCATCGGAAGCGGCGCCCACTGCGAGATTCGTCTTCCGCAGGCGGAGGCGCGCGTCGAGCACGTCCTGATCGAGCTCGGACCGGCGGGTGTCTTCGCGCGAGCGCTCTCGTTCGAGCCGCCGCCGATGATCAACAACGTCCCCTTCACCCAAGCGCCGCTTCCTCCGGGAGCCGTGCTCGGTGTCACCGGGACGCAGATCTACATCGAGGTCGTCGAAGGCGCAGGCGCGGGCGGCACGCAACAAAAGGAGAAGAAGGCGAGCCCGCTCATGCTCGTCGCACTCCTCTTGATCGTCCCTGGCGCGCTCTACCTCTTCTTCGGAAGCGACGAAGCCGCGGGCGGCGCCGCCGAGCAGAACCCGCAGCCGCCCGAGCTGTGGGATGCGCCGAAGACGCAATGCCCGCACAGTGGCCCGCAGGCCCTTGGCTTCGCGCGCGAGCGCATGGCGATCGCTGACGCCAAGCGGGAGCGCCGGCCCTTCCACGTCCAGGACGGCGTCTCGGCCGTGCCGGCCTACGAGCTCGCCGCCGCCTGCTTCCGAGCCGGAGGCGATCCGGCGTCCGGAAACCTTGCGGATGAGTCAGGAAAGTACCTTCGCCGCGAAATGACGGATGATTTCCGTATGCGCCGCGTCCGGCTCGACCATGCCTTGAACACGGAAGACTACGTAAGTGCTCAAAAGGAGGTCCGTGTTCTTCTACAATTCACCGAGGGAAAACCCGGCGAATACGTCACATGGCTGTCGAACCTCGATCGCAAATTGAAGCTGAAGGTCGGCAGCGCCGAGAACAAATAGCCCTGCCTCGTCTCGCCTTCGCGCTCGCGCGTGCCACGCCCCACGCTCTCCTCGTCGCAGCATCCCTCGCGGCGCTGTGCGGCTGCGCAAAAACCGCCGCGCAAAAAGCGGAGGCCGATCTCGCCTCCGTCCGCAAAGAGGCCGACGCCAAGACGCTGCTCGAGCGCGGCAAAGGCTTCGCCGCCGTCGGCGACCACACGCGCGCGGAGGAATACCTGGCCTCCGCGATCGACGCTGGCGCCGATCCACGCGATGTCCTGCCGCTGCTCTTCGATGTCTGCGTGCGCACGGGACGGTATCGCTCCGCGATCCAGCACGGCGAAAACCACCTCCGGAAATTCCCGCACGACATCGAGACACGCGTGATGGTCGGCGCGCTCTACACCGCGATCAGCGAGGGCAAGCCCGCGCGGATGCACCTCGAGCAGGTCGTCGGAAAGCTCGATCCCAACGCCACGTACGACGACACGCCACCGCCCACGCCACCGCCCACTCCTCCGGCTCCGCCCGCCAAGGATCCGTCCGGCACGCGCACCGTCTCGCCGCGCCTTCGCGCGCAGGCGCACTACCTCTTGGCCCTCGTCTCGCGCGACATGGACAATGACGTCCTCGAGGCCGATCGGCACTTTCGCGAGTACCTCCGGATCGAGCCGAGCGGTCCTCACGCCGACGAAGCCAAGGCCTCCCTTCTCTCGAGGGTCCCGAGCGGCACCAGCAAGGACGACGCGAAAGACGCGAGCGGACCCAGCAGCACGACGAACAGCAAGGACAACAAGAGCGAGGATAAGAAGCCGTGAGCGTTGATCAGATCCCGAAAGAGGTCTTCGAAGAGACCCTCCTCCAATTCTTTGCTCCGATCCGTCCCTACCTCGACGATCCAGCCGTCAGCGACATCATGATCAACGGTCCGAACCAGATCTATGTCGAGAAGAAGGGACAGCTCCATCTCGTGCCGGCGAAGTTCGACACGCGCGAGTCGCTCGTCGCGGCCCTCCGCAACGCCGCGCAGTTCGTCGGCAAGCACATCGACGAGCTGAAGCCCATCCTCGAAGGCCGCCTCCCCGACGGCTCTCGTATCGAGGCGATCCTCCCTCCTGCCGCGCCCGACGGACCGTGTGTGTCGATCCGCCGCTTCTTCAAGGAGACCTTGACGGTGAAGCGCCTCATCGGCTTCGGCGCGATGACCGATGACGTCGCGCTCGCGCTGCAGGCGCTCGTCGTCTCGAAGCTCAACGTCCTCATCGCCGGCGGCACGGGCTCGGGCAAGACGTCGATGCTCAACGCCTGCTCCTCCTTCATCCCCGAGGGCGAGCGCGTCGTCATCATCGAAGACTCACGCGAGCTCCAGCTCCAGCGAGAGCACGTATGCCAGCTCGAAGCGCGGCCACCGGATCCGAAGGGCCGCGGCGAGGTCACGATCCGCGACCTCTTCCGCGCGACGCTGCGTCTTCGTCCCGACCGCATCGTCGTCGGAGAGATCCGAAGCGGCGAGGCGCTCGATCTCATCCAGGCGATGACGTCCGGTCACGGCGGATGTATGTCCACGCTCCACGCCACGTATCCGCGCGATACGGTCTCTCGCCTCGAGACGATGGCGATGATGAGCGACGTCGACATGCCGCTCGCGGCGCTTCGCATCCAGCTCGCGTCCGCGGTCAACATCATCTGCCAGGTCTCGCGCCTCCAGGACGGATCGCGAAAGATCACGCACATCACCGAGGTCTTGGGCTACGACATCGACCGCAACGCCTATCAAATGCAGGACATTTTCGCGCGCCAGTATCATGGCTTCGACGAGCATGGGATGATCATCAGTGACATCGTCCCGACCGGGATCTTGCCGCGATGCCTGCCTCAGCTTCACGAGCACGGCGTCGACTTGCCTCCAGTTTGTTATGAAGCGGCCAAACGCGGCCCGGTCGACTCTCAGCGTTACTGACCACCTCACCCCACGCAGCCACGCACACCGCACAACGCACGTATGGCAAAGCCGTCGACGACCCACGTGATCGAGATCGAAACGGGCATCGGAGAGCCCGCTTTCATCCCGCTCACCATGGGTCAAGAGCTGCAGCCCATCAGCGTCGGCAAGAAGGGGATGTGGCGGATCGAGAGCGCGCGCGTGCTCGACGTGCATGCGTTCGTCTACTTCGACGGCACGTCGTTGTTCCTCCAGAGCGCCGACGAGTCGGCGTCGGCGTCGGTCGACGGCTACCGGGTCGGCAAGGCATGGACGGAGCTCCACGCGCCTTGCAAGATCGAGATCGGCGCGGCGCGCCTTCGCTTCCGCTCCCTGCTCGCGGGCGCAGAGCCCGAGCCGCCGCCGCCGCAGCAGCAAGTGTCGACTGGGCCGCAGCTCCCCGATGCGCCGCGACCGGCCGCGGGTGCAGGCATCGGCGCCGAGCCGCTCACGTTTCCCAAGCCGGATCGCCCGTTCAAGCCAGGCGAGTTCGCGAACGTCGCGCCGCCGGGTGAGTCCACGCGCGTCAAGCCGCTCGACAACACCGGCGCGAGGCCTGCCGCGCAGACCGGATCCGTCGTGTCGGCCGCGCCTCGTCCCGCGGCTGGCCGCCCGGCGCTCGGCGCAGAGGACAACCCGACGCGCGCGGAGGGAAGCGGAAACCTGAACCGCACTGCAGGTATGCCTGCGTACGAGGGCGGGCCTCAGCACGACTCCACGATGGGCATGCCGAACGGCGGTCCACCGATGATGCAAGGTGTCCAGCCGGTGCAGCCGATCCCGGGCGGCATGGGCGGCATGCCGATGGGCATGCAGCCGAACATGGGCATGCCGAACATGGGCGGCATGCAGCAAGGTCCTGGAGGATCTGGCGGCTACCCCTATCCACCGCCCGGCGGAACGGGTCCTTACAACGCGATGGGTCCTGGCGCGATGGGCGCCAACCAGAGCGGCGGCTACGGCTCGATGACCACCGGTCAGGTGGGCGGCGGCCCGCAACCGGCAGAGGGATCGGTCCCTTACTACGTCGCGAAGTACAAGGAGCTCTCGCCGCCGAAGAGGATCCTCGTCATCCTCGCGCCGTTCTGCCTGATCGCGGCGGGCTACCTTCTCCTCTTCGATGAGGCGCCGCAAGAAGGCCCGCTCCCCACCGCGTCCGCGGACGCAGGCACCGACGCGCTCGGCGCGGCCGCCACGCAACCGACGCAGCCGAACCCGACGATCCTTGCTCCAGCCACGCAGCCGCTCCCGCAGCCGCAGTGTCCTCCGGGCTTCGTGCCGTACACGATCCCGATCAACGGACAGATCCCGTGCGTGCCCGCCGGGACGCCGATGCCCACGCCCGACGCCGGTCGCCCCCAGCCGCAGCCCACGCAGCCGCAGCCCACGCAGCCGCAGCCGCAACCCACGCAGCCGCAGCCGCAACCCACGCAGCCGCAGCCGCCCGCGAGCCAGACTCCGGTCGCCGCGAACACGAAGACGCTCGAGCGCCAAGCGGTCGACTACGTCGCGGTCAACGACTACGCGCACGCGGCCGCCGTGTACGAAGAGCTCCAGCGGCAGAACCCGCAGAACCGCGTCTACGCGGAGGCTGCGCGGATCCTTCGCCAAAAAGCCGACGCCGGCGTCCCTTAGCGACTCAGCGGTGCATCTGCTCGGGGAAGCGCCGCCGGAGCGTGAGCTCGGTGGCGACCGCCTCGTCGGTGCGGCCGAGCGCGTGAAGCGCGCGTGCTTCGAGGCGAAGCTCTTCGGGCTCGAGGACGCGCAGCGGAAGTTTGCGGGTGCTTCGAAGGAGCGCGAGCGCTCGCTCCGGTTCGCCGCGGACGAGCGCGCCACGTGCCTCGGTGACAAGACGCGCTTCTTCGGCGAGCGCGCTCGCGTTCGCCTGATCGTCGGGCGATGGCGCCACGGTCTTCGGAGCCACAAAATCATCGGGCAGCTCTACGGTCTCGGCGAGCGGCGCGCGTCCTCGCGGCGCGGGCTCGGCGAGGCGTGCGCCGCCGCCGGTCGGGCCCGTCGCCACCATGCTCGGCGCGCGATGCGTGGGCGCGCGATTCGTGGCGGGCGAGTCCGGCGTGAACGTGTCGGTCGTCAACGCGAGCACGCTGATCGCCGCGCCGACGGCGCCGACGACGGCTCCGATCGCGACGAGCTTGGCGGAGGAGATCGACGCGGCGGCCTTCGTGGCGACCGCGGCGCCGGCGGGCAGTGACGTGGCGGCCGCGACGCGACCCCAGACGACGTCGTGCGTGGCAGCGGAGGGCGCATCCTCGCGCGCCGCCGCAAAGAGATCGCTCATGAGCGAAGAAGAGGAAGAAGAAGAGCCGCTCATCGCGATCGCCCTTCCCCCTCGACATCCGCGATTCGCTTCAGCTCCTGCTCGAGCTCGAGCCGAGCCACGCGAAGGCGCGAGTAGACGGTGTTCAGCGGGATATCGAGCGTCTTCGCGATCTCGGGCGCCGTCATCTGCTCGATCTCGTGCAGCACGAGGACCGCGCGACGTCCCATGTCGATCGCCGCGAGCGCGCGATCGAGGAGGCCGAGCGCTTGCTTCTTGTCCATCGCAGCCGTCTGCGGCGCTTCGATCGATTGCCGCTCTTGCGCCACGCCCCCGTCAGGATCGACCGGATGCCGGCGTCGATGACGTCGCGCGTCCGACGCGACGCGGAGCGCGATCTGGAACAGCCACGCGCGAGGGCCATGTCCGCGATCGACGAACTCTTCGAAGCGGCGATGCGCGACGACGAAGACCTCCTGCATCTTGTCTTCGACGTCTGCATCGGACACGCCAAGCCGGCGGAGGTTACGCCACACGAACGACGAGTGCGCTTCGTAGAGCGCGCGGAAGGCGCGCTCGCGATCGGCGACGACGAGGCGCGTGGAGGATCGCGCGGGAGCGGTAGGGCTGCCGTCCCAGCCGTGGGTGCGGCTACCGACGAGGGAGCTCACGCCGCTGGCCGGAGGATCCGGGATGGATGTGCGGTCGTCTTCCTCGACCTCGAGGATCGACGCGGCACAAGCGATCGACAGGCTGTCATAAGCGGCGCTCATCGAAACCTCACGGACGCACCGAGCTCGGCGGCAGCGACGAAGGGAGGAAGATCCGTGTCGCCGAAACCGTCCGCGCTGCGCGCGAGGTTCACGCCGACCATCGTTCGAAATTCGAGGCCGAAGTTTTGTCCGATCTCGCCGCGGAGCACGCCGGATGGACCGACGCTCCCTCGAAACGCCGTCGCTCGGTTCGACCAGACGCGCGCGGCGTCTCCGCCTGCGCAGATGTCGAACTCGATGCCGCGATGATCGATGTAGTTTCCAGGCATGCGCCCGCACAGGTCGAGACGACCGCCGAACATGTAAATGTTCACGCTGTTCGATTGGTCCGGCGGCACACGCGAGGTGGACGTCCCGATCGCCAGCGAGGGACGGATCACCCAACGCTCCGAGAAGGACACGGTCGCGAACGGCGCGACGCCGAACATTCCGCCCGTCGGCGCGGCGCCGTTGCGGAGAAAGAGCATCGTGCCAACCTCGTACATCCGCGCCACCGGCTCTTTCGACTCCGTCGACGAGAACGGGCTTGGATTGTCCGCGTCGGGCACGGTGGGTCGGCTCGTCGTCATCACGATCGGCCGCGACTCCGGCGGCTCGCGATCGGGATGCGCGCGCTCCGCGTCGTCGTGCGCGCGAACGAGCTCGTCATCGAGGACGATCTGCGCCCACGCGCTCACCGCCCGCGCGAGCGCGACGCAGCTCCCTTGCGATTTGTCGCTGACCGTTCGCTCGGCGACCACCGCGCCGCTGTCGTCGAGGATGCGCGCGTCGGCCGCGCGGATGCCCGGGGCCGTCGCGCTGACGTTCATGTCGAGGCGCCACTTCGCTTGTGACGACGCAGCAGAGGAAGAGGAAGAAGAAGAAGAGGAGGAAGCGGAGCGACGCGGACCACGCGCCGCTTGCAGCGCCGCGACGAGCGCCGCTTGCGCGCGGTCTCGATCGGAGCAATCCGCCTTGGCCTCGATGACAGGCTCGATCGCGACAGCGTCCACGACACTCATCAAGACCGCACATGGCCTGAACGACACGTCTCCGTCGCGCCACCCTGTAGATTTATGATGGATCCAGAATCGTCCATCTCGTTGAAGTTGATGGCAAATCCACTCAGGTAACGGTGTGCTACCTCGGCTCCGTTGCGAACAAAACAACCGAAAACCGGTGGCTCGCGCCCCTATGCACGTAGGCATCAGCCCCCACGAGTATGGGGGATCCACAGAGGCATTCGTGCCGCGCTTTTCGCCTTTCTGAAACTCGCGTCACCGTCGTGGTCGTTGTGAGCTTGGACTTGAGCGTCGCGGTCCACCAACTCCACCTTCGTTCCACGTGTTCCGGTCAGTCGAATGGCCGGCGTGCCTTCCCCACACTCTGGAACGTTGCAGAGGAAGAGGTGATCCAGCCCGCGCAACGCCTTCGCGATCCCTCGAAAAAATCCACACGGAAAGCGTTGGCGTAAGGAGTGCTTGGTGATGGTCTTGGGATGATGGACCGGTACTTTCGCAACGTCCCCAAAGCACTCTTCTTCGTCGCTGCGCTTGGCAGTGTGGTGATCGTCGCGGCCTGCGGTGACGACGCTGCAGACTCGCTGAACGGCCGCCGCGGAACGGGTAGCTCGGGATCGAGTGGCACCTCAGGAACCTCGGGCGGCTCGGGAGATCCGAACGATCCGACGAACCCCGCGAACCTTCCACCGGAGGAGCAGAAGTTCCGCGCCGTCGAGGGAGATCTCCAGAAGGCTTGCGGAAACGGCTGCCACGACCTCGGCACCTTCACGACGCCCGCGCCCACGTTCCTCGCGGGACCCGACGCGTACAAGTCGATCAAGGCGCATCCCGGCATCGTCGTTCGGGACGTCTACGCAAGCGCGCTCCTCACGAAGGGATCGCACGCAGGTCCGGCGCTCAGCCAGAACGCCGAGCTCGAGAAAAAGGTCGTCGAGTGGCTCGAGGCCGAGTCGATCCTGATTCAATCGCAGAAGCTCCCGAGCACGCCGCCCGTCGCGGTCACGCTCGGACCGAACGACATCGATCTCACGCCGGCGTGCATCTCCGGAATGACGGGTGTTCACCTCAAGTTCGAGGCGGCGCTCGTCGGCACGATGCTCTCGCTCTCGAAGCTCACCGTCGTCGTGCCGGCCGGCTCGGACGCGCACATCCTCCAGCCGCGATTCGTCCGTGTTTTGCCGGCCCCGAAGGAAGACGGCTCGACCGACGTTCCGGATCCAGCCGACAGCTTCTCGAACTCGGATCAGACGGTCCCGGCAGGCAAAGAGACCGCGCTCGCCCCGGGCAGCGTCCTCTTCAGCGGCGCGGGCTGGCGTCCGTTCGACGTCGCGAAGGACAAAATCCGCATCGAAGTCCAGAAGCTCGAGCCCGGTAAGGTCAGCGTCGTCTCGGCGGCCGCGACCTGCAAGAACGTCCAGGGCTTCCAGACCAACGTCCTCAATCAAATCCGCAACCAAGCCACGACGAACGGCACCTGCGGCGGCTGCCACGGCGGCGGGCTCGCGGGCCTCTCGCTCGGGAGCCAAGACAACGCGCTCGTCTGCCAGCAGGTCCTCGGGAAGCTCAATCAAGCCAACATCGGCCAGAGCCTCATCGTCACCAAGGTGCAGGCGGGCTCGAACCACGGCGGCGGCCAGGTCGCCGACATCAACGCGTGGCGCGCTCTCTTCGTGAACAACGCCGGCGTTTTCTTCTGATGGGAACGCATTCTTCTCCTTGGCCGACCTCTTGCTTTTCGAATCGTCAGCTCTTCTCGGAAAGGTCAAAAGCGATGCTGCGACGTGAACAACTGCTGCGAGCCTGCGCACCCGCCCTTGTCGGGTTCGTCTTCATCGCCGCCGTTCCGGCATGTGCCTCGGAAGATGATCCGAACGGCGGGCGTCAAACGACGTCGTCATCCGGTGGAAGCAGCGGTGACGGCACGGCCTCGCCGACGGCGACGACGACGCCGGCCGAGGAGATCCAGAAGATCCTCGATCAACGCAAGACCGACTACGGCGAGGCGCTCCGCACCGCGAGCTTGAAGCTCCGCGATCGCCTCCCCGACCTCGCCGAGATCAAGCAGATCGAAGGCGCGGCGGACGATGCCGCGAAGAAGGTCGCCTACGAGAAGCTCATCGACGACATGATCGCGAGCGCCGACTTCTCGAAGACGCAGATCAAGTTCTGGAAGGACACCTTCCGCATCGCGCAGGTGCAGGGCAAGGATCAGAACGGCAACTTCCCGAACAACGTCAACCGCGACGCCGCGCCGACGTTCGCCGCGCAGGTCGTCGTCGAAGGACGCAACTACACCGAGCTCTTCACCGCGACGGACAACACGTGCCCGACGTACGACGGCACCGCGAACACGTTCACGCCCGCCGCGTGCGGCCTCCCGACCGGCGGCACGCAAGGCCCGACCGTCGGCATCCTCACCGACCCCGGCATTCAATCGCAGTACTTCGCGAACATGGCCTTCCGCCGCGTTCGCTTCGTCCAAGAGACGTTCGTGTGCTCGAAGTTTCCCGCCGAGCTCTCCGCCAAGCCCGTCCCGATGGGCAACGGCACCTACTCGGGCACGTTCAACTTCGACAGCATCACCGGCAAGACGAACAAGCCCGACGCGCGCGTCGACTTCCTCGACACGAAGGCGACCATCTGCGCCAACTGCCACAGCAACATCAACCACCTCGCTCCTCTCTTCCTGAACTGGGACGCGAACGGCGCGCTCAAGGGCACGCCGCAAGTGAAGGTCCCGATTCCGGGTGAGCCCGCCGCTGCACGCATCGACTACTTGCCCGACGGCGAGAGCTTGGCGTGGCGCTCCGGCAAGCCGATCACCGACATGGCAGGCCTCGGCCAAGCCATCGCGGCGGACCCGGCCGTGGCAGCATGCGCGGTCAACCGCGTGTGGAACTACGCCATGTCGCGCGGTGACATCGTCAACGACCTCGCCAGCGTGCCGGCCGTCGTCACCCAGCCCTACATCGACAAGTTCACGTCGGGCGGCATGAAGCTCAAAGAAACCATTCGCGACGTCTTCAAGAGCGAAGACTTCACCAAGTTCTGAGAGTGAGAAGGAAAAAGCAATGAAGCAGATTCTCTCCCTCATCGGCATCTCGGCCCTCGTCCTCGCGGCAGCGTGTGACGATGGATCGAGCACGCTCACCGACGGTCGCAACACCGGCGCAGGTCGCACGCCCAACACGACGGAAGGCGACAACGGCGACTTCACGCACAACGACAGCCCGTCCGCTCCCGGCTCCGGCGAAGAGCGGGTCGATCCGGTCCAAGTGCACGTTCAAGGATCGCCCGAGGTCACCTCGCGCCTCCACGGCTGCGGCAAGCTGAGCGTCGCGTCGATCGGCCAGCTGCTCCAGAGCCGAGGCCTCACGGGTCAAGGCGCGGGTCGCCCGCAAGGCACCCAGAACGCGCAGCAGATCTTCCAGGCGCAAGACACGGCCGCCGCGCTCGGCGCCGCGAACTACAACGCGCGCGTCCCGGAGGCGCCGTTCGCCACGACCTCTGCGGTCTCGAAGATGTTCGACATGTACACGATGGCTTCGTACGACGCCGTCGCCGACAACTGGACCGCGCCGGCCTGCCCGGGCGTGAAGGTCATCGACGCAGGCAAGTTCACGAAGGACGGCATCACCTGCCTGATGGGCAAGCCCGCCTCCGACGAGCACGTCGCGATCGCGAACGATGCCATCACCAAGAACCCCACGGACGGCGCTAAGATCGCCATTGCCGCGCTGCTCTCGGCCGCGCACACCTGCCAATAAGGAACACCATCATGGCTGACCAGCGTCTGAAAGAGCTCCGCGGTACGTCACGACGAGACTTCCTTCGTTGGAGCGCGACGGTCGCAGCGTGCCTCGGTCTCGAGCGTGCGCGCTTCCTCAACGTGCTCGGCGATGTGGCCGGTAGCGCTGCGGCCGACGTCGCCCAGTGCAACACGACCAACCGCCTCATCCACTTCCTCGAGGGCACCGGCGGCTTCTCGAACTGGACCCTCCCCTTCGCGATCCCCGCGGTCATCAAGGGCACGAACCCGCAGTTCTCGCACTACGCGATCGGCAAGGGCACCGACGCGACCGGCTACGACAAGCCGTACGCGGTTCACCCCGACGCTCCGTGGCAGACGAACTCGACATGGAAGATGTCGGCGTTCGTCGGCGGCAACACGGAAGTGCACAAAGACGATCCCACCGCGGTCCTCCGCGTTGGCGCCAACTCGATGGTCGCGTCCGCCGCGGCCATTCAGCAAGCGAACCCCACGCTCCTTCCGGTCCTCGCGGTCGGCGGCGGCCTCCAGAACGTCTTCGGCACGGCCCCGGGCGCTCCCGCGATCGCGGCCGTCGGCGGCGCGCAGCAGCTCGTTGGCCTCTTCAACAGCCAAGCGTCGCGCGCGCTCCTCCAGGGCGAGACGAACGGCCCGCTCCAGGAGTCGTACTACAAGGCCTTCCTCGGCCTGAACGCCGCCGCGGGTCGCTCCACGGTCGCGAAGCCCTACTCGACCGGCAAGGTCAGCATGAACCTGCTCGCGCGAAATCTCTCGCAGCAGCTCACGCCCACCGCGGCCGATCTCCTCCTCTTCGGCGTCGACGGCAACACGCCCGGCGCGGTCCAGAACATGAGCCGCTCCCTCATCACGACGATGAAGGCGTTCTCGCTCGGCCTCACCTCGATGCTCGTCGTGCGCGGCTTCAACAACGACCCGCACGGCATGTTCGCCGGCGGCGACGGCCAAGCCACGACGGTCGGTCAGTCTCTCAAGAAGATGATGGACGGCCTCTACCAGCTCGGCAAATCCCTCCAGGACCCGAGCTGCTCCTCGAAGACGCTCGCCGACGCGCTCGTCCTCACCATCAGCGGCGACACCTACAAGCAGCCGTTCAACCGCAACAACTGGGACGACGGCACGCCGGGCGGCTCCAACATCCTCTACGTGATGGGCGCAGGCCAGGTGAAGACGGGCTGGTTCGGCGAGCTCGTCAACAACAACACCGTGCGCGGCTGGGACATCGCCACCGGCAACGTCAACGCAGCGCTGAACTTCCAGCAGGTCCGCGGCGATCTCGGCGCCGCCGCGAGCGCCGCCGCCCTCTTCGCCGTCGCGAAGGGTGACATGCGCCGCGTCCGCGACTTCTACACCGGCCCGGACATCAGCGGCCTCGTGAACCTGAACGTCACGGGCTGATTCACCAAACGAAACGAAAACGTCGTGAGGCCTCGCGAAAGCGGGGCCTTCGCGTTTAAGGCTGCGTAAGCGTGCTCGGACGTGCGCTGCCCGACGGGGAGCCCGTCGAGCGAGGACCGCCCGAGCGCGTCGAGCCGAGGCGCTGCACAGCGTATCGTGAGAGCACCCACCTCCGATCTCGAGCGCGGCGCTCGTCTATCATCGGACGGTGAGGACGCGCACGATCGCCACGCTGCCGGGCGCCGTTCGGCTCCTCGCGCCCGTTCATGGGACGTCGACGTTCCTCGCGTGCACGGAGACCGACTGCTTCGAGATCGACGCCGTCACGGAGAGCGTGGAGCTCTTCGCACGCCTCACGGCGAATTCGTTCGCGACCGGCGGCGGCGGTTGGTCCGATCATGTGTTCATCGCGGACTACAACGGCGTCATCCACGAGCGTCGAGGCGCGCGCGGCTCGGGCGCGCCCGTGGTGGCGGTACGTCCGTTCAACGGGGAGATCCGCGCATGCGCGGCGGCGGCCTCCGTGCGTCGTATCGCGTGCGCGATGCCCTTCACCATCCCGCAAGGGTTCATGCCCTCCGATGTGCTCGGGGTGTTCGACGTCACCGGCGGCTGCGACGAAGGGCGGTGCCGGCAGCTCCTTCGTTATGAGCCGCCGTCCCACGATTGCTTCGACATCCACCACGTCGCGATCTCGCCACACGGCGCGTGGGCCGGCCTGACCGGGCACGAGATGATCTACGGGTCCGACTACAGCCCCTCGTCGTACGTGAACGAGCATGCGTGCATCGTCGAGGTCGATCGCAAAGACCACGATGAAAGAGCGCGGTGGTGGACGTCCGACGCATCTCCGGTCAGCGCGCCCGCGAACGTCTCCGTCTTCCACATCGACGAGTCTTGGCGCGTGGACATCGTCCGTCGCGCGATCGCGCTCGGCGCCGAGTCGTGGTTCGTCGATCGCCACTGCCTACCGCCAACATTCTCTTCGGCGGAGCACGAGCCAACGTCGCTCGTCGATACGCCCTCTCGGCTTGGCTACATGGAAGCCACGGTCGTCGCCGCGCTGCAAGGCGGAGGCTTCGCCGCGTTGGCGAGCCGCATGTCCTCCCGTCGTAGCGGTCTACGAGCCGATTGCCTCGTGATCGGACACCCCGATGAGCCCGCCGAGACCGACTTCGTCCTCCTTCTCACCACGCCCGCGACATCGATGATCGCCCTCGAGGGAACGATCGTGCTCGGCCACGACGACGGCGCCATCCTCTGCGTCGACCGCGACGGCTCCTGACGTCACTCGAAGACGCGGCACACGATGTCGTCGACGTACACGTCGATGGGCTCCGCCTGCGACGCCGGAACCGCGCCGAAGCGCATTTGCTGGCCGACCATCGGAATCGTCGTGGTCGTCGTCGTGCTCGCCGCGCCCGCCTCGATCGTCACCTCGCTCTTCGCGGGCGTTCCGGCGTCGTCGGGCGGTGAGAGGCGAATCGTTAGATGCACCCAGTCGGCGGTGACCGAAGCGTCGTGTTCGACACGGATCGCGGACGACGGCACCGTCTGCACGTAGCCTCCATCCTCCGCGCGGAGAGCGAACGTGTCGCCCTCGTTGCCAAGGACAATGCTCATGTTCGCGGCGGCGCCGCCCGCGACGCGCAGGTTCGCTTCGCACGTCACATGGCAGCCCACGATCGGTGCCGTCGGGCCGTTGGGGTTCGGGCTTTGAAACGGCATCCCAAACAGCGCGAGGCCGCCATCAGGGACATACGCCCAGAGCGCCGTCGACCCATCAGGCCCAGCGTCGGCCTTGAAGTTGGGTTGGCCGGTACCCGAGAGGATCACAGCGCCGTACGGCGGACACGTTCCGTTGAAGTCACAGACCATGAGCGGAAACGTCGAGCATGCGGACGGCGTGGGCGGCGCGGAGTCGGAGGCGTCCGTCTTCACGTCGCTCGGCGCGTCGTTTGGCGTTCCGGCGTCGTTCGATGGCGCCGACGTATCTCGCGCCGTGACGTCGCCGTTTTGAACGTCGGGAGTCGTGGGGTCGACGCCGGGCTCGCTGTCGGTGGTGCACGCGACGATCGCCGCGAAGAGCGTCGCGAGGGCGCCTGAAGCGACCGCGAACGCGAAGACAGAGCGAGCCTTGCGCATGATGACCTCCGCTGAAGAGGCTAGCGAGAACATGCTCGAGAACCGCCTCTTTCACACGAGCCGCGGCGATTTCTTCACGTGATATGCGATTGCAATCACGGGATTGCGATCGCAATCGCGGACGTGTCACGCATCACGAGTCGATCTTGTAAACTTCCCTGGTGGGTCTCACGATCAAGGCCAACGAGCCCCTCGTCGGGGACATCGACCTCGCAGCGCTCTTGCGCGAGATCCCGAGCGACCACGTCCTCAAGGGCATGTTCTTCACCCGCTACGCGGCATCTCTGTCGCAGGAGTGGTCCTCCCTCGAAGACGAGCTCATGTCGCCGCCGTCGCGCAGAGAGAAGTACCACGCGTTCGAGTTCTACCCGCTCACCGACTACCTCCGCCTCTTCGATCGCGTCGCGCGCGCACGCTTCCCCGGCGCGACGCGCGAGGCGTATCGCCTCCTCGCGCGTGGTGAGGTCGACGTCTTCGCGGACTCGACGCTCGGCAAGGTCACGCTCGCCCTCTTGCGTGATCCGGGCGGCGCGCTGATGCGTTACCCCGAGACGTTCGGTGTCTTGGCCAAGGGCCCGGAGGCGACGTCGAAGCGCCTCGGCGATCGCGCGGTCCGCATCTCCTTTACCCGCTACGCAGGCGCGATCGAATACGCGATCGGCGTCCTCGAGGGCCTCGTCATCGCCTTCGAAGAGACGCCCACGATCGATCTCGACAAGAACGCCGCCGGCGTCGTCCTCGACGTCTCGTGGTGATCAGCACGAGCTGACTCGCTTCGTTTGCCAACCGGTCGTTTCGTGATCGGAGCCGTTCCTGCGCCTTGACGCATCCTCTGCGTGTCGCTTCGAAGGCGCGACTCGCGATGAGAGAAGCTTCTCGCGCAAAGCCGCGCGGCATGTGCGATGCAGCCGTGTTGGCATGAGCCCGCGAACGTTGCGGATGGGTTGGCTCGCAGCGCCACTGCTCGCGATCCTTCCTCATTGCTCGTCTGCTGACGTGAACATGCCCCCCTCGGACGAGGGTGGAGTCGATAGCGGGAGCGATGTCGCCGAGGGGTCCATTGCGGACAGCGTGGCCTCGGACGCTGAGTCTTCACCCAATGCCCCGCACGCAGTCTTCTTTCGCGATCGCGACCCGCGGCCGGGCTTCGTCGAGGGAACGATCACGGTGGAGCGCGCTGGCGATGAGTCCACGCTCGACGCGTACAGTCTCTACTGGACCGACGTCGCAGGTGCGTGGCTTGGAGATGTGGGGATGCTCTCGCGGTCGACCACGCCGCTAACGCTCGTGCTCGCAGCCGGCACGCTCTCCCCTCCCGGAGCGACGCTGCTCGCGGCGACCGGGTGGAGAGGCGGGAACCGGTCCACGCCCGTCACTGTCAAAGGCGACAACGCTCCAGTGCATGTCGACATCGGCGCTGACGCAGGCAGTGACTATCTCCTCGACGCACGCGCGATCATCGACACGACGAACCAGAAGCTGCTGATCGTGGGCCAGGACGCCTCGACTCGACCCACGCTCCGACGCTGCGCGCTCGACGGCACGCAGTGCACCGCGGCCGTCATCGACGCCGGTCGCGGTCCGCAGTCCGGCAATTTCGCCTCTCCTGCGATCGACCTCCTGGGCAAGAAGCTCTTGGTCGTCACGCAGGATGGGACGAACGACGGCCGAGCCGCCCTGTTTCGATGCAACCTCGACGGAACGGCATGCGCCTACACAGACATCTCTGCGGGACAGCCTGCGTCGAGCGGACACCAGCCGGTCGCGCTCGTCGATGCGGTGGAGAACAAGCTCCTCGTCGTCACCCAGAACGATGCGGTCGCGAAGCTGGGCTTCTTTCGGTGTGAGCTCGATGGGACGGCCTGCGTGTATCGCGACATCTCTGCGGGGCAAGGACCGACGAGCGGCCAGCAACCCTCGGCTGCTCTCGACACCGCGAATGGCAAGCTCGTCGTCGTCACGAAGGGCGTTGGCGGAAAGAGCTCGCTGTTTCGCTGCGCGACGGACGGCACGGCATGCACGTACACCGACATCTCGGCGGGCGGCTCCGTCCTGAGCGGCAGCGCGCCGAGCGTCGCGATCGATGCGGTCGGGGGCAAGCTCCTCGTCGTCACGCAGGACGACTCGAACAGCATGTCGCCACGGCACCTCGCGTTCGTTCGCTGTGAGATCGACGGCTCAGCGTGCGTTCGGTCGGAGCTCGGTGGTGCGAACACGGGGCTCAGTCCGCATATCCTCGTGCGTAATACCGAAATGCTCGTCCTCAGCACGGATAGCTCGGTCTTCCTTCCCAAGCTTCGACGCTGCGCGCTCGACGGCACGGGTTGTACGGTTGCCAACCTCTCCACCGCGCCAGCGAACGACGGGTCTGATCCATCGATGGTGTTGGATGCCATGACCGGAACGCTTCTCGTAGCCGGTACGGCGAACGACGGCACGCCCGTGCTCTTCCGTCACCCCTTCGACGGATCACCGATCACCCGGCACGATCTTTCAGCGGGGCCAGGATCGAACACGGGATTCAGCCCGTCGGCGCTCCAGGACTCGAGCGGCGCGCTGTTGATCGTGACGGGTGCACAAATCCGCAACGTGCCTCGCTTGCTCCTCATGAGGTGCGGGGCCGATGGCTCCGGATGTACATCCGTCGATCTCTCCACCGGCAACGATCGGCACGCGGCGAGCGCGCACACGGCTCTCTTGGAGGGGACCGCGGCGAAGCTCCTCGTCGTCTTCGATGATCCAGACAACGGCGGTCGCCCTTCCATGCTTCGATGCGAGCCGAACGGGACGAGTTGCGTCTACGCCGACCTATCCGCAGGCGCTCCCAGCCAGACGGGCACGAGCCTGACAGCGACGATCGACGCGCCGAGCGGTAAGCTGCTGGTCGTCGGAGCTGGCACCGGCAGCAGTCTACGTCCGGTGCTCTTTCGCTGTTCACTCGATGGGACCGGCTGCACGTTCAAGGATCTTTTCCCAGGTGGTGGCGTGCTCGGCGCGCCTCGAAACATCCTCGTCGCGAACGACAAGCTGACCTTCCTCGTCAACGGGACGGGCGGCTCGACATTTGTGCAATGCGCGCTCGATGGCACGCAGTGCGTCTCGCACGGGACCGGGGGTGGTGACGCTCCGTACGCGATCCTGGACGGGTCGACCCTCGTGGTGGTGGGAACGAATACGTCGGGCGGCGGTGGCCCCCAACTGCAACGCTGCGCCCTCGACGGAACCGCGTGCATCACGACCAACCTCACCGCGGAAGGCCACACCATGAAGGGCGCTGCGACCCCCTGCATCGATACCGTCGCGAAGAAGCTCCTCGTGATTCAACCCTTCGACTCGGCGTTGGCGGGGCCAACTCTCCTCCGCTGCGAGCTCGATGGGACCGGTTGCCTCTTCGTCGATCTCGCTACGGGTCAAGGTCGCTGGAGCGGCTCGAGCCCGCGTCCTCTCTTCGACGCCACCCGCGATCGTCTCCTTGTCGTGGCGACCAACGGCGCGAACCTGATGCGACCAGGGCTCTACATGCTCGACGGCTGGTGAGTCATCCCCGCTACGGGTTGCTCGTCGCGTCTTTGCAGTCTTCGACCGCTTTCGCGGGGAATTTCTCGCGCTCTTCGGGCGGGATCGTCTCGAAGTCGAGGCCGTCGGCGGTGGGGCGCACGGTGCGGATTTTCAGCCACGCGGTGACGCACTTGTAGCCGGAGTCGTCCGTGGCCATCGCGGGGCCGCCCTTGTGGCGTTCGATCTTGAGCGGCTTGCGGAGCATGATGAGCGTGTTCGGCTCTTGGCCTTGGCGCGCCATCACGCGGGACATCTCTTCGGGCTCGAGCGCGACGAGCGCCTGGAAGTTGGCGCGCACCTCGGCTTCGACCGTGGGCTGCTGTCCCGAGACGAGACCGGCATCGAGGTTGTAGAGGCGGAAGCCTGCGAAGCCGTAGATGCGGTAGGCGCGGCCGGGCTGTCCGTGGCAGTCGAGCGTGCCGCAACGACGTTGCAGGTACGCGTCCACGTTGTCTCGGTAGATCGGGTAGTCGGGGACGAGGATCTCGGTCGAGCGCTGGCGATCGGGCGGCGCGGCGCAGGACGTCGTCGTGGTCCCCGTGAAGAGCGCACCGCCGCCCACGAGGCCGACTGTGCAGAGGAACGCGAGCGACGCCCGGCTCGAGGTCATTGCCGATCCTCGGGGCAGAACGGGACCTGGGTGAACTCGTCAGGGCAGTTCGGGAAGGTCTTGACGTTGGCCTTCTTGAACTCGTCGGCGCTGTTGAACATGCGGATCTGGCCGGGCGAGGCGAAGTCGCGGAGGCCTTGGATGTGGCAGACGGCGCAGGACGCTTCGCGGCCGATGTGGCTCGACATGCGGCGGATCACGAGCGTCGACTCGTTCTTGTTCGGCTCGACGGTGCGCTCGACGGAGACGAGGAGCGGGAACGTGATGTTCGAGAAGTCCTCTTTGCGGACGAAGAAGTTGCCGTTGCAGTTCGTGACGAAGCACTTCTTGCGCTTGTTCGCGTCGAGGATGCGGACGTACGCGTTGTCGACGCGATCGTTGTAGTTGTCCGGTCCCCAGAAGATCGTCCCCGCGAGGACGAACTGCGACTCGGCGGGCCCCTTGTCGGAGTGGCAGAGGGCGCAGGGCTCGCCGGGGCGGTGAAACTCGCTGTTCGGCTCGTAGAGGTCGGCGTTCTCGGGGCCGAGCCCGTTGACGCCGGCGCGATGCACCGGATCGAGGTTGCACGAGCTGCCGATGCTCGCAAGCGCGGCGCATACGGAGAGCGGGAGCAACTTCGCACGAAGCTTCTCGATGGGGATCCGCGCCCACCCTCCCGCGATCTTCTTTGCCCTCGCTGGTAACGTTGTCATCGCTCGTTAGAACTCCACGTCGAAGCCAACCGATCCATACACCGCGGTGCGGGTCGTGACGTAGAGCGCCTTCAGGTATCGCGTGTACATCACGTCACCGACCACCGTGATTCCGTATTTTACCTCGCCTTCGGGCTCTCCCAAACCGAGGCGGACGCCGCCTCCCGCTGTCGCGGTAATCAGGGGTGAGAGCTCGCGATCGCCCGTGCGGTAGAGGGGCACCGTGATCGAATCTCCAGGGCCGAGGGCCGCGGTATACGCGAGGCTGTAGAAGTTCGTGTCGGTCTGCGCATGGATGCGGCCGTGCGGCCAGACACGAAGATGACGCGAGAGGTCGACCATGTAGCGGAAATCGGTCGAGCTCGCTTTGAGCGACCAGGTGTCGACATAGAAGCGCTGCTCGAGACGAAGCGTCGCGTTCTGCAACCGCTTGTTGTAGCGCGCGCCGACGGCGTAGCGGTCGCGCTCGGTGGGGAGCTGCTCGAGCGGCTTCACCGGCAGGCGTGTTCGGTTGACGAGATCGACGGTGGCGCCGGCCGGGACGAACGGCGCGATGACGTCGGGATCGAACGTCGGGATGTAGCGGTAGGGCTGCGAGCCGTCGCCGCGCTCGATCGAGATCGTCCCGCCGATGAGGAGGATCGCCGTCGGCGACATGACGAACGTGACGCCCGCCTCGATCTCGTGCGTGTGGATGAAGCCCTTGTTCGGGAGGAACTCGTGGAGGTAGTTGTTCGGGCCGCGGCCGACGCGGTCGTAGCTGTACGCGTAGCCGACCGTCGGCGTGATGAGCTTGTCGTTCAGGTCGGCCGTGAGGCGACCGCCCGCCGTGTACGAGACGTAGTCCGGTGACGACGAGGAGCTGAGCGACACCTGCGCGCCGAAGAGGCCAGGCTTGTAGCCGCCCGTGACGCCGCCCGCGTAGCGGTACTCCGAGAACGGAGGCGACGCGGACGAGACGATGTCGGGAGACGCCGCGCTGACCGCGTCGACGAGGAAGTTACCGCCGACGTTCCAGCCCGACGTGGGCGAGACGAGCGACGCGTTGACGGCAGGCGTGTAGACCGCGACGGAGTTCGTGTCCGTGTAGCCGGAGAGATCGGCGGCGAGGCGGACGACGAGGCTCTTTTGGTTTTGAGGGAGGCACTTCTGCACCTCCTCTTGGCTCTTCGCCGCGAGCATGCACTTGATCTGGCCCGGCGTGATGAAGTCGTTCGCCGGCGGCTTCAAGGTGATGCGGACCTGAACGAAGTCCTTCTCCTTGATGTCGTATTCCTCTTCGAAGGTGGCGGTGAAGCCGTTCACGGTGCCTTCGGCGACGACCTTGTGCTTGCTCGGATCGACGGAGAATTTCTTCGTGAGCGCGTCGGGAGGCACCGAACGATCGTCGAACGTGACCTTCAAGTCGGTCACGCCGGCGGGCGGCACGAACGTGACGTGCGGGATGCGCTCGAGCAGCTCTTTGACGCGAAGCCGCGCGACACGCATCAGCTTCTCGTCCTTCTTCTGGATGCCGAGCTCGAGGGACTTCTGCGCGTCCTTCAGCGCGTCGACGAGCTTGTTCGCGCGCGCCTCGCACGACGCGAGGTGAAGACGCGTGCGCGCGTTGTCGTCGATCTTGAGGGCGGCCTTGTCCTTCTCGATGCACTCGTCGAGGCGGCCTTCTTGGTCGGCCTTCAGCGCGTCGCGGATCAAGTTGACGGTCGCGGCGAGGCCGCCGGGCGGCTCTTCGTCGCCCTTGTCGTCGCCGCCGCCGCCGCCACTGCTCCCGCCTTTGACCTCGTCCCACTGCGCCTTGATCGTCGGCGTGACCTTGTCGGGGAGCTTCGCGCTCGGGTCGGCCTGCTGCGCGTTCTTGAACGCTTGCTTCGCGTCCTCGGCCTGACCGAGCTGCGAGCTCACCATGCCGAGCGCGACGAAGACCTCGGCTTTGACCGCGTTGCTGCAGCCCTTCTTCAAACAGGACGAGAGCTGCTCTTGAAGCTTCTTCTTCGCCGGGCTGAGGTTGCCCGGGTAGTCCTCGTTCATGATCTGCTGGACGGCTTCACGCACCGACGCGTCTTCTCCGGCAGCCCGTGCACGGGGCGCGACGAAAAAGAGCGACAGGGAGAGCGTCAGGCCGAGAAGAACCGCGTACATGCGGCTTCGGCGAGCGGACCAAAGCACGTCGTAACGGTACAGGAAGTCTCGGCTAACTGCCGAGAGGAATCGGACGACCGAATCCCCGGCGCGTCACTTACGTCCTCAGCGAGACGAGGCGCTACGAAACACGCGACGTCGTGCACGTGATGAGTGCCCGCGCGTCGAGACAGCACGATGTACCCGACGTCAACTCGGGGGGATGTCGTGATCGAAGACCCGTTCGTTCGGACGGCGATCAGTTGCAGCCGCAGCCGCCGCCGCCACCACCGAGGCCGCCCGCTGCGCCTTCCGACACCGCGCGGACGTGACCGTCGAGGCCGATCGCGATCTCGTCGGGAGTCATCGTTGGATGAGCGAGCATGCCGCGCTCGTAAGGAGCGACCTTCACGCAGCCACCCATCACGAATGCGAGAGTGAGAAGAGTGAGAGCTACACCGATCTTCTTCATGACTCGAGGCCTCCGCTTGAATCCCTACGAAGAAGTATAGCGAGCGCGATGTCGCTCGCACTCCATAAAATGCGGTGGATCGGGCCAGATCCCCGCGTTTTTTTCGACAAACTCGACCTGAGTCGCGTCTAGTCCAGCAAGATTTTTTCGCGGCTGACAGTCTGCCTCGGTGCGCCTCCGAAGCATCACGCAACGCGAGCGGCGCCCCTATTGCCGCCCGAGACGACCGCCCGCGTTTGCGCGGCTAGCGCTCGCCTTTTCGCTCGTAGAGAGCCAGAATCAACATCGTCATGCAGCCTGCATCCCTCGCGCGTTCGAGAACCACGCACCTTGGCCGGCGTCTCGTCGTGCTCCTCTCGCTCGGGCTTGCGGCATCGGCCGCGGTCGTCGCGTGCACGACCGACTACCAAAAAGGTCTCGAGGATCCGAACTTCGGCGCGCCCAACTCGCTCGCCGGACAGAAGCAACCGGGACCGAGCTCGGCGAACACGACGAGCGAAGGCGGCGTCGCGGCAGGCGGCAACACGCCGGAGTGCGTTCGTGCCGGCGGCACGCTCGTCGACGGCGGGGCTTGCACCGTGAGCTTCAAGACGGACATCTTGGGCGCCTTCAAGGCCGCGAACTGCCAGACTGCGTCGTGCCATGGCGGCGCCACGCCTCCGAACCAGCCACGCATCGATCCGGATGATCCGAACGGGATGTGGGCCGAGTTTGCCGCGTTCAAGCTGAGCAACGGCAAGGCGTACATCAACCCGTGCACGATCGACAAAGCCAACGCGGCCATCGCCTGCAACGTCAACAAAACCACGCCGTGCGGCGCGGTGATGCCGCCGGGCGTGGGGCTCGCGGCGGACGTCGTGACGAAGTTCGAGACGTGGCTCGCCTGCGGGTCGCCGAACAACTAGCGGTCCCGCAAGCTCCAGCGCACATGCAGGCCTGAGAAGCGCTAAGCTGCCGGCGAATGGACGCCCTCCTCGCACGGCTCGAGCGAACGTTTCTTGGACGCCTCGCGATCGAGCGGCTCACGACCTACGTGGTCGGCGGGATGGCGGTCATGTTCGTGCTCCTGACGATGAAGCCCGAGCTCTACCCGCAGCTCACGCTCGACCCGTACTACGCGCTGAAGCAGCCGTGGCGGTTTGTGACGTACTTCTTCCTCCCCACGTCACAGTCATTGATGTGGATCCTCTTCTCGCTCTACTGGACGTGGCTCGTCGGTACGAACCTCGAGCGCGAGTGGGGCGCGTTCAAGCTGAACGTCTATTACATCCTCGGCGCGCTCGGGACGACCGCGGTGGCGTGGCTCACGGGGATGCCGCAAGCGAACTTCTGGCTGAACACGTCGCTCTTCTTCGCGTTCGCGACGCTCTTTCCAAACTACGAGATCCTCCTCTTCTTCGTCGTGCCGATCCGCGTGAAGTGGCTCGCGCTCTTGATGGCGGGCTACATCGGCTTCTCGTTCTTCGAGGGCCATCTCGGCATAAAGGCGGCGATCGGCATCGCGTTCGGCAACTACTTCCTCTTCTTCGCAGGTCACCTCGTCGCGCTCGCGCGCGGCCAGCAGCTCCAAATGAAGCAAGCCGCGCGTCGCTCGTCGATGCGGCAGGCCGAGGAAGATGCCACGCCTCCGTCGGGCGGCCGTGTGTGCGCGATCTGCGGCGCGACCCAAGAAGGCGGCGCCGACATTCGCGTCTGCTCGTGTGAGAAGTGCGGCGGCGTTCCGCGTGAGCTGTGCCTCGAGCACGCACGTAACCACTGACGCCGCCTCGCGGCCTGATCAGGTCGTGAGCACGATCTTGCCGAAGCTCGCGTTCGACGCCATGAAGTCCATCGCGGCCTTGGCTTCGGCGAGCGGGAACACCTTGTCGACGATCGGGACGATGCGGCCGGCGGCGATGAGCGGCGAGATGTTTCGCTCGAGCACCTGCGCGGCCTCGATCTTCTCTTCGAGCGGACGGGACCGGAGCACCGTCCCGAAGACCCGCAAGCGCTGGCGCAGCACGACGCCCAGATCGACCTCGGCCCGCACGCCTGCCATCAGGCCGACGAGCACGAGCCGGCCTCGGTACGCGAGCGCGGCCAGGCTCTCGGGGACATAGTTGCCACCGACGAGCTCGAGGACGACGTCGGCGCCTTCCCGCCCCGTGATCGCCTTCGTGATCGCACGGACCTCCTCCGCGAAGCGCGGCTCCTTCTTTCGCCCGTCTGCGGTCGGTCCGCCGTCGGTGTCGACCGCCACGCCGGCCTGCATCCCGAAGCCCTTCGCACGTTCGAGCTTGTCCTTCGAGCGCGCCGTCCCGATCGGGATCGCGCCGATCGCGCGCGCGATCTGGACGGCGGCCGTGCCCACACCGCTCCCGACCGCATGAACGAGCACGGTCTCGCCCGCCGCGAGGCCGGCTTGACGAACCATCGCGTCGTACGCGGTCAGCGTGGCCTCGGGGAGCGCGGCGGCGAGGGTGAAGCCGAGCCGCTCTCCGTCCACCTTCGGGATCGGGGCGAGCGTTCGCGAGTGAACGACGACGGCCTCGGCGTACGCTCCGCCGCCGACGATGCCATACACGGCGTCGCCCACCGCGACCTCGTGGGGTCCAGCCCCGAGCGCCTCGACCTCGCCTGCGATCTCGAGCCCAGGGATGTCTTTCGGCGCGTCGGCGGGCGCGGGATACCTGCCCAAAGCCTCGATCTTCTCTTCGAGCGGACGGGACCGGAGCACCGTCCCGAAGACGCGAAGGCGCTGGCGAAGCACGACGCCGAGATCGACGTCGGCCCGCACGCCTGCCATCAGGCCGACGAGCACGAGCCGGCCTCGGTAGGCGAGCGCGGCCAGGCTCTCGGGGACGTAGTGGCCACCGACGAGCTCGAGGACGACGTCGGCGCCTTCACGCCCCGTGATCGCCTTCGTGATCGAACGGACCTCCTCCGCGAAGCGAGGCTCCTTCTTTTTCCCGTCCGCGGTGGGTCCGCCGTCGGTGTCGACGGCCACCCCGTCCTGCATCCCGAAGCCCTTCACGCGTTCGAGCTTGTCCTTCGAGCGCGCCGTCCCGATCGGGATCGCGCCGATCGCCCGCGCGATCTGGACGGCGGCCGTACCTACACCGCTCCCGACCGCGTGAATGAGCACGCTCTCGCCCGCCTCGAGGCGCGCCTGACGGACCATCGCGTCGTAGGCGCTCCGCCGCCGACGATGCCATACACGGCGTCGCCCACCGCGACCTCGTGGGGTCCAGCCCCGAGCGCCTCGACCTCGCCTGCGATCTCGAGCCCAGGGATGTCTTTCGGCGCGTCGGCGGGCGCGGGATACCTGCCCAAGCGCTGCATCAGATCCGCGCGATTGACGCCGCATGCGCGGATGCGAACGCGAGCTTGCCCCGGCCCGGGCTCCGGAAGCGCGACCTCGCGATGCGCGAGCGCGCCGTCGTCAGCAATCACGATCGCATGCATCTTCTTGGTGGTCGTCGTTGTCATGGGAGGCTCTGCGGTGTCGAAAGGAACGGTGCGCTTCGTCGACGGACAGTAGCTGCCCCTTCCAAACCACACGATGCATTTGATAAGACGATGCGCATCAATGGCAACTAGTAGCGCCGCCGTGCACCGGCCCATCGTTCGAAGCTTCACCCAAAAGTTCGCAAAGGAAGCGGCCGCCCACGTGCGTGCCGGCGGACACGCCGTCGTGTGGGAAAACAAAAGCCGCGCTGTCCTCGTCTTCGAAGAGCCCAAGAAGGGCCACGAAGAGGACTTCGGCGCCTGGGCCGTCTACGACATGGGCAAGTGGCGCTGGAAGGTCGAGAAGAAGGGCGCCCTGCGCGGCCTCGCGACCACGCTGGTCCCGCGCGATTGCCTTTGGATCGTGAAGCGCCGCGCCGAGCGCGACTCGATCCACAAGGGCACCACGCGAAAGATCGACTTCGAGTGCATGACCTGCGCGGCATGCTGTCAGGACAACGAGGTCGTCCTCCTCGAGGCCGACGTCGAGCGCTTCAAGAAGGGCGGCCGCCCCGAGCTCGCGAAGCCGCCGTACGCGAAGCGCCACAAAGACGGCCGCCTCATCCTCACGCTGCTCGAGTCGAAGCGATGCCGCCACCTCACGGCGAAGAACCACTGCGGCATCTACGAGCTGCGGCCGCATCCGTGCAGCGAGTTTCCGCGCGGCAGCGAGTGCTGTCTCTTCGCGCGCGAGGACATCCTGAAGCTCCACGACGGACTCCCGCCCGAAGAAGAAGAAGAGAGCAACTGACCTACGCCTTCGTCGACGTGACGTTCGACCGCGTCTCTTGGAGGACGCCAGCGATCGACGCGTGAAGCCAGACGGCGGGCGACTCGAGCTGGCCAAACGTCAGCTCGGTGTTGGCGCCCGTCGCGATCCCGGCCTGCATCTCGGCGCACATGAGGAGGTCTTCCTTCTGGAAGACGTTGCCCTCGATGAGGTCGAAGGAGCGATCGAAGTGCGCGCGCGCCTCGTCCGTTCGGGGCGCGTGCTCCTCGGCGATGAGCTGCGTGTGCGACCACGAGAAGCGATCGGCCGCGAGCGGCTCGACGACGACGAGGCTCGTCCAGTCGGGATGCATGATGAGCGTGGTCGAAGGAAAGAGGACGTAGCTCAGCGTCGCGATGTCACGCATCGCGCGCTCGGACATCGCGTCGAGCCCCCCGGCCCCATCGATATCGCCGCGAAACGCGCGCACCGCGCCGTCCTCGCCGCGGGTGAGGAGCAGCGAGACGCCGGCGACCTCACGGACGAGCACGTTCGACTCGCGCGAGAGCTCGCCCACGTGCGCGATCGGCAGCGGCATCTCGCGAAAGAGCTTCTCCCGCTCGAGGGCAAACCGCTCGGCGCTCGTGTAGCTCGTCACCGGCACCGTCCCCTCCCCTTCGAGGAGCGCGACATCGGGAGCCTGCGCGGCGAGGACCGCACGCTTCATGATCTCGAGGACGCGCGGGTGCTTCATATGTTTCGTATACGAACCATTTGTCTCGTAGGCAAACCATTTTGTTTCGCATGCGAGACATCTTCGCGATCGCGTTCGTTTCCGCTATGGTCGCGGCGCCCAAGACGCCCATGACCACGACGACACGCCCTCGAGACGCCGAGAAGGACCTCCCGCTCGCGCTCTCCCACGCGATCACCCGGATCTTTCGCGAGCAGAACCGCCTCCACGGCAGGACGGTGCAGTCCTTTGGCTTGTCGACCGAGCAGGCGCATCTCCTGCTCGTGTTGTGGACTTACGGTCCGCTCACGATGACGGAGCTCGGCAAGGAGGTCGCGCTCTCGAGCGGCACGCTCAGCGCCGCCGTCGACCGGATGGAGGCATCCGGCCTCGTCACGCGCGTGAAGGACGAGCACGACGGCCGGAGCGTTCGCATCGAGCCCGCGCGCTGGCCCAAAGCGAAGCGCGACAAGCTGGCGAACGCGCTCGCCGAGACGGAAGACGCGCTCTTCGCCGCGCTCTCGGCCTCGGAGAAGGAGCTCCTCGTCCGCCTGCTCGATCGCGTGCTACGGGCGACCGCGAGCACGCTGTCTCGCAGATCGTCCGCGCGCTGACCGCGCTCTGACGCCTATTTTTTCGGGCCGGCGGGCTTGTCGGCAGGCTTGGCCGCGGGCTTGTCGGCGGGCTTGTCGGCGGGCTTGTCGGCGGGCTTGTCGCTCGGAGGCGCGTCGGCGCTCGGGGCGGGCGCGGCGGCGAGGAGAGCGTCGAGGCGTGTGCGTGCGACGGGGCCCGTCATCGTGTCTTTGGTCGCGGCCTCGATGATCGGGCGGCTTCCCTTCGGATCGATGCGGAGCATGGCCTCCGCGACGCTGCCGACCGCGACGGCGACCTCGTCGCTCGGCGCGGTGCCGCGGTACATCGCAAAGAATTGCTTCAGCTGAGGCAGCTCGTTTCCCGTCGCGAGGATGGCGAGCGCGCCGGCCGCGTGCTTGACGTCGTCGTCGGTGATCGCCGGGTCGGAGAGCGACGCGGCGAGCAGAGGCGCCGCCTTCGCGTCCTTCATCGCGGAGAGCGCGTCGGCGATCGGGCCGACCGGCGGGCTCGCGAGGACGTCGTGGAGGTAGTCGTAGTGACGGCCGAGCGCGGTGAGCATGTAGCTCGCGCCGTTGCGTCGCGTCGCGAGCGCGGCGCGTGCGTCGGCGACGAGCACGGGCACCGAGCGCGGGTCGGAGGCGATGTCGATGAGCGTCTTGGTCGCCGTCTCGTCTTCGAGCGTGGCGAGCTCGCGGAGGAGGAGACGCTGCGCGGTGGCGAGCGTGGCCTCGCGGATCGTGACCGCGTCGGTGATCTGCTGGCCGAGCGACGGGCCTGGCGACGACGGCTTCGGCGCGGTGAACGTGTCGGCCTGCACGACGCAGCTCTTGATCGGCTCGCCGATGGGCTTCTCCATCGAGACCTGACCGGTCTGCGCGTCGAGGACGATGATCTTTCCTTCTTCGTCGCAGAGGAGGACGCCATTTTGGACGGCTTCGCCTCCGATGAAGTCGTGGGCGTGGGTGCGTACCCACGAGAGGTGACCGCGCGACGACTCGAAGCCGAAGGCGAGGCGGTAGTAGCTCGCGTAGAAGCGATTCGAGTCGACGCCGAGCGGGTTCGACTCGCCGTTCGGACGGCCGAAGAGGCGATCGCGATCGCGTGCGTTGGCGACGGGCGGGACCTTCTCCGTTCCGGGGACGAGCATGCGCGGCGTGCCGGGGAGCTCGCGGCTCGGGATCTGGACGCGGCTCGCGCCGCCCTTCGACGCGAGGCCGATCTTGTCGTCGAAGCGGACGTACGCCATCTCGCCGAAGTAGATCGTGCCGCCGATCGCGAGCGCGCGAGAGACCTTGTCGCGGAGGACGGCGCGGCCGATCTCCTCGCCGGTCTGCCCGTCGATCGCGCTGACGTATTGGTTCTGCCAGGGGACGAAGACGACGCCGGCGACGACCGCAGGCGCGCCGAGCGCCTTGTCGGTCTCGATCTGGCGGCGGACCATGCCGTCGCGGCCGATGAAGAGGAGCGTCGACCCACCGCCGCGCGAGAGCGTGACCGCGGTGAGGTTGCCGTCGTCTCCGGCGCCGAGAAGCGGCATGCCGCCGGAGGGGCGCGCCCAGATCTTCTTGCCGTTGTTCGCGTCGAAGGCGACGAGCTCGTTACCGCCGGAGACGATGACGACGCCGCCCGCGATCACCGGACGCGCATCGAGCGCGTGCGTGGCCGTCCACGGCTGCGAATTCGACAGCGGCGTGGCGATGATCTTGTCTTTGCCCGAGACGGAGACGACGAGATCGGTCGCGACCGAGAAGCTCTTGGCGCCGCGGAGACGCGCTTGCACGTCGGCGATGCTCTTGCCGTCGTCGTTGACCCAGTCGGTCGAGAACGTCTTCGGCCGGCTCGGGTCGCTCGCGCAGCCAAGACCGGCGGCCGACGCGGCCACGAGGCCAGCGAGGGCGAGCTTCTTCCATCCATGCATCCATTTGCAGGTGTTCATTGTGAGCCTCCCGTCGTCGCCTTGACGGCTTGCTCGACTGCTTGCTTGATGCGCGGTGACGTTTCCTTTGGCAGCCGTTTCTCGACGTCTTTGAGGAAGCGATTCGCCTCCCCCGTGCCGAGCTCTCGAAGGCGACCGAGCACCTTGATCTTCGTGTCGTCGCTCACGTCCGCTTGCGGGCGGAACAGCACCTGATCGAGCCCGCCCGTCACGACGTCGAACGGGAGCTTGCCGAGCTTGCTCGCGAGCGAGTCGCATTGCTCGGCGTTGCAGAGCTGACCGATCGACGCGGCGGCCTCGTTCACCTTGTGATCGAGCGCGACGAACAGGTCGGGGACGGCGTCCTTCGCCTTCATCGCGCCGAGCCCAGCCGCGGCGTTGCCACGGACCTGCGCGTCGGCGTCACCGAGCGCGCGGCGGAGCGCGGGGGCGGCGGCCGGTCCCTTCGTGCGCGTGAGCGCTTTGACCGCGGCGCGCCGGAGCGCGACGCTCCGATGGTTCGCGTACTGCGAGAGGATCGCGCTTCCCTCGGGCGACTCGAGATCGCCGAGCGTGTCGATCGCCTGGTGCGTGAGCTGCTCGTTCAATCCCTTCGACAGGGCCTCGACGACCGCTGGCACCGCCCCGGCGCCGCCCGTCGCGGCGATACGAAGCTCGTCGAGCGCGGCGCGGATCTGCCCTTCGTCGCCGGACTTGAGCTTCTGCGTGATGCCCGCGACGTCGACCTTCACGGGGGCCGCGCCGGCCTTCCCGGGCGCGCCCGCGGGGGCTGCGGCGCCAGGCTTCGGCTGCGGCTGCTGCGCATGAGCATCAACTGCCATCGCCGTCACGCCGAGGGCGACCATGACTGCGGCGGACTGCGAAAGTACGTGGAGGAATCGGCCATTGGCTCGCATGGATGTCACTTGGCGGGATATCACGAAATCCTCCTGATTCGGCCCCGAAACCGGACGTCTCGCAGCGCCTTTTGCGCCGTGCTAAGCCCAACTCGATGTCGGATTCGCCGCTGCCGCCCGAAGACAACCGGGTTCGGGAACCAGGCGCAGGCTCGCAAGGCGAGCCAGGCGAGGCAGGCGCACGTTCGCCGGGCGAAGAGGCGCGTGAAGAGGCGCTGGAAGCGCATCACGAGCCGCGCTCCGTCCCGCCTTCTCCTCCTCCTCCTCCCTCCTTTCAGCCTTTCGTTGGGCCGCCGCCCGCGCAGGCCGCGAACAAGCGTCCTCGTTATCTCGTCGTCGCGCTCGTCGCCGCGCTGGTGTTCGGCGCAGGCTGCTGGACGGAGGGCTGCGCGAAGATGGCGCTCTACCGCGGCGACCACGACAACGGCGAGAGCCTCAACTCACGCATCCACGACGACACCGAGCGCGCGCAGGCCGAGACCCTCTTTCAGCGGTACATCGAGGCCTCCGAGCGCGAGCGAAGCCGTGGTCTCCCGCTCGGGATCGCCACGTTCGTCCTGGGCGCGGCGCTCCTCGCGCTCGCGTCGCGTGGCCTCGCAGGCAAGTCGAACACCCGAAGCGCGTTGATGCAGGTCGTCCTCGCGCAGACGATCGTCGTCGGCGCGACGTATTTCGCCACGCCGCAGACGCGCAACGCCGAGAACGACTGGCAGTGGGAGACCGTGCTCTTCACCCAGCACAAGGATCTCCCGCCCGAGCAGTTCGCGCAGGCGGTCCCGATGATTCGCTGGTTCCGCCGCTTTGTTCCGCCCGGTTGGCTGGCGATTCGTTCGTCCGCGAGCGCGCTCATCCTCCTCGCGCTCAGCGCGGGCGAGGTGGTGGAGCGCCCCGCGAGCGTCGTCAAAGAGCTCGTCGAGAACGCGCTCGACGCCCACGCGACGCGCGTCGTCGTCGACGTCGAGCAAGGCGGAAGCATCCTCGTTCGCGTCACCGACGACGGCGACGGCATGTCCACCGACGACGCCGTGCTCGCGCTCGAGCGCCACGCCACGAGCAAGATCAAGACGCTCGACGATCTGTTTCGTCTCGGCTCGTACGGCTTTCGCGGTGAGGCGCTGCCGAGCATCGCGTCCGTGTCTCGAATGCTCCTCCGCACGCGCCTCCGTGACAGCGCCGAGGGATGCGAGGTCGAGATCGCGGGGGGAAAGCCGCCGATCGTTCGGCCCGCCGGCGGCGCGACCGGCACGACAATCGAGGTGCGCGATCTGTTCTTCAACGTCCCTGCCCGGCGCAAGTTCCTGAAGGCGACCGCGACCGAGAGCGCGCACGTCGGTGACGTGATGCTCGGCGCGGCGCTCGCGCGCCCCGATGTCACCTTCACGCTGTCACGCGACGGCCGCATCGTGCGCGAATACCTGCGCGTCACCTCCCGCGCCGAGCGTGCACGAAACGCGAGCGCAGGAGAGAACCTCGCGCACGTGGTCTCCGCGCGTGGCCCGCTCCGTCTCGAGGCGATGCTCGCGCCGCCCGAGCGCGCGCGATCCGGGGCGACGGGGCTCGCGCTCCTCGTGAACGGCCGTGCGGTTCGCGATCGCGTCCTCGCGCGCGCCGTCGCCAACGCGTATGGGTCGGTGCTCGACGGCGGGAGGTATCCGGTCGGCGTCGTGTGGCTCGATCTCCCGAGCGAGCTCGTCGACGTCAACGTTCACCCGCAAAAAGCCGAGGTCCGCTTCACCGACGCGCGCGGCGTGTTCGACGCGATCACGCGCGAGCTTCACGCCGGGCTCTCGCATGCGTTCGGGTTGCCCGAGCTCGGCGTCAACCCGTTCGTCCTCGCCGCGCAGCAAGCGCAGATGCATGCTCGTCTCGCCGCGCCCACGTTGAAGGCGCTCGGAGACGCCGCCGCAGAGGCGCGCATCATCGTGACGGGCGGCGCGGGGCAGCACATCACGGCGCTTCCTCCGACCGCGTCACCTCCCACCACGCTCCCGCGGCCCGACCCGCACCCGCTCCCGGCCGAGAACCTCTTCATCCCCGAGCCGTCACCACCGTCGAGCCCACCGCCGAGCTCCGAGCTGTTCGCGCGCAAAGGTCTCTACGGGTCGCTTCGCTTCGCGGCGCAGATGCGCGGAACGTTCCTCCTATGCGAAGGAGACGACGGGCTCTACGTGCTCGATCAACATGCCGCCGCCGAGCGCGTCACGTTCGATCGACTCCGCCGTGCCCATGGCGCGCGCGCGGTCGCCATGCAACGTCTCCTCATCCCGGAGGTCGTCGAGCTGCCGCCGATGGAGGTCGCGCTCCTCGACGAGCACGCCGCCGAGGTGATGCGCCTCGGCGTCGAGGTGCGGGCCGTCGGAGACAGCGCGGTCGCGGTCCACGCCGTGCCGCAGATCCTCTCGCGCGCCGAGCCTGCGCGGGTGGTGCGTGACCTCGCGAGCGAGATCTCGCGCGCAGGGGGCCGTGCCTTTGGCGGCGCGGTCGATCTGGTGCTCGCGACGATGGCCTGCCACGGATCGATCCGCGCGGGCGACGCGGTATCGCCCGAAGAGGCTCGAGCGCTCCTCGTCGCGCTCGACGACGTCGACTTTGCAGGGCATTGTCCGCATGGGAGACCTGTCGTGATGCGTCTCTCATGGACGGAGCTCGAGCGACGTGTCGGCCGCTGAACAATCGCGATCAAGAGCGATCGAACTGGCAACGAAGGCGATCGATCCTGAAGGCGCCGCCGCGGAGCGCGCCCTCGTGTGCGTCGTCGGGCCCACCGCGAGCGGAAAGACCGATCTCGCGATGGCGATCTGCGAGGCCCTCGGCGGCGAGATCATCTCCGCCGACAGCATCCAGATCTACGAGGGCTTCGACATCGGCTCCGGCAAGGTCACCGCCGAAGAGATGGCGCGCGTCCCGCATCACCTCGTGAGCACGCTCGATCCGCTCGAGATGATCGACGCCGCGGCGTGGGCGAAGCTCGCCGCCGAGGCGATCAAGAGCATCCGCGCGCGCGGCCGCGTCCCGATCGTGTGCGGCGGGACGTTCTTCTGGATCCGCGCGCTCGTGCTCGGCTTGGTCGAGGCGCCCGCGGCCGATCCCGAGATTCGCGCGAGGCACCGCGCGCTCGCGCTCGAGAAGGGACGCGCCGCGCTTCACGACGAGCTCCGCAAGATCGATCCGGTCAGCGCCGATCGCTTGCACCCGAACGACGTCGTCCGGGTGAGCCGCGCGCTCGAGGTCGCCGAGCTGTCGGGGCGGACGATGTCGCAATGGCAAGAAGAGCACGGCTTCAAAGAGCGCCGCTTCGACGCCACGCTGCTCGCGCTCGCGCACGACAACGCGACCCTCACCGCACGCATCGGCGCGCGTGTCGATGGCTGGCTCGCGAACGACGCGTGGCTCGACGAGGTGCGCGAGCTCGTGAGCGCGGGCTATCGCGAGGCACGCGCGATGGGATCGGTCGGCTACGCCGAGGTGCTTGCCCACCTCGAAGGCAAGCTCCCGCGTCACGAGCTACGCGACGCGATCGTCCGCTCGACGCGCGTGTTCGCCCGCCGCCAGCGCACGTGGCTCAACCACGCCGACGTGACGTGGCTCTAAAACTTCAGATGCTGAGCGTGGCGTCGAGGAGATCGCCGAACGTCGCGGGCTGGAACGTCGCGACCGATCCGTCGACCCGCGCGACTTGAACGTCGCTCGCCATCTCCGCCGGACGCGTCACGTCGGCCGTCAGCGGCTGGCGCGACGAAGACGACGGCTGCATCGAGCCGGACGACGCTGCCGCGGGCGGAGCCGACGCGAGCGGAGGCTGCACCGAGATCGGTGACGGCGGCGGCGGCGGCGGTGGCGGAGGCGGCGGCGGCGGAACGCGGACCGCGGGACGGTTGCCGGTTTGAATGACCGGCACCGGCGGGACGTCGGGTCCACCCGCGCCGGGCAGCCCAGGCTCACGCCATCCGCCGATCAACGTGTGACCTTCGAGCGATGGCGGCGGCGCCGACGACATTCGCGAGGCGGCCTCGGGCTTCACCGAAGGAGCGGCGACCTGCTTGCCCGACTCGGGCGGCGGCGTGTGGCGAGGCGCGCTCTCTTCTTCGTATGCCGCTTCGGCGGCGATCGGACGCGGCGAGGAGCTCGGCGCAGGCTCTTGCACTTCGTTCGCGGGAGGTGCAGCGGGCTCGGCCGCGGCGGCCTCGTCGTGAACCTCTTCGAGCTCCATGCTCGGCTCGGCCGACGCATGCGCGTGATCGGCGACGGGCTGCGCGCCGCTCTCGGCCGGCATCCCCATCCCCGGCTCGTCGATGTCGATCTCGACCTCGACGACCTCGGTCGAGACCTCGACATCCATGTCGACGTCGGCGTCTTCGCTCGTCGTCACCTCGACGTCGGGCGCTTCGCTGTCCATCCGCGCGGGCTCGGCGGACGTCGGCGGAGGCTCGGACCAACCGGTGGAACCTCCGAGCGCGGTCGGAGGCGGCGCGGTCCCCAAAGAATCCGGCGGCGGCGCGGTAGGCGTCTGGTGCAGCGTGGCCGCGGCCATCGGCTCGGGCTCCGTGCGCGGCGCGACCGAACCCGGAAGCGGCGAGGCGGCATGCGAAGCCGCGGCGCCACCATGCGATCCACGCGCGGGGCGCGGCGCATCGGCGCGCTCCTTCACGCGAGCGAGAAGGCTCTCGAGCTTTGCGATCTTTTCTTTTGCGGAGCTCATGCCGAAGCTTTCTGCAGAATGCTGAGGATCTCACCCCACGACTTGCCTTGGGAGAGCAGCGAGCGCGCCTTCAGCGCGGTGGGCTGAGCGCCGACGAAGTACCGGACTCTCTCATTGACGCGCTGACGCGCCGAGTCGCTCGAAGACTCGCTTCCCTCGGCGCTGCGCGCGCTTCCGTCACGTCCGAGGGATTGAATCGCGACCTCACGGCCCGTCGCAGCGCCGATCGCGCCGGCGAGCACCGCGCCGAGGAAGCCGTCGCTGTTCACGCCGGGGTTCGTGACGACGATGACCATCGCCTTGCCCCATCGCTCGAGGTGCACGGCGCCGAGGCCTGCGATCGCGAGCTCGCCTGCGAGATGCGTGACGACCACTTCGAGCGTGGACGAGCGAACGGCGGCATCACCACCCAACCTCGCGGCGACGCGGGCTCCACACCCACGGCCGACCTCCGCGCCGATGTGCGCGAGGGCACCTGGCGTGGTTCGATCGAGCGCCTCGAGCGCCGACGCCGGGACGAGAACGAGTCTCGTTCCGCGCGTGTCGGACGCGGCGCCCGTCTTCATGTCGAACCGAACAGCACCGTTGGGATCGAAAGCAGGTCCGGGCATAGATGTATCCGCGAACGGTTATACGAGGCCCACAAAGACAGTGTCAAAGCCTTCACCGAAAATGTGCTGAAATGGGAGATGTGCCGTCCGTGCGCCGCCCCTCGAAACGGTTCTTTTTTGGGGGTGGGGTGACCGCTCGGGCTCTCTTCGGGGTCGCGGCCCTCGTTTCGCTGGCGAGCGTGGCCGATCCGGTGGGCGCCGCGGTGGAGAGCGTCGATGAGGATGATCCGAAGCCGCGCGTGATCGATCCGGGCGTCGGCTCGGGTCCCCTCATCGTGTACGCCGCGCGCCCGGCGTCATCGAGCGCGCGCGTGTGCTCGACGCGGACGCCGATCTGCGTGCACGCGCGTGAGCCCGGCGCGAAAGACAACGCGAGCGCCACCGACGTCCTCGCCGCGTTCGATCGCGCGTGGAGCACGCTTCGCGGCGCGCTCGACATCGCGCCACCGGACGTGGACCCGTCGACGCTCACCTACGACGTCTACCTCGCCCCGCCGCTCGAGGGCGGCGAGCTCGCGAGCACGAGGCTCGAGGCGCGTGACGTGCGCTCGCGTGTCGATCGGGGCCGCGCGTTCACCGAGATCGATCGACGAATGCGTGCAGGATGCATGCTGGATCTGATCGCGACCCAAGAGCTCGCGCGCGCGAGCTTGTACCGCGAGGCCCCCGCCACGGAGGAAGCGACCGCGCGCGCGCAGTCGCGGTATCTCGCCGAGCTCGTCGTGCCCTGCGGCGCGGCGCTCACCGCCGACGCCGTGCAAGCGTTTCAATCGAACGCCGATCGAACCTTCTGCGATGCCCATGCCGGCGAAGACGACGCGATGGCGGGCGGCCCGTCGTCGTTCTCGTGGGGCAGCGCTCCGGCGAGCCTCTTCGCGCGCGGCGCTTCCCTCTTCTGGTCCCGCATCGATTGGGCGTTCGGTCGCAAGCCCGGCATCCTCGTCCCTGCGTCGTGGGCGCTTCACCCGACGATGACGCCCGTCGCGGCGCCGCGATGGTTGAACGAGCCCGACACGTTCGATGTGCTGCGGATGACGTTCAAAGGAACGCTCTCGACGAACAGCACCGCGGCCGACCTGTGGCTCGACTTTGGCGTCGCGCGCGCCTTCGTCGGCGCGAACGATGACGGTTGGCACCAGCCGGAGCTACGCACGCTCGGCGAAGCGGCGCGTGTCCCGATCGACTGGGACATTCCGTGGCCGAAGACCGCGCGACGGTTCGCGGCGCGGCGTCCGGTGCGTCCGCTCGGCGCGAGCTACCTCGTCATTCATCACGAAGGCGCACGGCCTGGCGCTCGCCTTCGCGTCGAGATCGAATGGGAAGAGCACGCGCTCTTTCGCTGGGCCTTCGTCAAGATCGACGCGAGCGGACGAGAGGCCGGCCGCGTCCTCATCCCGACCACCGAGCGCGCCACGACCGCGCAGATGACGCTCGTCGATGTCGACAGCGTCGATCGCGTCATGCTCGTTGGCGTGAACGTCGGTGATCCCGCCTACGCGTTCGACCCAGACGACGAAGTCTGGGAGCCGCATGGCTGGCTGGTCACCGTCGCCGAGGAGTGATCCCTCGGCGCCGCCGAAGCGCGAACGCGAGGCCGAAGACCGAGGCGAGCGCGACAGCCCCTGTCGAGGACGAGGCCGGCGCCGCTCCGCACGACGCGCCTTTCGCGTAGCTCGGATAAGCCGCGGTCCAGCGGTCGGGCGCGATCGGGATCGTGCGCGGCGTGACGATCGGTTGGCCATCGAACGTCGCGCCGAACGTCGCGCGTGATCCGCCATGGCCCGCCGGCACGTCCCACACGTAGTAGTAGACGCCTGGTCCTCGGCGAACGACCGGCGGCGGGGGCTGGACCTCTTCGTCGATGAGGAGCACCGGCTGGAGGCGCGGCAGGTCGAAGAAGTCTCCGCGATGCTGTCCGTCGGCGGTGCGTAGCTCGATGATCGCCGTCATCTGCGTCGAGCCATCGGCCGGCACGTAGTCGGAGCTCAGCGTGATCCAGCTCGTCTCCGCCGCGGGCAGGTACAGCTTCGGATCGCGCATCTGGTCGAGCGCGTCGAGCGCGCCCATCGCGTCGACCTCACCGGGTCCGCCTTGATCGTCGAACGGCGCGGGACCGCGGAAGCGATGCGCGCCGGCTTGAAGCAGCGCGAGCACTTTGTCCTGCGTGAGCGTTGGGTCTTGTTGGAGGAGGAGCGCGACGACACCGGCGACGATGGGCGTGGACATCGACGTGCCGATCGCGATGCCGTGCGTCGCGTCGATCTGGAGACAGCGCTTGTCGGTCGCGCCCGTCTTCGTCGCAGGGCACGTGGGGCTCGTGAACACGCTTCCGGGGTTACCCGGCGCGGCGTTGCGGCTGAGCGCGGAGATCACGAGCGCCCCTGGCGCGGAGATCTCGGGCTTCGGAACGCCGGTCGCGGTGGGGCCGGCGCTCGAGAACCAACACACCTCGCCTTCGTCGAGATCGCGATGCGTGGTGGTCGTGTCGGGCTGCGCGGTGATCGCCTTCGTGATCGGGAGCCCGCCTTCGGCGTCGAGGATCGGCACCTTCAACGCCACCTCGGCGCCGCCGATGCTCGACCAGCGCGGCCGGTTGACGGTGCAGCCAACGCCGATGATCGCCGGGTGCGTGGCGGGGAGGTTGATCGTGCCTTCACGAACGCCGTTCGCGAAGACGGCGGGCTTGTCGCCGCCGAGGCCGACGTCGCCGAGGCCTTGCATGTAGAGCTCGGCCATCCCGGAGCCTTCGAGCGTGATGTTGTAGGTCCCGGCGGGCCACTTGCCTTGCCAGACGACCACGGCGCCGTTCGAGCTCGTCGGGATCTGGCTCGTCTCGTTCGACTCGTAGATGACGCCGGCGTTGTACTCGTCGGTGTTCTTGCCGTTCTGATGTCCGCGCTCGATCGGCGCGATCCACTCGCCGTCGGGACCATCGAGGCCCACCTTGAGGTCGGCGTTCTTTCGCATCGTGATCCACACCTGCACCGAGCCGTTGTCGGCGCCGCGCGTGCGGATCGGGACCGACATCCGAGCGCCAGGTGTGACGCGAACGCTTTGATGGATTGGCGACTCTGCGATCGAGCCGGAGTTGCCCGCCGCCGCGATGACGACGCGCCCCGGGTGATCGGCGCCCACCTGCGCCGCGATCGCCTGCTCCCACATGAACGTGCCATCGTGAGGGCCGAAGTCTGCGCCGAGCGACAGGTTGACGACCATCGGCTGCTTCATCGCGTCGGCGCGATCGAACATGAAGTCCACCGCGCGCACCAAGTCGTCGTTCTCGATCCCGTCGGAGCCGCGCGTGACGCGCACGAAGACGATGTCGGCGTTCGGCGCGATGCCTCCGTACTTGCTGTCGATGCCGCTCGCCGCGGCGATGCCGGTGACGTGCGTGCCGTGACCGATCTCGTCGGACGGAGCGCACTTCTTTCCCGTCTTCTCGTTGCACGAGCCGGCTTTGATCGCGTCGAGGAGCGCGTCGATGTCTTGCTTCTGGAAGACGCGACCGTTCTGGACCTTTCCAGCGTCGTCCTTGATCCCGAACTTGTCCTCGAGGTCCTTGTGAATACCGCCTGGCTCGAGCGACAGATCGAGCATCCACGCGACGCGCGACTTTCCGTCCTTGTCACGCATCTCGGGGTGCGTGACGTCGAGGCCGGTGTCGGCGACGCCGATCATCACGCCCTTTCCGTCGACGTTGCGCGTGCGCCGCGCGAGCGCCGCGAGCACCCAATCGTTCGCGCGGTCCATCAAGGGATGGAGCGGCGGGGCCATCTCGATGCGAAGGTCCGGATGCGCGGTCGCGAACGCGTCGATCTTCGCCGCGCTCCCGCGGACGCGCCCGATCCCGAGCGCCACGGGCTCGAGACCATAATCTTCGGCGCGCGCCCCTTTCGGGATCGCGACGAGCGCGCCGATCTGGCCCGTGGTGGGCGCCAAAGCTTGCGCCGCGCGCGGCCCGAGCACCCGCAAGAAGTCTCGCCCGATCGGCGAGCCGGTGACCTTGGTCATCGACGACGCGGATGATGATGATGATGATGATGACGACGGAGAGGAAGGCCCGCCGGACGACATGCCTTGCGCTCGCGCAGGCTGGGCGTCGAGCAAAAAGGCCGACGCCATCAGCACGGTGACGGGAATCGAAAGAAGCGATCGCATGAGTCGAAGGAGTGGAATCCTACCCTGCGGAGAGCGACGACGTGGAGCTTCTTCTTGCTCCTCGGGTCAGGGGTCGGGTTCTTCGTCGGTGCTTGGCTCGTCCTCGACACGTGGCTCAGCGCGACGCTCGCGAATGCGATCGCCTCCGACGACCTCATCCCACTCGTCGCCGTACCCTTCGTAATGGACGAGCCAACGGCCGTGACGTTTCTCGAGGATGACCGCGGGCCACCAGGACCCATGCCACTCGACGTCGACCTCGTCGTGCGCGCGCCAGACGCCGCCGTAGTCGGGGGCATCGGCCATCGCGGTGAGATCGCCGCCGCGCACGTTGTCGATCGCAACGACGGTCGGAGCCGCCACCGGTTGTGCGCGGACACAACCACCAAGCGAGACTGTAGAGAGGAGGCCGATCACGCCTACGGCGACTGCCCGCAGGACCATACATCAAGTCTGGCAGGTCCTTTTCGATGCGCCAGACATAAAGCGTTCGTGTTCTCGTCGCGCGACGGCGGCTGCCGTGCTTGAAGCCGCCGAGTCGCGGAGCCCTCAGACCGGAGGAACGATGTGCTTCTTCTTGGGGCGCGCTTCGCGCTTGTCGGCATAGCGGGCGAACCGCGACGCGAGCTCGGCGCGCAGCCGGTCGCCGGGAATGACGGCATCCACGACGAGCTCTGCCGCGAGCTTCATCAGGTCGATGTCGGCGCGGTACTCGTCACGGAGCTTGGCGACGTACGCGTCACGCTCGGGACCCGCCGGGACCTCCTGGATCTTGTTGTAATAGACCGCGTTCACGGCGGCCTGCGGGCCCATGACCGCGATCGACGCGCTGCCGAGCGCGATGCACGAGTCCGGCTCGAAGGCAGGGCCGCACATCGCGTAGAGGCCGGCGCCGTACGCCTTGCGAACGACGACGCTGATCTTCGGCACCGTCGCCTCGCTCACCGCCGCGATCATCTTCGCGCCTGCGCGGATGATGCCCTGGCGCTCGACCTTCGTCCCGATCATGAAGCCGGGGACGTCGGCGAGGTAGAGGAGCGGGACGTCGAAGGCGTCGCAAAGCCAGATGAACCGCGCGGCCTTGTCGGCAGAGTCGACGAAGAGGACGCCGCCCAGCCACTTCGGCTGATTGGCGACGATGCCAACGACGCGACCTTCGATGCGCGCGAAGCCGGTGAGGATCTCGCGCGCGAAGAGCTGTTTGATCTCGCACCACGATCCTTCGTCGATGATCTCGTGGATGACCGCCATCATGTCGAACGACTTGTTCTCGTCGACGGGAACGATCTCCTCGATCTTCTTACCGCTCGACTTCGGCGCCTTCGGCTCCGCCCGCGGCGGCGTCTCACCTGCGCGCGGCGGCAAGTATCCGAGGTAGCGACGCGCCCACGCGATCGCGTCTTGCTCCGTCTTGCAGAGGACGTCACCGCAGCCGGAGACGGAGCAGTGCATCTTCGCGCCGCCCATCTCCTCGAGCGTGACCTTCTCGCCGATGACCATCTCGGCCATGCGCGGTGAGCCGAGGTACATGCTCGCGTTGCCTTCGACCATCACAACGACGTCGCAGAACGCCGGGATGTAGGCGCCGCCTGCCGCGCTCGGCCCGAACAGGAGACAGATCTGCGGGATCTGCCCCGAGAGCTGCACCTGGTTGTAGAAGATGCGGCCAGCTCCGCGGCGACCGGGGAACATCTCGATCTGATCGGTGATGCGCGCACCGGCGGAGTCGACGAGGTAGAAGAGCGGCGCGCGGAGATCCCGTGCGGTCTCTTGGATACGCAGGATCTTCTCGACCGTTCGCCTTCCCCACGACCCGGCCTTCACCGTCGAGTCGTTCGCCATGATGCACACCGTGCGGCCGTCGACCGTCGCTGTGCCCGTGACGACGCCATCGGCGGGGAGATCTGCCTCGAGGTTGTTGGCCAGCGCGGCGTCCTCGACGAACGAGCCTGCGTCGACGAGCTTCGCGATGCGATCGCGAGCGAACATCTTGCCGGTCTCGGCGTTCTTGGCGTGGTACTTCGACGCGCCACCTTTTTCGACGCGCGCGAGGGTGTCTTTCAGCTGACTGTCTTGGGGAGGCATGACGCTTTGGCTAGCGTCTTTACGGGCTTGCCCTCCCCGCATCAAGCGGAACAGCCATCGTGGCTGGTTTGGCTGGATTCGACCCTGGCGGGAGGGCGACGGGTTGCGAAGCGGCCGCGGGCTCCCAACGCGCAGACGCCGCATGGGAGGAGAACCGTCTGACGGCGACGATGCCGCCGAAGATCAGCACGAACGCGAACGCGCCGAGCGCTGTGAGGAGGAGCGCGCTCGACGACGACGACGGGCGGCCTGCGGGCGCGCTGCTGCTGACCGGGACACCCGATGACGGCACCGGCGCGCTGATCGGCCCTGCCATCAAGGGGACAGCCGAAGGGTCGATCAAAATATGCCGATCGCTCTTCGCGGTGATCCCTCGGTGAATCGGCGCCGGATCGTCGACGCGGATCTTTCTCTCGGTCGGCGCGTGGCGGTTGCCGCTCGGGAGCACCGCAGGATCCGGCGGCGGGCGAGACAGCGGCGAGATGAGCGGGACGCCGAGCCCCGGCTCGCGCGCCGCCGACTGGATGCGATCGAGGGACTCCTTCGCTTGCGCCGACGCGAACGGCCGGAGCGCGTCCGCGAGCTCGCGCGCCGTTTGAAAACGCTTGGCGACGTCACGCGTTAGGCACTTGCGAACGACCTCCTCGAGCCCAGGAGGGATCGGCTGCGTCGCGACGGCGGCGAGGCTCTGCGGATCGGCGCTGAGCACCGCGACGCTCGCCTGCACGTTGCCTTCGGCGTCGAATGCGTGCTTTCCGCTGATGAGCTGGAAGAGCACGGCGCCGACGGACCAGAGATCGGCGCGACCGTCGACGTCCTTCGAGTTTCGGACCTGCTCGGGCGCCATGTAACGAGGCGACCCGAGCATCGTGAAGGCGCTCGTGACCTCGTGCGCTTGCGCGCCGTCCTTTTCGAGGAGTTTCTTGTCGAGGATCTTCGAGATGCCAAAGTCGACGACCTTGACGTGGATGCGCTGGTCGGGCTGCTCGGTCAGAAAGAGATTGGCGGGCTTGAGATCGCGATGAACGATCCCGTTGTCGTGAGCATGCGAGAGCGCCTCGCATACCTGCAGCATGCAGTCGACGGCCTGCTCGACGGGCAGCGGGCCATCTTCCTTGAGGACGCGCGCGAGGTCGCGTCCCTCGAGGTGCTCCATCACCATGTACGGCGAGCCGTCGTCGAGCGCGCCGGCGTCGAGCACGAGGACGACATGCTCGCTCTCGATCTGACCCATCGCGCGCGCCTCACGCTCGAAGCGCGTACGCAGCTCGTCACTATCGAGCGCGCTACGGAGGAATTTGATCGCGACGCGTTGCTCGAGCTGAAGGTGCGTCGCTGACACGACGATGCCGGTGCCGCCCTCGCCGATCAGCTTCTCGACGCGGTACTTCTTGAGGAGGATGTCGCCTGCCGAAATCGACAGGCCTCCAATCCGACTCATCGAACAGCCCCGAGCAACACCACCGAGCTAGCGTAACCTCGTCATCGCCCTTTGAAGAGCGGCTTTCGCTTCTCCGCGAACGCGGCGAGCGCTTCTCGACGGTCCTCGCTGACGAGCACCTTGTCGTAGCTCACCTTCTCGAGCTCGAGGCCATACTCGAGCCCGACATCGAACGAGCGATCGATCGCCTCGAGCGCCGCAGCCTGCGCGATCGGCGCGCCGCTGGCGATCGGCTCGATCCAGGCGACCGTGTCATCGACGACGTTCTTGCCTGCTGGGGTGATGCGATTGACGAGGCCCCACGAGAGCGCTTCTTCGGCCGAAATACGCCGGCCGAGCAAGATCAGCTCCTTGGCACGCGCCTCGCCGACGATGCGGCCGACGCGCTGCGTTCCCCCGGCGCCCGGGATGATGCCGAGTGTCGTCTCAGGCAGTCCCACCTGCACATGCGACGCGGCTACGCGGAGGTCACAGACGAGCGCGAGCTCGAGGCCGCCTCCGAAGGCGACGCCGTTCAGTGCGGCGACGACCGGCTTTGGCGACCGATCGAGCGGGCCAAGCTCCGTTCGATAGAGCTGCACTTGAACACGGATGTCGTTCTCCGACATGCCCTGTCGCTCTTTCAAGTCCGCGCCTGCACAAAAAGCCTTCTCTCCACGACCGGTGATCACGATCGCGCGAATCGAATCGTTGGAGATGGCTTCGCGTGCGAGCTTCCCGAACGCGAGCAACGTCGCGCGCGAGAGGCTGTTCATCCGAGCCTCGCGGTCGATCGTCCAGATGACGACGTTTCCGCGTTGCTCTACGTCAATCGGGAAAGATTCATCGGCCATGGCGCCCGGTTACCACAAACCCGGGCGACGAAGATGGGCTAAGGCACGAAGACTTCGCTCTTCTTTTTTCCGGACGGTGCTGCGCCAGCTTTCGGACGTGGCTTCACGGCCTTGGCCTTCGGCGCGGGCTTCTCGGCAGCCGCGGCGGCGGGTTGCTGCACGGGCTGCGGTTCTTGAGCCTGCTCTTGCGGCTCCTCGTCGATCTCGATCACGCCGCCGCCTTGGCTCGGCGCCTCCTTCGAGTCGCTCGAGGTGATGGCCGACGTGGACGTCGTCTTCGCGGGCTTGAGATCGTCGGTGAGCTCCGCGGCGGTGAGCACGACGAAGAGGAGAACGAGCAGCGTTCCGAACGCGATGCCCGTCGTGATCGCGATCTTCTTCCACGGAAGAACAGCGAGCGTCTTCTTCAGCTGCGCTCTCCACGTCGCGACCGCCGGCTCGAGCAAGGAGCGAAGACGCGGGCGCGGCTTCACGCGATGCACGTGCGCGTGAACGAACAGGAAGAGCGCTGCGAAGATGCCCTTCGTCGCCGTCCAGAGCTCGCTCGCGCTCGCGGGCTCGGGAGGCGGCTCGTACGCCTGCGCGAACGCCATCGACATGCGCGGCGGACGCGCCGAGACGTGCTTGTCGAGATCCGCGACGGTGTAGACCTGGAAAGAGAGCGGCGCTCCGTCGTCCGGGAGGACGGGTTCGTTCACGCTCGGCCGAACGCCCGAGTCCGGAGCCTTCTCGATGTCGCCCGAGCCGGGCTCCTTGTTGTTCTTGTCGAACCCATCGAGCTCGCCCGCCGCAGCCTTGGCGGCCAGGCGCATCGCGACCTTCTTCTCCATGTCACGCCACGGAAGAATGTTGCGAACGGTCGGTGCGCCATCGGCGTTCTCACCGGCCGGCCTGCGATACTCGTTCTGCATGGACGGGCGGCCAGCCCGGCGGCGAGAGCTCTCGCCGCCTCCGCCAGCCTTGTGGCTTGCAGAGCGTGCAGACATTTTGCGGTCGGGAGGCTGCATCCTGTGGGCCAACGATTCTATGGGGCGGTCGATCCACTGACCGCACTTTTTCAGCGAGACTGGCGCGCATTTTCATCCCACATGGCGTGGCCCGATGGATAATTCGTGATCCATCTGATGCCCGACCCCATCAGCGCCGAGGAAGGAAGTTGGGCGGTTCGTCGCACAACGCAGCCTCCCCGATCACGCGCGTGGGCTGCTCGTGGGCGACCGCGCCTTCGTTCAAGACGCAGAGCCAAGTCGTTCAAGAAGGAGAGCCCAAGGCTCAGCTCACGAGCCGCTCTTCTTCTTCGTCTTCTTCTCCACAGGCGTCTTGTCGTCACCGCCTGGCGTCGTCGCCGTTGTCTTTTTCGACGACTTCTTTTGCGCTTCGAGCTTGCCGAGGCGCGCGCGGAGATCCTTCGTCTCGTTCTCGAGGCGCTCGACCGCCTCTTTGAGCTCTTCGTTTTGTTTTCGTTCGCCGCCGAGATCACGCACGACCTCACGGATGCGACGGCGCACACGCGCGTCGAGATCGATCTCCGCCCGCGCCCGGAGCGCGGACCGCGAGCGCGCGTCGCCGAGATCCGAGAGCGCCCGGACGACATCCATCCGCACGATCGGATCGGCGTCGTCGAGGAGATCTTCGAGATGCTCGCGCGCGCGGCGATCGGTCGCGAGCTTCGGGATCGCCACGGCCGACGCCCGGCGTACGCGTGACGGATGCCCATACCGCGTACGTGAGTAGAGATGAGGAAGCGCGCGATCGTCGCGCAGCGCAGCGAGGCCGTCGATCGCGCCGGCTGCGATGACGTCGGCCCACGACGGCCGCGCCATCACGTCGAGCAGCACCTCGTAGGCCGCGGTCTGCCGCGTCTTTCCGAGCGCACGCGCCGCTTCGGCTTCGACGAGGTAGCTCTCGTCACGCAGCGCCTTTGGCTTGAGCGCCTCGACCGCGGCGGTCGTACGAAAGCGTCCGAGCGCCTCGACGACCGCGCGGCGCACCTTCGGATGAACGATGTCACGCGCCTTCACGAGCACGTCGAACGCCTCGCGTGCGCGAATGCGTCCGAGCGCGTCCGCGCACTCGGCCCGGACCATCCATGCCTCTTTGTCGTCGAAGAGGCGGGCGCCGAGCGCTTGGATCGTCGGCGGGTCGTCGACCTTGGCGAGACATTGCGCGGCGAGCCATCGACCACGAGCGGTCTTCGCGGAGACGAGCTGCGCGCGGAGCATGTCCGCCGGCGCCTTGACGGTGACATCGCCGAGGATGCGCATCTCCGGATCGACGACGACGAGCTTCGGGCGGTTCACGCAAGGAAGCGAGAACGAGTCTGCGCGCGACGCGAGGCGTAGCTTCTCGCGCCGCTCGTGACCGGTCTCGGCGTCGACGATCACCAGCACGATCGGCACCTCGAACGCGTTCGGCACGCCGTCGGTGGTCGCCTGCGTCTGCTTGGCGGCGCAGCGAAGCACGCCGTCTTCCCACGAGAGCTCGATCTCGACCTCGGGATGACCAGGCCGATACACGAGCTCTTCGAAGCGACGACCGAGGCTCCGACCCGACACCTCCTCGAGCGCACGCATCAAGTCGCGCGTCTCGACGACGCCGCGCGCATGGCGATGCAAATAGGCCGAAACGCCTTTCCAGAAGAGCGCGTCGCCGAGCTCGGTGCGCAGCACGTGCAAGACGAGGCCGCCCTTCTCGTAGAGATGGCGGTCGAACAGATCGAGCGGGGCGTCGTAGTCCTGGCACACGATCGGTCGCCGGTAACGGCCGAGCGCCTCGCCGAGGTAGCTCGCGAGATCGTTCCTGACGCTGTACTCGTATTCGTCGCGCCCGAGATGATGCTCGCGCCACACGTGCTCCATGAACGTGGCGAAGCCCTCGTTGAGCCATCCCTCGGACCAGTCGCGGCACGTGACGAGATCGCCGAACCACTGGTGAGCGAGCTCGTGGGCGATGAGGTCGTCGCTCGTGACGTCGATCGCCGCGCGCTCGTCGAGCAAGATGTGCTCGTACATCGTCGTCGCGGTGGTGTTCTCCATTCCGCCGAAGATGAAGTCGCTCACGACGACCTGCGCGTACTTGTTCCACGGATAAGGCACGCCGAGCAGCTCGGAGAACCACGTGATCATGTCCGGCGTCCGCGCGAACGTGCGGAGCCCTTCCTCCTCCTTGCCTTTCGGCACGAGGTAGGTGAGCGGCACGTCTCGTCCTTCGACGCGGATCGTCTCTTCGAGCTCGGGCGACTCGCCATGCACGCGCGCGGTGGCGGTGAGCTCGGTGAACTCGCCGGCGACGATCGTGACGAGGTAGCTCGGGTGCGGCTCGTCCATCTTCCAGTGGAAGATCTCGCTCTTGCCCACGTGCTCGCGCCCCGCGAGCGCGCCGTTCGACAGCACGTAGAACCCCAACGGCACGCGAATGCGTGCCTCCGTCGTCATCTTCACGTGCGGCTTGTCGTGACAAGGAAAGACGTGCCGCGCGTCTTCTTCCTGACACTGCGTCCATGCTTGGCGTGGTCGCGTGGGGACGTGCTCGTCGGCGTCGAGGAAGTAGAGACCTTTGCGCGGCGTGGCCGAGTAGATCACGACGACGGTCGCGTGATGGACATTCGCGCCGACCTGTACGGTGAGCCGCGCGCCGTCGTACGTGTATTTCGCCTCTTTGCCGGCTCCGGGCGCGGTGGTCGCCGCGACGGTGACCGCTGTGATCGCGAACCCCACGGCGTCGAGCTCGATCGCGGTGGCCTCGGGATCGATCCGGCGGATGCGGAGCGAGGCCGACCCGTGAATGCTCTTCGACTCGAAGTCGAGCGCGAGATCGAGCGCGATGTGCTCGACCGCGAAGGGGCGGGGCCGTTCGAAGTGGCGCGGGCTCGACGCGAACGCGAACGGCCGCGCCGCCGCGGCGCCTCCATGCTCATGGGAGTGTGCGTGCGAGTGACCTTCGTGACCAAAGCCGGCGCAGCGCGCGTGAAGTCGATGCTCGATGCCCATTGGGAGGGCGGGCAGGATACAACGACCTCGGCCACGATCCGCTAGCCGATCTCACGAGCTGCCTGCACAATAGGCTCACCGGCGCGACCTCAAGACGGAACGGCCAACGTCCGAACGGCCAACGTGACCACACTGGCTCGACCTCGAAAGCGAGCCGGCGCCACGTATCGAACGTCATGCTTCGGTGAACCGCCCCTTTTTTGCCATGCGTAGCCGTCCGAAGATCAAGCTGCTGCTCAACCCGCCCAACGTGACGCCGGGAGACACGCTCCTCGCCGAGGCGGTCCTCTCGGTGCTCAGCGAGACGCCGGTCGACTTCGTCAGGCTCCGCCTCGAAGGCAACGCGTTCACCGCGGTGGGTCAGGGCAAGCAGCGCGTCACGTACCGAGGCGTGTTCTACGATCGCGAGTGGACGTCGCCGCCGATGAAGATGTTCCGGGGCGAGATGAGGTTTCCGACCTCGTTCGATCTCCCCGCCTGGCTGCCGCCCACGTACAACGGCGCGGACGCGTCGATCACGTACCGGCTCAACGTCTACGTGTCGATTCCATGGTGGCCCGACCGCAGCGTCACGTTCGAGGTGCCGGTGCGTCTCGCGCCGACGCCCGCGCCGGAGCCCTTGCCGACGACGTTCGCGACGACGCGCGACGGCCCGAAGGGCAAGCTGCCGTTCATGGAGGTCTCGTACGACGCGACGCAGCTCGCGATCGGCGACGTCTTGAGTGGCTCCGTGTCGCTCCAGAACCTCCACGGCCGAAAGGTCCGTAGCGTCGGGCTCACCTTCGTCGAGCTCGAGACGCTCGCGCAGCCTCGCTACGACGTGCGCGAGGGAATGCGTTTTCGCCTCCGCGTGTTCGATGGATGCCCTCCCGAGGGCGTCGCGATTCCGTTCCGTGTTCGTCTCCCCGATACCGCGACCGTCACGATGGGAATGGCTGGCCGTACGCAGATGGTGCCGCTGTCGATCGCGACGCAGGTCGAGATGCGCGCCGACGTCGCGTGGGGCGAAGACATCGTCCTCCGGTCGCCGATCGTCGTGTTCCCTCGCGCGAGCGCACCACGTCCAAGGCAGGGCTGGGTCGCGCCTGTGGGCCGAGAGCGCCAGATGCTGGTCTGGCGGAACAGCGCGATGAAGCTCGGCCTCATCAACGACGAGGAAGGCCAGCGCATGACCGCCCAGCGCGGCTCGGTCACCGTCGCCATCACCACCGAGCACCGCGAGAACGACTTCTGGCTCGTCGCCACGCTCGGCTGGCCGAACCTCGGCCTCGAGCTCGACGTCGCCGAGCGCACGTGGAGCGACGCCCTCGCCGTCAACGTGATCAAGGTGAACGACCCTCACATCGACGAACGCTTCGCCGCGCACGCCCGCGAGTACGCCCAAGCGGCGGGGCTCGTCACGTCCGGCGTGCTCGGCGAGCTCATGCCGTTCGAGTCGGTAAAGATCACCGACGAAGGCGCCGTGCTCGCCCTTCGCGGCGCCCCACACAACCCCGAGAAGCTCGAGCCGTTCGTCCTCAAGGCACTGTCGATCGCCGACACGTGGAGCCGCGTCATCGCCGTGGTGCCGCCGCCCACGCTCTTCGCCGCCGACGTCGCCGCGTGGGAAGCGCTCGCCTCGCGCCTCCGAGGCCGCCTCGAGCGAGGCCGGATGTTCATCCAGGCCTCCACCTCGGCAGCGTGGTGAGCGTCGCGATCGATCCGCCGCTCGAGACCGTGCCAGCCGCGATCGAAGACCCCTCTCTCTCCCCCGCCGCACGCGACGCGTGGCGCGAGCTCGCGAACCGCTCCAAGAGCATCGCGATCACGAAGGACGCCGTCACGATCGAGCTCGAAGGCAGACTCGCCGACCCACAGACCGCGATGCCGATCGTCGACCTCGCCGTCGCGCTCCGCCGCGCGCTCACCGGCACCGTCGCCGCGGGTCCGTTCAGGTAACCTCCGGTCCGCCGTGCTCTACGTCAGCGTCGAAGCCATCGCCCGCCGCCGCCCCGAGATCGTCTGGGACGTCCTCACCGACATCCCCGCGTCGACCTCGTGGGTCGAAGGCCTCATCGAGGCCTCGACCGACGACGAACAGCCGCCGAAGGCAGGGTCGCTCCTCACGCTCAAGCGGCGAGCCGGCAAGAAGCAAGCGGTCGTAAAAGCGCGCGCAGAGATCACGGTGTTCAAGCCACACTCGCTGCTCGTGATCGAGACGCGCGCCCCGGACCTCTTGCTCCTCGACCGAATGGCGCTCGAACCGGTCGCCGAAGGCACCCTCCTCAAGGTCAGCTCGGAGATGCTCTTCGGCAACAAGCTCGTGAACCTCCTGACGCGCCGCTCGGGCCTATTTCTAGGCTCGAGCGAGCCGCACCCGGTCGATGGCATCTACGAGCGCAGCGTCCAAGCGCTGGTCAAACGCATCGAGACGATCTCCGCCGCCCCGTTCCGTTGATCGATGACTGCCTCCCCGCGAGCCTAGCGGTACGCCGACAGGGCTTATCCCGAACTGCCTTGTTGAGCGGTGAACCCGCACGACGACTGGCCCACTTGGCCTGGTGGCATGCCGACAGGCCGACCGCGATGAATGCCAGAAAAACTGGCTCTTCGTCGGAAGCGACGATGGCGGCGAGGTCAACGCCATCTTCACGTCACTCCTCGCAAGCGCGCGCATGTGCAACGTCGAGCCATGGTCATACCTACGCGACATCTTCTGCCTGCTTCCGACGTGGCCATCGTACCGCCTGCTCGAGCTCGCGCCCGTCGAATGGAGGAAGCCCTCCGTGCTGAACGAGGTCCGCGCTCTCCTCGACGCGAACGTCTTCCGCCGGCTCACGCTTGACGCGCGCGGCTGATCGACAGTCGGATCGTGTACGCGTTTGACTGAACGCTTACGGAAGACTCACAAAAACCACTGGCCCACTTGGCCTGATGGCATGCCGATAGGCAACCGCGATGAGTACCTCTGTTGAGCAGGGAAGAACTCGGCGGACGACTGTCTGGCCCACTTGGCCTGATGGCGTGCCGACAAGCCAACCGCGATGACTGCCTTGTTGAGCAAGAGACTCCCGCAGGACGCCTGCCGGGCCCACTTGGCCTGGTGGCATGCCGACAGGCCATCCCGATGACTGCCTTGTTGAGCAGGAAACGCTCGCGGGAACCACTGGCCCACTTGGCCTGATGCGCATGCCGACAGGCCGACCGCGATGGTGCGACTCCCGGTCTGGCCCACTTGGCCTGGTGGCATGCCGACAGGGCCATCTCCAACTGCCTTGTTGAGCAGGGGGGAAATCTCGGGGACAACTGCGTGGCCCATTTGGCCTGGTGACATGCCGACAGGTCGACCGCGATGGTGCGACTCTCGGTCTGGCCCACTTGGCCTGGTGACATGCCGACAGGTCGACCGCGATGGTGCGACTCTCGGCCTGGCCCACTTGGCCTGGTGGCATGCCGACAGGGCCATCTCCAACTGCGTTGTTGAGCAGTGAAGTCTCGGGGACAACTGCTTGGCCCACTTGGCCTGGTGGCATACTTGGCCTGATGGCATGCCGACAGGGCCATCTCCAACTGCGTTGTTGAGCAGGGAAGTCTCGGGGACAACTGCTTGGCCCACTTGGCCTCGTGGCATACTTGGCCTGATGCATGCCGACAGGCCAACCACAACCTGTTGAGCTCGAAGTTCAAGGACGCCTGCCCCGAGCCGAGGCTAAGGATCTTCTGCGTGACTGGGTAGCCACCGACAGTGACCTTCGCGTTCAACCCATGCTTTGGGTCACAACCTCAACGGCTGTAGCGCAAATAGCGATTGGTGATGTCGATTTTTGTAGACGGCCTTTATGACGATTAAGGATTCGTTACTGCGAATCGCTGAAGAACAAGTCGTCGCTGACGACCATCGACCTTTAGAACCATTCTTGGCTCGATTTCGCGAAAAATCGGGAGCGCGCCACGAAAACGCTTTAGCGGGGCACCGAGGAGGCCGAACTTTGGCGTGATAAAGGACTCGTATGCAACTGCGTTTTCTCTCGAACGAGGCCCTGCATACGGACATTCAATCGACGTGTGCGGATCACCGCAAAAGCATGGCCGAGATACTTCGTTATCTCATCGAGGTGGATAGGCGGTCGCTCTATGCGACGATGGGCTATCGGTCGCTCTTCGCCTATTGCCTCAAAGAGCTCAAGATGAGTGAGAACGAAGCGGGGCCACGTGTCGCGGTCGCAAGGCTCGCGAAGGAATACTCGTGGGTCCTCGAGGCGCTCGCGGAGGGTGATGTCCATCTGACGGGTCTCTTTCGACTAAGCGCGCATATGCAGCCGTCGAATTGCCTGAGCCTCCTCGGAGAGGCGCGAGGCAAGACCGTCAGAGAGATCGACGACCTGCTGGCGAAACAATTTCCAAAGCCCGACGTTCCCGAGGTCCTGCGCGCGCTGCCTGTCCGCGCACCGGCGTCCACGCCGCCAACTCTCGTCCCTCCTCCGAAGAAGTCCTCCGCTGCGGAGCGCACCATCCCCATGTTCGACGATCAGGTACTTGGGTTGTCATCGGGCAACGCGTCGGCGACACCCACATCGGTTGCATCCGCAACGTCAACGGTGACCGCGTCCTCCACGCTCTCGTCGCTCTCGCTCTCGTCGCTCTCGTCGCTCTCGTCGCTCTCGTCGCTCTCGTCGCTCTCCGAGATCTCCGAGATCTCCGAGATCTCCGCGACAACCGTCGCACCCGCGTCCAGCACGTTCAGCGCAATGGGCCTCGTGTCGTTGACGTCCACCTCTCTCGGCGCTTCTCACCTGTCTGGGCAGGCCGCGGAGTCCTCGGTGACTGCAGAGCCGGCGCAGTCGGCGTCTTCTCAACCTACGAGCTCGACGGGAACGCGAAGCCAGCGGAAGGAGAAGCTGACGCCGCTCTCGGAGGGTCGGCACGCGCTGCAGCTCACCGTGAGCACGGAGATTCGCGAGAAGCTCGAACGCGCTCGCGACCTCATGAGTCACCGCAATCGCGACGGGAGCTTCGAGGCCATCGTCGGTGCAGCATTGGACGCGCTCCTCGTGAAGCTCGAACGTGAACGCCTCGGAAAGACCACACGCGCGAAAGTCACGCATGCATCTTCTCTCGAGGCGCCGGCATCGACCGCGACAAAGGACCTGCCATCCGCATCAGAGTCATCCGACCTGTCTCTTGAGACGATGGCGACCGATGCTTCGAAGAACTCGAACAACTCTTCGTCGACGTCTTCGATCGACCAATCGAACGAACAGCGCCCTCACGCTGCGCCCAGCGACGCATCCGATGAACAGCCGCGACGGACGACCCATCGCGCTGTCAGGAAGACCGCGACGAAGTCCGTTCGCGCGGATTCGAAGCAGTCGAAGACACCCGCTCGTTCGAAGGCGCTCCCGCGTGCGGTGCGTCGCGAGGTCTTCGCGCGGGATGGCGAACAGTGTTCGTTCATCAGCGAGGCAGGCGTGCGATGCGATGCGCGGTCGTTCCTGGAGATCGATCACATTCATCCAAAGGCGCTTGGCGGTGAGGATTCCGCCGCCAATACCCGCCTACTCTGCGTCACCCATAATCGCCTCGCCGCCGAACGAGTCTTTGGACGCGACTACGTAAAGCGAAAGATTCACGACGCGCGCGCTGTTCGTCGTCGCCACCAAAGGCCGGGGCAAAGAGAATGAGTGAAAGGCGAATGCGTTAGTCGACTTCGGTGACGAAGATCCCTTTTCAACAAGTCCGCGAGGCAGAGGAAGCCGTGGCTCGCGTCGGGCTCTGCCGAAGTCCGCGAGGCAGACGAAGTCCGCGACCTATTCGGCAGAGAAAGCGTCGGGCTCTGCCGAAGTCCGCGAGGCAGACGAAGCCGGGGCTCGCGACGAATGGCAGAGAGCACGTCGGGCTCCGCGGTGAATTCGGCAGAGGAAGCTTCGGGCTCTGCCGAAGTCCGCGAGGCAGACGAAGCCGGCGCTCGCGCCGAATGGCAGAGGGTACCGTCGGGCTCCGCGACCTGTTCGGCCAGAGAAAGCGTCGGGCTCTGCCGAAGTCCGCGAGGCAGACGAAGCCGCCTCGCGACGAATGGGCACGTCGGGCTCCGCGACGAATTCGGCAGAGGAAGTCGGCTCTGCCGAAGTCCGCGACGCATTCAGCAGAGGAAGCGTCGGGCTCTGCCGAAGTCCGGGACGAGGGGGCGACGACCTCAGAAGCCCTTTTCAACAAGGCAGTCGCCGGCAACGAGCCGCTCGGACGAAGCGCTCAGGCTTCGCTCGGCGGCTCGATGGGTGCTGCCGTGCCTTGCCGATCAGCGGCCGAGGGCTTCGGCGCGGTTCACGATGCGGGGCGTGATGAAGATCACGAGCTCGTTGCGCGTGTCGCTGGCGCGGCGGCGTTGGAAGAGGACGCCGAGGATCGGGATGTCGCCGAAGAACGGGACCTGGTCGAGGTTTCGGCCGGTGTTGCGGGTGAAGATGCCGCCGATGACCGCGGTGTGACCGTCGAGGACGAGGAGATCGGTCTCCGCCTCGCGCTTGAGGATGGTGGGGTCACCACGGGGAGAGGTCTGGTTGAAGTCGGGCTCGTCTCGGTTGATCTTCACGTGCATCGCGACGGAGCCGTCGGCGGTGACGTGCGGGCGAACGAGCAGCTGCAGCTTCGCTTCTTGGAACGTGGTCTGAACGCCCTGGGCGCTGACCTGCGCGAACGGGATGAGGGTGCCCTGGCTGATGCGGGCGTCGCGGTTGTCGAGCGTGAGGATACGCGGGCTCGACACGATGCGGAGGAGACCGCTTGCTTCGGCCGCGGAGAGACGGAGGCCGATGTTGAGGTTCTTGTCGATCGAGCCGAGCGAGAAGCCGATCGCACCACCCTGTCCGGTACCGGTCGCGGCGGGAAGGTTGACCGCGAAGTTCGGCTGCGGGACGTTGCCCTGGAAGGGCGACAGACCGCGGGAGTTCGTGTTTGCGTCGTACGCGCCGCCGGAGGATGTGATGCTCGAGGGGAACGCGAGGCCGGTCGGGTTGCCGGTGGCTTCGGTGAAGGTGACGTCGCCACCCCATTGGATACCGACGTCGCGGAGGTAGCGGCTCGTCGCTTCGACGATGCGCGCCTCGACGAGGACCTGCGGCGTCTGCGTGTCGAGGGAGCGGACGAGCTCCTCGATGTTGTTCAGGTTGCCCGAGATGTCGCGCGCGATGAGCACGTTCGTGCGCTCGTCGACCGCGATCGAGCCGCGTGGCGAGAGGAGATCCTTGGCGCGGGCCTGGAGCTCGTCGGCCTGCGCGTAGCTGACCGGGATGAGGCGGGTCTCGAGCGGCGTGAGCTCGTACTCCTGCTTCGCGGCGGCGAGACGGAGCTCGCGCTCCTTTTGCAGGGTGGCGAGCGGGGCGACGCGGATCAAGTTGCCCGAGCGGACCATGCCGAGGCCCTTGGCCTGGAGCACGACGTCGAGCGCCTGATCCCACGGCACGTTGCGCATGCGGATCGTGACGTTGCCGGAGACGTCGTCGGCGGTGACGATGTTCACGCGTCCGACGTCTGCGAGGAGACGAAGGATGTTGTGAATGTCGGCGTCCTTCAGGTCGAGGTCGATGCGTCGGCCGCTGTACCCGCGAGCCTGGGCGTTGAGCGTCGCCGTGAAGCCGGCCGCTTCGCTGCCGGTGCCGATTTCGATCTTCGGCTCGTCGCCGAGGATCGATGTCTCGACCTTCGGGCCACCCGTGTCGTCGTGCTCGCGCGCGACCGTCACGGACTTGCGCGCGCTGCCCTTCGTGCCTGCGCCGAGCTGCCCGAGCGAGCTGTTCGTGATCTTCATCGGCGGTTGACCGTCGAACGACCACACGATGCTCTTGCCTTCGACCGATACGGTGCCCTGGCCCGAGGCCGCGCTGGCGTCGCGATCGATCTCGATGATCGTCGTCTCGTTCTTGTCGTCGTAGGACGTCGTCACGCTCTTCAGCGCGCCCTTGGCGGCAGAGACATCGAGCGTCTTCGTCAGCGCCTTTGCGATCTGCGTCTTCTTCAGCTCGAGCCGCACCCGGCCAGACGGCGCGGTGGACAGCGCGTAGGCCGGCAGGTCGCTCGTCGTGATGACGACGCGATCGCAGCCGGACGAGCACGGCGACTTCGCGCGCTCGTAGCGAAGATCGGTCAGCTCGGGAGCCGTGACCGTCGCGGTCCCGCCGGCGCCGGCGGCAGCGCCGTCCGCAGGCATCCCCGGAATGTTGCCGACGGCAGGTGCCGTCGTCGCAGCCGGCGCGAGCATGATCTTGAGCGAGTTGCCGTCCGCGCGAACGCGGTACGCGGCCTGTTTGCTCAAGGACACGCTGACGCGCGTCATCTGCCCCGCCTCGGTCTTGAACGCTTGCGTCATGACGCCGCCGACGACGCCAACAGCGTTCGTCAGGGCTTCTTTGACGCCCGTCACATCCGAGTTGGAGATGTCGATGACGAGGCGTCTACCGCCACTCTCGACCCGCGCGTTGAAGACCGGTGACGCGGTACCGACGACTTCGATCTCCGCTGAACCGCTCTGCGCATCCATCGTACGGACTTTGACGTCACGCACGTGATTGCTTGCCGCTGCGGGCGCATCAGCCGCCCAGCCCAAAGTCGCCGTAAGCAGGATCGCCTGCGCGCCAATGAGCTGCAGCAGTCGCTTGTGAAAGCCCCTCTTCCGCCGTTGCATGCTAAGGCTCCATCGCGGTGTGTCTTGCCAAATGCACGACCCCGCGGGAGCAAACGTAGAACGCACGGATCAGAACGGGCCAATTTGCTGCAGACGTTTATCGCGGCTGGCCTGTAAATAAGCCCTCTCCGGCGTGCTCATGACGCGCCCATCCGAGAAATTCCGGTCTGAAACGGTATCCGTGTCGGCCTGTTTTCCTCTCGATCGCCGGCGCCGCGCGCTCAGGACGAAAGGCTGCGGACGGCGTCGATGTCGCGCCCGATCTCCGAGAAGAAGACGTCGTCGAGCGCGCCGATCGGCATCACCTTCCCGTCGGCGCCGATCACTTCGAGGGTCTCGGTGGTCACGTCGGGCGCGGAGCGGAGGTCCTCCATCGAGATGCCAGGCGTGATTGGCCATCGCGCTTCGAGGTCGCCTGATCGTTTGAGCCACGCGCCGACGTGTCCGTTGTCATCGCGGCTCCATCCTCGCGACTCCATCGTCCCGAGCATCTTTCGCGCGGGCGCTCGAATCTTCGCCGCGCGGTCAAGCGCCTTCGCCTTCTTCTCCGCGGCGGTCGGCAGCGTGACGGCGCGAGCCAGCTGATCGAAGGGCTGCACGATTTGGTAGTCGCCGAAGACCTGCCCCCACGTCTTGCCGAGCTCGGGCGTCCGCGCAGGGTGCGCGATCCGTACGAGGCCTTGCTTCGGGAGCGCGAGCTCCTTGTCCCGCGCGTCCGCATAGGAACCCATCTTCGCGGACGCGCTCGCCTCGTCCACGCGGAACGTGCGCGCGCGCGAACCCTCGACCACCTCCCAGACCAACCCCTGCGCGAGGTGACGAAGAAGTGGGTGCCTGACGATGCGCTCCTCGAAGTCGGCGACGGACCACGTGCGCCCGGTCGTCATCGCGCGCTCGAGGCGCCGCACCTGCCGTTGCGCGATCGCGCCGAGGTCCTTCTTGAACGCGTCGAATTGCTCCCTCGCCTTCTTTGCGAGCGCGGCGTCGTCGGTCTTCGCGGGCCGAGGTAGCGACTTCATCACCGCGCCGAGCCCTGCCTTCGTCCTTTCGCGCACGACGGGCTCGAGCGCTTGGTTGACGCTCACGAAGAACGCACGGGACCCAAAGGTGAGCTCGAACGATCCCTCTGCGCCGAGCCCTGCGTCCGGCACGGTGCGGTCCCCGAGCTCGTCTTCGGTGAGCTTGCGCGCTCCCGCAGCGTCGTGAACGAGCTCCGCCGCCGCCTTCTTCAGCGACGCAAAGCGCGTCGTCTCTGCGATATGTGCAAGATGCATCAACGCGAGATCGGAGCCGATATCGGCGAGCGCGACGCACGCGCGCTCAGCCTTTGCGCCGTTCTTTCGCGCCCACTCGCGCGCCGCGTCGGCGAGCCGGCGCGTCCCCTTCTCGGTCTGAAAATGGACGAGCGCGTTGAGCATCCAATCGTGACGGCCGGGCGCGTCGGCGATGACCCATTGCTCGAACAGCTCCATCGCGAGCTCACCGAGCGACGTGGCGTCACATGCCTCGCGCACGAACGCGATGCCCGCATACGGGTCGTCGGTGGTCGTGAAGCGAAGCATCTCGACGAGCGCGCTCTTCGCCTCTTCATCAAGACCCTTCTTCCCGCCCGCGAGCTTGACCGGCGGCAGGTCCGACAGGCGCAAGAACGGCGGCGCCTTCGGGATCGTCACCTTCGTCGCGAGCGGATCGCGATCGAGCAACGCGCCGATGCCTCGCGCCGCTTCCTTTCCGTATTTCGCGGCGACGCTGCGAACGAGCTTGTCGTTTCCGTGTCGTGCGAGCACGAGGAGCGCCTTCTCTGCGGCCTCGCGAAGCTCGCGTGAAGACGTCTCCTCGACCTCGTTCTTCTTCTTCTTCGTCGTCGTCGAGGGCTTCTCTGCCGGGTCCACGAGCGCGAGCGGGACGAGACCGTACGCGGAGACCTCCGCGTTCTCGAGCAGCCATATCGTCGCGAAGCGATGACGCTTCTTGCGGAGGGCCACCTCCGCGAGCTGCACGGCGATGCGCGGAGAGCGGAGGCTTCGCACGGCGTCGAGGAGGTCGGCCTCCTCTTCCGATGCATCCAGCCACCGGCTCCAAGGGCGTTTCAAGAAGCCGGGTATCGTCTTGAGCCCGTGCTTCTTCACCCACGGCAAATAGCCTGCAGAGAGATATGCGCTCTTCTCGTTCCACGCCCAGAGACCTTCTTTGTCGGGCACGCGCAGGATCTCGTAATGACGGGTAGCGCCGGAGGTCGCTGGCTTACTGCGATGTTCGTAATCGCAATGCGCATAACCCTCTTTGTCGACGTCCTTTTTCCAGCTCGCGAGCTCGCTCTTCGTCATGTCGCGAAGGGTCGGGTCGACGTACTCCTGTACTCGCTTGGTGATCACCACCTTCTCGAGATGGAGCCCTAATGGCTTTAGGCCACGGACGATAGCGGGTTTGCCCTCGGCGGGCGGCTGGCGCCACGGCGCACGTGTCAGCACGTCGGGCATGTCGCTCTTCTTGGCGACCGCGAGGTTCGCGGCGCCGCCCGACTTGCCGAGCACGCGCGCGGCGGTGGCCTCGAGCTTGCCGCCTTTTGCCTTCGCCTGGGCCTCGAGCGCCTTGCCGCGCTCCGGGTGATCTCGGAAGTAGCCGAGCACGTTGGGTCCGAGGATCGGGTGCGTCGAATACGACGCGAGGATGCTCGCCGCTTCGTTCGAGTCGAGGCACATCAACCCCTCGGCGACCTCACGAGGCGGTGTCTTGTGCAAAGGCCCGTATTTGGGTTTCTCGAGCGTCTTCGCGAGCGCCTCTTGGAAGATCGGCAGCGCGGCCGAATGCAGATTACACGCGATCGCTATTGCATAATGCGCGATGTGAAACGGGCCCTCGGCGTCGAGCCATCGCTTGACGACCGAGGCGTCTCGCGCGACGCCGACGAGCGGCCACGCGGGGTTCGGCGTGTGCGGTGGTCGCTTCTTCGTCAGCGACGCGTCGAGGTCCGCTGTGCCCCATGGCTCGTCGGGAAACAGCGCGGACAGGAGGATGCGATCGTCTTCGTCGCCCTTCTTGCGCAGCTCCTCGGCGACCTGCCTTGCGGCTTTGTACGACGCCTCGTCGACCGAGCAAACGAGATGACGAAGCGGGACAACGCCGTCTCCGTTGTAATGGCCACCCTCCTTCGCCTCGGCGATGTGAACGCTCGTCGTGTAGCCGCGGTCACTTGCCGTCGTGAGACGTGCAGCGCGCACTGCGACGCGGATCGCGTCGGGTAAGCCGCGCGCCTCGGCGATGACCGGCGTGAGGCTCTCCTCGCGCGAGATGTGCCAGACCATGTGCTCGGCGACCGCGAGCGTCTCGAGGCTCGCCTTCGCGACCTTCTCGACGTCGAAGTCCTTCAAGAGCGCGTGCGCTTCTCGTCGATGAGGCGCGAGCTTCGGATCACTCTTCGTCGACAGGCCCGCGGCGAAGAGCTCCTCGTGGGTGTGCTCCCAATATTTGTAGCGCTTCGACGGATAGGCACGCCGCACCCATTGGACGATCTTCTTCGCCGGCGCCGGCTCGGCCGTTCCAGGGATCGAACGGAACGCACGTAGCTTCTTCCTCAGCGTCTCGGGAATCTCCGTGGCCGTGCGCGCTGTCTTCCCCATGCGGCGATTTTACACGAGGCCGGCGGCTCAGACCTTGGAACGGCTCGGAACGATCACGACGCGGCCTTGCTGCTCGAGGGTGCGAACGGCGCTCTTGCCTTTCTGGCCGCGAGCTGGAGCCGTGGCCTTCGGCTTCGAGAGCCGCCACGTGCGCACGGTCGCCTTCGTCCCGCGCAAGATCGCCTCGGCGAGGGCCGAGGTGAGCAAGCTCACTTCGATCCATTCGAGCTTCGGGCACGCCGCGAGGAACGGCCGAGGTGCGGGCTCGAGGCGAGCGCCTCGGCCGGCGCGTCCTGGAGCGAGCCGAGGATCTCGAGCTCCTTCACGCGCTGGAGGCTCGGTGATCTTGCAAGCGCGCGGATCGAGGAGAGGTCGGTGCCTTTGATCCGCACGCGCTCGACCGTCGGCGCGAGCTCGAAGAGGCGCTCACCATTCGTCACGAAGCTCCGCGGCCGGATCGTGACGGCGCGGATGAACCCACGCGCGTACTCCTGCTTCATCGTGAACTGCGCGACGGACACGCTCCACGCCGCCGCGTGCTTCTTGAGCAGCTCGTTCGATCGCTCGAGCAGCTCCTTCGCCGCCTTCGAGCCTTTCTTCGCGCCCTCGAGGGCAAGCTGCACGGAGATGAGCTCACCGCGAGGATCGCCAAGCTCCGAGAGGTAGTCGGCGTACACAGCGCGCGCGTCGTCGTCGTCCGGGTTCGCGGCGATGGCTGCGAGCAAGGCCTCTCCACGTCCTTTCGCGTCGCCGAGGCGAGCGCTCTGCGCTTGCTTTCGCGCACGCGACGGCGTCTTCGAGACCTGGAACGCGACGCGATCGGTCTTCTTCGCTTTGCGCGCATGCTTCTGGAGCTTCGGGACGTTCTTCTCTGGCGCGACGCGACTCCACGGCTGGAGCTCCGACCAGACCGATCCTGGCGAAGCTCCACGCGCCGGAGCCGCGGCGACGTCGATCGTCATCGTGCCCTTCTCGCGATCGTAGAACGCAAGGCACAGCGTCGTGCGCTGCTCTCCTTGGTTGGCCTCGCCTCCATGAATCATCCCGACGCCGTGGGGATCCACGAGCGCGGCGGCGATCGCTTCGGTGCTCTGCGGTGGCTCGAGCAAGCGTACCTTGCGCGTCCCGTTCGCCTTCTGAATGGCCGCGCCGAGCGCATCGAGCTGCTCCTTCGTCACCTGAAGACCCAACGTCTTCGCCACGCGCGCCGCTGCAGCGCTCCCCTCCTTACGCCACGCGTCCGCCATCGCCGAGAGTGTCATCGCTCCGTCTTCTAACGAAGGCGCGAGGACCGCGGCGGAGGATCTCGCGAGCGCCCACCGAAGATGGGAGCAACTGAACCAATTGGTCGACTTTCGCACACCCCAAGCCAAACGGCGAAACTCGGCGGCTAGCGGTCGAATTGGTAACAACTGAATATTTCTAAGAATTTCTAAAGCGCGTATCACGACGTGATACATCAAACGCGGTGGATCTTTTGAGCCACGATGTAAGTAGGTGAGCGCTGAGGTACGCAGACGATCTGGTTACTTACATCGGCCCTGATGTGGGCGCAGAAGGTGCAGGCACGTCTGCATGCTCTCGCGGATTGTGTCCTCGTTGTCCTCGTTGTCCTCGTTGTCGTTGTCCTCGTTGTGGATGGGTGCCGTGGTGCTCGCGGCGATGGCGCCGCTTGGCTGCAGCAGCGGCGGAGACGCCGAGGAGGTGAGCACGCCTGCCGAGAGCGATCTCGTGGGCGGCAAACCGGATCTTCGGTGGGCGGCGAGCGGCTACCTCGCGAGCGGGCCGTCGATGGGCGACCTCGATCGATCGAAGCCGGAAGACCTTCGCGTTCGGGACGGGCGACACCGGAAGCGGGCCGCTCGTTCGCGTCGCCGAGCGCCACATCCATCCGAAGTTTCACGCCGAGGCGCAAGGATCGATCGACCTCGTTCACGCGCTTCGAAAGTACGACGTCGCCTATCTCGTGCTCGAGAAGGCGGTCGACTTTGCCGAGCCCGCCGAGCTCGCCGGAGAAGCGCCTTCGAGCGGCTGCACCATCCAGGCGATCGGCTACCATGCATCGTCCGGAGGCAAGGCCGTGCGGGCGAGCACGCCGGCGTGCGTGATGTTCCGGCTCACGCTCGGCACCGACCCAATCTTCGAGGTTCACCCTGCCGAGAACAGCGCGCTCTGCGTCGCCGACGGTGACGAAGGAAGCGCGGTCGTGTCACGAAGCGCCGAAGGCCGCACGAAGCTCGTCGGGTTCTTCGTCGGCAGCGTCACGCAGGGCGTCACCGACTGCGTGCGCGGGACGCAGTTCTTGAACGGCTACGAGTCGGCGTTCGGCTACCGCGACTTCTTCCGCGAGGGCATCGCGAGCGCGAGCTCACGCCTCGGCCACTGATCCCCTCTGCCGAAGTCAGCGAGGAATTCGGCAGAGGCCCATCCCCTCTGCCGAAGTCGGCGTGGAACTCGGCAGAGGCCCCCGCAGCCTCTCTGCCGAAGTCGGCGAGCCATTCGGCAGAGGCCCCCGCAGCCTCTCTGCCGAAGTCGGCGAGCCATTCGGCAGAGGCCGGCCCTCTGCCGAAGTCGGCGTGGAATTCGGCAGAGGCCGGGTCCTCTGCCGAAGTCGGCGAGCCATTCGGCAGAGGCCAGCCATCCTTCTCTGCCGAAGTCAGCGAGGAATTCGGCAGAGGCTTGCAAGCACGCGCGCTCCGTCGCGGCGTCTTCGCTGTCACCTCATGCGATCGGCTTCAACCCGGCCCTCTGCCGAAGTCGGCGAGGAATTCGGCAGAGGCCGGCCATCCTTCTGTGCCGAAGTCGGCGAGAATTTGGCCGAGGGTTCAGAGCTTGTCGGAGTGCGGCTGGTCGCTGTCGGCGCGGAGCGCGATGACGCGGGATGCCGGCGGAATTCCAGGCTGCGCCGGGTCTTCGCGCGTGAAGACGATGTCGCCGTCGCGGACCTTATCGACGCGCCAGTTGATCTGGTAGTCCGCGCCGTTGGCGCCGCCGATGTGCACGACCTCGGGCCGTCCGACCCAGTCGCCGCGCTTGATGACCCAGCCCTTGCCGCCGGGATCGACGACCATCGCGCGCGGATACTCGCCGCCGGTGACGATCGCGACGAGCTTCAGCTCGTCGAGGGAAAATTGCGGAAGAATGACCTCACGCTGGACGTGAGCGACCTTCTTCACTTCCGGTCCGAGCACCGAGACGTACGTGCGGAACGGATCGCGGTTGCGATCGCTCTCGGCGAAGTCGTTCTCGGCGAACTCCATACGCGGGAGGAGCGAAGGCGCGGGCGCTGCGGGAGCTCCTGCGTCGGCGACGACGGGCGCTGGCGTCGTGGCGCCCGGTCCTTGCGTTGCCTGCTGCATCACCTTGTCGGGCGAGCAGGCCACCGCGAAGGCGGCGAGCGAAGCGGCCGCGAGCGCGACGAGTGGAGCGCGTGTCACGAGCATCGAGCGAGGCTTCATCGAGCGAGCCTTCATGACTACTTGCCTCCTGTCGGCGGGACCGGCGTACCGGGAGCTCCAGGAGCTCCAGGAGCCGGCGTCACCGTGGGCTTCTTCAGCAAGTGGAACGTCGTCGCAAGGCACTGGGCCTTGAGGATCACGTCTTCGCCCTCGATCTTCGGATCGCTGAGCTCGAGGTTCTCCATGTTGATGATGCGGTCTTGTTTGCCGACCTCGTAGACGAACTTGGCGATCTGGTGGAAGCGGCCCGTGATCTGGAGCCTCATCGGGACCTTCGCGTAGAACGTCTGCGGGATCTCCTCCATCGGCGACCACGCCTTGAGGTCGATGCCGCTGATGTTGGAGACGGCCTGGAGCGCCGAGAGGAACGTCGCGGCCTCCGTGTCCGTCGGGAGGACTTTGTTGAGCTCGCGCTGCTTTTGCTGGCGCATCGCGAGCTCGTCGCGATCGGCGAAGTAGCTCGCTTGCGACTGCTTCACCTTCGACAGCTCGGTCTCGAGCTCGCTCGTCTTCGCGCGCTCACGATCGGTGCGCGCAGCGACGTCGGTGTGGAGAAGCACGTAGTAGGCGATCGCGAGGAGGCCGCAAAACAGGGCTCCGACGCCGATCTTTCCAACGATGGGAAGGCGATTCAGGCTGAACGATGCCATGGCCTAGTACCTCACCTTCGCGCTCATCTCGAACTTCACGAGCTCGAGCTTCGTCGTGGGATCGACCGACTTCGTCGCGGGCAAGAGCCTCACTTCGTAGAAGTAGTCGCTGAGAGAGAGACGTCGCAAGAACTCGGAGACGTCCTCGCCGTCGCGCGCGTAGCCCTGAAGCTTCACGAGACGGTCTTGCTCCTTGTACGTCGAGAGCCAGAGGCGGCGCGGATCCCAGCTCGCGTTCGGGACGGAGCTCGGGTTGTCGCGCTTCATCTGTTCGAGCTTGTCGCGATCGACCGTCGGACCCCGGCCTGACGTCATGATGCGTGACAGCTCGAGCATCGTCGCGGTCGGGCCCGTGCGCGCGCCTTGGAGCTTTTGGATCGCTTCCTCGCGATCGCGGAGCTCCTTCAGCTGCGTCTTGATCGTCGCGTGCTGGGCGATCTCGGCCTTGATCAGCTCGATGTTCTTCGTGAGCTCTTTGTTGTGGCGCTCGACCTGCGTGAACTGGTCCTGCTTCGACTTGTAGATGAAGAGGAGCACGATCACTTCGAGGAGCACTGCGCCGAGCACGAACGCGAGCCAGATCTGGCTCTCGCCGCCGCCCGAATCGCCGACCGCGCCAGGCGCCCCTGCTTCGCCACGGCGGCGAAGCTGCTTCTTTTGCGGCAGTAGGTTGATGCGAATCATGACCGGCGCTCCTTGTCACAACGCAGGCTGAGACCCAGCGCGACGACGAGCTGCGCAGCCCGAAGGCGCATGTCTTGTTCGTTCACGTACTTCGCGTCGACGCCAAGCGAGGCCATCGGATCGAAGACCTGCACCGGGACATGGGCGCGCTTTTCGATCGATTGGCAGAGCGGCGCGAGGTACGCGCTGCCGCCCGACACGAAGATGCGGCTGATCTCCGTCTCGCCGCTCGTGGCGAGGTAGAAGTCGAGGCTTCGCTGGATTTCGCCGGCGAGGCCGTCGCAGGCCGACTGGATGATCTGGTGCACTTCCTGCGGCACGATGTCCGTCGGGCCGCCGCCGCATTTGTAGGCCTCGGCCTGCTCGAACGGCACGTTGCACTGCTTCTGGATCTCTTCGGTGATCGAGTTGCCGGCGTTCGTGATCTCGCGGGTGAAGGCGCTGACGCCCTTCGACACGATGTTCAGCGAGGAGACGGCGGCGCCGACGTTGAGCAGCGCGATCGTGCCGTCTTCCGGCAGGCCGTGCTGGTACTCGAAGATGTTCTGGATCGTGAAGGCGTTGATGTCGACGATCACCGGCTTCAGCTTCGCCTCGCGTACGATGGCGGCGTAGTCGTTGATCTCGTCCTTCTTCGCGGCGACGAGGAGCAGATCCATCTGCGCGGCCTCGGGCCTACGCCGCAGCACTTCGTAGTCGATCGACATGACCTTGATGTCGAACGGGATGTGCTGCTCGGCCTCCCACCCGATCTGCTCTTCGAGCTCCTCGTTCGTCATCATCGGCACCGTGATCTTTCTTACGATCACAGATTGACCGTAGACGCCGATGGCAACGTCTTTTTGGGTGATCTTCTGATCGTGGAAGATGCGGAGTAGCGACTCCACCACCGCGCCGGAGTTCATGACGTGACCGTCAATGATCGCCTGCGCAGGTAGCGGAGCGAATCCGTACCGAACGACTTGAAGCTTCTTACGCGATTCTTTGAGCTGCACGACCTTGATCGCGCTGGCCCCAATATCGACGCCGACCAGGTTTTTACCTTCGCCGAGCATGGTTCGGCACAAAGTGTGACAGCCCACGGAGGTGGCCGTCAAAAACTCGGTGCTCTATTGCCTCGATTGGGGGGTGCACAACGCACGAGGTGCGCGGATTCCACGTGGGGGTGGCCCTCGCGAGGGCTGGGCTTCACGAAGCGGATACGAATGAGCCCAGCCGCAGCCGTGGTCGGACTTCGGGGTCGTCGCCGGGGAAACAGCATGTTTCCGTCTGCGTCCTCCAAGCCTCATTTCGAGGCCATCCGATCGGACGTTTTCTGCCGTAAAAATAGGCGGTTCGTGAAACATCACGCCACGCGTTATCGGGTCTTGTGTCACCACCAAAATCGTGAGTAAGGAGGACCGCGATGCTCTTCCGCAACGGCGTCCTCCTGTCCCTTTGTGTCGTCTCCCTCACCCTGACGAGCTCGGTCCCCGCCCAGGCGGACGTCCAGCACGTCGTCGGTAAGGGACACACCCTCGAGGCCATCGCCCACCGGTACAAGGTGAGCGTCAAGTCGATCCTCGACGCGAACAAGGACATCAACCCGAAGCACCTCCACGTCGGGGACGTCCTCACGATCCCGAAGGTCGATCCGCCGAAGAAGCACGACGACGGCAAGGACAAGAAGGACGGCCTCAAGGGCAAGACCGACAAGGACGGCAAAGAGAGCGCGAAGGACAAAGACGCGAAGGAGAAGGACAAGCTCCACTCGAACCCCGTCACGTTCGCCGCGAAGCCGAAGACCCCGGGTGTGATTCACATCAAGCGCCTCGCCACGACCGAGGAGCTCGATCTCAAGGTCACCGATCACAGCGGCAAGGTCGCCCCGGCCACGCTGAAGTCGTTCGAGAAGATGCTTCGCTCGCCCTCCGGCGCGAGCCACCCGATCGAGGGCCGCCTCATCTCGCTGCTCGGCGTCGTGTCGAATCACTTCGGCAGCCGCAAGATCGAGGTCGTGAGCGGCTTCCGTCCGTACACGCCCACGCAGTACACGCCGCACTCGAACCACAACCACGGCAAGGCCGTCGATTTCCGCGTCGTCGGCGTCCCGAACGAGGCCGTGCGCGACTTCTGCCGCACGCTGAAGAACGTCGGTTGCGGCTACTACCCAAACAGCACGTTCGTCCACATGGATGTGCGCGAGTCGTCGGCCTTCTGGATCGACTACTCGAAGCCGGGCGAGCCGCCGCGCTACAACGCGCCGAACGTCGAGGCTGACGAAGGCACGAGCGACGTCCACGGAGACGTCCACCCGAGCGCGAACACGGCGCCCACGCCGGCCCCGGCCGAAGAGCCCGCGCCGGGCACCGCGAACGAGAGCGATCCGCCGCCCGCGATGAAGCCGGCCGAGACCACGGACTGACAGGCGCGCTCGTTACAGGACGGCGTTAGGCAATCCTTTGCGCAACGGGCCGCGTTTTGCGGGCGATCCGTTGGCCATGCCCAATCCGTTCGCGACCCCACGTTCGAGCCTGAAATAGCCTGCGATCGTGCACTTCGTGGCGCTCGCCGCGGGCGTGAGCGCGTGGCGTGGAGATCGCATGGGGAGGGTCATGCGTCTTCGCTCGATCCTCCTCTCGCTCGGAACCGCGGCGCTCGTGTTGGGGTGCGCGCACGACGCTCCCTCGGACGAAGGCGTGACGTCGTCGGAGGCGCTCTCGAACGCGAAGCCCGCCGAGGTCGCGCAATTCTGGAAGCGCTACAACGAGCGCGAGCCGAAGAGCCAGATCGGCAAGGAGTGGCACGAGGACAACGGCGGACGCGCGTGGGCCGGCGACTACCTCGCGTGGAAAGAGAGCTTCGTCGAGACATCCCTGATCGACATGTACATGGCGACCAGGGACGTCGCGTTCCTCGATGAGCTCGTGAAGCGCATCGACATCGTCTTCGACCTTCGCGACGACCATCTCGAGGACGGCAAGGGTCGCAAAGACGAAGTGCGCGGGAAGGTCATGCCCGCGTGGGGCCGTTATCCCGACGTCGGACGCGATACGCGATCGGGCGTCTGGGTCTGCGAGATGGTGCAAAACGGGCTCATCACGTACCCGATCGCCGAATTTGTGTATCTTGCAGACAATTCGCAGACGCTGCGCCAGCACTTCGGCGATAAGATCGATCGCTACCGCGACCGCGTCGTCGATACGGTCGACGCGTTCGATCCCGACTGGGAAGGCTCGGCCGGCTTCTACCGATTCCCGAACGGGTACGCGAAAGTCTACCCGCCGCACGACGGCCGCTTTCTGCCGTACAACCGCGCGCTCGTGATGGGGCGCACGATGATCATGCTGGAAGGCTCGAAGGTCGGCGACGACAAGAAGGCAAAGTACCGTGACCGCGTGCGCCGCATGGCGCGCTTCTTCCTCGACGACGCGCGAACGATGGACGGCGGCCACCGGTACATGTGGACGTACGCGCGATGGGAGCAATCAGCGCCGGAGGACGCTTCTCACGGCGGGCTCGACACCGACTTCTTCGCGATCGCAGGCAAGGCGAGCTACACGACGGTCGGCCGACAGGACATCGATCGCTTCATCGGCACGTTCGAGAACATGTCGAAGAACCCGAGCAAGATCGACGGGAACGTGAACGGCGGCGACAGCGGCAGCGACCAAAAGGATGCGAACGAGACGTGCGGGCGCTACCTCGATCTCGCCGCGCACGACCCCAAGCTGGCCACGCGCTGCGAGAAGGTCATCGCCGACGGCTTCGACGAGCACCAAGCCGGTTACGCGAAGATGCTCCGCTATCGCCGCTGAGGCTTGGACGAATTCAGGGGGACGTCGAGAACGTCGCGGCGTTGCCCGTGGCGGCCGCGCGATCGAGACGCCAGGGGAGCGTCGGGCCGTTCGGTACGGTGACGGTCATCGACGCCGCCTTGCCGAGCGCGCACTTGGCCTTGGCCTCCGAGTCGCAGACGCACTTGTAGTAGCGGCACGAGTCGGTCTTCTCGATGAGGACGAGGCTGCAGCCGCACGAGGTGCACTCGCCCGCGGTCAAGCCGTTGCCGCCGCCGCCGCCGTTGTTGGCGAGCGCCGACGACGAATCATCGACGACCTCTTCGTCGCCATCGGGACCTGCGGCGCAGGCGACGAGCGAGACGATGCTGAGGGCGGTGACGAAGGCGTTACGGAGGATCGAAGATGAGGACATGGTCATTCTCCACAGGGCGAGGCGTTGCCTGCCGGCGACGTGCCGGCGAGCGTGTCTTGGGCCGCGCGCTGCGACGCGAACGCTACGCCGCGCGGTGGCGCGGGCTCGTTCGGTCTGTTTGGTGCGCGGTCTCGGTTCGTACTTGGGTACTACCGGCCCGGGGGCGACCTGACACGGGTCGCGAAGATTTCCTCACGACGGGCACGAGCGCCTGGAAATGAGCCTATTTCTTCTTCGGCGCGGGCGGCTCGACGGGGTTCGTCGGCTCGAATTTGAAGCCTCGCGGGAGCAGCGGCTTGCCCATCGCGTAGAGCGTGCTGTCCTCGTAGTGGGAGCGCGGCGGGGTGGGCGTGCCGGCGCGGAACATCGCGCCGCGGGTGCCAGCGCCGCGATCGAGGAGGACCGCGCGGGAGCAGCCTGCCTTCTTGAGGACGGTGGTGAGATCGGCGGGAGAGACGCCTCGCGCGACGAGCACGCGGCCGCTCGCCGTCGTGCCGAGCGCGACGGACTGTCCACCGTGGCCTGTGTGGTGCGTGGTCACGGGCGCGCCGTCGTCGAGCAACAGAGGGAGCTCCACGACGTCGCCCTTCGGAGGAACGCCGCTGTGATCCTTCGCAGACGCGATCGTGATCGCGCCTTCTTCGGTGACGACGAGGACGCCCATGCCCGGGTCGTTCGTGATCGGGACGATCGCCTGGCCGTCGGCGGCGAGGCCGCGGAGCTTCTTGTTGTCGGAGGTGCCGAGCGTGAGCGCGAAGAGCACGCGATGGGCGTCGTCGTCTCCGAGCTCCGTCCCGCGGGGAGGCGATGACTTCGCGACGGGCTTCGCGGTGTCGTCATCATCATCATCATCACTGCTCGCCTTCGGTGTACCGCCCTTCTTCGAGCGCTTCTCGGCGACGGCGGCGCGCTCTTTGTCGGGCTCCTTCGTTCCAGCGCGTGCTCGAAACGACGCGCGGCCTGGCTCGATGTCGAGCAGCTCGACGTCGCCAGACTTGCCTCGCCAGAGGCCTGCCATCCACGAGGGCGCGGGCTGCACGCCAGGATCGGGCTCCCACTCGATGCCTTCGATCACGTTCTGTGGACGTGGATCGTGGAGCATCATGAAGAAGAAGTCTTTGGGTGCGTAGAGGAGATAGCGATCGGTGTCGATCTCCATCTCCTTCGTCAAGAGCTCGCTCTTGTATTGCTTGCCTTTGAACTCGGTGATGTTCGTGTACATGAAGCCCGTGTGATGGGGATTCATGTCGAGGTGCATGCCGTACACGCACCCGGCCATCTTCATCGCCTTGCCGAGGCTCGTCGCGCTCGTGTCGTCGCCCCACACGTACATCATGTGGCCTGCGTTCGTGACGCAGATGCCGGAGCGCTCGGTCTGCATGCTCGTGCCCGGAAGCACGAAGCCCCACTGCCCGCGACCGAGCGGGTTGACCTTGTCGTTGTCGACGAGGGGATCGAGGTTTTGCCGGAAGCTGAGGATGTCAGCGGTGGGGATATCGTGGATGCCGCCGACGTCGCGGTTCGTTCCCCACGAGCCCATGCCGACGCGGCCATCCTTCGTGAGGATGACGGTCGCGGCGCCTTGCACCGGCGGGAGCAAGACGCGCTTGTTCAGCATCATGCCGTAGTTGCCGTGCTCGGTCTTGAAGCCGCCGTTGAAGGCCGCGGCGACGCGCTGGTAAACGTTCGGATCGCGCGGGATGCGGCCGGTGCCCGGAGGTCCGGTGAGCGGCTTCGGATCTTCGCTGCCGGCTTCCATCCCGATGTCGAGCTGGCGCATGTCCATCGCGACGAGCAGCACCTTCGCGTACGGGCGCTCTTCGTCAGGGCGAACAAACGTCTCGTAGAACGGTGAAGGAGGCGGCTCGCTCGACGCGCCGTCGCCGCTCTTCGCGGCAGGGAGCTTCTTGATCCATGACTGCTTTGGGACGGTCCACTCGCCTTCGCCCGGCTCGGGCGTCTTCCACATCGAGTGGATCGCAGGCGGCGGCCAGTGACCGAGATCCAGCGATGCCTGCGACGTGTCGAGGATCGCCGCCGGGACGTTCTGTTCGGGCTGCTTGGCGAGCGCATCTTTGCCGCTCGTCACCTTGAACATCGTCTGCTTCACCGTGTCGCGCGCCGCGAACGTCTTCTCTTCGAGCCAGGCGATCGGCGCAGGGCCGATCCACGACACGGCGCGCACGGTGTCGACCGCCCAGTGCACGAGGCGCTTCGGCAGATGCTTGGCGGCGTCGGCGTGCATCTGCTCACCGATCGCGAGCTCGCCCTTCTTCAAATCGAGGCGAGCATGCCGCGTGGCGCGCGCGGCGCGTTCGTCGTCGGCGAGATCGATCGCGAGCAGCTCGGGCTCGTCGGGCTTGCTCTCGTCGTGCGGAGAGAGCGCGAGACCAACACGATGCGGCGGCTGATCGAACGTGATGTCGACGCGACCGACGCCTTCTCCAGCGCCGGTCTGCTGGAGATTGGTCACCCAGGCCATCGCGCGATCGGAGACCTTCGTCGTGCTGTTCTGCGCGCCTTCTCCGGAGAGATCGAGGGCGGTGACGCTCTGCTCTTTTCCATACGCCCACGTCGCGAACGCGGCGCGCTCCCCGCGAACGACGAGCGCGTGATCATCGCCGAGCGGAGTGGACGTGAGGTTGAACGTGCTCGCGACGTCGAGCGCGCGCCCTTCGGGTGAGAGACGAACGCGCGCGCGATACACGTCACGCGGGCCGTCGGTGGTGGCGCTGCCGAGGAACAGGACGAAGCGGCCGACGATCAGATCGTGGACGACTCCGCCCGATGGCTCCCAACGCAGATCGTCCGCACGCACCTGACTACCGGTCGCTTCACCGAGCAATGCGGCAAGTTGCGCCGAGCTCTCCGCGGTGCCGTTCGCGCTGCCGATCGCGCTTGCGAGGGCCACGAGACCGACAACTCCAACGACCACTGCTCGCTGTCGCAGGAGCTTTCGGCCAGAGATGACGGGGACTTGCTGCTTTGGTGAAGACGACACGTTCGATGCTCGTGAGGAGGACCAACCGAGGCTGATCAACCAGTTAGCGGTGGTGCCAAGAACACCAGGGGAAGTCAAGCATCCGGCTTAACCCAAGCGCCAGCGGACCGTTAATTCGAACAGGCATCACTATCGAGAGAACAGAGCGACGGGCACCGCTTCGGCACGACGACGCGTCACGACGCGGCATCAAACAGGGCGAAACCCGCAAAGTCGTGCAGGTCGAAACGCTATACTCGCGCTCGCAGTTAGGTTGGGGGTTGGGGGATGTTGGTTTTTGGGAGTGGGATGAGCACCGCGGCCTCCGCGCGTGCTGCAGCCGCGGAGGCTACTGCGCAAGCGCAAGCGGCCTTTGGTGGTACCAAGGCAACGCCCAAGTTGGCGATTGTCTTCGCGTCGATCACCTACGACGAGGCCAACACGGCACCGAAGGCGATCCGCGAGCTGGTCGGGGACATCCCCATCGTCGGTGGCTCGGCCGGCTCGTGTGTGCTCGGCCCCGCCGACGTCGCCACCCGCGGCATCTCGGTTGTGCTCATTGGCGGCGATGACATTCAGGTCGTGAGCCGGGCGGCCGAGATTGGCTCGCCTGAGCTCGTGAGCGTCGTGCCGGCGGCGCAAGAGATCGCGCGCGCTGCGGACGACGCCGCCAAAAATGGTCTCCTCCACTACCTCTGCCTCGTCTTCGCTCCGGGCATCTTCGTCGATGGCGAAGCGCTCGTCGCCGCGGTCCGCAAAGGCGCGGGCGCACGCGCGCAGCTCGCGGGTGGCCTCACCGGCGACGAGATGACGATGGACCGCCCGAAGGTGTGGGCGAACGACGAGCTTCGCAGCGATCACGTGATCCTCACCGGGATCTTCACGAAGAAGAACGTCGGGATCGCCGCGCGACATGGCTGGCGTGCCGTCGGCCCAATGCGCACGGTCACGCGCGCCGACGGGCCGCTGCTCATCGAGCTCGATGGTCGACCTGCGCTCGACGTCTGGCTCGAAGACGCCAAGCGTGCCGGCGCGACGTTGCCGAGCGCCACCGCGACGAACAAGGAGCTCGCGCTCTACCTCGCCAACCACTACGAGCTTGGGATCAGTGACACCCCGAGCGGCAACTACCAGACGAAGGGCGACAGCAAGAAGACCGAGGACGAAGGCGAGCTCGTCGCTCGCGCGCCCTGGGCGATCGAAGAAGATCGCACGATCAAGCTCTCGGCCTCGATCGGGGAAGGCCGGCGCGTCCGCGTGATCCACGCCGCGCGCAAGGATCTGCTTCGCGCCTCCACCGACGCCGCCTCTGACGCCGTCATGCGCGCAGGCAACACCGTCGCAGGTGCGCTCGTCCTCGCATGCTCCGGCCGGCTCGCCGTCCTCGGCGACGAGTTCTCCGAGGAAGCGGCGCTCATTCGTCGTCGCGTCAGCGCCCCAATCGGAGGCGCGTGCGTCTTCGGCGAGATCGCCAAGAACGGCCGCGACTTCGACGCCTTCTTCAACACGACCGCCGTCGTCGTCGCGTTCTCGACCTGAGCGAGACCTTAGCGCGTTCAGCCGAGGAGCGCGGCCATGTCGCTCGGGAGATCCGAGCTCACGTCGAAGGACGCGACCACGTCTGCCTCCTCGGGCGCAGCTTCGAACGCGACGCGTGCCGCATGGAGCGCATGGCGACCGATCGGGGCGCTCGGCGGGGCGCTTTGTTCGGCCTCGGTCTTCGCCTCGTCGGAGCTGCCGTAGAGCGCGTCGCCTGCGAGCGGATGTCCAATCGAGGCGAAATGCGCACGGATTTGATGGCGAATCGCGCGTGGCGCGGTGGCGCGGACGAGCGCCCACTCCCCTACCCGTCGCTCGACGGTGAACTTCGTGAGCGCGGGTCGCGGCGCGTAGCGCATGACGTCGCGTGGATGCACGCACGGGTACACACGCTTCTTGTCCTTCGGATGATTCGCGATCGGATGCTCGATCGATCCGTCGTCGGGCAACCCCTCCGACTTGCACACGAGCAAGTACTCCTTCGTGATGCGCTCATTTTGAAGAGCGTCGCGGAGGACATCGAAGGCAAGCGCGGTGCGCGCGACGATCACGAGGCCCGATGTGTCGGTGTCGAGCCGGTGGACGATGCCGGGCTCTCGCGCGGAGTACCCGATCGAGGCAAGCTCGCTGTAGTGGCCGACGAGCGCGCTCGCGAGCGTTCCCGTCTCGTCTGCGCGAAGGGGAGCGGTGGGTTGCCCGGCGCGCTTGTCGACGATGATGACGCTCGGCGACTCGTGCTTCACGACGAGCGGCGCGTCGGGCTCGGGGATGCACGGCGCGTCGCCGGATTTCACGAGCGTGTCGTCGAGCGCGATCACGTCGCCCGTCTTGACCACGCCACCCTTCGCGAGCACGCGTCCGTTCACGCGCACCTCACCGCTCTCGATCGCCTTCTTCACGCGCGCGCGTGAAGCGCCTTCGACGAGCGCGACGATCGCTTTGTCGAGCCGTTCGCCCGCAAGCCCTTCCGTGACGGTGCATTCAACCTTCGCCATGTCTGTCTGGGCGACAGCTTAGACGATCGGCGGCGCGGCATCGGAAGAAGGCGGCGGCGGCTCCGAGATCCCCTCGAACATCCCGGTGATTGCGCTTCGAAATGCGGTCCGCATGGCGCGAATGTCCGGCCAGCGGTCGGCTTTCTCGAACGCAAGCGCGCGGTCAATCACGGCCGTCACCCTCGGATCGAGCAGCGGGAGGGCGGTCGCGAGCGAGCGCGGAGGCTTCGTCGCGGCCGCGAGCAGTCGCTGATGCGCGCCGCGACCGAGGTGGACATACTCGCCCGACAACGTCGTGAACATCGTCGCGCCGAGCGACCAGATGTCCGACTGCGCGTCGATGTTGCGCCGATCGCCGCGTGCTTGCTCGGGTGACATGAACGACGGCGTCCCGATGACGAGGCCTTCGATGCTGATTGGCGCGCCGCCCTCGGCGTCGAACACGCGCGCGGTGCCGAAGTCGAGGAGCTTGACCTCGCCGTCATTCGTGATGAGCACGTTTTGCGGCTTCAGATCACGATGGACGATCTGGGCCGCATGCACCGCCGCGAGGCAGCCCATCAGCGTGAGCATGTGCCCGGCGATCGCGTCGAGCGCGAGCTTGCCGCCTTCGCGGAGACGCCGCTCCTCGAGCGTCTCGCCTTCCAGGAGGTCGAGCACCAAGTACACGGAGTGGTCCGTGACGCCGTCTTCGTAGACGTGCACGAGCGAGCGATGCCGGATCGCGTTCGCGACGTAGGCCTCGCGAAGGAAGCGACGCACGATCGTCTCGTCGCGGCAGAGGTGCGCGTGGAGGATCTTGATCGCCACACGCCGCGGCAGCGCATCGTCCACGCGTGTCGCCTCGAAGACGGCCGAGGTGGATCCGGTCCCGAGCAAGCGATCGAGCCGCCACTTGCCACCGACGATCGTGCCAACCTTCTTCGCGTACCGCGAGGCTACATCCATCGAGTGCGTCGCTCGTCTCCCATCATTCACGCTACCAGGGCGACTACCATCGCACCACGGCGTTTCCGAGACCAACGTTCCCCGTGTTCCGGAGCGCGGGATGGGCAACCGAGCCGGTCGCGCTTCCGCGTGGCGCGGTGATGTAGAGCGCAATTCCCGCGGCGAGCGCGGCGGCGCCAGCGGTAAACAGAATGGTCGACGCGGTCGCGCTGTTCTCGGCCGAGACCATGATCGGGTTGACGGTCCTCGGGTTGCCCGTGCACGCCTCGATGTCCCCGTTGCAGGCGCGGTCGAGATCGTTTCTGCGCGCCAGCGTGACGACGCCGAAGGCAGCGCCTGCCGCGATGCCGCCGGCGCCGATCGCCGAAGCGATGACGCCAAGCGTGCGTTGTGTCGAGCCACGCTGTGAGGAGGACGCGGTAGGTCCACCGCTCGTAGAGCTTGGACGCGCCTGTGGGGAAGGCGCTGGCGCTTGGAGCACGACGTCGGCGTTGATCACGCGCCCCGTCTCCGCGACGACGCGCTGCGTCCATGATCGCCCATCGGCGGTCGACGCCGAGAGGACATGCTCGCCGGGACGGAGCCCGATCGGGCTCGACAGGTGGAAGCGATCGACGGGCTTGTTGTCGACGCGGAAGACGAAGCCGACATCGTCGAGGTCCGCGATCGACGTCGCGACGTGCACCGCCGCGACCTTCGGGAGGAGCGCAGAGGCCCTTTTTTCCGAGAGAAAGTAGCGTTCGTCGTTCCGCACGAACGCGAGCAGCGTGGCGTCGCGCAGGTGAACGTAGGTGAGGTACGGATCGGTCGCTTCGAAGCAGTCGGCGTAGCTCAGATGCGCGCCGATCGAGGGCTCGTTCCTCAAGCTCTCCTCGAGCTTCGGCACCGCGGCCGCGCAGTCGCCTGCTTCGATCGATCGTCGAGCCTGCTCGAAGGCCGCGGCCGCCGCCTCGTGGTCACGCGCGTCCATTCGTGGTGGCCCATCGGCCATCGCGACCTTTGGGAGCGATGACAGAAAAAGCCCACACCCAAGATATACGGCGGCACGCGTCCACGCTCGCCCTCGCATTTCGCGGGAAGCCTCTGGCCGGCGCGAGGTCTTGGTGTCGTGGTTCGGCATCCAGCGTTCCCCTGTCCTTTGAAGAAGAGAGAGTGAGAAAGAGCGAGAGAGGGTTACGCCCGCGCCCACGCGTCGAGGCGTGCGCGATCGCCCTCGAACAAGAACGGGGCGACCTCGTCGAGCGTCCCGATGCGCGCTCGCGCAGCGCCGAGCTTGTGCGCGGCCTGCTTCGCGACCGCCGCGACGACCGGGTGCGGACATTGCGTGAGCGCGATCAGCTCCGGGACGAGCTCGGTCGCGTGGAGCGACGCGGCGACGATCGCCGCGAAGGCACGGGGATCGGCCGTCTTCGATGCGCGGTCGGAGAGGATCCGTCGCAGCACCTCCACCGCGCGCGGGCTCGAGGCGGACGCCGACGTGCGTCGATAACCACCCGGTGAGAGACCGAGCTTCGTCGCCGCCTTGGCGCTCTCGAGCCAGCTTCGAGCCGCGACGAGCAAGGACTCGCACTCGGGCTCGAGCGACTCGGCGGGGCGGACGCCGTCGAGGTCGAGCGCGATGGGTGTCGCCTGCTCGGTCGCGTAATCGTCGAGGTGCATGATCAGCCGATCGAGCTGCACGGCGCCGATCGCCGTGCCGACGAAGCGATCGCGTTCGGTCTCGACCACGACGCGGCTCGACACCGAAGGCCAGAACGAGAGCGGCAACCCCGAGGTCGACGCCGAGAGAAGAGGAAGCGAACGCGATCGCACCGTGGCGATCTCGACGCGCTTCACCGCTGCCCATCGCAAGATGCGAGGCGCGTCGTCGGTGTGAACGAGCACGCCCCACGGGACGATCCCCATCCGCACGCTGCCTTGAAGCCCCTTCGGGGTGACGTTGCCACGCGCGCCGCGAAGCGCGAAGGTCGCGACGATCGACGCAAGAGCTCCCGCGAACAGCGCGTGGCCTTCGCCGCCCGCGTGATCGAGCCCACTCGTCACGAGCGTCACGCTTGCGCCTAACGCGAGGGCCGCGCCCGCGACGCCAAGCTCACGCGCAGGAAGCGGCTCGAGCCCGACGTACCGAAAATCCGGCACGGGGGCGATGAGTCCTTCTGCGGCTGCGGCGATGACGGCGGAGGCCATGAGCTGCGTCGGGTGTTCTCGAGGCACCCTCGACTAGTCTGATCCGCGGGCAGCCTCCCTGCCAGTCGATTACCCGTGCGGGCATGCTGATCTCAGATGCGAGATGCTCGAGAAAAGGCCCTCTCGCCCGCGCACGCGGACGTGCGGTCTTTCCCCTCACAAAACGAGGCCGAAAAACGAGGCATTTTTCCGTCGAGAAGCTAGAAGAGACGGGAGTCGTCCCCGTTGGCCACCTGCGTTCAGTGCAACCACAGCCTTCCCGATGGAGCCGCCGTCTGCCCGTCGTGCCGAAGCTTGCAGCCTTCGCGATCGCAGGGGCGAGGCCAGCTCACCCCTGGGCTCCAGATCGATCGCGGGTACGGCAAGATCGTGGTCGACGCGAAGATCGGCTCGGGCGCGATGGGGACGGTGTACCGCGCCTGGCTCTTCTACGACCCCAAAGGGCCTCGTGGAGGTGAGCAGCCCGTCTTGCTCGCGCTGAAGCAGCTCAACCCTCGCGCGATGGTACAGCCCGAGCTCCGTGCCTTTTTCCAGAACGAAGCCGAAGCTCTTCGCATGCTTGCGCACCCCAACGTCGTCCGTTTCCACGATCTGTTCTCGTGGACGCCCACGATGATGGGACCTCACAGCGGTGAGCCGCTCACGCCCCTCAGCCCCGGCGCGGCCGCGCGATCGTCGAGCTTCATCGTCCCTCCCATCCTCGCGATGGAGTTCGTCGACGGTGACACGCTCGAAGACGTGATCGCGCGAAACGTCGCACGTGCGCAGCTCGCCCACAACGGGGTGCCCGGTCTCCGGTTCGATCGCGCGTGGTACTACTTCCAGCAGCTCCTCGGCGCGCTCGCTGCCGGACACGCGCTCGGCATCGTCCATCGTGACGTGAAGCCTTCGAACATCCTGATTCGACGCGACGGCATCGTAAAGCTCACCGACTACGGCATCGCGCACTTGATCCGCCCGCGGCACGGCGGAGAGCAGCCGCCCTCACCCCAGGAGCTCGCGCCAGGCACCGGGGCTTACATGTCTCCCGAGCAGGTCCTCGGGCGCGACCTCGATGGACGTAGTGACTTGTATTCTGCAGGGATCGTCCTCTACGAGACGATCGCCGGCCGCCCGCCGTTCTTACCAAGCGAAAAGAGCGAGTTCGCGCTGCGGATGGATCAAGTGGAGGCGCCGCCGCCGCCCATTCGGATGTTCGTGCCGCAAGCGACGCCGCATATCGAGCAGCTCTTCAACCGCGCCCTCGCGAAAGATCCGGCGCAGCGCTTCGGCAGCGCGATCGAAATGGGCGAGGCCTTTCGCTCGGCGTTCGGGATCCCGAGCACGCCCGAGTGGCGCGCGCTCGGCGAGTTCGCGCAGGTCGCGCAGCAAGGCTCGCCGCAAGAGCCGGTTCGCGCGCAGAAGCTCGCCACGCTGCGACAGATCGTGGCGCAGGCGTACCGCACGCAGCCGATGCCGGCGCGTCCGGGCGTGCAGCGCTAAGGCGTCTCGCTCATCGATGCGCGACGCGCTCCATCCGTTCGTCGCGGGGGAGGACGAAGGACGACGTCGGCGCGAGCGCGCCGATCGACGCGAGATCGATCGACGGATCGATGAGGCGCATCGGCGGACGGCCGTTGAGGGTGACGAGCACGTCTGCGTGGATGATCGGACGTCGCTCGCCGCGCTTCTCCGCGTCGTCTGCGACCATGTGCGCGAACTCGCGGAGCATGTCGGGCTGCGTCGACATCATCTTCACTTGCATCGGCGTGAGCCAGTCGCGTAGCCGTACGATGCGCGACTCGTGGGTGATTGGGTCGACCGCGGTGATCTCCGCCGAGCCCGCCTTCTCGATCAACATGACGCGCCAGGAGAATCGATAGCTGTCCTCGGTCCAGATCACGTCGCTGGTGAAGAGGTGACTTCGAAGCGGAAACACCGCTTGGAAGACGCACCACGCCATCGCGAGGCGAAGCGCGCCGCGCATCGCGGGCGCCGGCGTCTCGTCGTCACGCCAGCGCAGGCGCAGCTTCGCGGCGAGCTCACGCGGCGATGACGGAGAGAAGAAGACGAGGGTGAGCGCGATCATCACGTACGGAAACATCCCGATCTGGAACAGACGCGCCGTCACGAGATGAAAGACGACGACGCAGCCGTACGCGAACGGTCGCGTGCGCTTCTGCGTGAGGAGGAACGCGACGGAGAGATCGAACGCGGCGCCCGCCCAGCTCATCACGTACGCCGTCTCGGGGAGGCGCAGGATCGGTCCGAGCACCGGGAAATCACCGTTCGCCGCGAGCCAGATCTTGAGCGGCATCGCGTGGAAGAGCCAGTCGGTGCCGAGCTTCGCGACGCCGCCGTAGAAGTAGACGATGCCGATCTGAAAGCGCACGAGCCAGAGCATCCAGCGAGGAAACGTCTTCGCCTTCGAGCCGAGCGGTAGGAACGCCGCGAGGCCGAGCAAGATGCTGATGAGGTAGTAGTGATTGAGGTACGTGGTCTTGTCGCAGAGATGCGCGTACGTGAAGAGGAGGCACGCGCCGGCCGCGAAGAGGCGTGAGCGGTACCCGATCGCGAGCCCTGCGCCGCAGATCGCCATCGCCACGTACACGCCGTACATCCCTTGGCCAGGGAGCGGCTTGATGAATTCGAGGCCGTCGTACGCGAAGAAGTGCGTCGGGACGACGAAGCCATCGGCGATCCCGTTCTTCAGCCAGTGGCGAAGGACGGCGAGGACGAGGAGCGTCCCGAGGAGAAAGCGAAAGGCACGCAGCGAGGCCGAGTCGACGCCCTCGCTCAAGTGAGAGAGGGCGCGGGTGGGCAACCTCTCGAGGAACGCGAAGCGCCGCGGGACTTCCTCCGTCGCCTTTGGAGCGGCTTCAGTCGCCATCGGTCACTCCGATGCCGATGCTCGTGCCGAGCGCGCCGGCGACCTCCGTCGCGATGCTCGTCTTGATCGCGCGCACGGCCGTGTGCGCGGCGATGACGGGATCGCGCTGCAGGGTCACCGCCGTGCGGAGAGGCCCTTGGATCTGCTTGATCGCCGCGATCGCCTTGTCGACGTTCGCGCGCATGTGCTCGTCGGCCGACGGGCTTCGCTCCGCGACGGCGTCGGCGAGCGGGAGCCCGCCGCTGCGTCCGAGGTAGACGCGCTGGATGCCCTCGAGCACGGCGAGCATGTCGTCGATCGAGGCGTCGCTTCGATTCGACTCGACGAGCTCGGGCGCGGCGACGGCCGGTGTCTTGTCGAGGCCGAGCGGCTTCGCGAGCCGAAGCGAGATGAGCACCTCGACCGCGCTGAGAAGCGCGTTCACGACCGCGTCGACCCCTTGTCGCTCGGAGGAGTACACGGTGCTGCCGCGACCGGCGGTGGCGAGCTGATTGCCGTAGCTCGTCGGCGGAGAGCTCCAAGCGTCGCGAACGGCCTCCACCTTCGTGCGCAGATCGGCGGCGAGGAGCGCCGCGAGCGTGCCGCGGCGACCATCGGCCGACTGAAACGCGGCGAGCATGGCCGCGTCGTCCTTCGCCGGGTCGAAGAGCATCGTCTCGATCGCGCCGAAGCCACGTTGGTTTGCGCCGAGCGCGGAGATCGCGGCGGCGTCGAGCGCGGTCGTGGTCGCCGGGGCCGCGAGCGCCTCGAGCTTCACCACGTCGGGCGCGGTGTCGATGACGCCGCCGGTGAGCGCGAGATCGTCGGCGGGTCCGAACAAGAACGCGTCGGTGATCTTCCAGCTCGAACGCGCCTTCTTCCACGCGGCCCGCGCGCCGTTCAGCGCGTCGGCGGTGGGCGCGCCTTTCAGCGTCGCGAGAGACGCCTCGAGCGTCTTCGCGTCCACCGCTGCGTCCGCGTACGCGGGCATCATCACGTTCGCGGAGAGATCCGCGAGGATCTTCCCGCGATCGGGCGGGTCGGTGCCGTCGCGGCGACAGGCGGTGACGACGACGCCGACGGACGACGACGCGAGCGCGCATGCGACCGCCCCGGCGAGGCCAAGGAGCATGCGACGACGTGGAAGGACACCATCAAGCGCGAGCGATGACTTCATTCGATACTCACATCCGCCTTCTAGAGCGATCCCAAGAACGAGACGAGCGCGTCGCGATCCGTCTTCGGCATCGCGAGGAACGCGTCGCGTGACGCTGCGCCTTCTCCGCCATGCCACAGCACCGCCTCGGCGAAGCCACGCGCGCGACCGTCGTGAAGCAGGAAGTCGTGCCGATTGACGACCTCGATCAAGCCGACGCCCCAAAGCGGCGCCGTGCGCCATTCGACCCCTGACGCGAGGAAGTCTGGGCGGGCATCGGCGAGCTCCGGCCCCATGTCGTGGAGGAGCAGGTCGGTGAAAGGATGGATCGTCTGGTTCGACAGCTCGGGAAATCCGTCGACCACGCCCGTTCGAAGCGTCGGCGTGTGGCACTTCGCGCAGCCTGCGTTGCCGAAGAGCTTCCGGCCTCGACGCACTTGATCCGACTCGATGTTGCGCCGCCCCGGAACGGCGAGCGTCTTCGTGTAGTAGGTGACCTGGTCGAGCAGGTCCTCACGGAGCTGCGGCGTCGGCCCCGTCGGCGCGGCCGCGCATTTCTCCTGCGCGCTCGTGCAGGTCTCGCCGCCGAAGAGCGACGACGTGATCCCCATGTCGCCGAGGAACGCGCCTGCGTTCTGCTGATGGAGGCTCGGCTGGTTGGCCTTCCAACCGAAGCGACCGAGCATCATCGTCCCCGACGCCTGATCCCACACGCGGTTCGGGCGGCCGGAGACTCCGTCGCGATCGGCGTCGTTCGGATCCGCGAGCGCGACGATCGACTCTTCGGGCACCGCCTCGAGCAAACCCAGGCCGGAGATCATCGGCGCGGTGCGGGGCGACATCATCACGCGCGGATCGAGCGGCCCGTAAGCGAGCTTGTCGATCGTGTAGGTCGGACGTCGCAGCGAGTACGCCTCGCCGTCTTTGAATCGACCGGGGACCTCGACGTACGTGATGTGCGCGTCGCCCTCGGCGGGGACGCCGAAGATGGCGTTGCCCTGGAGCTGATCGCCGTAGCTCGGATCGGGGTTCGGCCCGCCGTGCGGCCCCTCGCCTGGGATCGAGAGGCGGATGAGCATCGACTCGAACGCTTCGCTTCCCGTCGGAGGACGGCCGCGGCCGTCTTTGAAGTGGCAGCCCGAGCAATTCGTCGCGTTGAAGAGCGGCCCGAGACCGTCGAAGTCCGCGACCGAAGCGGGCGCCGAGATCCAGCCGCGATTGAAGATGCCGTTGCCGAGGAAGAAGTCGTCGCGACGATCGCCATGCAGGTTCGCGAGCGGCCGCGCGAACGCGTCGCGGGTGTCGTCGAAGATCGTCGTCTCTCCGCCCGACATCGGATCTTCGACCGGCAACACCTCGGTGTCGCCGTCGCTGCACGCGCCAGCGAGCGCCGCCGACACGACGGCGATCGCAGCGAAGGCAAAGGAAGAGCGTCGCGATGTCGTCACAGCGCCTCGCTTGGCTCCTCGAGCTTGAAGGTGACGCCGAGCTTCGTCCCGATCTTCACGGTCGTCTCGGCGACCTTCTTGATCGCTTGAATGGCCTTGAGGACATTGTCTCGCGCAGGCGTCCCGTCGGGCGACGCGATCGCGACGTCGAAGCGCGTCGACTGCATCGCTTGAAGCGCCGCGGTCGCTGCGCTGAGGCGCGTCGTCATCTCGGCGTCGAGCGCCGGGTCGACCACCTTCACGAGATCATCGAGGCCGGCCGCGTCCGTCGTCCCTTGCTTTCCGTAATACACGTTCACGATGCCGGTGAAGCTCGCGAGGAGATCCTGGCTCGTCGTGTCGCTGAAGCACGAGTGCTCGTCCTCTTGGCTCTTGTCCTTGTAGGCGACGGTCATGCGCTCACCGGAGAGCTCGGCGTTCGAGAGAGCGCCGATCCCGGTCAGCATCTTCGTGATCGCGCCCTTCGTGTCGGCGGCGAACGTCTTGGCGTAGTTGTCCTTGTTGGGCTCCCACGCCACCGTCACCTTCTCGAGGTCCTCGACGAGCATGTCGGCGACGGCCTTCAAGTAGGCGCCGCGACGATCTTGGTTCTTCGCGGTGCCCGCTCCGCCGGTCACGTAGTCCGTGAACGGCCGCTGGCCTTCCGTGTTCTTCATCGGGTCGATGTCGTCTTGGCCCCAGAGGAGGAACTCGATCGCGTGATAGCCCGTCGCGATGTTCTTCTCGCCGCCCTGCTCGTTCTTGCCTCGAAGGATGTCCTTCGTGATCTCTGGGACGATCTCCGGATGGTTGATCATGCCGGCCTCGGGCTCATCGCGCGTGTAGTCGATGAAGTTCTCGTCGAGCGGCCATGCGTTGATCTCGCCTTCGGGGCCGGTCAGCTCGTCGTCGATCGGGCCGCCGTAGAAGCGGAACGCCTCCGTCATGCTGTACGGTCCGCGCGACGCGATCCACGCGGTCTTGGCGGCTTGATGTGTCTCGGCGCTGGGGGCCGCCACGAACGCGTCGACCGCAGTCTTCAGCGCGCGTGCCTTGTCGAGCGTCTCGACGTAGGCGGCATGCACGTTGACCGCGTAAGCGTCGACGACGGGCTTCGCGTTCGCCAGCGCGTCGCCTCCCGAGGACGAAGATCCCGTCGCGGTCGTGCCGTCGCTGCTGCACGCGAGCGCCGAGGCCACGAGGAGGAGGCCGGCGAAGGAAAGGACGGAGGATTGGAGGGCCATCGTGTTAAGAGGAGGGATACCGCAATTGAAAGTCACTTTCAACAAGAAAGGATGGCGCAAAGGCCCGCGCGAAGGGGGCGGGTCTTGCGAAGGCCGCCTCACTTCCAGCGGAGAACGGCCGAGGATCTTCACGAGTTTTGACTTCCTCGCCTGCGGGTATAGGAGTGGATCTCGAAACCCGTGGCTGCCGACCCGATCCAAGAGCTCGCGCATGATCACCGAGAGCTGAGCGGCCTCCTCATCGCCGTCCACGACGCGCTCGCGCGGGTGGACCGCGGCAAGGCGAAGCTCGAAGACGAGATCGACGAGATCCGTGACGGCGTGGAGTCGTTTCGCGACGCGCTCCTCGTTCACTTCGCGCGCGAGCAGGAGGCTCTTCTTCCTTTCGTCACGCGCCATGTGCCCGCCGTGCAGGAGCGCGCCGAGGCGATCATCGTCGGCGAGCACGACCGCATCTCGACCGCGTTGATCGAGCTCGCGAAGCAGACCTCGCGCCTCGATGCGTCGACGCTCGCGTCATGGCGCGAGACGCTCTCTCGCTTCGAGACGCTCTACTCCGCGCACACGCAGTCGGAGCTCGCGTTCCTCACCGACGTCGACCGCGCGCTCGAGAACGATCCACTCGCGACCCAGCAGCTCCGGAAGCTCCTCGCGGAGTGAGCGAGCGCTACGAAGCCCGGACTACGACGACGGGACCTTGGTCTTCAGCTGGCGCACTTCGTTCTGCGCCTCACGATGGTTCGGGTTCGACGAGAGCAGCTCGTTGAAGTCGTTGAGCGCCTCGGGGAATCGGTTCGTCTTCACGAGCAGCTTGCCGCGATAGAAGAGGGCGCGCTCGTTCGACGGATCCTCGATCAGCACCTTCGACATCGTGCGGATGGCCTCGTCGATCGTCTGCGGTGACGTCTGCGCGCGAATCCACGCGAGGAGCGAGACGTAGTCGGGCTGCGTTGGATCACCGGCGACGGCCTTCTTCGCGTGCTCCTCGGCGGACTTGAGATCGTTGCGCTGCACCGCACCCTCGGCGAGGCGGAAGCTCGACATCGCCTCGAGCGCGGCCTCCGCTTCGGACAAGCCATCATCGCCGATCTCGATCGCCTTCATCGGGCCAGCGCCCTCGTCGAGCTCGATCGCGATGTCGGTTGAAGGCGCCGCGGCCGGTGGCGTGATCTTGGCGGGGGCGAGCTTCGCCGTGCTCGTCGGGCTCGCCGGCGGCTTCTGCGGCGGCGGCTGGAGCTTTGGGTTGGTGCCTTGCGTCTTCGGCGGAAGCGCAGGTCCACCTTGCGACGGCGGCGCGTTCGCGAGCGCTTCACGCGCCTGCGCGATGAGGTCCTTCGAGATCTTCTTCGTCGCCTCTTCGGGTGCGCTTCCACCGATCGGCGCCGGCGCGATCGGTCCTGTCACGCTTGCCTTCGCGTTGGGGGCCGCCGCGCCGGCCGCGTTCGTGGAGCTCGTCTTCGCGTTCGGCGGGAGGTTGATCCCGCTCGACTTCGCGTTCGGCGGCACCGGATTGCGCGACGTCGGAAGCGGCGGCGTGGGTTTGCTCGCGGACGGGTTGGGCCGCGCGCCTGCTCCGCCCGGCGGCTGCAAGCCTTGCTTCTTCAGCAGCTCCTTGATCGCGGGAGACGCGACCGCGATCGTCTTCGCGTCATCGGGCGGCGACGACGCGCGACCACCCGGCGGGTTCGAGGCCATGCCTTCGTTCTTGCCGTCGCTCGCTGGGTCTTGTTGCTGCGGTTGGGGCGCCGACACGACCGGGTTGCGATTCGACGACGGAGGCGCGGTCGGCGGCGGCGCGCCAAGCCCCGTGCCGGACGACTTCTTCACGACCTGACGAATCTGAGGACCCGTCGCGCGCGTCGACGCAGGACCAACACCCGGTGGACGAGCGGCGGGCGCGATCGCCCTCGGCGTGGGCGGCGGCGCGCCGATCTGCGCGGTGGGCGGAACTGGAAGCGCGGCGCGCATCTGCGCCGACGGCGGACCGATCCGGCTCGGCGGAGGTGCCACCGCGGCCGAAGGCGTCGGGGCGGGAGGAGGCGGTGGCGGCGGCGCGGGCATGGAGGCCGCCGCGGCCATCGGCTTCGCGGTGGGGATGGGCCTCGACCCGGACGCCGATCCGAGCGCGATCTGTCCCGACGCGGAGGCGGTCATCGCGCGGCGTTCGCTCGACGACGCTTCGAGATGCGGAGCCGGCGAGCTCGAGCTCGAGGGATTCATGCTGCGCCACGCCGCGCCGCGTGCCGCCATGGGTCCCTTCTTCTGCCCCTTGAACGAGAACTGGCGCGTGACGGCGAGCGAGTAGACGAGCGACGAGACGACCTCGTCATCGGCGAGCCTCTGCTTGAACAGCTGCGGAAGCGGCATCGCCTCTGCGCGGATCGCGTCGAGCACGGTCTGCTCTTCGGTGATGACCGCGATGTTGGTGAGGTCCGAGTCCGAGTGGAGCGTGAGCGGATGCTTGCCGATGCGATTGAGCGTGGCGCGAACACGCGCGCGATCGTGCCAGTGACGCACGCTCGCGAGGATCGGGTTGAGCGGATGGCTGACGGTGACGTCGCCGCCCCAACCTTCGAGCAGATCGACGTCGCGGTAGTACGCGTACTGGATCTCGGGCGCGAGGTTCGCGACGTGCGCGATCTTGCGAAGAAGCTGGCCTTCGAGGCCCCATGCGAGCGCGTCCCGGGTGACGAGGTCGTGCCCCACCAAGTACTCGCCGAGGAGAATGCCGAGCCGGCGCGCGCCCTCGACCGCTTGCTCGACGGCGCGCTGATCGATCGATCCGTCTTCGACGAGCACCTCACCGAGGAGCGCGACGGTGTCGCCGAGGCGAATCTTCGCGGGGACTCCGTGGACGAAGTACACCGTGTCGTCGCTGCCGTTGGCGTTCGTCCCTTCGAAGACGACGCTGCCGGTGAGCGAGTGATCGAGCATGTACACGAGCACGTGCGGGAGCGGCGTCGCCGCGAGGTTGCCGCGCGCGGTGGGCTCGCGAGACGGCGTGCTCGTGACGCGAGGTTGCGGCGGACCATCGCCTTGCTGCGGCTGATAGAGCGTGCGGTCGGGCGAGTTTGCTTCGCGCGGCGGCATCGCCGGTGGACGAAGCGAGTCGTTGATCATCCGCCCCATCGCCTCGGCGACCGCCGACGGCGACGATCCGAGCGAGGGCATCGACGCGCTCGCGGGATGCTCACCCGAGGCGCTCGAGTCTCCGCGCCCGGTCTGCTCGGGACCCGCGTTCGGGTTGTTCGCGTCGCTACCCCACGAGGCGTATTGATCGGCGTACTTGTCGGCGATGCTCCGGCTTGCGTTGAGCACCGGCGAGAGCGGTGAGACTTGCGCGGGCGCAGCAGGCGGCGGCATCGCATGCGCGGCCATCGGCGCGGGCTGCTCGGTGTGCGTGGGCTGGGGAGGCGGGACGCTGACGACCACGTCCTCGTCGGACTCGGGGCCAGGTCCGGGCGCCTCCGGGCCTTGCGCCAGACCTTTGCGCCAACCGTCCACGCTCAAGATGCGATGAACGGCGCGCCTTGGATCTTGCGAGAGCTCGAGCTCCATCGGCTGCGGATATTGCGCGCCGTTCGGATCCGCGAGGATGACGACGCGCGGCTTCTCGCCAAGTCCCTTCGAGCCACGAACGACCTCGGCGACCTCTCCGGTCGCGAGCTGCACGACGGTGCCGGTCGGCAAGAGGCCGAGCGCCGACACGAGCATGCGAAGCACCGTTCGATCTTGCGGCTCGGTCAGCTCGTTTGCGAGCGACGCCACCGCGAAGTCCGTCGTGGGCGGCTGCAGACCCGGCTCGGGCGTGAGGAGGTCGTTGTAGCGACGCGCGACCGCGATGATCGACGCGTGGAGCGTGGGCGGACGAGAACCCCAATACACCGGGCCAAGCCACGTCTTTCGACGAAGCCAGAGCGCCTCGAACGTGAGCACCGTACGCGTGATCGACGGCTCGTTGACGCGACCGAGCGCGGTGAGGACGGCAGCGGCTCCCGCGGCGAGGCGGTCTTCCTGATCTTCCGAGAGCGTGCTTGGACCTGCCATGCCCGGCATCGGCGAGCCACCTGCGCCGGCGAGCGCGAGCGCACGTGGCCGCGCGACGTCGTGCATCATCGCCGCCATCGCGATCTGCGCGAGGGTGGTTCGATCTTGCGTCGTCTCGCGGGCAATCGAGACGGCGAGGATCGCCGTGTTCACTGCGCGACCAGCTTCGTCGAAGTTCGCGTTTCGGACTTCGGTGACGCCGAGGAACGCGGCGGCCGAGGCGTCCGAGAGGTCGACGAGGCTCTGCGCGATGCGCTTGATGCGTCGCGGGAGGACGTAGCGGCTCGCGGAGAGATCCTCGAAGAAGCGCCGCATGATGACGACCGCGGACGCATACGCGCGGACGATGCGCTGCTCGCTCGTCAGGTCTTCGAGCTCGATGCCACGAAGACGCGCGGCGTCGGCGACTTGCCGGAGATGGATCTTCGGGGGGAAGCGCACCTGCGAAGCGTTGCCGGTGCGGTGGTAGAGCGAGACCTGCTCGGCGAACTGATGGAGCTCCTCACGCGTGATGTCACGCGAGATGTGGAGCTCGGAGCCTCCGAGCTTCTCGAGGAACGAGCCGAGCTCGGACGCGTTCTCGTACGTGCTGCGGCTGCCTTTGAGGAGCTGGCCGGCGACGAACGTCGCTTTGTTCGCGAAGAGGACGCTGAGGTTCGAGCCTGAGCGCAGGCAGTACTCACCGACCATCTGGTGCGTCTGCTCGAGCTGCCGGATGAACGCCTGGTTGCCGAGGTCGTGCATCATCGCGAGCTTCACGAGCCGATAGATCGCGACGACGACGCCTGCGCCGAGCTCGCGCGCGTGCTCGCGCCGGACGAGCTCGCCCGCGTCGTTCGTGACGATGTCGAGCCGCATCGTCATGCGGTGGCGCTCCCTTGCGGCGAGGCGAGGCGTGCGCCGATGCGCTTGGCGGCGTTCGCGGCCGCGCCCTGCGTCTCTTTCGACACGCCCCAGCGCGCGTTCGCGATCTCTTGCAGCGCCATCGCCGTCGGACGAGAACGCGAGAGGTCACCGAGGAGCTCCGCGGCCATCGCGCGCGTGGCCTCGCGCTCTTCGCTCGTGAGCACGCCGCCCTTCTTCGCGAGATCGAGCAGCACCGGCTCACCCCGGCCAGGATCGAGCATCATGCACGCTCGGAGAAGCTCCTTGCGTTCGTCGCTACCGAGCTCGTTGAAGTTCTTTGCTTGGATGATGCGAGCGACCGACGGCCACACGTTGCGCATGCCGTAGCGCGTGCTCGTGCGGAGCGCGGCCATGCGGAGGAGCGCGGAGTTGTTCTCGAGGAAGCTCGCGATCTCCTTCTGCGCGTGATCGGCCGACGGCGCGATGAGCACGCGTGCCTCGACGCGCACGTTGAGGTCTTCGCTCTGAGAGAGCTGCGTGAGGACCTGACGCGACGGCTGCGTGTTCATCCGGCCGAGCAGCTGCACGAGGTACGCGGCCGTGTCGGGATCTGCACCCGCGGCCGCCGACCCGAGCTCCGACTCGCGACCGCCGACGTAGCGCTCGATGTACGACGCGAGCAGCGTGCGCAGGTTGGGGTTCGAGACCTCCCGCAGGTTCATGAGCACGGTGTGGAACTCGTTCGGCGACAGGCTCGGCAGCACCATCGAGAACTGCTCGAGGCCTACCGTCGGGTCCTCGCGGAGGCGCTTCAAGAGGATCTCGAGCGTCTCTCCACCAAACATCGCGTTCGTGAGCGCGGAGGCGAGCTTGGCCTGGTTCTCCTGACCTTGAACGCGCTGGCGAAGCCGCTCGATCACGGCGAGGCAGATCTGAACGGCGACGTTCAAGCGACCCGCGACGACGAGGTCGGCGGCAGAGCGACGAAGCGACGCGAGGACGAGCGGCGCGTCGCGATGCGCGGCAGAGTCGAGGTAGCCCTCGACGAGCGCGTCGACGTAGCGCTCGGCCCACACCTCGTTCGGGACCTCGAAGTGCGGCGCGAGATGAGCACGCGTCTGATCGTCGAGAGCGAACGGCGATCGCTCCTTCTGTTTTCCGAGCGCGGCCTCGTCCGTCGAGAGCGCCATCGCCTGAACCTCGAGGCGGTTCATCTGGTTCTGCGCCGCCGCCTCGGCGAGGTTCTCGATTTGATCCGCTTCGCCGTAGAACGCCTCACGCTCGGCGGCGTCACCTTCGGCGAACGCGTCGACGCAGTCCCACTTCACGTGGGTCATCGACTTCTCCCAGAGCGCCGCGGCGAGATCGTCTTCCGGCGGAAGATCGCGGCCGGGATCGAGCAGGCAGAGCGCGAACAGCTCGCGCATCTCTTCGTACGTGACGCCTGGCTCGACGCGGAGCGTGCGGATGCCGCACGCGAAGAGGTTGTACGGGATCGCGTCGAACGGCGCGCCGGGCTCCCAGACGGTGTGGCCGAGCGTCATGAACGAGTACGGACGGAGCGTCCACGTCACGAGCCCGGGGTTTTGCTTGAGCGCATCGACGAACGCGTCGTACGCGAGGCGCAGCGTGCGCTCCGTCGCCGGGTGCGTCCAGCCGAGCTGGCGAACGCTCGGGAACAGGCGATCGAAGTGCTTCATCAGATCGCGCAGCGCTTGGATGCGCGGATCCGACTCGTGTACATCACCGAGCGCGAGCGACGGCGTCGGCGCGCCGGTGGGCGCGAGGTTCGGTGAGTAGCCAAGCAGCGGATCGTAGGCCGGCGCGGCAGGTACCTGCTGCAAGCCGCCCATCCCTTGCATCGCCATTGGCGAGCCGCTCATGCCCGGACCCACCGCAGGCATTCCACCGGTCATCGCCATCGGCGAGACGGCCTTCATCCCGACGACGCTCTTCGTGTGCTGCGCCTGCGGAGGCGCGAGGTGCATCGACTGTGGTTGGGGAGGCGGCGCGAGCAAAGGCTGCGGAGTCAGCTGCGCGGGCTGCTGTTGCTGTTGCTGCGGCGGCGGCTGCGGGAGCGGCTGGGCGACCGATTGATGCTGCGGAGCGACCGGTCCGGGCGGAGGCGGCGGCGCGCCATGCTGCTGCGCCTGAAGCTGCGCTTGCAACTGCGGCGGCATCTCGGGAGGCGGCGGCGCGACGACCTCTTGCGGGCGAGGCGGACCACGACCGACCAGCGGCAGAACCCCCTGCCCTGGCATGAGGTCCATGAGCGCCTTCTGCATCTCGCGCGCGTCTTGGTAGCGATTGCGGCGATCCCACGCGAGCGACTTGTCGATGACCTTGATCAGCTCGATCGGCAGCTGCGGGGCGAGGCGCGCGACGGACGGCACCGGCTTCGTCGCCGCCATCACGAGCGCTTCCTGCTCGGTACGCCCGTTGTTGATGCGATGTCCGGTGATGAGCGCATGCATCATCGCGCCGACGGAGAAGAGGTCGGCGCGCCCGTCGAGCTGATCGACGAGGCCCATCGCTTGCTCCGGCGACATGTACGCGGGCGTTCCGAGCGCGGTGCCGGTCGCGGTTCGCTCGCTCGTCGCGTCACGCATCTGCGCGACGCCGAAGTCGAGCACGCGGATCTCCTCGTCCTTGAGGATGAAGATGTTCGCAGGCTTGAGGTCGCGGTGGATGACCTTGATCGCGTGACAGGACGCGAGGCAGTCGAGCACGCGCTCGCAGATCTGGAGCACGCGGCCTGCGTTCATCGTGCGGCCGCTCTTCTTCCACGCGTCGCGGACGGTCTCGCCTTCGAGCAGCTCCATGATGAGGAACGGCTCGCCGCTCTCCGTCATGTCATCGTCGAGGACCTGGACGGTGGCGCCGTGATTGACCTTGTTCGACACGTACGCTTCGCGAAGGAAGCGCTCGCAGATCGTCTTCTCGCGCGCGAAGTCCGTGTGGAGGATCTTCAGCGCCGCGCGCTGGCCGTTACGGTGGGAAGCGGCGTAGACGGCGGCCATACCGCCGACGCCGAGAAGGGCTTCGATCTTCCACTTGCCCTTGATGACAGAACCAACCCTCGCGTTGGGGCCGTTCTCGTCACCACCTTTGCCCTTCGAATTACCAGCCACAGAGCTCCATCGTCCTCTTAGGACGACCCCACCTCTCCGGACTGACGTTCAAGCGTCGCTCCGGAGCAATGAAACAACTCAGGAAGTGCGCCCCTTACGAAGCCATCACCACAGACCAAAATCGTGGTGAAGGCCCTTTCGTGGACCCATGACGAAGGATATCGACCTCTGCGACTAGAGAACACCCAATTGTCGGTCTCCGCGCGTTCTTGGCCGCCGTAGCACGTCGCCCTCACCTCACTCGTTCTGTTCAGTTTGCGTCGAGGTTCGCGTAGCGCCGCGCGTCACTCGCGTGAGGTCGCGAGCATCAATCCGTAGGTGCTTATGTGACAGGCCGAAGGTACGAGTGAATCACACGCTGTCGCCCCATCAAAAACCTCGCGATTTGAGCGGGTCTTTCAGAAAGACGGAGCGGGATCGCGAACGAGCGAGACGGTGATGGCGGCCGTAAGAACGCCGACGACCGGGATGACGGCGGGCGGAACGAGGCCGAGCGCGATCCCGAGCGCCGACGCCGCCTGCGCTAGCCCACCCACGATCACAGCCGTCTTCGCACGGTCTCGAGCCGCGCGCGGCAGCGTCAAGGCGAGCGCGGCGTCGCGAACGTCGTCGGAGGCGAGCGCCACGCCCCACTCTCCGGGCGCCGATCCGGCCGCTTCCATCGCGACCGACACGTCCGCTGCGCCGAGCGCGCCATCGTCCGTCGACGCGTGGCCGAGCGCCGCGACGACGCGACCGCCATCCGCGAGCGCACGCACCTCGGCGCCGCGATCGATCGGGAGGATCTCCGGGCGCACGTGCTCGATGTCGAGCGCGCGCGCGATCGTCTCGCACGTATCGCGTGCTTCACCGCTCAAGAGCACGGGCTCGATGCGTGCATCATGCATCCTTTGCACGGCGGCGCGCGCGCCGGGACGCAGGCCATCTTGCAACGCGAGGAGGCCCACGAGCCGCCCGCCCACCGCGACGAGCAGCACGCTGCGCCCTTGCGCCTCGAGCTCCGACGTACGCGCGTCGGCGATCGCGACGCTCACCTTCTCTTGCAGCAAGAAGGAGCGGCTTCCGACGATGACGCGGTCACCGTTCGCGGCGAGCGCGGTGACGCCGAGGCCGGAGTGACCGAGCGCGCTGCGGACGTTGTCGGGTCGAATCCCGCGCGCGCGTGCCTCACGAAGGATCGCGGACGCAAACGGATGGGTGGAGGACATCTCCGCGCCGGCCGCGATCGCGAGCACGCGCTGGGTGTCACCCTCGGTCTCCTTCGAAGACGAGATCGCTTCGACGAGGGCGATCTCGGGCTCGCCGAGCAGGATCGTCCCGCGCGAGCACACGACAGCGACGTCTGCGCGGGCCGCGGTGTCGAAAGCGTCAGGGTCTTTGTAGACGATGCCTCGCCTCTGCGCGGCGGCATGACCGCGTGCGTGTGCGAGCGCAGCCGACGAGACCGCGGCAGACGCGGCGAGCGCGAACGCGCCCGCGCACCCAGCGAGCGCGACGTCGATCCATGATCCGTTGTCCGCGTACACGACGCCCGCGACGACGAGCGCGGCAGCCGGCGCGCCGCGCTCGACGATCCGGCGGAAGAGCGCGACGAGCGGCGCGGCGACGTCGACGGCGTACCTCGGGCGTTCGCTCGCCTCCGAGGGCTCGCCGCTGTCGGGCGCGCTCGGCGAGGTCGGCGCGAGACGCAACCATGCACGCTCTGCTCCGGAGAACGTCGCGTTCACGCGGAGCCTTCCGGTCATCACGACCGCGCCGGCGACGACGGCGTCGCCTTCGGTCTTCTCGAGGAGCGAGGGCGAGTCGAGCCATGGAGCGACCTGCGCCTCGCCGCTCGTGATGATCCCATCGACGGGGATCGTCTCGCCGGCCTCGACGATCACTTGCTCGCCGGGCTTCACCTGCGCCGCCTCGACCTCGCGCGCGGCGACGCCGTCGTGCGCGGGGGCGAGGCGCGCCTTCACCGCGAGGGCGCTCACCGTGCGAGCCCGCGCGGCGACGACGTCACGCCTCGCGCGGGCGAAGAGGATCTCGACCGTGAGCGCGGAGGCCGCGGCGAGCCCGACGAAGCTCGCGCAGGCATCGGCATGCGGATCGTGGACGATGATCGCCGCGGCGGCGAGGACCGATCCGAGCGCGATGGGGAGCACGACGAGCCACAGCGCCGGCTCGGCGCTCTGCTCGCGCCGTCCCACCGCGACACGCGCGAACACGACGGCGGCCGCGGCGAGGGCGAGCGGAAGACGCACGACACCTGCCGGCTCGCCCGCGAGCGAGACGACGGCGGAGAGGACGCCCGCGATGACGCCTGCGATCGGCGCGATCACGACCAGGCGCTCGAGGAGCTGCTTGGCGACGAGCTTCGTCGCGGCCTCATCGCGAGGCGCGGCTTCTTCCTCGCGTGCGTCCGCGCTCGCGACCGCGTCGAGATCGGTCACCGACGCCGGCGACCGAAGCGTCGAGGGAGCCTCCTCTTCGGGCTCGGGTGTTTCTTCGCCCGACGCCTGCTCCTCACGAAGCTCCTCGTGCGTGATGTCATCGCCGCCCTTCGACACGGCTGCGCTCTCGACGACGTCGCGGTGCTCGTCGTCCTCCGCCGCGCTCGCTTCGACCGGATCGCTCGCGTCCGCGTCTTCGCTTGGCGCCGGGAAGAAGGGCTCGGCCGGCTCGCTCGTCGTCGTCGTCGCGGACTGCACGCCGCTCACGACCTTGTCGCGCACGAGCGACGACGTGACGGTGGAGGCGACGGGCTGGACCGGAGGAGGATCGGCGGTGAGCGCGACGTCGAGCGACGGACGCTTCGACGTGACGTCGACGTACGCGCCCTTGCAGGTCGCGTCGCAGAAGTAGCGGAACGTTCCGTCGAGGATCGCGACGTGGCCCGCGCGAAGCGTGTCGACCGCCTTGCCGCACGCGGGGCAAAGCGACGAGGAGGACACCGGCGCGGTGCTCTGCCTCTGCTTCACTCGAAGGCTCGCTTCCCTCGGCGCTGCGCGCGATCCATGGCCCCCAAGTGGCCTTCGAGACGCGCCGTGTCAAGGTCCGTTTCGCCTGAGACGCTACCGTTCTCTCGAGCTACGGACAGAACCAACGTTCAGGATGCGCAATCCGCCGCATTTTCGAGGTTTTCGACGCCTACGCGAGGGTCTTCAAGACCGCACGAACAGCGTTGACGCCCTCGCGCAGCTCGGCCTCGGTGACGACGAGCGGCGGCGTGAAGCGGAGGACGCGTTCGCCGGCAGCCGTGAGGAGGACGCCTGCGTCGGCGAGCTTCGGGAGGATGTCGCGAACGACGAAGCCTTGCTTGAGCACGAGCCCGCGAAGGAGCCCCGCGCCGCGCTCACCTTCGCAGATGGCCGGCATCTCCTTGGCGAGCTCGTTCAGCATCGAAGAGAGCAGCTCGCCCTTCTGCTTCGATCCTTCGACGAGGTTCTCGTCTTTGATGATCCCGAGCACCGTACGTGCCGCCGCGCTCGCGAACGGGTTGCCGCCGAACGTCGACCCGTGCGTGCCCGGAGGCAACGCGCCGGCGAGCTCTTCGGTCGTGAGCATCGCGCCGATCGGACACCCGCCGCCGAGCCCCTTCGCGAGCGCCATCGCGTCGGGACGGACGCCCGTGTGCGACTGAAAGCCAAACCACGTCCCCGTGCGCGCGATGCCGGTCTGCACCTCGTCGAGGAGGAGAAGCGCGCCGTGCTCGTTCGTGATCGCGCGCAGCGCCTCGAGGAAGCCCTTCGGTGCAGGGAGGACACCGCCCTCGCCTTGCACGGGCTCGACGACGATCGCCGCGACGTCGTTCGACTTGATCTCGGCCTTCACCTTGTCGAGATCACCGTACGGGACGTGCGTGACGCCTTCGACCGAGCCAAAGCCTTCGCGATATTTCGGCGTTCCGGTGAGCGACACCGCGCCCATCGTCCGGCCGTGGAAGGCGTTGTCGAACGCGATGAAGCGCGTCTTGTTCTTCTCGCCCTTCGCATAGAAGTGCCTTCGCGCGAGCTTGAACATCGCCTCGTTGGCCTCCGCGCCCGAGTTGCAGAAGAACGCGCGCGACATCCCGGAGAGCGTGGCGAGCTCGTCGGCGAGGAGGACGTTCTCCTCGTTGTAGAAGTAATTCGACACGTGCATGACGCGCGCGGCCTGCTCCGAGAGCGCACGAACGAGGCGAGGATGCGCGTGCCCGACCGAGCACACCGCGACGCCGGCGCAGAGGTCGAGCCAGCGGCGACCGTCGACATCGAACAGCTCGCAGCCCTTTCCACGCGCGACCATGATCGGCGCAGGCTTGTAGTTGGGGTAGAGGCGCTTCTGCGCCAGTGCGAGCAGGTCGGCGCTGCCCATGCCTTTGGTGGTGGTCGTCATGGTGGTCTTGGACGCTGAAGATACTTTAGTCTCGGTCGTCCCGCGACGTTCGGCTGCGTTGGCTTCCATGACGTCACGGTGTCTTCAAGCTGGTCTACCCTGAAGATCCAGATTGAAGAAATCGGAGGTACCACCCTGATGAATGGAAGGCAGAAGCTCGAAGCATGCACGCCGAGCGAGCAGGGCGGAGCCCCAAGATGAAGAGCACGCCGAGCGAGCAGGGCGGAGCCACAAGATGAAGACCACCCCCGTCTCCCGCAGGAGGCTCGAGGGCGATTGGTTCGCGATCGATCGCGCCGGGCGCGTCGCGCTGTTTTGTGGAGGAGATTCAGGCCCGATCCCGAACGCGGCCGATCCGGCCATCACGCTCGAGGCGCTCACGGCGATGGACGCGGCTGAGGAGACGCGGCGCGAGGCGTTGCGCGCCGGCGCGGCCTACCGCGGCTCCGCCTACCGCCAGGAGGATCCGATCTTCGATCTGCCACGCTGCGGCGGAGGGCTTCCGCTCCACGAGCATCCCTTCGAGGGCTACCCGCATCTGGTCTTCGCTGGCCGGGATGGGCTCGCCGCCGAGCTGCGCCTCGTCTCGAACGACGTGGAGACGCGCGACGCCCTCACGCGTGACGGCGAGGTCGCGCTCTATTTTCCGTCGCTCGGCCGCGTCCTCTACGACGCGATCCACGAGCAGATCCTCTGCGCAGGATGCCGCGTCCTCGATCTCCCGGACGACCCGCGGCTGCGCGCCCCCGAGACCATCGCCGCCCATGGCCTCTACGTGTTCATGCATCCAGGGGCGCTCGACGAAGCCATCGGCGACACGTATTACCGCGTGGTCAGCCCCTCCACGCCTGCCGACCCGCAGGACCTCGAGCCGATCGTGCTGCGCGTCGCCGAGAGCGTCCGCCTCGATTGCTCGTTCGACGAGGTCACCGAGATCGAGATCCGATCGGGCTGAAGCAAGTCCGCGTGGCTAACGCGCGCGCGCTTCGAGCAGCGCGGCTGCGATCTCGGCGAAGCCGGCGCCGCGCTCCTTCGTCGCGATGTAGCGCGGCGGCACGGCGAGCTGGCCGAGGAACGCACGCACGTTCGCGACCCCGAACGTCGTTCGAAATGCCGAAAAACAAGCCCGATCGTTGGCGCTATCACCAACGAATGCCCACCGCCAGATCGCGCCTCCCGGATCCTCGCCGAAGCGATCGCGCACGAACGCGAGCGCGCCCGAGGCCTTGTCGCTTCGCTCGAACGACGCGTGCACGTGGACCGTCGATCGCGTCGTCCGCGCGCCCTCGCGCACGAGGATGCGCTGAAGCTTCGCGACGTCTTCTTCGCTCACCGTCATGCGCTCGCCGATGTCCCACGTCACGTCGGACCGCCGCGCGCGCACGTCGTCGGCGAGCTCGATCGCCGGCATCTCGGCGCGCACGATCGCGACGAGCGCGTCGAGTCGCGCATACCGCTCGGCGACCTCGCGATCGTCTCCATCGGCGATGATGCGGATGCCGTGTCCTTCGCGCACGACCCCGATCGCGCCGTTCTCGGTGACGGCGCCGTCGATGGGCCACTGCCGTACGAGGACCTCGGCCCATCCGCTTGGCCTCCCGGTGACGGCCACGAGCCGGAGCCCGCTCTCGTGCAACTTCCAGATCGCGTCGTAGGCCTCGCGCTCGAGGACGCCCCGCGTGAGCACGGTGTCGTCGAGATCGAAGAGCAGGCCGACGAGCCGCTTGGCGGAGACGTCGTCGAGCCGAGCGAGCGGCGTCATCGAGCTTCGATGCGCGCGATGACAGCCTTCAAGTAGAGGCCTTCGCCAAACGCCGCCGGCACCGGATGGTCGGCGCCTTGGAACGCGCGCTCGATGACGAGCGCGCTCACGTTGGCGCGGACGGCGCCCGTGGCGAGCGCACGCGTGAGCGCGTTCAAATCGACCGCCGCGGAGCACGAGCAGAGGACGAGCATGCCGCCGGGCTTCGTCGCCTTGCATCCGAGCTCGGCGAGCTTCGAGTACATGACGAGCGCCTGCTCGCGCGCGCTACGCGTCGGCGCGAGGCGAGGTGGATCAACGACGACGAGATCGTAGGACGCATGCGCGTCTTGCATCGCGCGCCGTGCATCACCACGCTCGAAGCGCATGCGGTCGGCGAGGTTGTTCGCGCGCGCATTCTCGGCGCCGATCTCCATCGCGAGCGCGCTCTCGTCGACGCACACGACCTCGGCGCCTGCGCGCGCCGCGCCGAGCCCGAACGAGCCGACGTAGGCGTAGGCGTCGAGCACACGCTTCGGCTTCGACCCGGGCATCGATCGCGCGAGCACCTCGACCCGCGCGCGGAGGCTTCGCTGGTCGAAGTAGAAGCCCGTCTTCTGGCCGAGATCGAGCGGGATGGTCCACGCGAGACCTCGCTCCAAGAACTCGAGCTTGTTCACCTCGACCGCGCCACGCACGACGCCGCTCGCCGGGACGAAGTGCTCGGCCTTCGCGGAGCCAGCGGGCGTCCGATCGACGATCGCGCGCGGCGAGATCACTTGCCCGAGCGCCTCGAGCACCATCGCCTCGCGCTCCTTCATCCCGAACGTGAGGAACTGCACCGCGAGCACGTCGCCGAAGCGATCGACGATGAGCCCAGGCAACATGTCGCCTTCGGCGTGGATGAGGCGGTAGCCCGTCGTCTCGCGGGTTCCATGCGCTTGCGCGGCTTGCTCCTGCGCCGTGAGCGGATGCGTGTGCCCGGTCTCGAGACCGAGCTGTACGCGGGCGGCGAGCGCACGCTCGATGCGGCCGCGGAAGAAGGCGGTGTCGATCGGGGTCTTCTCGTCGCGAACGAGGATGCGAACGGGAATCGCGGAGCCCGATGAATAGAAGCCGCGGCCAAGGAAATTCCCACGTGGATCGAGGACGCTGACCTCGTCACCGCGTGTCGCGCCCTCGACGCGTTCGATCGCTTGTGCATACACCCAGGGGTGGCCCGCCCAGATAGGCTGGACATGTCCGGGCTTCAGGCGAACCGTTGCCAATGCTCCCTCGCGATCTCCATTCTCCCTTTTACCGGGGATCGGCGCTGAATGCAGCTTAGGAGCGCCGATTTGCGCTTCGCGCCGGCCGCTCCCTCGCGCATGCTTGAACGATGAGGCGTTGGTTCGAACACCGTGCATCCAGAACCGGCGGTCTCGGGCTTGGGATCGCCGGCGTGATCGCATGGCTCGGGTGGGTCGGATGCGGCGGCGACACCTCGTCCAGCGGCTCCCCGTCCTCGTCGTCCTCGACGTCATCGTCGTCGACCTCCTCATCGTCGGGCTCGAGCGGCAGCGAGGACGCAGGCGAGGTGGAAGACGCGACCGCGCCGGGTTGCCCGACCTCGGGCAAGCCGGAGAAGGCCGGGACGATCGCCGACAACGCGCTCGTCGAGGCGTCCGGCCTCGCGCCGAGCGCGCGATCGGCGAACGTGCTCTGGGCAAACAACGACTCGGGCGACTCGGCGCGACTCTTCGCGATCCATCCCGACGGCACGTCGATCGCGACGATCAAGATCGACGGCGCGTCGGCGACGGACTGGGAGGCGATCGCGACCGCGCCGAAGGGCAACGCGCAGGCGCCCGCCATCTTCATCGCGGACATCGGCGACAATCCATCGACGCGACCGAACGTGACGATCTACGTGGTGCCCGAGCCGATCCTCGACTCGGGTCCGATCCCCGCGAGCGTGACCGTCGCACGCAAGATGGTTCTCACGTACGAGGACAAGCCGCACAACGCCGAAGCCCTCCTCGTCGATCCGAGCGGCGGCGAGATCGTGATCGTCACGAAGGAGATCGATGGCGCGAGCGGCGTGTTCGCGGTGAGCGATCCGCAGAGCACGACGACGTCGACGCTCGTGCGCAAGACCACGCTCGCGTTTGGGAAGGGCGATCTCGCCGGTGATGTCCTCGTCACCGATGGAAGCGTGTCACCGGACGGGACGCTGATCGCGCTTCGAACCTACGCGAACGCCTTCTTGTGGAAGCGCGCGCCCGGCGCATCGATTGCGGACACGCTGAAGAACACCCGACCATGCAAGATCGCGACGACGGCGGAGACCCAGGGAGAAGCGATCGCATTCGCCGCCGATAAGGCCGGCTACTTCACCACGAGCGAAGGCGCCAAGCAGCCCATCTGGTTCTTTTCGTTGTCGTTCTGACCGTTGGTCCTACGGCTGGGTTCGAGGTGGGTCGACGCGTCGCGAGATGACGCCGGACGACGCGTGGACGTGAACGAAGGGACACAGCCGCGTTTGGCCCCTTCAAAAATGGCTTTCTTTCCCCCAAAGAAGGGCCGTTTCCCCGTGGCACTTGGGTTGCTTTGGTAGCATCCTGACTGGCGGCGAGATTCCTTGGTGAATCCCCCTCCCTCAGGTTTTTGGAGGCACGGTTTATGAGCACGAAGTTGGGGCTGCGAAGGGCGACGACGAAATGGGCCGTTGCTCTCTCCATCGCTTCCGCGTCGTTCGCCCTCTCGGCGGCGGCACGCGCGGACGAGCCGAAGAAGGACTGCGAGCCAGGCAGCTGGTTTTGCGGAGAGACGCAGCAAAACGGAAGTGGCAAAGGCGGTCTCGAGCAGCTCCCGGCCGAGAAGCCGGCCGAGACGAAGCCTGCCGACAAGACGCCTCCGCCGGTCGTGGTCTACCAGCCGCCTCCACCCACCGTCGTCGTTCAGCCGCGTGACGCTCCGCCGGCGTACTACTACGTGCCGAAGAAGGCTCCGCCACGCAAGGAGTGGGGTCTCAATCTCCATCTCGGCGGCGCGATGATGGGCAAGGGACAAGACGGCAACGCGGGCATGGCGCTCGCTGGCCTCGGCCTTCGCTTCCGCCCGATCCCGCAAGCCGCGATCGAAGGCGATTTGGATTTCGCCGGCGGCCGCGACTACAACGGCTACCGCCGCGGCGAGACGGCGTTCACGATCAACGGCATCATCTTCCTCAACCCGAAGAGCGTCACGCAGGTCTACCTCCTCGGCGGCTTCGGTTGGTCGGGCGCGCGCGCCGTCGACGATCGCGATGGCTACGACAAGACCGAGTACCACTACGGCTACTTCGGCGTTCAGTCGGGCATCGGCCTCGAGTTCCGTCTCTCGAAGGCGGTCGCGTTGAACGTCGACCTCCGTGGTCTCATTCGTGGCCGCATCGACGACGACAAGCGCCTCCACCCCGAGTTCACCTCGGGCAGCGGCAAGCAGACGAACACGTCCGGCGCCGGTCTCCTCCAGGGCGGCCTCACGTTCTACTGGTGATCCGCACACGCTAGCCGAAGCGCCCTCGACGCCGCGTTCAGGAATGAGCGCGGCGTCTCGCTGTTTTGTGTCCGATGGGGATCCCTTCGGCTAGATCCTTCGAGGTGCCGAACGAGCCAGGCCCCGAAGCGCCCGCGAGCTCGAAGGCGCGCGCGCTCCTGACGCGGACCCGCGCCGGTCTCCTCGCGGCGGCGAGCGGGCTCGTGTTCGCGGCGTCGTCGCCGCAGGCCAACTTCGACGCCGGGATCCTCGTCGGGCTCATCGGCTTCGCCTACGCGCTCGAGATCGACGCGCAGAGCCACGAGACGGCGATGAAGCGCATGCGGGCGGGGGCGCGTCGCGGCTTTTGGTTCGGCTTCGCGGCGAACATGTTCGCGCTCCGCTTCGTGCCGGACGTGCTTGCGCGCTTCACGCCGCTTCCGTGGATCGCCAACTCGACGGCGCTCGTTCTTCTCTCGGCCGCGCAAGCGTTGCCGTGGGTCGCCGGCGGCTCGCTCGCGCGCGTCCTCGTGAACGTGAGCGAGCGCGACGTGTCCGAGGGGAAGCCTCCGCTCGCGCCCTCGTGGCTCGCGTTCGGGATTTGCGTGTATAGCGCATGCTTCATCCCGTCGATCTTTCCGTGGACCCCCGCCGGCGGGCTCGCGCGGTGGCCGATCTTGCTCCAGACGGCCGAGCTCGTCGGCGAGCGAGGGACGAGCTTCGTGCTCGCGATCGCGTGCGGATTCGCGGCGACGGCGATCCGATGGGGGCTTCCCTCCCAAACCCCGATACGGCGTCGCGTCACGAACGCCCGCGTCCCGCTCGGTTTCTCGCTCGCGGTGCTGCTCGTCGTGATCGGGTACGGCGCGGTCCGCATGCGCTCGATCGAAGAGCTACGGCGCGCGGCCCCTCATGCGAAGGTCGCGCTCCTCCAGCCCGACTTCGACGCGATGTTCCGATGGGAAGAGCACCGCGCGTCGATGATGATGGATCGCCTGAGCGCGCTGACGAAGCGCGCCGAGAGCGAGGACGTCGAGCTCACGATCTGGCCGGAGTCGGCGTACCCATACACGCTCGCGCATGGCGTGAAGTACTCGCCGCGAGGGCAGCGCGCCGTGCTGCAGCAGGGAGCGCATGGCCCGGTGCTCACCGGCGCGTACCTCACGAAGGGCGGAGGCGTCGGGACGAACTCGACGATCCTCGTCACGCGCACGGGTGACATCGGGCCCTCGCAGGACAAGCGACACCTTTTGTGGTTCGGCGAGACCGTCCCGCTCGGCGACGTCTTCCCGGTCTTGCGCCGCGTCTTCGCGCGCGGCACCGGCCTCGACGCCGGCACCGAGAGCATCGCGTTTCACACGGGCGCGATCCGCGCTGCCGTCTTGAACTGCTACGAGGACACGCTCCCGGCGGCGGGTCGTGAGGCGATGGAGGCTCGCCCGAACCTGCTCGTCAACGTGACGAACGACGCGTGGTTCGCGGGCAGCGCCGAGGGTGAGCTCCACCTGCGGCTCTCCGTCATGCGCGCGATCGAGACGCGGCGCGATCTCGTGCGCGCCGTCAACCGCGGGCCCACGACCTGGGTCGACGCGGCGGGCACCGTCCGCATGCGGCGTGAGTCGACCGCCGGGCTCGGGCCGTCCCCACCACTCATCGCCGACGCCGCGCTCCTCGAGGCACCGCTCACGCTCTACACGCGCGCCGGAGACCTCCCGCTCATCGCGCTCGTCCTGGCCGCGCTCGTGAGCGCGCAGCTACGCCGAACGACAAAAGCACAGCGGGCGCCACCCCCGAAGGAGCAGCGCCCGGCAGGCTCATCGTGAGGCGTTTCGTCGCGAGCTGGATCGCGACGAGCCGCGCTCACACATCCATCACTGGATGAGATCCTTGAGCGCCTTGAGCGCCGTCGCGCGAACCTTCTTCGATGCAGGCTTCGCGGGGAAGTGCTGCATCTGACCCGTGAAAGGGTTGCGGCGCTCGCCGGCCGGGATCGCCTTCTTCTTGACGGTCTTGAGCTTGAGGAGGCCGGGGATCACGAACTCGCCCGGGCCACGCGGGCCGAGCTGCTTCTTGATGAGATCCGTCAGACCTTCAAACACCTTGCTCACGCTCTTCTTATCGAGCTCTGAGTACTGAGCAATCTCACCGATCACTTGTGCCTTCGTCATACGCTTTGCAGCTGCCATTGCGGTCCTCCTATCGAACTTCAACGACGTTCTCTGGAAGTAGAAACGCCGTTCAGAAACCTTCAATCACACCAACTCTACTCGACTTCATGCTCGCATTCACAGCTCACTTGTCGAGAAGAGAGGGGCGACAGAACCTCGTGCACCCCGTTGGTGACCCAGCGTCCGAATTGGCTCGAGACGACCAAAATCACCTGACAAGCGAATGGTTAACATCCGCTGATCCTTTCCCGCAAGGGAAATTCACGGGGAAAGTGCGATTTTGCAAAATCCGACTCGGGGATCCTGCGGCCTAATGCATGCGTGAGGTGGCCCTCATCACCCGTTTGGGGGTTCATCCATTGGGTGAGCGGCGGTGCTTTACCCGATGAGGTCCCTCGGGTTTCTGCGTCGATTCCCGCCACGATTCCCTGTGAGAGCCGCCTTCTTTTTGCCCTTTGAAGCCGGTCGGTCTCGTCTTTCGGGGGTGGCGCGGGAGGCCTTTCGCGACGGTGGCGTCCGGGGTCTAGCCGCCGCGCACAGACGATCGGTCTCCGCACGCATGCGCCGGTCCTTGGCCGGCGTCTCGTGATCCCACCCCAAGAGATGGAGGAGTCCATGTGCGATGAGCATCGTGACCTCTTCCAGGACCTCCACCTGCCGCTCGTGGGCCTGTTTCCTGGCCGTCTCGACGCTGACGATGACATCGCCCAAAACCTCGCCTGCGAGATGCCCCAGCTCGCCTTCGCGCATCGCAAAGGCGAGCACATCGGTAGGGCGATCTTTATGGCGATAGATACGATTGAGCTCATGGATGGTTTTGTCGTCAGTTAGTACGATTGAAACCTCCACCTTCTTCAATTGAAGCGCCGCAAGTATTTCGTGTGTGCGTCGCTCGATCTCGGCTCGTGTGAGGCCGCGATGGGGCCCGTTCTCGAGCGCCACGTGCAGCGTCGCCGCCTCGTTCGTGCGGCGCTTCGGCGTCTTCGTCGCGACGCGCCCGCCGCGAGCGGCGCTCTTCTTCGTCTTCGTCTTCGTCTTCTTCACGAGCGCAATCTAGCCGATCCGATCGCAGTGGCTCCCTCCTTTGCGCGGCGGAGGACCCGTGCAAGAGTCTTGGTGTGACGGGATCCTCACCACTCCACGGCGCCAGCGCACCAAGCGCCGATGCGTGCGTGATCGTGCCGGCGCTCGACGCCGAGAGCACGCTCGCAGGCGTGATCGACGGGCTTCGCCGTTCCCTCGGGGAGGACATCGCGATCTTCGTCGTCGACGACAGCTCGCGCGACCGCACCGCCGCGATCGCGCGCGAACGAGGGTGCGTCGTCGTCGAACGAAACGGCGCGCCGCACGGCAAGGGCGCCGCGCTCCGCGCCGGCTTCGAGGCTGCCCTCACGCGTGGCAAGCGGCTCGCCGTCACGGTCGACGCCGACGGACAGCACCCAGCCGACGAAGCCCGCCGCGTCCTCCTCGCCGCGACGAAGACCTCCGACGACGACGCGATCGTCCTTGGCGTTCGCGATCTCGTGCGCGCCGCCGCGCCACGGGCAAACCAGATCTCGAACGGGATCTCGAACTTCTTCTTGTCGCGGTTCGCAGGGCAGCCGCTCTCGGACACGCAGTGCGGTCTCCGCCGCTATCCGATCGCACGAACGCTCGCGCTCGGTGCGCACGGACGTGGCTACGACTTCGAGGCCGAGATCCTCCTCCGCGCGATCTGGTCGGGGATGGAGATCGTCGAGCTGCCCATCAAGGTCCTCTACCCCGAAGACCGCACCACGCACTTCCGCGTCTCGCGCGACCCGTGGCGCATCATCCAGACCGTCGTCGCGACCGTGGGTGAGCGCTGGCTCGGCCGCTCGCCCGAGGATTCCCCCGGTTCGTCGCGATCCCAACCCCTCTCCGGATCGCGCGAAGAGCTACACGAGTGATCCGGCGGCATTCGAAGAAGCTCATCGCGCTCACAGCGCTCATCGCGACGCCGATCCTCGCTCATCTGGTCATCGGCCTCACGACGGGGATCTCGGCGCCGGCCGCGTCCTTGCCGGTGATCCCGGCGAGGGCGAGCACGGACGACGCGGGCGCGCCGATCGTGAGGACCGCGCGCGGATGGACCGTGATGCGAGGCAGCGTACGGCTCGTGCTCCTCGCAGGATCTCCCGAAGAAATAGGGGCGCAGCACACTGCGCTCCTCTACGACCGCATGGCGGTGGACGAGCGCGTCTTGTGGGACGGCTTCGAGCAGATGGTGCCGCTTTCGCCGCTTCGCGCGCTCATGTTCGACATCGGCCGGGTGAAGTATCGAAACGTGGACGCGAACTTTCCGGAGCCTCGACGACGCGAGATCGCGGCGGAGGCCAACGCGTTCAAGCCCGATCCGTACGAGGGTCACATGCCCACGTACCACCGCATGGTGATGCTCCACGCGCTCTACGACATCGCGTTGAGCTTCGAGCACTCGCCTCTTCTCGGCGGCTGCACCGCGTTTGGCCTCGGCGCCGAGATGACGGCGAACGGGCATGCGCTCTTCGCGCGCGCGTTCGACTTCGAAGCCGCCGAGATCTTCGATCGAGACAAGGCCGTGTTCCTCGTGCACGAGGACGGGAAGATCCCGTTCGCGAGCGTCGCATGGCCTGGGTTCATCGGCGTCGTCACCGGGATGAACGCCGAGGGCGTCGCCGTCGCGGTGCATGGTGGGCGCGCTCGTGAACCGAGCACCACCGGCGTGCCCGTCGCGTTCTCGCTTCGCGAGACGCTCTCTTCGGCGCGGACCACGAAGGAGGCGGTCGCGATCCTCTCGGCGCAAGACGTGATGGTCTCGCATCTCGTCTTCGTCGGCGACGCGCAGGGACACTTCGCGATCGTCGAGCGCGCGCCAGGCTCACCCGCGCACGTGCGTTCGGCGGAGGGCAGCCCCGGCCGAGCCTCCGTCACGAACCACTTCGAGGGTCCGCTCAAGGACGATCCACGCGACCTCGAGGTGCGTAAGACGACGAGCACGCTCGAGCGACGCGCGCGCATCGATGAGCTGCTCGCCGCGGTGCCGCCGAAGAGCGCGTCGGTGCAGACGATGCTCGAGATGCTGCGCGATCATCGGTGCGCGACGTCGGTGGGTGCATCATGTTCGGTCGGCGACCGTCGAACGATCGATGCCTTCATCGCGACCCATGGTGTCGTCGCCGATCTCACCGCGCGGGAGCTTTGGGTCTCCGAAGGTCCCCGGCTGTCGGGGCGCTTCCTCAAGATCGATCCGCGGCTGCTCGCCACGTCGAGCATCGACGAGGTCGCGAGCGACGCAGGCGCGGGGATGCGCCACGCAACGAACGGTGGAGCTCTGCCCGATCCACCGGCGGAGGTCGTGACGTTGCCTGCCGATCCCGCGCTCACCGATGGACGCTACGATGAGGGACGCGCCCGCGCCGGCGGTCCCCTCCTCCGGCCTTCCTCCGCCGAGGATGTGTCCGCCAAGCCAAGCTCCTCGCTTCACGCCGTTCAAAACGGACGATCAACGCCGTAACTCGTCATGCTGACCCTCCGATCAACACGAATCATGGCCTTCGCGACGTCGATCGCGCTGATGGGAACCGGCCTCCCGAGCGCGTCGGCCGAGGAGCCTACGGCCGCGCCGCAGGTCGCCCCCGAACGAGAGTCGCTCGAGGGCGCGAAGCTCGACGCCGTGATCGCGGAGATCGCCAAGGCCCGCAAGGAGCTGAAGTCGCTGCGGGCCTCGTTCACGCAAGAGCGCCGCATCACGCTGCTCGCCGCCACCGTGAAGTCGACCGGACAGCTCGAGCTTCAGGGCGATCGTCTCCGCTGGGATCTCGCCCCGCCCGACGACGTCGTCTACTTCGTGGGCCCCGAAGGCCTCGCGTACAAGACGAAGACGTCGTCGGCCAGCATCCCCGCGGGCAGCGGAGCGAACGTCGCGCGTGCCCTCGCTGATCTTCGCGCGCTCCTCAGCGGTGACCTCTCGCTCTTGCGTGCTCGCTATGCGCTCGGCGGCTCGCGCGGTCCGAGCGATGTCGAGATCACCGGGACGGTCCTTCCGCCAGACGCGAACGACAAGGCCAATCCGCCGAGCAAGTCGGCCGTCCGCGCGTTCACGCTGGTGCTGGACAAGAACCTGACCACGCCCGTGCGCGCTCGCCTCATCGAAGGAAAGAGCGACAGCATCGATCTGAAATTCTCGCAGGCCGTGCCGAACGCGCCGATCGATCCTGCGCGCCTCCGTCCCTGATCTGTTGGAGGGAGAAGAAGCACGACCCCGAGTCCTGGGAAGCCCCGAGGTCGTGTCCTCGAGTCGGATGCGCCGCTCGCGCAGGACGTTTCGCGAGAGCCAATTTCATTCCTGTCTCTTTCGCGCTCGTGGCCCATCGATCCTCGCCGGCGTGGCGACAGATATCGAAGCGACGTAGGAACTTGGCCACTTGCGCGCCGTGGATGGATGCTCGGCCCCGTTATGGGCGAAGCAGCTTCCAAAACCACCGAGTCGTCTTCTTCCTCTTCGCAGTCCGAGGCACCGCTCGAGTCGAAGCGAAAGGAGCGCCGCCGCCATCGCGTCTACGTGACGCGCAATACCGAGTATCACTTCCGCGACGGCTTCTGCATCGCGGTCCGCGACCGGCGCTCTGGCGATTTTCTGCCCGGACACCTCGCGATCAAGCGCCGGCTTCATGGTGGGCTGAAGTTCTTCCCGAACGGCGCGATCGTCCCGAACCCGGGTGATCCGCGCCCTGGCGAGGCCCTCTACTTTGCGGCCGACGGCCGCGACCTCGTCACGAGCCCGCTCGAGCGGGTCGACCGCCCGATGAAGGCTCTCGTCGAGGCGTATCCGGAGCCTCCGCAGCCGCCGCCGACGACCCGCCGCCGCTGAGCGAACGGCCGAGGTCATTGGCAGAGACCTTCCGGGTGGCGTCGCGAAGTCTTCGCGAATAAGCTTCCGTTCACCCACGTGCTCTCTGTGCCGCCGCGCTCCGAGGTTCGTTCACGTCCTGTCGAGACGAAGCGTCTTCATCTGCTACCGCTCGACGCCACGGACACGCGCGACCTCTGGACCGCGGTGGAGAGCTCGCGTGCTCAGCTCGAGCCCTGGCTTCCGTGGGTCCCCTTCAACATCGATCTCGACTCGAGCGGACGTTACGCCGAGGCAAGCGCGTCCGATTGGGACGCCGCGCGCGCGACGCGTTTCGCGATCCGCGAGCGCGCGACCAAGCGGCTGCTCGGCGTCATCGGCCTCGAGTCCTTCGCGCATCTCCACGAGAGCGTCGAGCTCGGCTACTGGCTCCGCCTCGACTCGTGGGGCAAAGGCCTCATGACCGAAGCTGGACACGCTGTGCTCGATTGGGCGTTCGGCTCCGTCAACGCGCATCGGGTGCGGGTGGCGGCTGCCACCGACAACCACCCTTCCCTCGCTGTGATTGGACGCCTCGGCTTCCGCTTCGAAGGGATCGCGCGCCAGGCCGAGCGCTGCAATGGTCGATGGCTCGATCATGCGGTGTTTGCGCTCATCGCCACCGATCCACGCCCGCGATCCGGCTAACCAGGTTCGGATATCCCGAACCAAAATCCTTCATGATTGCCCTGAATCCGCGGGGTGAACGCGCCGTTCTTGGTGGTCATGAAACGAGTCGCGATTGCTTTTGGGTGCTTATCGATACTTGCTTGGACCTTGAACGCATCGGCGGAAGAGCCGCGCGTTCACATGGCCGCGGGCGGCGCACACGCTGTCGGCGGGACGCAGCAAAACGAGTTTGGAGCGGGTGGCACGGGCGCGGGCACAGTGGAGCTCCCCGCGACATCACGTCTTGGTGTTCAGGCGACCGCCGGCGCGTTCGTCCTCTCGAAGGGTGAAGCGCCCAAGGACGCGGCCATCGCAGAGACGAGCACCGGCGCCGCCTTCCTCGGCACGCTCGGCGTTCGCCTTCGCGCCTACGGCGCGACGCGCGTCGCGGGACCTTGGATCGACGGCAACGTCGGCGTCGCGCACACCGGTGACCTCACGCGTCCTGCGTTCGACGCGCACCTTGGTTGGGACGTCCGCGTCTCGAGGACCAGTCGCATCGATGTCGGTCCGTTCGTCGGCTACACGCAAGTCTTCCAGCCGAACGACAACCTTCGCTCGAGCGACGCACGCATCCTCAGCGCCGGCATCGCGATCAGCCTCGGCGCCAAAGAGCGCGCACGTCCGGCTGAGCCGCCGAGCGCAGAGAAGCCCCTTCCGCCGCCGCCTCCGCCGATGCCCATCATCGAGGATCACGACGGCCTCGCCGACGCGACCGACGTCTGCAAGGACGGCGAAGCGGTGGGTGAAGACGGCTGCGGTGACGGCGTCCGCATCTTCGAAGACCGCATCCTCCTCGAGGACGTCGTTCACTTCGACTTCGACAGCGCGCGCATTCGCTCGAAGAGCCACCCGCTCGTGAGGAAGATCGCGCAGTTCATCGAGTCGCACAAAGACATCGTCGACATCAGCATCGAAGGCCACGCCGACGAGGTGGGCACCGAGGAGTACAACCAGAAGCTCTCGGAGGCGCGCGCGCGCAGCATGCGTCAAATGTTGATCTGGTTCGGCGTGTCGGGTGACCGCCTCCGCGTCGTCGCGCACGGCAAGTCGATGCCGAAGATCGTCACGCTCAAGCCCGAGGTTCAGAACCGCCGCGTCGAGATGTTCGTCACGCGCGAGCGCGAGAGCAAGTCGACCCACAACACCACGACCAGCGCGCCGGACGCGTCGGGCCCGACCAGCAGCAGCGAGCACGCGCCTCGCTCGAACATGCTGGGAACCACGACTTGGTCTTCCAACCCCGCCCCGTCTCACAGGAGCTCAAAGTGATTTCGATGAAACGTACTTCTCTTCTCTCTTCTTCGGCGTCTGCGCTCGCGATCACCTTCGTGCTCGCGTCCATGGCGGTGACGACCGGCTGCGGGCTCGACAGCGTCGTCGGCGGCACGTGCAAGCCTGGCTACACCGAAGCCGGCGGCGCGTGCGTCGTGTCGCCGAGCGGCACGAGCCCCACGTTCGATCCAAGCAATCGCCAGACGACCGACACCCCGATCAGCACGAACCCGGCGAACACGACCCCCTCACCGGTCGGTGAAGAGCCCGTGACGAACCCCTACGAGCCGATCCCGTCCTACGAGATCCCGACGCTCCCGCCGAAGGAGCCGGTGATCGAGAACCCGCCCGTCGATCCGCCGAAGGAGCTGATCTGCCCGGAGCCGCTCGTCGCGTGCCACGGCGTCTGCATCTCGGTCGACGACGACGCCCGCAACTGCGGCGCCTGCGGTCGCATCTGCCCGTCCAACATCTGCGTCAATCGCGAGTGCGTCGGCGCGACCCCTGGCGACGTCGTCCTGATCGGTCACGAGATGAAGTCCGGCTGGAACGGCTCCGTGCAGGCGAAGATCCTCACGAACGCCGTCTCGATCCCGACGACGGATCCGATCCGCGTCCTCTCCTTCGAGTTCGGCGGAGACGCCGACAACGCCGCGTCCTCGCGCTACCTCATCTCCTACGGCATCAAGGATCGCGCGACGAAGATCACGCTCGCGAGCTTCAGCGAGCTCGACAGCCCGAACCTCTACGCCAACTACGACGTCATCCTGATGCAAGGCGACGGCGGAGACGCAGCCGCGCTCGGCGCTCGTTGGTCGAGCACGCTCAGCACGTTCACGAAGAAGGGCGGCGTCTTCGTCGCGCTCGACGACGGACACGCGAACATCCCGGGCTTCCTCACCGCCTCGGGCCTCCTCACCGTCGACTCGCACGTGGCGCTCCCCGATTCGACCCACTTCATCGTCAGCGGTGCCTCGGACGTGGTCGGCCACCAACTGCTCTCACCGTTCGCGTCCTTCGGCGCGAGCGTTGGGTTCACCGGCGCCGCGACTCCGAGCTCGGACGTCACGTGGGTCGTTCGCACGCAAGAGGACGACAGCGTGCCGACGGTCATCCACAAGGTGATGCGCTGAGCTTGCGCGCTCAGTTGGCGATGCGCCTACGATACTGATCGACGAGCGCGCGGACGCGAGGCAACCCTTCGATCGTCCGCGCGCCGTACCAGCACAGATCCTTGCCGCTCGTCTTCACGACGCAGCCCGCCTTCGCAGCCGGGATGTCGAGCGCGCGAAAGGCGTCCGCGTCTTGATCGGTGAAGGGGTGAGGCTCGTCGGGCAAGAGGACGAGCTCGGGTGCGCGCTGGACGACCTCCTCGATCGTGACGCGAGGGTAACGCGTGTCGCGCCCCGCGGCCTCCGCGTCCGGGACGGCCGCGACATACCCGAGGTCCGCCGCGAGCGGATAGCGCCTGGCGCGGTCAGCAAAGACGTTGTGCGCGCCGGCGAGGTCGAGCACGTCGCTGATGAACGTGGAGCCGTGGATCGTCATGAGCGGGTCCATCCAGATCGGACAGAACGTACGAATGCCTTTGAGATCCTTCTTTGCTTCTTCGGCTTCGCGGATGACGGCATAGCCTGCGCGAAGCAGATCACGAACGCTGGCGTCTCCTTCCACGCGGAAGATCCGCGCGAGGCGTGCGAGATGCGCGATGCCATCCGCTGCTCGCTTGGGAAACGAGACGAGCACCTTGATCCCTTGCTGCGCGACCTTCTCGAGATCTTTCTTGGTGTTTTCTTCTTGGTTGGCGATCACGAGATCGGGTTGAAGCTCGAGGATCGCCTCGACGCGCGGGTTCTTCGTCCCGCCGACGCTCGGCACCTTGAGGGCGACCTCGGCGGGCAGCTCGCAATAGTCCGTTCGCCCGACCAACGCGTCACCACAGCCGATCGCAGCGACGTTGTACGTGTCGGAAGGGACGAGCGACACGACGCGACGAGGCGCAGCGCCAAACGTGAGCGCCCTCTTCATGTCGTCGTCGATGCGAAGAATGCCCATCTCTTCCGCTCCTCTCAGTCGTCTTCGGTTGGTGGTGGAGGAGCGGGCGGCCCGCCGTCGGCGTGGACCCCGATCCTCGCCGCGCAGTCCGCCCACACCACGTCGGTGCATCGCCGAGGTCCTTTGGCGACGCACGCGATGACGCGCTCGCCTTCGCGTTCGGCGAGCCGGTCGAGGATGAACTCGCAGCCGCGCTC
>JBGAFW010000023.1:0-129204 GCA_044227045.1 Labilithrix sp.
TCGGCGAGACGCATCTCCGCTGCGGTCTGTCGGTGAAGCTCGGCGTGTACCTCTACGACGTGCTCGGCGTGTATGGCAGCGTCAAGCCGTCGATGGACTTTGCGATCACGGGCGGTGGCGGCGCCAACACCGATCAGAAGACGAACGCTGCCGCCTGCTCGAGCATCACCGCCGGCGTGAGCTCCGACATCGGCGTCGAGGCCCGCGCCTTCGGTCGATCGTTCTTCGACAAGCACACCACTCCGTGGGAGCTTGGCCCGCTCGATGTGATGTCGACCTGCGTCACGAAGGACAGCTGCGCAGGTCGCGCGGATGGTTGGTACTGCAGCGACATGGATCCCACCTCCGCGATTCAATGTGCCGGTCAGACCATCGCCATCGGCCATCAGTGCGCCGGCGCAGAGGGCTACTGCCAGCGCGCCGCGGACGGCCGCGCCGAAGCAGGTGCCGACGGCGCGCCGCGCTGCACCTCCGAGGTGCCGAAGACGAAGGTGGTCAAGGCCGCGGACATCGCGTGCGCTCTCTGAGTCACTTCGCCAGCGCGTACACGCCGCCATCGAAGCCGTAGTAGATCGTGTCCTTCGTCACCGAGACGCCGCCCATCATGGCGTAGACGCCCGGCACGAGCACACGTACGTTCGTCGCGTCGGGGTTGCAAGCCATGAGCCCCTTCCACGAGCGCCAGTAGACACCGTCGTCATCAGCCGCAAACTCGAAGGCATCCTCATCATTTTCCGCGACGACGATCATCTTCTTGTCCCCATTCTTCGCGAACGCAAGGATCCGCCGGTGAGCGTAGTCATGAAATACGATGTGCGTCTTCGTCGTGACGAAGCCATAGAGCGTTTCCGCTTTCGGCACGAAGCCGAGCGGCTTCCTCGTGTCTTGGTCGAAGGTCATCAGCGTGACGCCACCCATGGTCAGGAGCGCCCAGTACATTCCGTCTGCGTCCACGGTCGCGGCGATCGGCTTCGATCCAGCTTTCTCCTCCTCATAGGAGAGGAGGTAGGCCGATCCTTTCGACCACTGAATCTCGTTGCCGGCGAGGAAGTAGATCTCCCCATTCACCGCGCGGAGGCTGGTGGGTGTCCCGCGGAAGGTGTCGAACGTGGTCAGCGTCGTCTTACCCGTTGTGTTGGCGGTGATGAATTTGCGATCGACCGAGATGGCCGCCATGTCGCCCACGGCGGCGACTTCGGGGGCTCCCGTGATGATCCCCGGCGGGAGTCGAACGACCGTTTCATGATTCGGAGCGATGTGGACCAGGTCCTGTAGGTTGAGCGCCCAGACGCCGGTGCTCGACGCCGCGACCTTGTTGATCGTGCCCAACCCGTCGGCGATACGCTTCGGTTCGCACTGGCCTTTGTCGAGGCATGCTCCACGTACCGGTCCGGCCTTCGTCCCGCCGGAAGACGATGAGGACGACGACGAGGACGAGGAGCCAGGCCCTTCGTGCGTCGCGTCACCGCTCGGCGTGGGAGCTTCGGGCGTGTCCTCGGTGGCCGAGCAAGCGGCGAGGCTGAGGAGGAGGAGAGCGAGGAGATTGGACGAGACCGAGCGGAGGATGTTCATGCCCTCTCATCGGTCGGCGCCGCCGCTCGTTGCGTAAAAAATGAGCGCGTCGCGCGACTTGCTCATTCTCCAAGGAAGACCACGAGTTAGCGTCTAGTCGCGCAGCATCTCGAGGTCGCGAACGAGCTCGCTGAACGCCGTCGGTGAGAGATCACCGAGCTTCGCCTCTTTGCCCGATGGCCCGAGGAGGCCGAGGCCATCGAGCTTCTGCTCGCTCGGGGTCCCCTCCATGTAGCCAACCGCGATGCCGCCGCCGATCCCGAGATCGGCCTGGAAGCCGTTTGGAAGGTACTTCAGCATGTTCCAGACCCAGCCTGCATCTTGCGGCGGGCCTTTGCGCCAACCTCGATGCTCGAGGCCGAGGATCTTTCCTGTCTTCACCGTGACGCCCTTCAGGCGACCGAGCACGGAGCTCTTCTTCTCTTCCGCGCTCGGCGCGTAGACGGCGCGACCGAGCTGGTCGAAGGGCTGGATGATCTCGTACTCCCCGAGGACCTCACCCCAACGCGCCAGCACGGCGTCCTCCACCTCGAGGCGATGGACGAGACCGACGTGCGCGTTCGGAGCGAGCGTGATCGCTTCGTCCTTGTCGTTCGCCAGGCTTCGGTCTTCGCAGACGCGGAACGTGCTGGTGAGCTTTCCTTTGTCATCGAAGACGCCCCAGACGAGACGCCGCGCGAGGTGAACGACGAGCGGGTGCTCGACGATGAACGTCTGGAAGTCGCTGGCCGTCCAGCGTCGCTGCGAGCACATCGCCATCTCGAGACGTGTGACCTGCGTGCTCGCGATCGTCTTGACGTCTTTCTTCAGCGTCTTCCACTTCTCCACCGACGCCGCGGCGATGTCCGCGTCGTCGTTCTTGCCCGGCTTCGGAAGGTCGGCGACCTTCTTGCCGTTCGCGTCGAGCACGAACGGCTTCAGCGTGTGATCGAAGCCGACCTTGAAGCTACGCGAACCCATGTCGAGCGTCATCGAGCCCGACTCGTCGAGGCCAAGATCGGGGACGAGCCGATCGGCGAGCTCTTCGGCCGAGAGCCCGCGTGCGCGCGCGATCTCCTCGATTTTTCCCTGCGCCTTCGCTTGGAGGCCCTTGAATTTCACCTTCTGCGCGATGCCATGGAGATGCATCAGCGCGACGTCGGTGCCGATCGCCGCAAGCACACCGCAGCCGGTGACCGCGCGCGCATGCTGCGACTCGCCCGGCCAGGCGCGAATGAGCGGCGTGAGGCGACGCGCGGTGTCATCGTTGCCGAGGAGTCCGAGCGCGGTGAACGCCCATCCCTCCTTCGACGGGGCGCCAGCGGCGAGCCAGGCCTCGAAGAGCGCCCAACCGAACGCGGCGAGCGACTTCGGCTCGCATGCCTTCCTCACGACGAAGACGTCGGGATCTGGATCCTCGAGCGGCGACTGCATGAGGAGCGCGAGGAGGTTGTCACATGCGCTCTCGGGAAGCGCCACGTCGTCGTCGAGCTGCACCGGAGGGAGCTTCGATGCGTCGGCGAATTCGGGGAGCTCACGGACCTTCTTGCCTTTGCGGGGCGCTGGCCATGCTTGAAGCGCACGCGGGACATCTCCCATCGGCGCGATCTTCTTCGGCGTCTGCTTTGCCTGCTCTTGCTTGGCAAACGCTGCACGCGTCTTCGCGTCGAGGTGCTCGCCGAACGTGGTCGGATAATCGGGATGGGCCTTGAGGATCGCCTCGAGCTCGGGCTTCACGAACGGCGCGATCTTTCCTTCCGCGACGACGATCGGCGCGAGCGCGACGAACGCGAGATCGGGGCGTCGCTTGTAGAATGCACGCGCTGCCTCACCACCGCGCTTCTTTCCGAGCGACTGCGCGAGCGCCTTGGCGCTCGTGACGCACTCGAGCACTGCCAGCGCCTCGCAGTTCCATTCGTTCGACGGGTCCTTCTCGACCACGATCGCGATCGCAGGCGCAGCGGCGACCTCGAGGTCGCGCGCCAGCTCGTAGACGGGGACGCAGCTTGGATGACGTTGCGCGAGCTTCGTCACGAGCTCTGGATCGCGGAGCACCTCGAAGATTTGGTTCGGTGTGTCGTAACGCATCGAGGCCTTCTTCGCCGCGAGGAACTCGGTCGCGTCTGCCTTGGCCCATTCTCGATCGGCCGCCGCGATCGTCATCGCGATCCTGAGGTCGAGCGGCGCGCCGGCGCGTGCCGCGTCGAGGACGGCATGCACCTCTCCCTGACCTTTCGTATCTCCCGCGAGCGCGCGACGAATCCAGCGCGCGATGGTCGTCGTCAGGTATCCCTTACCTGCCGCGATCTCGATCATGCGCCCGCTGCCGCCTTGACCACCGTACGACGACGCCGTCAGGTTGAACGACGCGAGCAGTACCTCGGCGACGAACTTCGGACCTCCACGCTGAAGCCAATACGGCGCGATGTCGTCGAGCGTGACGACCGACGCGACCGCCGCATCGGCCAACGGATCGAGCTCGGTCGGCTCCTTGCCTTGCGCGTGGTGCTGCAGCATCCGCTCGACGATCGCCACGGCCTGCGGCGTCATCTTCGCCAGGCCGGCGCGGAGCTCGTCCTCAGGCGAGGTCTTCGTGTACGCGTTCTTCTCGGTGAACGCCTTCTTCCAAAGCGGGCCGCAGCGGCCAATCGAACCATCGAGGTTCGGCGGCTCTGGGTCGCGCGCGCGTTCCCGTGCCTCGTCGTTCCAGGTGACGCGTTCTTCGAGCTTCGTGTCGGCCATGGCTGCGCTCACTTTTGGGGTTCCCGTGGGGAGTACGGTCAAGGAGGCTAGGTTTTCCCTTCGATTCGGGTCAAGACGCGGCCTTCTTCGACATTTTTCGTGCGTCTCAGGTGTATCGGGTGGCCCTTCAGGCCGTGTCATTTGAGGGGGACGGTCCCGGCTCGTAGAGCAAGGTCGTGTCGTCCTCGAAAAAGCGCATCTCTGCTCCGTCCGTCACCACGCCGCTCTCTCTCGCCATCGCCGCCCTTGCTGGTCTCCCAGGCCTCGGATGTGGAGGTGACGACTTCTGTGATCACTACGACGCGTCCGTCGCTTGGTCGGCCGTCGACGCCTCGAGCTACGAAGCGGTCGCGGCCACGGGGTCGATCACGATCGGCGGCGCGCGTCCACGCACGATTCGTGATGACAGCACGACGAGCCGGATGAAGCTCGATCGTGGCTCCATTCGAAAGGTGGCGCTCGAGTTTCACATGAACGCTGTCATTCTTCTCTCGGCCCCCGAGGAAGAAGGTACGTTCACGCTCGAGAGCCACGAGGCGACGCTCTTCTGGTGCAGCGTCGAGGGCGCGAGCCTCGACAGCTTCAACGGGACGGTCGCCGGTTGCTTCGGACCAGGTGCGAAGGAGAGCTCCACGCTCGAGAGCACGGCGCTGCATGGCTCGCTCGTCGTGAACGCGAAGCCGGATGTCGAACGCGACGATGTCCGTGACTACGCCTACTCCTTTCGCATCAACGGCACCGGCGAGAAGGACGACTCCACCGTGAACCTCGACGTCGTCGCCTTCGCGAGCTGGGGCGTCAGCTACGGCAAGATGTGCGGGAGCGACCAATGAACGCGTCTCGCTCCCGCTCCTCCGCATACGCGCTCGCGGCGATCGTCTTCGCGCTCTTCGGTTGCGACTCCGAGGAGGCGTGCTCGCGATCCGGATGCGGCTCGTACCACAACACGACCTATGCGACGACCGGCAAGCTCGAGGTGAAAGGAACGATCGACGTCAAGGGCCGGCGCTTCGACAGCTCGGTGGGCTTTCACCTTCTCCCACGAGGAAACGGGACGATCGACATCGACGAGCAGATCACCACGGAGACCGTTCCGCCGTCGTGCAGCGCGGACGGAGGTGTCGTGGGCGCGTCGGCTCCTGACGCCGACGTCGATGTCGACGCGGGCGACGCCGGAGACGCCGGCGAAGACTCCGGTGATGCGGGCGACGCAGGATCGACGGTGCACGAGAGCTGCGCGCCAAGGACGACGGTGACCGCGATCCCGCGCGCGCATCTCGCGCTGGAGGTGCCCGACCCGACGGACGAGGACGACTACGATCTCGACTCCGACTCCGTCCACGCAGAGCTCTGGTACTGCGCGTCGCCCGACGCCGAGCTCGACCCCGTCGCCGAGCGTGACGGCACGATTGGCCCCGGCTGCTTCGAGCCGGGCAAGGACTTCGTCCCCGCGATCCGCGAACCGCTCAAAGGAACCCTGACCGTGCTCGCCGCGCCCGCCACGCTCGACGATCTTCGCAAAGGCGAGGACGGCTTCGCCTATCACTACCGCATCGACACGAGCGCCGACTCCGCGGTGCAGGTGAGCCTCGACGTGAGCGCCTGGCAGAAACACAAGGTCTCCGACTGCGGCGACTTCTACTGATCCCACGTCTCACGTGGATCATCCACGCGACGTCGGCACGATCGTGCCGCCGCGGCCGTCATCACCATCCGCGGGCGCGAGCGGCGGCGCCGCGAGCAGCTCGGGCTCCTTCGGCTCGTTCACGAGGTGATTGGTCCCAGAGTACGTCGCAAATCCCGCCGCGAACGTGATCGGGCCGCGCGCTTCGCGCTCGATCACGTCGCTGTCGATGTGAAACCACGCGCCATGCACGCGCTCCTCGGTGATGTCGAGGAGGATGAAGCCGCGCTTCTCGAGCTCGGCGAGCTTGATCCAGCTTGCCTTCGACGTGAACTGATCCCCCGTCTGCCCTTCGGTGCCGGGCGAGCTGATCGCCGGGGTGATCAGCTCGACGGCGAGCGACCCCCGGCCTGTCGCGGGATCGTAGGTCGCCGGATCGGCCGGCGTGCGCGCGAGATCCGACGCCCACGACGAGTGAACGTCCCCCGAGAGCACGACGACGTTGGAGAGAGGCGCGGCCGGCGAGGTCCCCGCGCCCTCGAGGATGTCGAAGAACCGATTGCGCGCGGCCGGATAGTCATCCCAGCCGTCGACGCGAAACCCTTGCGGGACCTCGACCATCATCATCTGCTGGCAGACGAGCTTCCACTTCGCCGTCCCGCTGCGAAGCCGATCGCGCAGCCATGCTTCTTGATCGACACCGAGCATCTGACGCGCCGGATCGATCCTGCGCGGATCTTCTTCGGGGACTTGCTGCTCACGTCCCCAGAGCCGCGTATCGAGGAAGACGAGATCCGCGAGCGACCCGTACGAGAGCGCTCGCCAGATGCGCGCCTTCGGCTCCTGATCGCGGATCGGGATCCATTCGGAGTACGCCTGAATCGCCGCGGCCTTTCGATCGGGCCAGGACGATCCGATCACGGGGTTGTCGCCCGTGGTCCCGTCTTTGTAGGCGTTGTCGATGATCTCGTGATCGTCCCAGATGCAGATGAAGGGATGTTGACGGTGGATCTCCTGCAGATCCGGATCACGCCGGTATTGCGCGTAGCGCTCGCGATAATCCCCGAGCGACTGCACCGCGCGCTTCGGCTCTGACTCGCGGATCTTGCCGTAGTCGCCGTCGGCATACTCGTAGATGTAATCGCCGAGGTGAACGACGGCGTCGATGTCGGGCCGCTCCGCGATCGCGCGATAGAGATGAAAGTACCCATGCGGCAAGCTCGCGCAGGACACCACCGCGAAGCGAAGGCGCTTCGCGTCGAGCGGCGCCGTCCTCGTACGCCCGACGAGCGAAGTGCGGCCGGCGGCGATGAAGCGATAGTAGTAGGTCGTGCCCGGCTCGAGCCCTGTCGCGTCGACCTTGACCGTGTAGTCGCGGTCCGCGTTCGTCGTGAACGTGCCTTGCGCGACGATCGCGCCGAACGTCGCGTCCTTCGCCATCTCCCAGCGTCCATCGACCGCGCTCGGCGCGTTCGCCAGCGAGATCCGCGTCCAGAGGATGACGGCGTTCGGCGTCGGATCTCCGCTCGCGATCCCATGGCCAAAGACGGGGTCACTCGGCGGCGGGACCTCGTCCTTGCGGCTGCATCCGGTCATCGTGATGCCCGAGAGCGCTCCTGCGCCAATCGGGAGCATCGTTCCGAGCGCGACGCTCGTCAGGCCCTTCAGTGCATCACGACGACGAATCATTTCTTTCCCCCAAGCATGCCGAGTGCCGCCATCCACCGTGCTCGAGGCGCGCTCTCCCCCGATCGAGTGGGGCGCGAGGGCCACCAAGTTTTTCGCGAGCTACTCCCTCGTCGATCGCGCGGTCTCCCCTACAGCACGAGCAGAGAAAACCGCGCGAAAGTCATGCTCGCGCTGTGCATCTTCGCCACGATCCCTTCACAACTGTGGCGAGTGCGCTACGAACCAGGGCCGCTCGCGGGGGGACCCCCTCCCGCGCCACCACACCACATGACGTACCGACGAACGACGCTCGCTCTCCTCTCTCTTCTTCCCATCAGCGCCACCGTGATGTGCGGTCCGCGAAAAGGCGATCCCAGCGACGTGGGAGGTCCCGAGTACATGGCGCTCGAGAACGTGCCGACCACGCCGGCCGCGACATCCGCCACGATCCGCGCGACGCATCACCTGAAGACGGCGTTCGTCATCGTGATGGAAAACAGCAACTGGGACGAGATTCGGGGCAACCCCTCCGCCCGCTACATCAACGACGTGCTCCTCCCCGCGAGCGCCTACGCGGAGCAGTACCACGACAACCCGAAGGGCGTTCACCCGAGCGAGCCGAACTACATCTGGATGGAGGCCGGCGACAACCTCGCGATCCTCGACGACGACGGGCCCGACGAGAACTTCCGCTTCACGAAGAAGCACCTCGTCACGTTGCTCCAAACGGCCGGCGTGCCCTGGAAATCGTATCAGCAAGGCATTCGCGGCAAGACGTGCCCGCTCGGCGCCGAGGGCGACTACGCCCCGAAGCACAATCCGATGATCTATTTCACGGACGTCACCGACAACAACCGCGCCGACTCCGTCACGTGCATCGAGCACGTCCGCCCCGAATCCGAGCTCGCCACCGACCTCGCGAACGACGCCGTGTCAGGCTACGTCTTCATCACGCCCGACCGTTGCCACAACATGCATGATGCATGTTCTTCGGGCGACCGCGTCAAGAACGGCGACGCGTTCCTCGCCGAGGAGATCCCGAAGCTCCAGTCCTCGAAGGCCTACCAAGACGGCGGCGCCATCTTCGTCACCTGGGACGAGAGCGAAGACGGTGAGTGGCCGATCGGCATGCTCGTGCTCTCTCCCTTCGCCAAGGTGGGCTATCGGTCCCACACGCCGTTCAACCACAGCTCGCTCCTCCGCACGCTGCAGGAGGTCTTCGCGGTCGAGCCCCTCCTCCGCGACGCGAAGAACGCGACCTCGCTCGGCGAGCTCTTCACCGCCTACCCCTAAGCTCGCGTCAGCCCTCGCGCGAAATGCCGTAAGCTTCCCAACGCATGCCGTTGTCGTGGAGCCGCCAGGCAGAGAGAGAGCTGTGGCTCGCCACGTCGGGCGATTTCACGGCCAAGGTTCATCCCAAAGGCGACGGTCGCTGGAGCTGGGAGGTGTTCAAGACCGAAGCGCTCGCGAAGGGCACCGGCCCCGTCGCGACCGGCGTCGCCCGATCGTTCGGCGCCGCGAAGTCCGTCGCCGAGCAGCTGATCGCGCGCTCCTAGCGCTGCGCTCGAGCCAAGCGTGCACCAACAAAAAGAGGAACGCCGCGCATCCGGGTGGGACACGCGGCGTTCTTCTACGCCAGCCGAGGGCTTAGCTCGTGAGGATTACTCCTCGTTGACCGCCGAGAGCGCCGAGGGCGACGGCGGCGGGATGTGCTGCGGCGGAGCCTGGCTGTAGGTCGGGTCGACCACGTCGCCTTCGACGACGAGGTTGAGCGACTTGTACGCCGCGAGGCCGGTGCCTGCCGGGATGAGACGTCCCATGATGACGTTCTCCTTGAGGCCGCGCAGGGTGTCCGTCTTTCCGTTGATGGCCGCCTCGGTAAGAACCTTGGTGGTCTCTTGGAAGGACGACGCCGAGATGAACGACTCGGTCGAGAGCGAGGCCTTCGTGATGCCGAGGAGGAGCGGCTCGGCGATGCCGGGACGTCCACCGCGCTCGATCACGCGTGAGTTCTCGCGCTCGAAGATGTGCTTCTCGACGTTCTCGTCGACCAGGAAGTTCGTGTCGCCGACATCCTTGATGCGGACGCGGCGGAGCATCTGGCGAACGATGACCTCGATGTGCTTGTCGTTGATGGCGACGCCTTGGAGGCGGTAGACCTGCTGGATCTCGTTGACGAGATACGCAGCGAGCTCCTTCTCGCCCTTGACGCGCAAGATGTCGTGCGGGTTCGCCGGTCCGTCTTGGAGCGGCTCGCCTGCGCGGACGCGGTCACCAGGCTGCACGTGGATGTGCTTGCCCTTCGGGATGAGGTACTCGCGCGACTGGTCGTTGAGCGGCGCGCCGTCGTGGCTGAACGGCGTGATGACGACCTTGCGCTTGCCCTTGGTGTCCTTGCCGAACGAAACCTCGCCGTCGATCTCGGCGATGATGGCGTGGTCCTTCGGCTTGCGGGCTTCGAAGAGCTCGGCGACGCGGGGAAGACCACCGGTGATGTCCTGGGTCTTCGTCGTCTCGCGCGGGATCTTCGAGATGATCTCGCCCGGCTCGAGCAGGTCGCCATCTTGGACGACGATGTTCGCGCCGACGGGGAGGAGGTAGCGAGCTTCGAGCGTGCTGTTCGGCAGCTTGAGGGTCTCGCCCGTCTCCGGGTGCTTGAGAGAGACACGCGGGCGGAGATCCGCCGCGCGCGACTCGATGACGACCTTGCGCGAGAGGCCGGTGACCTCGTCGAGCTTCTCGATCATCGTGACGCCTTCGACGATGTCGCCGAACTTCGCGATACCGCCGACCTCGGTGAGGATGACGTTGGCGAACGCGTCCCACTCCGCGAGGAGCTGGCCGGGCTTCACCTTGTCGCCTTCGGCGCACTTCAGCACCGCGCCGTAGACGAGGCGGTGATGCTCGCGCTCGCGACCCGTATCGTCGACGACGACGAGCTCTCCGTGACGGTTCATGACCGTGACGGTGCCGTCGCGGCGACGAGCGAGGTTCGCGCCGCGGATGCGGACGAAGCCTTCGGTGCGCGCCTCGATCGAGGACTGCTCGATCTTGCCGCGCGCCGCCGCTCCACCGATGTGGAACGTGCGCATCGTGAGCTGCGTACCCGGCTCACCGATCGACTGGCTGGCGATGATTCCGATCGCTTCGCCGATGTTGACCTTGTAGCCGCGTGCGAGGTCGCGTCCGTAGCACTTGGCGCAGACACCGCGACGGGTCTGGCAGGTGAGCACGGAGCGGATGACGATCTCTTCGATGCCCGCTTCTTCGATCGAGAAGACCAGGGCCTCGTCGAGCTCGGTGTTGGCGGGGACGATGACTTCGCCCGTGAGCGGGTCGACGACGTCTTCGAGGGCGACGCGGCCGAGGATGCGGTCGCCGAGGGGCTGGATGACCTCGCCGGCGTCCTCGAGCTTCGTGACGCGAATGCCGTCGAGCGTTCCGCAGTCGAACTCGGCGATGACGGCGTCCTGCGCGACGTCGACGAGTCGACGCGTGAGGTAACCGGAGTTCGCCGTCTTGAGCGCGGTGTCTGCGAGGCCCTTACGTGCGCCGTGCGTCGAGATGAAGTACTCGAGGACGGAGAGACCTTCGCGGAAGTTCGCCTTGATCGGGTTCTCGATGATCTCGCCCGAGGGCTTGGCCATGAGCCCGCGCATAGCGGCGAGCTGACGAATCTGCTGCGTGCTACCGCGCGCTCCAGAGTCCGCCATGATGTAGATCGGGTTGAAGCTCGGCTCGATCGACTCCTTGTTGGTCTCGGGATCGATCACGGTCTCCTTGCCGATGACCGTCATCATTTCGCTGGTGACCTTGTCGGCGACGCCAGCCCAGATGTCGACGATCTTGTTGTAGCGCTCACCGTCGGTGATGAGACCCTCTTGGTACTGATCGACGACGCGCTGCACTTCTTCTTGCGCCTCGGTGAGGAGCACGTGCTTCGCGTCGGGGATGACCATGTGGTCCATGCAGATCGACACGCCGGCCTTCGTCGCGTGCTCGTAACCGAGCGAGCGCAAGCGGTCGGCGAGGAGGACCGTCGCCTTGTTGCGGTGCTTTCGGTAGCAAGCGTCGATGAGGGTCGAGAGAGCCTTCTTGTCGAGCGTCTTGTTGACGAGCTTGAACGGGAGGCCCTTCGGGATGATCTCGGAGATGAGGCAACGACCGACGGTGGTGTCGACCATGATGCGGTCGCCCGTCTCGGGGTCGATCACGCGGACGCGGATGCCCGTGTGGATCGTGACCTCGGCGTTGTCGTACGCCATGCGGACTTCTTCCGGTGACGAATAGACGCCGCGGAGGAAGCCACCTTCCACCTTGCCGTTCTTCGTGACCTGGAGCGTGCCCGGGCGGTAGCAGCCACGCGCGAACTTCTTCTCGCGCGTCGCGTAGTAGAGCCCGAGGACGATGTCCTGCGTGGGGTTGATGATCGGCTTGCCGTTCGCGGGCGAGAGGATGTTGTTCGTGCTCATCATGAGCACGCGTGCTTCCATCTGCGCTTCGATCGAGAGCGGCACGTGGACGGCCATCTGGTCACCGTCGAAGTCGGCGTTGAACGCCGCGCAGACGAGCGGGTGAAGCTGGATGGCCTTGCCCTCGATGAGGACCGGCTCGAACGCCTGAATGCCGAGGCGGTGGAGCGTGGGCGCGCGGTTCAGGAGGACCGGGTGCTCGCTGACGACCTCTTCGAGGATGTCGAAGACCTCGGGGCGCTCCTTCTCCACCATCTTCTTCGCAGACTTGATGGTGTTGACGTAGCCGCGCTCTTCGAGCTTGTTGTAGATGAACGGCTTGAAGAGCTCGAGCGCCATCTTGGTCGGGAGACCACACTGGTGCAGCTTGAGCGCCGGGCCGACGACGATGACCGAACGGCCAGAGTAGTCGACGCGCTTGCCGAGGAGGTTCTGGCGGAAGCGGCCCTGCTTGCCCTTCAGCATGTCGCTGAGGGACTTGAGCGGGCGCTTGTTCGGACCGGTGATGGTCTTGCCGCGACGGCCGTTGTCGAAGAGCGCGTCCACCGCCTCTTGGAGCATGCGGCGCTCGTTGCGGATGATGATCTCCGGAGCGTTGAGCTCGAGGAGGCGCTTCAAGCGGTTGTTGCGGTTGATGACGCGGCGGTAGAGGTCGTTCAAGTCGCTGGTCGCGAAACGGCCGCCATCGAGCGGGACGAGCGGACGGAGATCCGGCGGAAGAACCGGAATGACCGTGAGCATCATCCACTCCGGACGGTTGCCGGACTCGCGGAACGCCTCGGTGACCTTGAGGCGCTTGACGATCTTCTTGCGCTTCGCCTCGCTCGTTGCCGAGCGCATCTCCTGGCGAAGGGTCTCGCACATCGCGTGGACGTCGACGCCCTTGAGCATCTCGAGGACAGCCTCGCCGCCCATGCCTGCCTGGAACTTGTCGTCTCCGTACTCGTCCTGGAGCTGCATGTAGCGCTCCTCCGAGAGGAGCTCACCACGCGTGAGGGCGGTCTCCTTCGGGTCGATGACGATGTACGCCTCGCAGTAGAGGACCTTCTCGAGGTCCTTCAGCGAGATGTCGAGGATGTTACCGATACGGCTCGGAAGGCTCTTCAAGAACCAGATGTGAGCGACGGGCGTGGCCAAGTTGATGTGGCCAAGACGCTCGCGACGCACCTTGCTCTGAATGACTTCGACACCGCACTTCTCGCAGACGATCCCGCGGTGCTTCATGCGCTTGTACTTGCCGCAGTTGCACTCGTAGTCCTTTACGGGTCCGAAGATCTTCGCGCAGAAGAGACCATCTCGCTCTGGCTTGAACGTTCGGTAGTTGATCGTCTCGGGCTTCTTGACCTCACCGTGCGACCACTCGCGGATCTTTTCTGGAGATGCGAGCGAGATACGAATCGCGCTGAAGGAGAGCGGATCCTTGGGCTTCTCGAAGAAGCTGAAGATGTCGCGCATAGGCTGCCTTTTCCTTTTGGGTACTGCTGAAGAAGAAACTTTGCGTGGCTAATGGCGGGAGCAGCGAGGAGGAGAGCCGCGGACGTTCATCCGCCCGAGGCTCTCCCGTCACTCACTCTTCCGCCGCCTGATCCGTCGCGCGGATCTGTCCAGGCTCGAGGAGCTCGACGTTCAAGCAGAGAGCCTGGAGCTCTTTGATGAGAACGTTGAACGACTCGGGCAGGCCCGGCTCGAGCGTGTACTCGCCCTTCACGATGGCTTCGTACATGCGCGTGCGGCCCATGACGTCATCGCTCTTGACGGTGAGGAACTCCTGGAGCGCGTAGGCCGTTCCGTAGGCCTCCATCGCCCAGACTTCCATTTCGCCGAGACGCTGACCGCCGAACTGCGCCTTGCCACCGAGCGGCTGCTGGGTGACGAGCGAGTACGGTCCGATCGAGCGCGCGTGGATCTTGTCGTCGACCAAGTGGTGAAGCTTGAGGACGTACATGACGCCCACGGTCACTTCCTGATCGAACGCCTCGCCCGTGCGACCATCGAAGAGGACCGCTTGGCCGGAGGTCGGGAGACCCGCGAGCGAGAGCGACTGCTTGATGGCTTCTTCGGGTGCACCGTCGAAGACCGGCGACGCGTAGTGCACGCCCTTCTTCAGCTTGTGCGCGACTTGGCGAGCTTCGTCTTGCGTGAGCTTGCTCAGCATCTTCGCGACGTCTTTGTCGCCGTCGAAGATCTTGACGATGTGCTCTTTGATGTTCGCGTCGGTGAACTGCTTCTGGTGGTCGAGCATGTACTGAAGCTGCCAGCCGAGCGCGAGACCACCCCAACCGAGGTGGGTCTCGAGGATCTGACCGACGTTCATACGGCTCGGAACGCCAAGCGGGTTCAGGACGATGTCAACGGGGCGACCGTCTTGGGTGTACGGCATGTCCTCTTCCGCCATGATGCGGGAGACGACACCCTTGTTACCGTGACGACCGGCCATCTTGTCGCCGACCTGGAGCTTCCTCTTGATGGCGATGTAGACCTTCACCATCTTGATGACGCCCGGCGGAAGCTCGTCGCCCTTCGAGAGGCGATCGATCTTGTCGCGGAAGTGCTCCTCGCGGACGCGAACGATCTCTTCGAGCTCAGCGAGCTTCGAAGCGATGTCCTCGGCGTCCTCGACGGGAAGCTCGCCCCAGTACTTGCGCGGGACGTCGTCGAGGCCGACCTCGTCCATGACTTGGCCCTTCTGGAGAAGGACCTTGCCCTTGTCGTCGACGAGCTTGCCGTTGGTCGTCTGACCGACGAGCTTCTTCTTGAGGCCGCGGAAGAACGAGTCGCGGAGGATCTTCACTTCCTCGTCGCGCTGGCGCTCGAGGCGATCCTTCTCCGCCGTCTCGATCGAGACCGCGCGCTCGTCCTTCTCCGTTCCCTTGCGGGCGAAGATGCGTGCGTTGATGACGATGCCGCTGACGCCCGGGGGGACGCGCAGTGAGCTGTCGCGAACGTCGCCCGCCTTCTCGCCGAAGATCGCTCGGAGGAGCTTCTCTTCGGGAGAGAGCTGGGTCTCGCCCTTCGGGGTGATCTTGCCGACGAGGATGTCGCCCGGCTTCACCTCGGCGCCGATGCGGACGATGCCGCTCTCGTCGAGGTCCTTCAGGGCCTCTTCGCCGACGTTCGGGATGTCGCGGGTGACTTCTTCTTTGCCGAGCTTCGTGTCGCGGGCGACGCACTCGAACTCCTCGATGTGGATCGAGGTGAAGACGTCGTCCTTGGCGATGCGCTCGCTGACGAGGATCGAGTCCTCGAAGTTGTAACCCTGCCAGGGCATGAACGCGACGAGCACGTTCTGACCGAGCGCGAGCTCGCCCATGTCGGTCGACGGACCGTCCGCGAGGACGTCGCCGGCCTTGACCTTCTCGCCCGCGCGCACGATCGGCTTCTGGTTGAAGCAGGTCGACTGGTTCGAGCGCTGGAACTTGTAGAGCTGGTAGATATCCGGGATCTCGGCTCGATCGGACTCGGGACGAACGACGATGCGCGAGGCGTCGACGCTCTCGATCACGCCGTCGCGCTTGGCGACGACGCAAACACCGGAGTCACGTGCGAGCTTGCCTTCCATTCCGGTGCCTACGAGAGGCGCCCAGGAGCGGATGAGCGGGACGGCCTGACGCTGCATGTTCGCGCCCATGAGCGCGCGGTTCGCGTCGTCGTGCTCGAGGAACGGAACGAGGGCCGCCGCGACCGACACCATCTGGTTCGGCGCGACGTCCATCAGCTGGACCATGTCCGGCGGGACCATCTGGAAGTCGCCGTTCAAGCGGACGCTGACGAGCGACTCCTTGAACTTGCCCTTCTCATCGACGTCGGCCGAGGCCTGGGCGATGAACTTGGCTTCCTCTTCGAGCGCCGAGTACCAGTTGACGTCGTCCGTCGCCTTGCCTTCGCCTGCGCGGCGGTAAGGCGTCTCGACGAAGCCGTACTCGTTGACGCGCGCGAACGTGGAGAGCGACGCGATGAGGCCGATGTTCGGACCTTCAGGGGTCTCGATCGGGCAGATACGACCGTAGTGGGTCGGGTGGACGTCGCGGACTTCGAAGCCCGCTCGCTCACGCGTGAGACCGCCGGGCCCGAGCGCGGAGAGGCGGCGCTTGTGCGTGACCTCCGAGAGCGGGTTCGTCTGGTCCATGAACTGCGAGAGCTGGCTCGAGCCGAAATACTCCTTCACGACCGCGGAGACGGGCTTCGCGTTGATGAGGTCGTGCGGCATGAGCGTGTCGATCTCTTGCGACATCGACATGCGCTCCTTGATGGCGCGCTCCATACGAACCAAACCGATGCGGTACTGGTTCTCCATCAGCTCGCCGACCGCGCGGACGCGGCGGTTGCCGAGGTGGTCGATGTCGTCGACCGATCCGCGGCCGTTCTTCAGCTCGATGAGGTGGCGAACGGTCTCGAGGATGTCCTGCGCGGTGAGCACTTGCGTGTCGAGCGCGGGGCGTTGCTCCTCGGGGAGGTCCTTGTAGAACTTGTAGTTCAACTTGAGGCGACCGACCTTCGAGAGGTCGTAGCGCTCGGGGTTGAAGAACAGGTTGTGGAAGAGGGTCTTCGCCGTCTCGAGCGTGGGCGGATCGCCCGGGCGGAGGCGACGGTAGATCTCCATGATCGCGTCTTCGGTCGTCTTGACCTTCTCGGCGAGGAGCGTGTCGCGGAGATAGGAGCCGACGTTGAGGCCGTCGATGAAGAGGATCTTGAACTGCTCGATGCCAGCCTCGCGGAGCTTCTCGAGCTTGTCTGCCGTCACTTCCTCGTTGACCTCGAGGATGACCTCGCCGGTCTCCTTGTCGACGACGTCGTGCGCGGCGACCTTGCCGGGCTTGTTCGCTTCCCCAGCGAGCTCTTCGACGTCGACCGGGAGGCGATCGATCTTCGCCTCGCGGAGCTTCTTCATCGCCGCCTTCGTGAACTTGGTGTTCTTCTTGACGATGACTTCGCTGCCGACCTTGATGTCGCGCGTGGAGCGCTGCCCTGCGAGGAGCTCGTACTCGACCGACTTCGAGTACTTGCCACCCTTCTCGAGGTACACCGTCTCGGTGTTGTAGAAGTAGTTGAGGAGATCCTGCGTCGAGTAGCCGAGCGCGCGGAGCAGCACGGTCGCGTGCATCTTTCGGCGGCGGTCGATGCGGACATAGATGATGTCCTTGGGATCGAACTCGAAGTCGAGCCACGAGCCGCGGTAGGGGATGACGCGCGCGGAGTAGAGAAGCTTTCCGCTCGAGTGGGTCTTGCCCTTGTCGTGGTCGAAGAAGACGCCCGGGCTTCGATGAAGCTGGCTGACGACGACGCGCTCGGTGCCGTTGATGATGAACGTACCCGTGTCCGTCATGAGCGGGATCTCGCCGAAGTAGACCTCCTGCTCCTTGATGTCGCGGACGATGCGCTCACCGCCGTCTCGCGTGTCGTAGATCATGAGCTGCGTCGTGACCTTGATCGGCGCGGCGAACGTCATGCCGCGCTGGCGGCACTCATCGACGTCGTACTTCGGCTTCTCGAGGTTGTACGAGACGAAGACGAGCTCGCTCGTCCCGTTGAAGTCCTTGATCGGGAAGACCGATCGGAAGACGGCCTGGAGACCTGTCTCCACGCGGTCACTCTGCGGGACGTTCGACTGCAGGAATTTGTCGTACGACGACTTCTGAATATCGATGAGGTTCGGCACCTCGATGACACGAGAGATCCGTCCGAGGTTCTTGCGGATTCGGAAGTTGGACTGGATAGCGGTCGCCATCGTTGCTCCTTTTTGAAGCATCGTCAGAGGTCGCGACATCCTCGACGGTTTGCTTCGAACCGATCGCTGCGAGATCGAGGGTGGGCTCGATTCGGAGGGCCGGCGTTCCGTGCGCGTTAAGAGAGCCTCCCTAGGGGGAGGACCGAGAAGAGAGGGCTAAGTAGCGCGCCTGGGACGCGCCGTTAAGGGCAAGAGAGAAGTTGGTATGAGAAATGCCGTATGGGCCGAGCGAAGGGACCTCTCCCTTCGCCGGCCCGCGGCGTCAATCAAAACCTTGCAAAATCAGTCAACTTGGGTCGGTAGGGCCCATTTGGGCCCATTTTTGCTTACTTGAGCTCGACCTTCGCGCCCGCCTCTTCAAGCTTCTTCTTGAAGTCGGCTGCGTCGGCCTTGTTGACGCCTTCCTTGAGATCCTTCGGCGCACCTTCAACGAGGTCCTTCGCCTCCTTGAGGCCGAGGCCGGTGATCTCGCGGACAACCTTGATCACGTTGATCTTGTTGGCGCCAGCTTCCTTGAGGACGACGGTGAACTCGTCCTTCTCCTCGGCGGCGGCGGCCGGGGCTGTAGCTGTGGCCGGACCGGCGGCGACGGCAACCGGAGCGGCCTTGACGCCCCACTTGTCCTCGAGGGTCTTGATCAGCTCCGCGATCTGGATGACGGGAAGGTTCGAAAGGTAATCGACAACTTGGTCTTTGGTGAGATCTGCCATGACTTGGTTTCTCCGTAACGATTGAAGTCTTTTGTTTGTTGGCGAGGCTTCAGGCCTCTTTGACGAAACAGGTGAAGAGGTGCGCTCTTCAGAGAGAGGTGAAGCTGCTCAGCCCTTCTTGTCCGCCTCTTCCTTCGAGGAGAGGAGGTAGACGAAGTTCTGCGCGGGAGCGTTGAGGAGCATGACGAACTGCGAGAGCGGCGCCTGCAGGGTCGCGAGGAGCGTTGCGCGCAGTTCATCTTTGCCAGGCATGTTCGCGAGCTGACCTTCGACCGCGTTGGCGGAGAGGATCGTCCCGTCGATCAGACCTGCTTTGACCGTGAGCTTGTCGCCCGCCTCGCCAGCTTCCTTCTTGAAGGCCTTGACGACCTTGGCTGCTGCGGACGGATCTTCGTAGCTCCACGCGATGCCCGTCATGCCCACGAGGACGTCGTTCAGCTTGCCGCCGTACGCCGACTCCTTGAGTGCTTGCTTGACGAGCGTGTTCTTGACGACCTTGTACTCGACGCCAGCCTTGCGGAACTCAGCGCGAAGCTTGGTCACCGTCTCGACGTTCATTCCCTTGTAATCGAGGAGAACGGCGGACGTTGCCTTGTCGAACTTGCCCTTCACCTGGCCGATGAGGTCGCTCTTACCCTGACGGGTCGTTGCGTAGCTGCCCATGATTGGTCTCAGCCTTCCTCTGTGCTGCCGACGAATTGCGCCGTGTCGATACGGACACCGGGGCCCATCGTGGAGCTGATGGTGATGCTGCGGACGTACGTGCCCTTTGCGGTGGAGGGCTTCGCACGAACGAGCTGTTGAATGAGCGCCTTCGCGTTGTCCGCGAGGGCATTCTCGGTGAACGAGACCTTGCCGATACGGGCGTGGACGATGCCAGCCTTCTCGACGCGGTACTCGATCTTGCCGCCCTTCGCTTCGCGAACAGCGTTGCCGATGTCGAAGGTGACCGTGCCGACCTTGGGGTTCGGCATGAGGCCACGAGGACCAAGGACACGACCGAGCTTACCGACCGCGCCCATCATGTCGGGCGTGGCGATGACGCGATCGAAGTCCATGAAGCCTTCGTTCACCTTCGCAACCATGTCGTCGCTACCGGCGAAATCAGCGCCGGCCTCGCGGGCCTCGCGCTCTTTGTCGCCTTTGGCGAACACGAGCACACGCACGGTTTGACCCGTGCCGTGCGGGAGGACCAACGCGCCGCGGACCATCTGGTCTGCGTGCTTGGGATTGACTCCCAAGCGGACGGCGAGGTCCACCGTCTCGTCGAATTTGGAGAACTTCGCTTGTTTCACAAGCGCGCACGCCTCTTCGACCGTGTATTTGCGAGTGCGGTCGACGAGTTTCTCGACCTTCTCGCGGTTCTTGGACAGCTTCGGCAAGTTTCCTCCTGTTGCGGTGACTCTTCGTCACCTCCCACGGTTGGCTTCAGGGCGATCCCGGAAGGTCGTGGTTGAGGGAGTTATCGTTCACGAAGACGAGGCGAACCATTTCGCATCGTCGAAATCTTCTCAGGCCAAAGAGACGCCTTGCTCTTGGATGCCGGCGCGTTGCGCGGCCCCTCGGGTCCTTTGGCTCGTCCCAATCAGGCGACGACGTCGATGCCCATCGATCGCGCGGTGCCCTTGACCGTCTTGATCGCGGACTCGATGTCCGTGCAGTTCATGTCTTGGATCTTCGAGGCCGCGAGCTCGCGGACCTGCTTCTCGGTGACCTTGCCCACCTTGACCTTGTTCGGCTCTTTCGAGCCCGAGCCCGGCTTCTTGCCCGTCGAGAGGCCGGCGGCCTTCTTGAGGAGAACGCTGACCGGCGGGGTCTTGAGGATGAAGGAGAAGGAGCGGTCCGAGTAGACCGTGATCACCACGGGGATGATCATGTCTCCGCCCTGGGTCTTGGCGTTGAACTCCTTGCAGAAGCCCATGATGTTGACGCCGTGCTGACCGAGCGCGGGGCCGACCGGCGGGGCGGGGTTCGCCTTGCCAGCGGGGAGCTGCAGCTTGATGTAACCGGTGATTTTCTTCGCCATGACTTTGTCTCGTTAGGCTCCTACGGTGGACCGACAGAACTCGACGGGCCGTAGTGATTCGCTTGGTGGGACTGCTCCCGAAGACACGGTGAGGCGGGAAACGCCGCAGCCAAATCCGGGGGGCCGGCTTCTTAGGACAGATTTCGGAAGCGCGCCAGCCTTTCGGCAAGATATTTGCTGAGGCCAGCGTTTTCTGGAGGAAGAACGGCCTTCGACCAGACAAAACGCTGTTTGTTCCAGCTCTTCCGTTTGCGACCGGCCTCTGCCGAAGTCCGCGCCACTTCGGCAGAGGGAGCTCCCTCCTCTACTGCGCGGCGTGGGTCCCGCGGTGTGCTGCGGCGGGTCGCCGAAAAATGCGCCGGCCGGCGATACCTGCTCTGGCGACGCCCGTAGTGGCTGTCGGTCGACGCGCATGGGGACGTAGCGCGGCCGCCCACCCACCACTCGAATGCTTCCTACGGGAGCACGCCGTCCTCTTTTGTCTCGGAGAACCTGCCCATGTCCGAATCTCGTTTCTCGTTCGTGATCGCGCTCGTGTCCGTCGCCGCCCTCGGCGCCCTCGCCGGCTGCAGCAAGAAAGACGACGCCGCAGAGGCGACCCCGCTCGCGGCGCGCGCCACCACCCTCGAGACCTCGAAGGCGGCGTCGGCGAAGACGACGACGTTCACGATCGACGCGATGAGCAAGACGACGATCGACATGCCGGCGCCGAAGGAGCACATCAAGGCGAAGACGACGGCCGCCGCCGGCTCGATCGAGGTCGACCTCGCCAACCTCGCGAACACCCGCGGAGAGGTGAAGGTCGACCTGACGACGCTCTCGACGTTCACCTTCGGCGACAAGAGCAAGGACGAAGCGCAGACCGAGCACGCGCGCACGTGGCTCGAAGCCGTCGTGGACGACAAAGTGAAAGAGGAGAACCGCTACACGGTGTTCGCGATCCGATCGATCGACGGCGTGGACCAACCCGATGCGTCCAAGATCGCCCCGAAGCGCGAAGGTGACGAGGACATCCGCACCGCCATGCTCACTGCGCACGGCGACTTCCTTCTCCACGGACGAAAGAGCATGAAGGACGCCAAGCTCGTCGCGCGGCTTCATTACCCCGCCGGCGCGCCCGCGGACGCGATCCCGACGAGCATCGAGATCAAGACCGCGGCGCCGCTGCGCATCGTCCTCGCCGAGCACGAGGTGAAGCCGCGCGACACGTTCGGTAAGGTCGCGCAGGGATCGTTTCACCTCCTCGGCACGAAGGTCGCCGAGTCGGCTGACGTATCGATCGACCTGCACGCGATGAAGAGCCCCACGAAGTCCTGATTCGGCGAGACCTCCGATGACGACTCGCCGCGCCGCGCAGCATCGCCTCGTCACGCTCGCGACCTGGAAGAAGGTGCTCTCTTCGACCGGTCTCCTCCTCGGGCTCGCGTTGTTCCTCGCGACGACGCTGTTCGAGGTCATTCTCACCGACTGGCAGCTCTCGCTGCGCTACGTGATCTTCGACTGGGGCGGCGTCCTCATGGGTGTTCGCGAACGTGAGCCCACGCTGTTCGGAGCGCTCTTCGTGCTCCACGGCGTGTCGCTCGCGATGGTCCTCACCGCGATCAACGCGCTCTTTCGTCACCTCGCGATGCCTCGTGGTGGGCGGGCGCTTCTCTCGGCCGTCGTGCTCTCGTTCGGCGTCGCCGACATCGCGAGCTGGGCGCTCCTCACGACGTTCGCCTTCGCGCAGCATGCGCTCGGCCCCATCGTCGCGGTGGAGACCGTGCTCCTCTTCGCGCTCGCGCTTCGTCCGCTCCACGACATGTGGATCTTCACGCGTTGGCGCGGCGGAGATCGTCCCGTCCGCGTGGCTGTCGTCGGCGGCGGCTTCGCTGGGCTCTACGCGGCGATGGGCCTCGACAAGGCGCTTGGCTACCACCCCAACCTCGAGATCGTCGTCCTCGATCGAAAGAACTACTTCCTCTTTCCGCCGCTGCTCCCGAGCGTCGCGGCAGGCGCGATCGAGACGCGTCAGGTGACCTACCCATTTCGAAGGATCTTCGAAGCGACGAACATCACGTTCAAGAAGGAGAACGTCCTCGCGATCGACCTCGACACGAAGACGATCCAATCGAGGGTCGAGCAGAGCGACGGCGCTTCGGTCGAGAGGGCCGAGCGATACGACTTCCTCGTCCTCGCGCCTGGCTCGGAGACGAACACCTTCGGCACGCCAGGCGTCGCCAAGCATGCCTTCTTCATGCGTGAGCTCGGTGACGCGATCGCCGTTCGCAACCAGATCATCGACTGCTTCGAGCGCGCCGCATGCGAGTCGAACGTCGCTCGCCGAAAGGAGCTCTTGTCCTTCGTCGTCGTCGGCGCCGGCCCGACCGGCGTCGAGCTCGCGAGCGAGGTGCGCGATCTCGTCGAGCACGTCCTCTTGAATCGGTATCCCGAGATCGATCCCTCGCTCGTGAGCGTCCACATCGTCCAGTCGGGAGGCGCGATCCTGCCGGGATTCGACCCTTCGATCGTCGACCACGCGACCGCTCAGCTTCGCAAGCTCTCGATTCGCGTCCTCCTCCAGCGCCGCGTCGTCGCTGTCGACGAACGCTCCGTCACGCTCGACGGTGACGAGAAGATCTTCGCGCGCACGTGTGTCTGGTGTGCGGGGGTGAAGCCTTCGCCGCTCCTCGCTGCCTGCCGTCTCCCTCTCCACGCATCGGGTCGCGTCGAGATCGCTCCTGATCTTCGCGTGAAAGGACGCAGTGATGCGTTCGTGCTCGGAGACGCCGCGCTGCTGATGCACGAAGGCAAGCCGCTCCCGCCGCTCGGCCAAGTCGCGTTTCAACAAGGCGCGCACTGCGCTGCCAACATCGTGCGCCTGCTCCGAGGGAAAGCGACGAAGCCCTTCGCCTACTTCAACTTCGGCGCGCTCGTCTCGGTTGGTGAGCACTACGCCGCGGTGAAGCTGTTTGGCGTCCGCTTGACCGGCTTCGTCGCGTGGATCGTCTGGCGTGCGCTCTACCTCATGAAGCTCGTGGGCTTCTCGAACAAGGTGCGCGTGTTGCTCGATTGGTCGCTCGACCTCTTGGTCGAACGTTCGATCTCGCAGATCGCGGCGACACGGCAAGACCTCGCCGAGAGCAGCCATGCCGCGAGCTCGCGTGGCGCATCGCCCGCGACATCGACGACGCTGCCGATGCCGCGCACGAACGCTCGCGCGCTTGCATAATCGAAGGTGTGCGGTGAAGATTCCGCATGCTCCGCACAACGCGCCTCGGGCTCGCCGTCACCTCTGTCCTCGCGTTGGCCTTGACGGGGTCGTGCACGGGCGGGGGTGACGCCACATCGAGCGGTGGTAGCAGCAGCTCCTCGAGCTCGGGCACCAGCGGCTCATCGGGGTCGTCCGGCTTGGTCGACTCGGGCGCGCGAACCGAGTGCACAGAGTTTGCCATCCCGGCGAAGATCGACGAGGCGATCGGCGGATCGCTCGTGAGCCGCGCGATCGTCCAAGCCGTCTCCGACTACGCCGAGAGCGCAGCGAACGAGGTCGATCAAGCCACGCAGCTTTGCAAGAAGCTCGCGCAAGACCTCGACGCTTCACCGACCGATCAAGCCTCGGCCGACAACGCCGCCGACACGCGCGCGAAGTTGAAGGCGTGGTGCGCGCTCGCCGCCTTGTCGCTCAACGCGAAGAAGGCGCAAGCCGGCGGCGCGCTCTCGACACAAGCAGCGACGACCCGCTGCCGTCTCTCGGTCGCCGAGAAGGGCTCGTGCCAAGCCGCCTGCACCGGCTCGCCGTGTGACGTCAAAGCGAACCCGATGAAGTGCACAGGAGGCTCGCTCCTCATCTCGTGCAAAGGCGACTGCAGCGCGGTCGCGAGCGCCTCGGTGACGTGCGAAGGGACGTGCAACGGGACATGCGGAGGAGCATGCACCGTCGCGTCCGGCTCGGTCGAGTGCACCGGGACGTGCACGGGCACATGCTCGGCGAGCGGCACCGGAACCGGCACGCAGCCCGACGGCTCTTGCAAAGGCGCATGCAGCGGGACATGCAGCGCGGTCGCGCCCGGCGGGAGCTGCAGCGGCGTATGCAAAGGCGCGTGCACCGGAAGCTGCGCGGGGTCGGCGCAGGCACCGGTGACATGCGACGGCGCATGCTCGGGTGATTTCGAGCCGCTCTATTGCGAGTCAGGAAAGCTCGAAGGCGGATGCCAGGTCGACGCGCGCTGCGACGTGGGCTGCGACGCGACGGTCGCCGCCAAGGCGACCTGCCCAGGGCCGAGCGTGCTCGTCTCGGTGTCAGGAGCGACGGACGACACGGCCGCCGCGAAGCTCAAGGCCGCGATCGAGTCGAGCTTCGGCGCGCTGCTCATGCACGAAGAACATCTCAAGGTGATGGCGAACATCGGCCCACAGCTCGCGAGCGCTGTCTCTTCGGTCACCGACATCAAGCCGTCGTGCATTCCGAAGATCATCTCCGCGGTGTCGACCGCGGTCGGCGACGTGCAAGCGGGCGCGTCGAGCGTGAGCAGCGTCACAAGCAACGCAGGGCTCTAGATTTCCGGGCGATCGGGCATTGCCTACCCGCGCCTACCCCATTCAAAACAAAAAGCGCACGGCCGCGATACCGCCTCTCGGGTGACGCGTAGTGATGGACGACCGCACGCACTACGCAAAAGCAAGAAGCCACTCAGGAGACATCGACCGTGAAGAAGCCCAATCTCTCGTTCCAAGCGTTCGCCACCACCCTCGCCGCCACTGTCGCCGCGGGAGCCATCGCAGCGTGTGGCGGCGCCTCGCAGCAGCCGCAGCCGCAGTCGCCCGTGCAAGGAACCGAGGTCGTGTCCGCGCCTGCGAAGGGCGGACAAGCATCGTGCTCGGCCGCAGGTTGCGGCGCGAAGAAGGAAGAGTCCGCATCGAAGCCCGCCGCCAAGAGCGGCCAGGCGTCGTGCTCGGCGGCCGGTTGCGGCGCGAAGACCGGCACCGACGAGAAGAAGACGGACGAAGCGAAGAAGGACGCGCCTTCGACGCAAGCCGCCTCGACCACGACGCCGGCGGCCTCTTCGTCTTCTGCAGCGATGCCCGCGAAGGCGCCGGCGGCAGCAGCCAAGCCGAAGCCGAAGGCCTCGGGTCAATCGAGCTGCGGCGCGGGCACGTGCTCGGCGAAGAAGTGATCGCGACGCCGAGCCGGCGCTAAGAGCGTCGAACACGAAGAGGAAAACCGAAGGCGGCGACGAACAGGCTTCGTCGCCGCTTTCGTTTTGTTCACGCGCGTGGAGCGCGACGACGGCGGAGCACGAGCGCGAGCGCACCCAGCGCGGGAGCGACGAGCGAGAGCACGGATGACGAAGGCGCGACGTTGCATCCGCAAGTGTGAGCGGGAGGCGGAACGACGACGCCGAGCGGCGGATCACCTTCTTTCGCCGGCGTCGCCTTCACGTCGAGCTCGGGGTTGTCTTCTTTCACGAAGGTGCCGAGCGCGATCTTCCCTCGCGGCGCGAACGCGAGATCTCGCGCCGCCGACGCTTCGGGTTGACTGCCTCCGTTTGGTCCGCCCCAGACGCCGCGTTGAGGATGCTCGCACGTGATGGGTCCCTCCCATGCGTGGCGAATGACATAGCGGGCTTGAAAGTTGTTCATCGAGCTTGGCTGCGCGCCGTGCTCGAGCCGCGTGGACTTTCCATCGCCTGTCGCCGTCATGAGCTCGCGCCCGCCGACGATCGGACCTGCCGCCTTGAGCACGAGGTCGGCACCGAGCGACTCTTTCGTGTATCGCGCATGCAATCGCGTGAGGACGAAGCTCTGCGCCAGCGCGTAGGGGTCCTCGCGTTCTTCGACGCTCGGGAGGACGTCCGCGCCGAATGCAGCCAGCGCGTCCACGTCCATCGGTGGCGTAGGGCACGGGTCGCACGAGCCTGCTTGCCACGCGTACTCCGTCACCACCGCGCGTGGGTTCTTCTCGAGCACGCGATCGAAGAGCGCGGCGTAGAACGCAGGGAACTGCGTGCGCGTCGCGTCGCTCACGTCGATGTTCGTCGGCACCGGCAGGTTCGGGTAGTTCGCGACCTCGTAGCGCTGGTTCTTCGCGAGCACGTGGACGATGAGGTCTTGCGCGCCTCCGGAGTTGACGAGCCCGAGTCGAATCGGGAGCGCGAATTGCTCCGAGTCGTAGAAGAAGCGGATGGGCGAGAGCGTCGCCATCGGTTGGCCATTCGGACCGGGCGCGAACTTGACGCGCTTCACGTCGACCTTCGCGACGAAGAACTTGCTGCCGCGTTGCACGTAGGGGCGCAGGTAGGGCTCGGAGCCGTTCGGGATCTTGTACTTCTCCTGCAAGAGCCACGTCTCGAGCCCACCCGAGTCCTTCGCGCTCAGGATGAGGATGTCGTATTCGCCGACGCTGAACTTGGCTTCGATCTTTACGCCGAGATCCTTCTTCCTGCCGCCGCCCTCATCGGACTCGGGCATCGCCGCGCCTGCGAGCATCACGCGCATCTCTTTGTCGTGCGCGTGTGGATTGCACGGATCCTGCTCCCAATACTCGACGAGCCGCGGCGCATCGAGCTGATCGATCTTGTCGAACTGCTCGCGCGTCAGCGTCTTCACCTTGTCTTTGTCGAGCACCACCGGGACGGGGACCACCATCGCGAAATTCTCGGGTGGCCCTTGGTAGTTGTTCTGCATCGAGAGCACGGTGCGGGTTCCGTCGCGCATCAGCACGACTTGAGTCGCGTTGTTGGTGAGCTTCGTGTCCGCGCCGCTGACGTAGAAGCCGCAGAAGGCCGTTGCAAAACGCGGCACCATCGCGCATGCGAGCAACGTCACCACGAAGAGCCAGACGCGTTTCGTTTGTTTCATCGCCCATCCTCCCTCTCACGACGCAGCATTCTCGAACGAACGCCGCGGCGCGATGGTACCTCTTTTGGGATGCAGCCATCGGCTCGCTTCGCATTGGCGCTGATCACGGCATGGTCGACGCTCACGGTCGCATCGACCGAGCCTGCACTCGCCAGTGACTCGACCGCGCCCTCGACCCAGACGAGCGGACCTCCCGTTCAACCTGCCTCGTTTGCGGAGACGTCGAGCAAAGATCAGCTCGCTTGGAAAGACGCATGGCCGCGCTTCCGACCCGCAGAGATCGCGTTCACGCTCGGGATGGGTCTTCAAGCGGCCGCCGCGACGTTCCTCTACAACGGTCCCAACGACAACTGGGAGGGCGGCATCCTGATCGACGATCCCGTCCGCGACCTCGTTCGCTTTCGCACGCGAAGCGCTCGGACGACCGGCCAGGCCATCAGCGACGCCTTCTATTACGGACTGCTCGCGTATCCGCTCGTGGTCGACACGCCGATCCTCTTCGCGCGCGGAGGTTCGGATCTCGGCGTGCAGACCCTGGGCATCACGCTCGAGGCGTTTGCATTGGGCGGAGCGATCGCGCTCTCTGCCGAAAAGCTCGGTCGGCGCCGGCCACTTGCAGGTGAATGCGACAAGAACCCGAGCTACGACGCCACCTGCGGCGCGCAGGCGGATCTCAACTCGTCTTTTCTGAGCGGCCACACGACGATCGCGTTCGTCGGCGCGGCTGTCCTGTGCGCGCATCATCTGCACCTTCCGGTTTACGGAGGCGGAGCCCCCGACACCGCCACGTGCATCGCCGCGGGAGCGATGGCGCTCAGCGCAGGGGCGCTGCGCGTGATGTCCGACAAACACTACTTCTCCGACGTCTTTCTCGGGGCGACGGTCGGGTTTGGCGCGGGGTTCATTCTCCCTGCAGTTCTTCACTACCGCGGAGTGCCGCGTGAAGGACGCGTCGCGCGTACGAAGACGTTTTTGCCGACGCTTCGTGGCGCCGGAGTCGAGGCCATCTTCGCGCCCGCGATTGGGCCGAGCAACGTGGGGATCTCGACAACCGGCCTCTTCTGAGTCGCGATGCGGTACAAGTAGTACGGACCGCAGAGAGACTCGATCGTGGGCAACGTCAAAGGAAGCAAGAGCGCAGATGACGCGCGCCGATTGTTGATCTCGTACGAGCCTGCTTCGGGAGGCCCGGCGACGAGCGCGGTCGCGCGTGATGCCGCGCTGGGCGGGCTCTTCATCGAGACAGCGAGTCCTCTGGCGATCGGGACGCTGCTCAGCGTCGAGATGAAGTCTCCGCGATCTGGCGCGGTCAGTGTCACGCTCGAGGCGCGCGTCTTCTCGGTACGCACGAGCGAAGAGAGCAAGGCCGATCCTCAAAAGCAACCGGCAGGCATGGCGGTTCGCTTTCTCGACCTGCCGACGTCCGCGATCTCCACGCTGCAGTCGATCCTCGACCATCATCGTCCACCCGCACGCACGCAGCTCGGCGTGGGTGACGAGAAGGAAGCTTTGTGGGCGGCTGCTGGCGGACGTGACGACGAGCAGGCACATACCTCGACGACCAGCGCGCGCGAGGAGGACGCCGCCGGCGTGCTGGCGCTCGCCGCGTCGGTCGTCGTCGACGGTCGTCCTACGTTCGATCCGCTCCCTCCGTCACCGGCGCCAGGTGACGACGAGGCGCGCGAGCGCGCCGAGGAGCCGAGGCCGCCGCGTCATCCAACACCACGGATGGTTCCGATCTCGCCCGTGTCCACCCGCGTCGCAGATCCCGCCTCCGCGCCTTCCCTACCCTATCCCGCGCCGTCTACGCCGGGCGGATACGTGCCACCGCCGAGCCACGGGCTCGCGAAGAAGCGAAACGCCACGACCGGCATCCTCGTCGCTACCGTCATCGCGTTCGTGGTTCTCGCGGTCGTCGTGGTGCTCATCGTGAGCCGCTTCTAGGGAAAGCGGGATTTCTGCACAATCGTACCGTCGTTTCGGCCGCGGTCGTCGTACGATGGAAGACTCCGATGACGTGGAGCATGGCCCGCTCGAAGACCTCGCTCGCCCTCATCATCGCCAGCGTTGTGGCGTTCGCGATCACGGCCGCGGCGTCGTGCTCGCCCTTCAATGCAGGTACAACGCCGGCACCGGTGGATGGCTCGACGCCGAGTGATCCGACCGACGCCAGTACGAGCGGCGACGCCGCTCAAACGTCCGACGGTAGCGTCGTGGACGGGGCGACGAGCACATGCCCCAACGGCGCGCCTCCGCTCGTCGACATCATCGACTCGTTTCAAGGACCCAATCCTCCCTACGACGCCGTCACGGAGGTCAGCGGCGCGCTGTCGATCTCCACGAGCACCAGCGGAGCTCCGAGCGTGCTCGGCACGGCGGTCCCGCCAGCCACCACCAACGGTGGCGCACGTGCCTTCATCAAGCACTGGTGGCCTGTCACCGTCCCGCCGACCTCGATCAGCGTCGAGTTCGACATGGTTGCAACATACACCAAAATGAAGCTCTATGCCGAGGGCGGCTGCCGTATCCAGCTGAGTGGCGCCTCGACCGAGAAGTCGACGATGACGCTGATCTTCGGAGAAGGCTCACTCCAACTCGGTGGCCATCACGACAACGGCTCGGACAACAACTGGCGTGGCATGCCTGATCTAAGCAATCCGTTCGCGGCCACGTCCCGGCATGTTCGCATGAACGTCGCCGTCGGCACGAAGGCGTCGGCCGCGTCGATCGCGATCGGCAACACCGACCAAGCGACGGGCACGTTCAATACCTCGTTCGACATCACCACGGTCGAGGTCGGCTGCGGCATCATTTACACCGACCACAGCGATCAGGGCATGCTGTCGATCGAGGCGTCGAACGTGCACGTCGTGGTCTGCAACTAAACCCCTATCCGCCGCTCGAGCTGTTACCGCCACCGCCAATGCCATATCGCTGCAACTTGCGATAGAGCGTGGACCGGTCAATCCCGAGCACTTTGGTGGCCAATACTTTGTTGTTGGAGACGGCCTCCATCACGCGAGCGATATAGCGCCGCTCGAGCTCTTCGAGCGTAACGAGCTCTTCGGCCTCGCCCTTCGCATCGGCAAAGACGACGTAATTGGGTTTGTACTCGCGTATCTTCGGCGGGAGATCCTCGACCGTGAGTGTGTCGTAGCGCGCGAGGGCGACCGCTCGCTCGATCGAGTTTTGAAGCTCGCGGACATTACCCGGCCACACGTAGGAGAGCAGGCACGACGCGACCTCGGGGCTAATCCCGACGACAGGCTTCTTGTGCTTGGCCGCGAGCTTCGCGATGAAGGCGTTCGCGAGGAGAAGCACGTCATTGCCACGCGCGCGGAGCGGCGGGATCTCGATATGCACGACGTTGAGTCGATAATAGAGGTCCTCACGAAAACGCTTCTCTTCGACGAGGCTCTCGAGGTTGCGGTTCGTGGCCGTGATGATGCGCACATCGAACGGGATTTCGGTCGTCGAGCCGACGGGTCTTACACGTCTATCCTCGACCGCGCGGAGGAGCTTGGCCTGCATGTTGAGCGGCATCTCTCCGAGCTCGTCGAGAAACAGCGTGCCGCCCGACGCCTCCACGAAGAGACCTTGCTTCGCCGTCTTCGCGTCCGTGAATGCGCCCTTCGCATGGCCAAAGAGCTCACTCTCGAGGAGGCTCTCCGGGAGCGCGGCGCAGTTGACCGCGACGAGCGGGCCAGACTTTCGATCGCTCTGCTCGTGAATCGCGCGCGCGACGAGCTCTTTTCCGGCGCCGCTCTCCGCGGTGACGAGGACGGTCGCGTCGGTCTTCGCCACGCGAGCGATCATCTCGAAGAGCGTTCGCATCGCCGGGCTCTCTCCGATCATCGGGAGCGAGCTGCTGCCTTCACGCGACTCGTTCTCCGCGCGTAGCCGCTTCACCTCTTCTTGCAGCGACCGCAATCGAAGCGCACGCTCGAGAGAGAGCGCGAGCTGATCGGCGTTGAATGGCTTGGTCAAGAAGTCGAAGGCGCCCGCGCGAAGCGTGAGGACGGCGGTCTCCATGCTGCCGAAGCCCGTCACGACGATGACAGGTACATCACGTCGATTTTGCACCACGCGATCGCAGAGCTCGATGCCGGTCATGCCGCGCATGTTCAGGTCGGTGACGACCGCGTCGACCTGGTCCTCCAGCACCACCTTGAAGGCTTCGTCCGCGCTCTGGCGAACCACGACGTCGTATCCGCGTCGGACGAGGACGCGCTCGAGCTCATGCCCCATGTCGATGTCGTCATCGACCACGAGGACGCGGGCTTTCGCGTTCGGCGGGGCGGCTGGGGCGGCGGTCATGACTCCGTACCGCTCACCAGAGGCAGATGGAGGATGAAGGTGCTCCCTTTGTTGACGCGACTACGCACTGTGATCTTTCCCCCATGCTCTTCCGCGATACCGCGCGCGACGTGAAGCCCGAGCCCTGTCCCTTCGCCGCTCGCCTTCGTCGTGAAGAAGGGCTCGAAGATCTCACCGAGCAGCTTGTCGTCGATGCCCGTCCCTTCGTCGGTGATCTCGATCGTGGCCATCATGGTGGTCGTGGCGACTTCATCACCACGCGCCTTCTTTGCTTCCATCTTCGAGGTACCCACCGCCACTTTGATCGAACCGTTCGGATGATCGTGCATGGAGTGAATGGCATTGACAATCAGGTTGGTCACCGCTTGCTCGAGTTGCTCGAACTGCCCTTTCACGCGCAGGTCAGCGTTCTTGGCGCCGGTCTTGGGAGTATCGACGATCTCGAGCCGCACCTTGTGCTTGCGTGCGACGCCCTCGAGCAGCTCGCACGAGTGCTTGGCGAGGTCGATGATCCGAAACTCCGACTCCTTCTTGACGCGATTGCGCGACCGCGTGAAATCGAGGAGCTGCCGGACGATGGCGCTCATCTTCTCGACTTGGGAGACGATCGCCTTGCCCGACGCAACGACGTCTTCGCTGGACTCGAGCTCGGCGCTGGCGAGCGACTGCCCGCGCAAGAGCAGGATGCTGAGGGGCGTGCCAAGCTCGTGCGCGATGCTCGACGCGATCGTTCCGACGGTTCGAAGACGATCGAGATGACGGAGCTGCTCGAGCGTCTCGGCATTGGCGGCGGCTTCTTCCTCGAGGCGCGCATAGGCGTCCTCGAGGCGATCGGTCATCGTGTTGATCTCGCGCTTCAGCATGCCGATTTCGTCCGTCCCCGTAGACTTGAGTCGCTGACTTAGATCGCCTCGACCAATTCGTCTTGTTTGGGCAACGATTCGTCCGAGCGGCCGGCCGATGACGATGCTTCCAAGCACGACGGCGATGATCGCAATGACGAGAGCAAGTGCTAGGCCGGCGGCGATCTCCGTCCCGAGCTCTGCACGAAGGAGCGCTGCTCCGGTGGGGACATCGCGCTCGAGAATCAAGAGACCCGAGCGATTCCCCTGCGGGTCCCGCACCGGGACTGTGACCATGAGCGTGCGCGGAGAGCCCTCGCCGGCGCGGCTCGGGCTGGGCTCACGGCTCGTGACGACGACATCGTCGGTCGTCGTTGCCGCGGACGGGTCGTTGCTTTGTGCGGCGTTGAGCTCGAACCGAACGCCGATCTCGGAGTGCCGATCGAAGCCGTGGACGGCTTCCTTCGCGGCGTCGAGCCCGCGATCACGCCAGGCGCTCTCGAGCGCGCCGCGGAGGCCGATCGCCGTGTCGGTGAGGCCGGCGGTGACGGTCCGCTCGAGCCGCGCGGCCGCTCGGCTTGCGAGCGCATACGTATAGAGCGCGAGGCAAAGGCTCGCCGCGACAAAGAACGCGACCGCAAACTTGGAGACGACACGCATCGGTTACCTACTCACTTACCTCGGATCCTCTGCGAAGCCGCGCGCTCGTCTTCCGCTCATCCTCGGCGACCGCCATCGCCCGACCCTAGCCTTCGTCGCAAAATCCGTCACGGGTGGGCCGTGCCGGAATTTGCGACACGACCGCAGCAGCTAGTTTTGTGGCCTTTTGCGCGCCTGGGCGACGGTACGGACGGTGCTTGAGCGCTTGCCCCGATGGTGGCGAAGACGATCGACGCGAAGTACACGAAGGCTGCGCGCCGAGCCGCGAGCAGGCTCTACGAGCTCTTGAGGCTCGAGCGAGGCGCCTTCAACCTCGTGCTCGTCTACGCGATCGGCATCGGGCTCGCGTCTCTCGCGGCGCCGATCGGCGTGCAGATGCTCGTCAGCGCGATCGCGTTTGGCGGCCTCGTCCAACCGATCGTCGTCCTCAGCTTCATGGTGCTCGTCGCGCTCGCGTTTGCGGCTGTGCTCAAGGCCGTGCAAGCCTGGCTCGTCGAGAACGTTCAGCAGCGCCTGTTCGTCCGGGTGGCGTGCGATCTGGCCGCGCGTCTTCCTCGCCTCTCGAAGAGCGTGCACGACGAGCACTACGCGCCGGAGCTCGTGAATCGGTTCTTCGACGTGATGACCGTGCAGAAGGGAGCAGCGATGATCCTGCTCGACGCGATCTTCGTCGCGCTGCAGGTCATCGTGGGCACCGTGCTGCTCGCGTTCTACCACCCAGCCCTGCTCGCCTTCTCCGCGACGCTCCTCCTCTCGATCGTCGGCGTGTTCGCGCTTCTCGGAAAGGGCGGCGCTGCGACGAGCATCCAAGAGTCGTCAGCGAAGTACGAGCTTGCCAACTGGTTCGAAGACGTCGCGCGACACGACTCCATCTTTCGTGGGCCCACCCGCGAGCGCTATGCGGTCGAGCGGAGCGAAGAGCTCGTACGTGGCTATATCGATCTGCGCCAAGCCCATTATCGAATCGTCTTTCGACAGATCGTCGCGTTCGTCGCGCTCCAGGCGCTCGCGACCGCCGCGCTACTCGGTATTGGCGGATATCTCGTCCTCGGTGGGCAGCTCACGCTTGGACAGCTCGTCGCCGCCGAGCTCATCGTGACCGGCATCGTCGCCGGGTTCTCGAAGCTCGGTAAGTACCTCGAGGTCTATTACGACCTCATCGCCGCGATGGATAAGCTCGGGCAGCTCGTCGATCTCCCACTCGACGACGCGGCAAGCATCCCCACGCCAGCACCCAGCAGCAACCAAGTGCCCAAAGCACCTCTTGCGATCCGTGTCGTCGATGCGTCGGTCGACCTCGGCGCCGACCGTGGTGACGCGCTCTCGAACGTCTCGTTCGACATCGCGGCGGGCGAGCACGTGGCGATCCTTGGCGTCAATGGAGCGGGCAAGAGCACGCTCATCGATGTCCTGTCCGGCACGCGAGAGCCTCGTGGTGGGCGCGTCGAGCTCGATGGCTTTCCACGTCGCGACATCGTGCTCGCCGAGCACGGCGCGCTCGCGACGGAGCCGAACCACTCGCCGATCCAGGAGGAGATCGCGCTCGTGCGCGGCCGCGAGGCCATCTTCGGCGGGACGGTGCTCGAGAATCTCTGCGTTGGAAGGAGAGACATCTCACTTGACGAAGTTCGGTCCGCTCTCGAGACCGTGGGCATGTGGGAGAAGGTCACGAGCCTTCCCGAGGGAGCGCAGACCGAGCTTCTGACGAACGGAAAGAACCTGTCGCTTGGTGAGGTTCAACGACTTGCGCTCGCGCGCGAGCTCCTCACCAAGCCACGGTGCCTCCTCCTCGACGACGACGCGCTCGACCACGTCGACCCCGCGTCGCGCAAAGGAATTCTGGGGCGCATTCTCGATCCGACGGCTCCATGGACGGCCGTGATTGCGTCGGTCGATCCCACGGTCGCGCAGATGTGTCCGCGTGTCCTCGTCCTCGGGAATGGCCAGCTCCGCCCTCTTCGCGACTCGGCGGCTTCTCCCCCGAGCAGCAGCGGCGGCGGCGGCGGCGGTGGTCGTGAGGTCCTCGTCACGAGTGGAGCTTCCTGATGACAACGACTCGAATGAACGCGGCTTGGCGAACGGACTACGGGCTCCTCGACGACATTCCGGTGTCGTCGGCCTCGAAGATGGGCGCACGGCTCATGATGATCGTGCTCAGCATCGTCGTGCTGTGTCTCGCGCTCGTGCCGTGGCAGCAAAGCACGCCGGGTCGCGGTCGCGTCGTCGCGTTCACTCCGTCGGAGAGGCAGCAGACGATCGACGCCACGGTCGAAGGACGCGTCACACAATGGCACGTCGCCGAAGGCGAGCACGTGAACGTGAATGATCCGATCGTCGACATCATCGACACCGATCCCGACTTCGTGTCACGGCTCACCCGCGAGCGCGAGGCCGTGAAGGCACGCGTGGAGGCCGCCGAGGCACGCGTGCGTGCGGTCGATGGTCGAATCACGGCGCTCAAGGCGTCGCAGCAATCTGCCGTGTCGGCCGCCGGGTCGCGCAGCAAGATGGCGACCGATCGCGTTCGCGCGACGGAGAACGCCCTTCATGCTGCCGAGGCGACCCACAAGGCCGCGCGCTTCAACCTCGATCGACAGAACGCGCTCTTCTCGCAAGGGCTCGCGTCGAAGCGCGCTGTCGAGCTCGCCGAAGCCGAAGAGGTCCGCGCGCGCACCGACGTCGACCGCGCGCGCAACACCGTCGACGCCGCGCGTGCGGAGGTGCAAGCGCTTGGCTCGGACCAGAGCAAGATCGACACGGACGCGTACGCGTCGATCGGCGACGCCGAGGCGGCGCGGGCCGCCGCGCAAGCCGAGATCGCGTCGGCGTCTGCGGAGCTCGCTCGGATCGAGACCCGACTCGCGCGACAGGCGACGCAGCACATCCGCGCGCCGTCGAACGGAACGATCTTGCGCATCACCGCTCGCCAGGGCGGTGACATCGTCAAGGCAGGCGATACGCTCGCGCACTTCGTCCCCGACACCGATGAGCAGGCCGTCGAGCTCTGGATTGACGGCAACGACGTCAACCTCGTTCGCGTGGGCTCCGGCGTGCGGCTGCAGTTCGAAGGATGGCCCGCGGTTCAATTCTCGGGGTGGCCCTCGGTCGCGCTCGGCACCTACGGAGGCAAGGTCGCCTTCGTCGATCCGCACGACGACGGGAAGGGAAAGTTTCGCGTCGTCGTGATCCCCGACGGCTCGCATCCGTGGCCTGCCCGCACCTATCTCCGTCAAGGTACACGCGTCACGGGCTGGATCCTGCTGGGTCGCGTGAAGCTTGGTTACGAAGTGTGGCGTCAATTCAACGGGTTTCCGCCCGAGTGGACCGGCGCTTCGACCGAGCCTGCGCGGACACCCAGCTTTGGAGATCCGAAGAGCAGTGGAGTCGAGAAATAAAGATGCAATGGGAGCTACCTAACGTGTTTCGTCGGATGACCAAGGTCGTCGTCGCGACCGTGCTCGTGGGGTTGATCAACGTCGGCTTGGCGCGCGCCGAGTCGGGAGCGATGGTCCCCACGCAAGACGCAGCAAACAAGGGCGCGCCGGTCGCGTCGCCGCTGACGCTCGATGAGGTCCTCCGCGAGGTCGACCGGAGCTTTCCGCTGCTCATCGCGGCGGCGCGCGAGCGTGACGAGGCAGAGGGAGCCGCGCTATCGGCGCAGGGTGGCTTCGATCCGAGCTTGAAGGTCGCTGGCACGGTGGAGCCGATAAGCGGTTATCCAAAGCAGTACTTCACCGCATTGGCGGAGCAGCCAACCCCGTATTGGGGTTCGACCTTCTTTGCGGGTTATCGCTATGGCAGTGGCAAGATCCCGATTTACGAAGGCAAGCTCGAGACGAATGACTTTGGAGAGGTCCGCGCCGGCGCGCGTGTGCCCTTGTGGCGTGATGGGCCGATCGATCGCCGCCGCGCCTCGATCGCGCAAGCGAAGCTCGGCGTCGAGCTTGCCAAGCTCTCCGCGACCCAGCAGAAGATCGAGGCGCGCCGCCTCGCGGCCTTGCGGTATTGGGACTGGGTCGCCACCGGTCGCCGCGCCGAGATCTTGCGAAACTGGCTCGCGCTCGCGGTCGCGCGTGACGCCGGGCTCGCGACGCGCGCGAGCGGCGGTGAGATCCCGGACATCGATCGCGTCGAGAATCAACGAACGATCTACCAAAGGCAGACCGCGGTCGCGGCCGCCGAGCGCGACCTCGCGCAAGCAAGCATGGAGCTCTCGCTCTTCTTGCGCAGCACGGAGGGCAACCCGCTCATCCCGTCGATCGAACGACTTCCGCCGGCTCTCCCCGAGCCTTCGCCCGCGCCGTCATCGACGCCAAACACCCGCGAGCGCACGGAAGAGGAGGCGCGCGCGCTCGAGCGACGTCCCGATCTGAAGCGACTCGACGTCACGAAGGAGCGAAACCGCATTGAAGCCGACCTGGCGCGCAATCAGCAGAAGCCGGCGATCGACGTGACCGTCTTCGGCGCTCGTCAATTCGGCCCGGGCGAGATCGCGCGCGGTGAGCCGGTCGTCGGCGCATCGCTCGTGCTCGACATCCCGATCCTGAACCGCGTTCAAAATGGACGCGAGGACGCGGCCGAAGCGGCGATCGCGAAGACGGAGCAGCAGAAGCGATTCGCGGTCGATCGCACGATCGCAGACATCCGAAGCGCGCGCGTCGCGATCGACACCGCGCGCGATCGCGCCACGTTCGCTCGCCGTGAGCTCGAGGTCGCCACGCAGCTCGCGAAGGCCGAGCTCCAGCGCTTCGAGCTCGGCGAAGGCAACCTGCTGCTCGTCAACCTCCGCGAGCAGGCCACCGCCGAGGCGGCCATGCGCCAGATCGACGCGCTCGCCGACTACCACAAGGCGACGGCGAGCTACCGCGCGTCGACCGCCGCGCCGTGAGCGCGCGACGTCACTGGCAGACCTTCTGAGGCTGGCAGATCTTCGGGCTGCAGCACTCGCTCGTGGTCGTGCACGATGAGTTGAGTGGCTTGCACGCGTGGCACTTCTTGTCGCCGCCACAATAGAGTCCATTGTTGCAGGTCGAGGATGCGCAGCACGCTTGCTCGGCCGCGCCACATGCGGCCTCGCATCCGTTCGTGCGGTTGCCGTCGAGATCGATGAAACCACCTTTGCATGTCCCGTAATCGCAGCTGACGGACATCGCGGTCTTGGCGCAGGTGATGCCATTCGCGTTCTTGACGAGGACGTTGCAGTCCGTGTTGCAGCCGCCGCACTTGCTCACGCTATCGGTCTTGGTCTCGCAACCCGTATTGCCCTGGAGACAATGGCTGTAGCCCACATTGCACATCCACTGGCAGGAGCCGCCAGCGCAGTTGGGCGTCGCATTCGTGGTGTCGCACTGGTTGCCGCATTCGCCGCAGTCGGTCTTGCTCGTGAGGGCGTCTTTGCACTGTGAGCCGCAGCAGAGCGGGCTCGCGCCTCCGCACTCGTTTCCGCATCCGTTGCAGTTGAAGGGATCGCTCGACGTGTCGACGCAGAATTCACCGCAGCATGCCTCGCCGGTCTTGCAGGCGCCGACGCCGGCGCCAGCGCCTGCATCGAGCGAGCAGCGATCCGCGCAGATCCCGGACGGGCTACACACCTTCGGCGCGACGCACTGCTTCGAGTCGAGGCACATTACGCATTGGTGGCGCGTGACGTTGCAGAACGGCGTGAGCACGTTGCCTCTGCAGTCGTCGTCCTTCTTGCATCCGACGGCGCACTGCTTCGTGTCGGCGAGGCAGTAGCGTCCTGCTCCGCACGTGTCGCTCTCGACCGAGCATGCGTCGCCGCTCTGCGAGCTGGTCGCGCCATCGCTGGTGCTCGTCGCCGAGCCATCCAAGCCCGCGTCGACGCTTGCGCTAGGCTCGAACTTGCTGCACCCGAGCACGAGGGACGACGTCACGGCCGCAAGCGCGAGCATCGCGCCGCCCCATCTCGACTGTGCCACCGGCCCCATCCATTCGAGCATAGCGAGGACCGCCCGCTCGCGATGTCTCCATCGGAGGGCAAGCGGCGTCACCCGAGAATTCCGCGCGATCCATTCTTGTCCATCCTCACGGCCAACGCCGAGCAGACGGAACAGACGTCGGGGCTTCGCTTCTTACGCGCGCTTCTCGACCTGCGAGAAGTCGAGCTCGACGGGTGTCGCGCGGCCGAAGATCGAGACCTTGACCTTGAGCTTCTGCTTGTCGGGCTTCACTTCTTCGACGGTGCCGGAGAAGTTCGCGAACGCGCCGTCGATCACGCGGATCTCGTCGCCCACATCGAAGTTGACGCGCGGCTTCGGCTTCACGGCGCCTTCGACCGTGCGGCGGCGCTGGTCTTCGATCTCTTGCGGGCGGACTTCCTGAGGACGCTGGTTACCGATGAAGCCGGTGACCTTCGGCGTGTCCTTCACGAGGTGCCACGCCTCTTCGCTCATGTCCATTTCGACGAAGATGTAGCCGGGCAGGCTCGTCTTCTGACGAATGCGCTGCTTGCCGTTGCCACGGGTCTCCTGGACGGTCTCCGTCGGGATCAGGACCTCGCCAAAGAATGCCTCTTTGTTGTGCTCCTTGATGCGCTGGAGCAAGGCCTCTTTGACCTTGTTCTCGTAGCCCGAGTAGGTCTGGATGACGTACCACTTCTTGGCCATAACGGACCCCGCTGACACCGTGTTCATTTAAAAACCAACTAAGCGCTCGTAACGATGAGCTCGAATCAAAACGTATAAATCTTGTCAGTGATGAATCCCCAGAAGCGATCCATCAAGGCAAAGAAGACCGTCGCGAATACCGTCGTGAAGACGACGACCGTGGTCGAGTTCGTGACCTCTTTGCGGCTAGGCCACGTGACCTTGGAGAGCTCTTCGGCGACCTCCATGACGTACTTTCGCGCTTCGGCCTTGCGCCAATAATAGACGGCGACGAGGACGCCGATGAGGCCGGCGACGAGATAGACGATCTCATCTTTGGGCTCACCGAACTCGGGCTTCCACTGCCCGAGGCGATACCAACCGGCATGGCCGATCTTGGCGACGAGGAAGCCGACGAGCATCGCCGCGGCCATGTAAGCGGCGTAGACGTAGCGCTGGTAGCCGAGCTGAACCGGCACATTGGCGTCTGCGCTCTGCTGCTCGCTCTCTTCGGAGCCTTCTTTGTCGGGCGAAGAGTCGGTCTTGGCGCGGGCCTCATCGGCCGCGTCTTCTTCCTGGCGCTCCTTCTGATCCTGTTCGTCAGAAGACTCCTCGGACTCCTCCTCGGCGGATTCGTCCTCGGCTTTCTTGAGATCTTCTTCGGTCGCCATCGTGCTCTACGCCTACTTACTCGCTGATCGTTCGCTTTGCAGGGGCTGGGGGGCTCGAACCCACGACCTGCGGATTTGGAATCCGCTGCTCTACCAACTGAGCTAAACCCCTATTCCTCAAGCACCCGTTCGATTGAGATGCTTGAGCTCGTTTCCTCGTGGCGCAGCCCAAGACGCCGCCGCGCTACTTCGTCTCCTTGTGCACCGTGTGTCGGTTGCACTTCGGGCAGTGCTTCTTCAGCGTGATCTGCCCAGCTTGCGTCTTCTTCCGCGTGGTGCGGTAGTTACGCGACTCGCATTCCGAGCAGGCCAAACTGATTTCGACCCGCTCGGACATGGCTTACCTCTTCGACCAACGCTGCGATCGCCGAAGCGAAGGCGCGTTACTCGATCACCTTGGTGACGATGCCTGCACCGACGGTGCGGCCACCCTCGCGGATCGCGAAGCGCATCTGCTCCTCGAGACCGACGGGCGTGATGAGCTCGATCGTCATCGTGACGTTGTCGCCCGGCATGACCATCTTGGTGCCCTCGGGGAGCTGGCAGGTGCCCGTCACGTCCGTGGTGCGCATGTAGAACTGCGGGCGGTAGTTCGTGAAGAACGGCGTGTGGCGGCCGCCCTCTTCCTTCTTCAGGACGTAGACCTCGCCCATGAACTTCTTGTGCGGCGTGACCGAGCCCGGCTTGCAGAGGATCTGCCCGCGCTCCACGTCGTTCTTCTCGATGCCGCGGAGGAGAACGCCGATGTTGTCACCCGCGCGGCCCTCGTCGAGCAGCTTGCGGAACATCTCGACGCCCGTCACCGTCGTCTTGCGCGAGTCGCGGAAGCCGATGATCTCGACCTCTTCGCCCGTCTTGACGATGCCACGCTCGACGCGGCCCGTGACGACCGTTCCACGGCCCTTGATCGAGAACACGTCTTCGATCGCCATCAAGAACGGCTTGTCGATGTCGCGGACCGGATCCGGGATCTCGCTGTCGAGAGCCGCGATGAGGTCGCCGATCGACTTCTCCCACTTCTCTTCGCCGTTGAGCGCCGGGAACGCAGCGACCTGAACGACCTTCGCCGTGTCGCCGTTGAACTTGTTCTTCGAGAGGAGCTCGCGGACTTCCATCTCGACGAGCTCGAGCATCTCCGGATCCTCGACCGCGTCGCACTTGTTGAGCGCGACGACGATGTGGTTCAAGCCGACCTGGCGGGCGAGCAGGACGTGCTCACGCGTCTGCGGCATGACGGAGTCGAGCGCGCTGACGACGAGGATCGCCCCGTCCATCTGCGCGGCGCCCGTGATCATGTTCTTGATGTAGTCGGCGTGGCCGGGGCAATCGACGTGCGCGTAGTGGCGCTTCTCGCTCTCGTACTCGACGTGCGAGACCGCGATCGTCACGGTCTTCGTCGCGTCACGGACGGTGCCGCCCTTCGCGATGTCCGCGTAGCTGATCACCTTCGCGAGGTTCTTCTTCGACTGAACCTTCACGAGCGCCGCCGTAAGCGTGGTCTTGCCGTGGTCGATGTGACCGATCGTGCCGACGTTGACGTGGGGCTTCGTGCGGTTGAATTTTTCCTTGGCCATTTCGAGTCTCCTGCGCCCGTTGTCTAGTTGGGCAACCGGTCGTTCTCAGAGCAGAAATCTACTGAGCCCACCTCGGGGATTGAACCCGAGACCTCTTCCTTACCAAGGAAGTGCTCTGCCACTGAGCTAGGTGGGCCTGTTTTTTTTTCGAGCGAAGAAAGTTGAAGAGAAGTGAGGGGTGGAGCGGGAGACCGGGTTCGAACCGGCGACGTTCAGCTTGGAAGGCTGACGCTCTACCAACTGAGCTACTCCCGCGTTTTGTGGGTGGGGCGCTGCCCCATCGTGAAGAACCTCTTACCTGAGTGGGTGGAGATGAGAAGAGGGAGAAGAAGAAGAGGAGAGAGAAGAGGAGTCCCCAACGAGATGGGGAGTGGAGGGTGTTGGATTCGAACCAACGTAGGCATAGCCGGCGGATTTACAGTCCGCTCCCATTGGCCACTCGGGCAACCCTCCGGGATATTTCAGAAAAATCTAAACCTCACCTCTCACGCTTTCCTTCGAGCTAGCGAGGGGACTTGAACCCCTAACCACCTGTTTACAAAACAGGTGCTCTACCGATTGAGCTACGCCAGCACGACCCAAGCCGCTCTCCAGATGGGCATGCCTTGCGGACACACTTCGGCTGGATCCCGACAGGGGGCGCGGACGTTAGCTTATGGCCGCGAGCCGCGCAAGCAAGACAAGCGCCGTTCGAACGTCTTGTTTCAGGCGTTCGAGGCGCTCGCCTCTTCTTCTCTTTCTCTTCTCTTGGGCTCTCCCCCGCGAAGCACGCCGGCGTCAGTCGCTCGTCGAAGCCTCATCGCGCGCGGCGTCGCGCTCCCGGCGGGCGCGCTCGATCTCGAGGAGACGGAAGAGCTCGTCCACTTGATAGATCTTGGTCACTTCGGAGTCGTAGCCACCCATGGGGCGACCCGAACTCTCGAGCAAGGGCATCGTCATCGTCATCGTCTCGGTCTGGGGCGTGCTCATCGGGTCTCCTCTTCTGCGTGTTTCCTCAGCAGCGCTTCGACGCGATCGTTCGCGCGGGCGAGCGCGGCGGACGACGGCTCAGGGCGCGCCTGCGTCGGGGGCGCGTGAAAGGGGGCCGGCGCCGAGACCACGCGATGCGGTGACGATCGCGGCTCGAGCGTCGCGTCCGTCTTGGCGCGGTTCGCGCTCGCGTTCGCGAGGGTCATCACCGCTTGAGCGTCGAGCGGCGCCGCAGCTCGCGGGCGCGCGATCGGAGGCAGGGTACGTGGCGTCGTGATCGGCGACGGCGTGACCCGCCAGGGCGGAGTGATGACGTGGAGCGTCGGCACTCTCTCGCTCGGAACGAGTGCCTGGCCCGCGAGCGAGGGCTTGGGCACGCCCGCGATCCCCGCGATCCCTTGAGCCGGCTCGCGCGGGGCTTCGTGCGAGAGAGCCAGCGCCGTTTGCACGGGCACGCGGTAGGTCCCGAGGAGGGGGCTCGAGATCTCGACCATCGGCACGTTGTCCGGGACCGCGCTCGCGCCAGCGTCGGAGGTGGCCATCTCGGTAGACGGCGCGGCGCTCGAAGAGGGCGTCGCCGGCGGCGGAGGAGTCGCGGCGTCCATCCTCGCGCTCGCGATGGCCGGCGCCGTCGTCTCTCCCGCGTCGGGCGCCGTCGCGGTCACGGGAGGAGGCGTCGCGGCAGCCCCGGACGTTTGGTCGTAAGACTGCTCGATCCGCCAGCCGACGACGCCCGCGATCACGGCGCAGGAGGCGAGCGTCCACTTCATCGTGCTGCGCGGCGCGGCGGACATCGTCCGCTTCTTGAAGGTCGACTCGCTGCGCGATCGATCGACGGCGGGCGATCGCGGCGACGGCATCGGACGACCGGCCGCACCGCCAACGATCGGCGGAATCGCGATCGGGATCGGCGCCGCTGGAGCCGCATGGTGAACCGGCGGCGGCCAAGGCGCACGCTTCGCTCCTTCGTGCGGCGTCGGGATCGGTGGCTTCGGTGGAGGTGCGGCGGGGGGCGAACGACGCGCCTGCCCCTCGGGCGGATCGCGATCGACGAGGCTCGCGCGAGGACGCGCGAGGGCGCCTTGGTTCGGGAGCGCACGTGCTGGCGTCGCCTTTGCGCGACGCGCGCGGTCGGGCGCGGTGGCGTCGTCGGGCGTCGCGTACGGATCGACGGCGGCGGCGTCTTTCACGGATGACATAGCGAGGCCCACGCAGGCACGCTCGTGATCGGGACTCCACTCGGTGGAACCTCCGGAAAGCCTGCCTGCTCGTTCGCGAGGTAACGCCACACCAGCCCGTTCGCGGTGACGATCTCGACGGTGCTTCCATTCAGCAGCCCATAGGTGCGTGTCGAGAAGATGCAATGAGGCCCCTGCCCTTTGCAGGGCCCGGCGCCGTATCGCGGAACGATCGCGAGATCGAGGCCGTTGTCCTTCGAGCGACCGCCGTGTTGATCGAACGCGAAGTACTTTCCGTACGCGGTGATGCTCTCGAAGAGCTCACCGTCCACGTGGACGAACGTTCGCGTCTCGAACGTGCACGGAACGGTCGGCCCGCCGCGGAGCGCGCAGATCTCGGCGTAGCGTGGCACCGTGGCGAGATCCGTCCCTGGATCGGTGACGACGCCATTCTCCCAGGCCCACGTGCGTCCATAGGCTGTCACGAGCTCGACGAGATGATTGCCGGGAAACAGCGCAAACGACCTCGTGTCGAAGCGGCACGTCCCCGGCGCGCGCCCCGCGCATGGCCCTGCGGCGTAGTAGGCGACCTGACCAAGATCCATTCCGTTCGTCGGCCACGGAGATCCATCGGCCTCGAAGTTGAACAAGCGACCACGGCTCGTGATCGACTCGATGATGCGGTTCTCGAAGAGCAGCACCGTGTCGGTCTCGAGCGCGCACGCAGGCGCCACCGGGATCGCCGGTGGTGCCGGTGGTGGCGGGATCGTCGGTGTGCACGTGGCGCTCCCGGCCACGCACGGCAGAGGTGCGGGCGAGCCCACCGGCGTCTGCACGGAGCCCGGAGGTGGAGGCGGGTTCAGCGCGATGCCTCCGTCCAGAGGTGGAACGGCCGACGTCTCTCCGCAGCCAGCCATGAGGATCGCGACCGCCATGACGAAGGGCGATGCCAAGGCGCGGGCGTGGAGATGCGAAGGACGAGCGTGAGGAGTGCGGGTGGCGTCGGTGGGGCGAAGCATGACGAACCTATCTGGATCTGCGGGTGAACGGGGTTGCGATGGTCTCAGCGGTGACGGCCGCCGCGGTGGCCGTGCCCGCCGTGAGCATGGCCGTGACCGTGTCCGTGTCCGTGTCCGGGCACGAAGCCGATGCCGCCCTGCGGGATGGTCCCAAGCACGTACCCTCCGCCCATCCCGTACGGCGGCACACCAGGCACACCTCCGCAGGGCATCGGAGGCGGTGCACAAGGAGGTCGACAGCAGCCGCCGGTCGCGTTCGCCAAATCTTCTTCCGTCAGCTCGTCGAATTGTTCGTGGCTCATGTTGATGTTGTCCTTCTTTGTCCGTCGCTAACGTGCAGGCGCGAATGCATGCACGTGTTCTCGTTCCCTCACCGGCGCGCGCTCTCGCTCTCGCTCTCGCGCTCGCGCGCACGTGCCGCTCACGTGAGCGGACTGCAGCGCGAACGAACGATGACGACGATGGAGCTGCCGCACGACTCGCTCCTCGTCGTCATCGTCTCGCGCTCGGACCGGCGCACGCACTCATGCCGATCACGCGATCGCCGGCACCCGCCGGTCGCCGCGGCGAGCGCTTCAGCGGTCATCTCCTCGAAGCTCGTTCGGGATTCATCGGTCGAGTCGGCTCGTTCTTTCATCACACCCTCTCTTTGGTTGCGTCGGTCCGTGCCCTCGCTCTCCAACGTTCGTGCGTCCTCAAATCGCCGTGCCGAGCCGCATGCCGTACGGCGAGTACGGCGCGTACGGCATTCCGCATCCGCCACCGTACGGCGGCATGATCGCGGGCACCGCCGGCGCGGCGTACGCAGGCGCGTAGCCCGGATATCCGTAGCCCCCATAGAACCGAGCACCTCCGCGGAAGAAATTGACGTGCCCCCAGCGGCGACCTCCCGCGGCGTTGTCGAGCTCTTCTTCCGTCGCCGAAACGAATCCGTCCTGGTCGTTGCGTTCGTTCATCATGTTCCGTCTCTCTCTTTCTTCTCTGCGTGTCGTTGTGTCGTCTTCATTGGCGTTCGCGCGTTCGTGGAGCCGCGCGCTCGCTCCCTCCTTCGAAGCAAGGAGTCGTCCATCTCAGCCGCCGCGCGGCGGAACCCGGCGGACGCCCACCACACGTCCCGCGAGCGCCGACAGGGAGGGCTGTTCCTCCGTGTTCTGCGCGCGTCGCTGCGCGTTTGCAGGCGCGTCCTCGATCACGGCCTCCATGATGATCGACGAGGACGCGGACTCGACCTCGGGAGTGATTCGGTCGACTGTCCCATGGAGTGCACGACCGTCGCATTCGATGCTCACTCGCGTCTGAAGAGCGACCGACGACGCGTCCGTCTCGGGCACGGCAAAGCGCACGCGGAGCGGACCACGACCGACGACGCGAAGGATCGGCGCGCCCTGGCGGATCGAGCTGCCCACGCTCACGTACCTCGTCGAGATCACTCCATCGAAGGGCGCGCGGAGGGTCGCGTCGGCGACGACCTGATTGAGGTATTGGAGTCGCGCGCGACGCTCGTTGATGGATGCGCTCGCCGCCGAGGCGCGTGAGCTCGCCGACTGCGTATCGAAGCGCGAGTCTGCGATCTCCTCTTGCGAGACGAGCGGCACATTCGAGCTTCCGACCTTGAAGAGCTTCGCTCGGCGGCGCTCGCGATCCCTCGCTTGCGCGACCGACACGCTGGCGCTCCACGCCTGCGCCTGCGACTCGCTCAACGCGGCCTCGGCGGCCGCGATCTCGTGCTGGTACGTCTTCGTGTCGAGCTCACCGAGGATGTCGCCTTCGCGAACGGCCTCCCCCACCCGCACGTTGATGCCGCTCACCTTGGCGTTGTCGATCCGCGCGACGAGGTCGACCGCCTGCGCGACGATCACGCCCGTCCACGGCTCCTCCCGCTCGCCTGGCGCGGACGCGGAGGGCATTGGCGAGGCGGCGATGGGAGGTGATGACGACGAGGATGCGGGCGAAGAGCCAGCGACGGCCGGCTTCAACCAGCCGCGCTCGGCCGAGCGTGAAAGCGCCGGCGCGCCGAGCTTCGCCACCGCATACGCAGAGGCGCCCGACAGTACGACGATCGCGATCGCACGGTGTTTCAAGCCGGGACCTCGTCCCAGCCGCGATCGACCGCCTCTTCGTTGACGTCACAGTCGTCGTCGCGGCGAGCCTCGCGCTTCGCGCCCTGCGCGGCGACGAGCTCGGCGTAGTGTCCTCCCTTCGCGAGCAGCTCCTCGTGGGATCCCTTCTCGACGAGGAGACCTTCGTGCATGACGAGGATCGTGTCGGCACGGCGGATCGTGCTGAGGCGATGCGCGATGATGACGCGGGTGCACCCGAGCTTCTCGAGGTTCGCGTGCACATCGCGCTCGGTGACGTTGTCGAGCGCGCTCGTTGCTTCGTCGAGGAACATGATGGGTGGCCGTGCAAGGAACGCGCGCGCGAGGGCGATGCGCTGGCGCTGCCCGCCCGAGAGCGACGCGCCGCTCGCGGTGAGCGGTGTGTCGAAGCCCATCGGCATCGCGTCGATGTCCGCCTTGATGCGCGCCTCCTCCGCGGCCGCTTCGATCCGATCGAGCGGGACCGTCGCGTCGCCCATCGTGATATTGAGACGCACGGAAGTGCCGAAAATATAGGGGTTCTGGATGACGATCCCGATCTGCCGGCGGAGGCTTGGCAAGTCGAGTGACGTGAGCGGCATCCCGTCGTACGCGATCGATCCGCTCGTCGGCACGTAGAGGCCGCAGAGGAGACTGGCGAGCGTCGACTTGCCGGATCCGGACCGCCCGACGATCGCGACGATCTTGCCGGGCTCGATGTCGACCGAGACGTCCTTCACGACGAGCGGGCTCTTCGCGGCGTATTTGAAGCTCACGTTGGTCAGCGTGATGCGACCTCGAAGCGGCGGCGCCATCCGGAGATCGGTCGACTCGGCTTGCTCCTTTGGCGTCGCGAAGACATCCTCGATGCGCTCGAGATACACGCCCACGAGCTGGAACTGCTGCACGGTCGAGACGAGGCTCGACACGGGCGTGATGAAGCCGTTGGCAAAGGCCATCACGCTCATCATCACGCCGAGCGTCATTCGGCCTTGCATCACCTCCATCGCGCCGACGATCAGTAGGATGAACGGGCTCAGCGTCTTGACGACGTGGAGCATCGCGTCTTGCCAGGCCGAGAGCCGACCTCGCCGCATCGTGAGGTTCATCACGTCGACGAACAGGTTCGACCAGCGCTGCGCGGCGCGCGCCTCCGTTCCGGTCGCCTTCAGCGTCTCGATCCCCGACAAGATCTCGACGAGACAGCTCTCGGCCTCGGCTTGCTTCACCTGCGTCGACGTCATCAGCGACACCTGCTTGCGTCGCAAGAGGAGGATGACGATGCCTTCGATCGCGACGAGCAAGAACGTGACACCCGCGATCGTCGGGCTCATCCCGATCAAGAACGCGAGGTAGACGACGACGAGGATCCCATCCACCGCGGTGCTCAGCACGCTCGTCGTGAGCATCTCGCGGATCTGCTCGTTGCTGTTCAGGCGCATCAGGAGATCGCCCGCCGGACGGCGTTGAAAGAACGCGTACGGCAGGGCGAGCATGTGGTCGAGAAAGCCTGCGGTCATCTGCGCGTCGAGCCGTGTACGCAGATTCACGAGGAGGTTCGCGCGCGCGAACATCGCGAAGAACTCGAAGAGGAGAACGCCCACGAGGCCCACGATGATGACGAGGAGGAGATGCTCGTCGGCGTGCGGGAGCACGCGATCGACGAGGCGTCCATTGATGAGCGGGAGGACGATCCCGCAGAGCTGGAGGACGAGCGACATCACGAGCACCCGTCCGAGATCCCCCGACTCGCGGATGACGCGCCCGAGATAGCGATAGAGCGGGCGCGCCTTTTTCCCTGGCTCGAACGTCTCCTTCTTGTCGAAGATGATCGCGATCCCGGTGAAATACAGGCTCACTTCGTCGAGCGAGAGCGTGCGCTCGCCGTGGGCGGGGTCGATGATCTTGATCGACTCCTTGCCGAACGAGTCGAAGACGACGAAGTGATCGAAGCCCCAGTGCAGCACCGCCGGCCGAGGTAGCCGCGCGAGATCCTTGAGCTCGATCTTCACGCCGCGCGCTTGGAGCCCGTAGAGCCGTGCCGCCTCGACGAGAGAGAAGGCATTCGTCCCGTCGCGACCACATCCCATCGCGACGCGAAGCTCGTCGATGCGCACCTCGCGGCCGTGAAAGGCGAGGATCATCGCGAGGCATGTCGGCCCGCAGTCGGTCGACGTGTGCTGCGCGATGAACGACACCGCTTTCTTCGGCATCAAGTCGCCGAGCCGCTTGAGCGCCGGATACCGTTGAACGAGCTTTTCGGTAGGTCGCTTTTCCATGTCGTTGGTTCGCTGTCGTCTCCGAGAGAGGTGAGCGCGTCAGAGGCGGCGCTGGCGGAGAGCCTTCAGCGCAGGGAGAAGAACGATGATGATCGGCTCGCGTCGCACCGCGATGTCGACGCGAGCCGTGAGGCCCTCGGCGTAGCGGTACGTCTGTCCGTCCGCTTGGAACGTCCGCGACGGCATGCGACCCTTGACGAGGACGCTCGGCCCATTGATCGGAAACGCGTCGGCGATCTCGGGGCCGAGATAGCGCTTCATCTCGATCGGACCGATGACCTCCTCGCCCACCGTGTCGACGACGACGGAGCGGTACTCGAACTTGTAACCATCGAGCGAGAAGCGCACGTCCTGCCCGCGCTTCAGCATCGGGCGGTAGTCGCCAGGGATGACGCACACCAGCGAGATGTCCGAGTCCGCGGGGGCAAGCCCGACGACGACGGACTTCGGGTCGATGCTCTGCCCTTGGCGAGCGCGCACGTCCGTCACGATCCCGTCGTGAGGCGCGCGAATGGACCTCGATCGAAGGAGCTGCTTCGCCTGATCCCGACGCGGCCGCAGCGACGCGAGCGACTGCTTCGCGCTCACGTCACTCGGATCGCGAAGGAGCTGCGCGAGGTGGAGATTGAACTCCGTCGTCGCGCGATTGAGCTCCGACTCCTCCGCCTTCGCAGACATCGTGACGAGCACTTGCCCTTTCGTCACGTGCTCGCCGGGCTGCACGAAGACGTTCTCGACGACGCCGCCGTGCTCGGTGGTCAAGCCGCGACGACCTTCGACGCGCACGAACGCGACGCCGGACGCGTACTCGTTGACGTCGAAGAGGACGATGTAGAGCAACGCGCCGACCATCGCGCTGGCGACGATGCGGTAGGTCCACGTGAGCCAACGAAGGTCGAAACGAAGCACATCTCCCTCGAGCCGCGCGCCGATGTAGTGGTCGAGCGCCTCCCTTCGAAAGATGCTGCTGCTGTTTCTCTTCATCGCGCGAGCTCGCTCATGCGCCCGGTCGCGGCGAGCGCGTCGATCGTCGCGATCGCCAGCGCGAGCTCGGCACGCACGGTCTCGCGCCTCGCGTCGGCGTCGGCCTTGGCGGCTTCGATGAGATCGAACGGACCGTCGCGACCCGCCTGATAGCGCGCTTCGATCACGACGAGCGCGGCGGCGGCGAGCTCTCGCGCGGCCTTCGCCTGGTCGACGAGCGTCGTCGCGGAGCGCAGCGCATGAGCAGCTCGCGCGGCCTCGCCTTGCACGCGCGCGTGAACACCTGCACGTCGTGACTCCGCAGCGGCGAGCCCGGCGCGCGCGACGGGGATCCTTCCCCACACGCCCCAATCGAAGATCGGGACGCTCACGGTCAGCATCGCCGTAAGGCTCTTCGTCGGGACGATGCGCGGGTCGTCGTCGCTCTTCGTCGTTCGATGCGCCGCCGTGATCGCGAGGCCGATCGACGGCATGCGCTCCGCCTTGGCGGCGTCGACGTTCTCTTCCTCTGCCTCGACGCTCGCGGCGGCGGCGGTCACCTCCGGGCGGTTCTTGAGCGCGAGCTCGGCGGCGTATCGCGCGTCCGCCGTCAGGGCCGGCAAGACCGTGGGCCGTACGAGCTTCATCGGGTCGCGCGAGTCCATGAACAGCGCCGTCGCGAGATCCACTTTGTCTTGCGCGAGCCTTTGTTCGGCCTTCGTGACCTCGAGCTTCGCGAGGAGGAGCTCGACGCGTGCGCGCGCCTCTTCGATCGGCGGGCGAAGCCCCGCGCTCACGAGCCCTCGGCTGAGCGTCGCATGACGCTCGCGAAGTTGGACCGTCGCCTGCGCGACCGCGACGAGCTCCTCGTCGAAGACCGCGGTGAGAAAGAGCGTCGCGGCTTGCCTCGCGACGTCGTTCGACGCCGACGACGCGAGCGACGTCGCCGAGCGCGCCTCTGCTCGTGCTGCGCCGACCGCGCTCGTGGTTCGCCCGAAGTCCCACGCCGTCCAGCCCACCGCCATACTCACGTTGCTGTCGAGATACGCATTCGGCGTACCACGCAGCGTCGCGCCGCCCGTCGTCGGGTCGGGCTGGTACGCGTGCAGATAGGTCCGTTCGCCCGAGACGTTCGCGCGCACGTTGGGCAGGTAGCCCGCGATCGCGGCGTCCGCGGCCGCGGCGCGCCCTTCGGCGACAGCGCGCGCTTCGCGTGCGTCGGTGCCGCGCGTCCGCGCGATGCTGACGACCTCGGAGAGGGTGAGCGCCCGGCCGTCACCGCGACCTTCTTCGAGAGCGAAGACGGTCGCCGGCGACGCCAGGAGCGCGAGGAGCCCAGCGCACGTAGCGATAGCGTGTTTCATGAGTGCGCAGGCTTTTCGTGCACGATCGCGGCCACGCGCCCCGCGGCTCGCACGCGAGACGGAAAATCGACGCGGGAAAGGAGGCGCGAGCTCGATCGGTCCCGAGAAAGTGAGCACTCGAATGGACACCAGAGCCCTCGCAAGGACGCGATGGGCTCTGGTAAGCTGCCTGTGCGTGTCAGACGAAGCGACGATCGAATACGCTGGGCCGTCGCGGGTGGAGAGCTTCGCGGCCGCCGCCGTTCGCGTCGTGGGCTCCGACCAAACCGTGAAGCTCACCGAGCCGTGCGTCGTCGGGAGCGGCGAAGGCGCCTCGCTCCGGCTCGATGACCGCCTGGTCTCGCGTGTTCATGCGCAGATCGAGCTCACCGACGACGGCGTGTGGGTGCGGGACCTCGGTAGCCGAAACGGCACCTTCATCGACAACATTCGCGTCGGGCACGCGCGCGTTCCCGCCGGAGGAACGATCACCGTCGGCTCGACGAAGCTCTCGGTCGACGTGTCGAGCGAGCAGCGCGCCGTGTGGCCGCTCGATCGCTTCGGACCGATCCTCGGGCGAAGCCCCAAGATGCGCGAGCTGTTCCTCCGCCTCTCGCGCGTCAGCGCGTCGGACGCCGCCGTCCTCATCCAAGGAGAGACGGGCACCGGCAAAGAGCTCGTCGCGCGTGCCATCCACGATCATTCGCCGCGCTCGAAGCGTCCGCTCGTGGTCGTCGACTGCGGAGCGATGCCGGCGAACCTCCTCGAGTCGGAGCTGTTCGGCCATGCCAAAGGCGCCTTTACGGGCGCCGTCAGCACGCATCTCGGGGCCGTCGAGGTCGCCGAGGAAGGCACCCTCTTCCTCGACGAGATCGGTGAGCTTCCGCTCGAGGTGCAGCCGAAGCTCCTTCGTGCGCTCGAGAGCCACACGTTCCGGCGCCTGGGCGAGACGCAGTACCGGCCGATTCGAGCGCGGTTCTTGGCAGCCACACACCGCGATCTGGCCTCGATGGTCAACGAAGGAACGTTCCGCGAAGACCTATTTTTCCGGCTCAACGTGCTCCCCGTGCGCATCCCGCCGCTGCGCGAGCGCCAGGAGGACATCCCGCTCATCATCGAGGCGCTGCTCGCCGCGCGTCGCGCCCCGCCCCTCGACGTGCCGATCGAGGAGCTCATGACGCGGCCGTGGCACGGCAACGTGCGCGAGCTTCGGAGCTTCGTCGAGCGTGCCGTGACGCTCGGCACCGATGAGGCGCTCGCGATGTCACCCGCTCATGGCGGCGGCGCGGCCCCTCAGGCCGTCTCCGGCGTCTCGGGCGATGGGGGCTTTCCGCCGATCGACGTGACGGTGCCCTTCAAAGACGTCCGCGACGCGTGGATCGAGCACCTCGAGAAGAACTACGTCCGCGGCGCCCTCGAGCGCCAGGGCGGGAACGTCACCGCGGTCGCCGAGTCGTCTGGGCTCGCGCGAAGCTACGTGCATCGCCTCATTCGCAAGCACAACCTCGATCACTGACCTCGATCCGAGGGTCTTCCTCGCGTTTCGTCACTTCGAGAACAGGTGACCAAACGCGAGGCCGGACACGAACACGATCACACCGACGACCGCGATCCACCGCCAGCGGCTCATCGTGAACGACGAGCGCCGCTCATGCGGCCTGGAGAGAGGCTCGATGCGTGCTTTGGAGGGCGCCTGCCAACCGGCGAGCTCGTCTTGGTCGCGCCGGGCGGGGCTCGCGATGGGGCTCAGCTCCACCGATTCGACCGACAGAGCGTCGATCTTCGGCTCCTCCGTGACGAGGTGATGCGACGAGAGCTCCACCGACACGTCGCGCGACGCGGGTTTCCTCGGGGCAGACACGTCGAGCGTGGGCTCGTACGCGACCGCGCTTCGAAGCGGATCGAACACCGTCGGGAGGGCATCACGGATGTCGGAGCTCTCCTTCTCCTCTTTTCCCAGGGTGGTCGCCACCTCTTCGCGGCTCAACGTCTCCTCCGCACGCCGCGTTCCAAAGCTCGCGCTCTCGAGCGTGGGCTCCTCGAGGGTACGGGCCGATCGCGGTCTCGTCCGGATGGAGGCGAGCGCGTTCCTCATGTCCGCCGCGGTCTGCCAGCGGCGTGCTCGATCCTTGTCGAGCGCGCGATGCACGACGGACGCCAGCTCGGAGCTCACCTCCGGCCGGAGCGTCGCGATGTTCGGCGGCGCGACCTCCGAGAGCGCGAACATCGGCGCGTCCACCTTCGCGGCTTGGTAGGGTCGCTTCTTCGTGAGCGCGTAGTAGAGGCACGCGCCGAGCGAATACACGTCGCTCCGAACGTCGGCTTGGTCGCCCCTCGCCTGCTCCGGTGACATGTACTGCCACGTACCGAGCACGGCGTTGTCGGCGGTGAGGCGATCGTCCCCCGCGTCGTTGATCTTCACGAGGCCGAAATCGAGGAGCTTCGTCGTGAAGCCGTCGCCCGGCACCTTGGCGAGAAAGATGTTGTCTGGCTTCACGTCGCGATGGACGAGCCCCACGCCGTGCGCAGCATGAAGCGCCGCGAGGGCTTCCATCCCCACCTGAAGAACGACCTCCTCCGTGACCGGAGCTGCCTGAGCAATGTGCGCACCAAAAGACTCGCCCGCGAGGAGCTCCATCACGAGGAAGGCGAGGTCCTGCTCGAGCACGAGGTCCGTGACGTCGACGACGTGCGGGTGCTTCAGCGTCGCGGCCGTCTGAGCTTCGCGCCGTAGCCGAGCGAGGAACGTTCCGTGCTTCAGCAGATCACGACGAAGCACCTTGACCGCCACGGGTCTTCCGAGCGGGAGCTGCGTCGCCGAGTACACGACCCCCATACCGCCCGAGGCAAGCTCCGCGTCGATCCTGTATCGACCGGCAAGGAGCGTCCCCGGATCCATGACCACATCGTAACGTGCCGAATTCCACACACCAAGGAACCACCGCGATGAACCCGATGATCGAGGACAAATACCGGATCATCTCGGAGATCGGCCGAGGAGGAATGGGCATCGTCTACGAGGCGATCCACGTGGGTCTTGGCCATCGCGTCGCGATGAAGTTCCTGACCGCGCCCGAGGTGAAGCACGAGTCGGTCTTGGCGCGTTTCGCGAGGGAGGCGCGCGCGGGCGCGAACATCTCGAGCGAGCATGTCGCGCGCGTGTTCGATCTCGGAATGGCGAACGATGTCCCCTTCCTGGTGATGGAGCTCCTCGAGGGTGACGACCTCGCGAACGTGCTCGAAGATCACCCCGTCCTCCGCATCGACGACGCCGTTCGGTTCATTTTTCAAGCAGTATCGGCGATCGCCGAGGCGCACGCGATGGGCATCGTCCATCGCGATCTGAAGCCCGACAACCTGTTCCTTCAGGCCCGCCGCGGAGCCGCGCCGATCGTGAAGGTCCTCGATTTCGGGCTCGCGAAGATCCGAACGCAGATCGACGCCGCGCAGACGGAGACCGAGCTCGTGTTCGGGACGCCCAAATACATGGCGCCCGAACAGTTGAAGAGCACCGCCAACGCCGGGCCGGAGGCTGATATTTGGGCGCTCGGCGCGATCCTCTACCAGATGCTCACGGGGCGGCGTCCGTTCGACGGGCCTATCTTGTCCGTCGTCGTCGCGGATGTCCTGACCAAGGATCCGACGCCCATCCGCGACCTTCGTCCGGAGGTGCCTCCGGAGCTCGACGCGATCGTGATGAGCTGCCTGCGGAGAGACTGCAGCGAGCGACCCACCGCCACCGAGCTCGCCGAGCAGCTTCTTCCGTTCGCGCCGGGCTGCGATGAGCTCGCGGCGAGGATTCGAGCGACCTCCACGACGGCGCCGTCCTCGGCCTCGCAAGCGCCCGCGCCGGCGCGGCATTTCCATGCGCCGCCGCGAAAGGCTTGGCGGCGGCTCGAGTGGGCGACCTTGCTCCTCGGCCTGCTCGCGCTCTTCTTCGCCGGGATGACCGTGTCGCTCCTGCGGGCCAAATTCGCGATGGCCTCGGCGAGCACCCACGTGGCCGCATCGCCGAAAAGCGCGGCGCCCTCGAAGATCGCGACGCAGCCCTGACCAAGGGGCAAGACTGTCCTCTCGAGTGCTCGGTCGTCCACGCGAGTGTGCGGTCCCGGCTTTTTTTCGGCTCATCGAGCATGAAGAAAGCGCGGTCGCCGGCGGAACGTCGATTGCACGATGAGCCAACATGCACTCCCTCCACCCGCACGCGCGGGGGGCGACGCCGTCCTGCGCGCGCTCTCCCGGCTTCGGCTCCTCCCCTCATCTCGGCGCGCACGCGTCTTTTGGCCGGCCGCTCGCCTTGGCGATGCTCACCGCCTTGCTCGGATGCTCGGCGTCCGATCCCCATGGCCCGCGGCTGCGCGACGGAGCTCCGACAGCGACGTCGACGACGCTCGATGTCCCGAGCGATCCGCCGGCAGAAGCGGCGAGCGGAGCCATCGATCGACGTGTCGACGATCGCCTCGATGATCTCCCGCCGAACGATCCGGGCAGCGCGAGCGCCGACGCCGACGGCGATGGGATCCAGGACGGGGAGGACTGCGACCCGCAGTCGAGCGCGGTCGGCAGGCGCCTTCTCGAAGACAGCCTGGCCTCCGCGACGGGCGTCATCGCCTCGGCGCTCCCGCCGCTCGCGACGTCGCCTTGGTCCTACCAAGGGGGCAGCTACCGTCAGATGCTCGTGCGTGACGCTGCGGACGTGAGCTTGTTCAACGTCCCCACCGTGACGGGCAGCTTCGTCGTCGACGTGCAGAGCGCGTCGACTGGGTCGGGCTCGTTTTATCCTCGCCTTCGCCAAGACTTCATCGTCGTCGCCGTGTCTGCGAGCGGCGCGGCCTTCAGCGGCGTGGGCTGCGGGATCGAGGTGGTCGAAGGAGAGTCGCCCGAGCTCAAGGCAAGCCTCGTGCGGCTCAGCGGGGCGCCGACCGCGATCACGACGTCACCGCTCAAGCGTGCGTCGAGGCCGCCGGTCCAAACCAACGAGTCGTTCGCGATCTCGATGCACGTCGACGCGAAGACCTCCACGATCACGTGCACGGTCAAGCAAGCGGGCGGCTCGACGACGGTGGCCGCGCAGAACGTGGGCACGATCACAGGAGGCGTCGGCCTCTACACGCGCCAGATGAGCGCGCTTTTCTCGAAGGTTCGCATCTGCCAAGTGCAGTAGCGGACGCAACGCTTCGTCAAGCGAGGACCATCATGGCATCCCCCACAGCGACCGCACACGCGGCCCTCTCTCCGGTCCCATCCACGGAGGCTGATGCATCGGCACGCTTCCGTGCGCGCTCACGGCACGACGCCCCGACGTTGACGCCGGAAGATCTCGACAGCTTCCTCCAGCGCCGCCTCTCGGCACGGCTCGCGATCGATCTGCATCTGACGGCGCCTGCCGATGACCCGCTCGCCACCAGCTCGGAGACCGGCATCCGGCGCAAGGCGCCCCCATCGAGACGATCGGTCCCGACGACACCTTCACGGCGCACACGCAAGCCCGCGTTCGTCCTTCACGTCCTCAGGCGCGTGACGACGAGGCTCCTCGTCGCCCATCGACGTGACGTGCTCGCCCTCCTCACGCTCTCGTGCGCCATCGCGACCGTTCTCTTTCTTTCTTCGTCGAGGTTCGCGCCGCATGGCCGAGGTCGCCCGACGCCGCCACGCGCGACAGCGATCACGACGACGACAGCGACCTCGAGCGCCACGCCGGCGGTGGCCGCATCCGTCGCGGCCACGCCGCCGTCGGCCTCGACCGCGGCTCTGCCGCTTCCACGACGACTCGCCACGCCGCCGCGCACGCGAGGAGCGAACGCCGCGAGCAAGACGCCGCGCCCGAGCCTCCCGGTCCCGAGCGCGGCGACGGCGGCGCCAGACGACGCCGTGGAGAGCGCGCGACGAGATCTCCTTCACGCGAAGAATGAGCTCGCCGCCACGCTCTGAGCACGAGCCCGATCGCTCAGCCTGGCGCGCACAGCCGATGGTTGTGCACCGCGAACGTCACGGCGGCGCCCGCGGCCAGGACCACCACCAAGAGGGCGAAGGCCCATCGAAGGAGCGGTCGCGGCGCGGACCTCGGCTGGTCCTCGAGCGCGTCGTCCGGTGCGGCGGGGACCATGATGGTCGGCGGCGGCAACGAGCTCGCAAACAAGCTCGGCAAGCTGACGCGATCGACGGAGCAAGGAGGCGGCGATGGAATGGGCACGTGCTCGCTCGGAGGAGCAACGGCGAGAGGCAGCGCGGGCGACACCCGGGCCGGAGGCTCCGCGTTTGCTAGGGCACGTGCTGGGCGCACGTCGGGCAGAAGCGGCTGCGTCCTCTCGAGGACGGCTTGCATGGCGCCGTACGCGGCGGGCTCGTCCACGGACGTGTCTTGGTCCGCGAGGCGTCCGCTCCACGAGGCCGGCGCGCGCTGAAGACGCGGCGCGTTCGCCAGCGCCGCGCTGGCATGATGGCGTCTCATTGGCGGAGGCGCGGCCTGCGGCAGCGCGGGTCGAGGAAGCACGTGCTTCGTGGGCGGTGACGACGATGACGCGCCGGGCGACGTGACGACGTTGTCTTCGGTGTCCTCGTCGGGGCTCGTTCGTCGCGGACCGTCCACGAAGATCACCGGCAACGTCGCGGCCGGATCACGGGGCGTAGGCCAGCGCGCGAACGACGGGCGTGGTGGCGCGTCGTGAGCACGCGTCGGGGTGTGCTGGGCCGGCCGCGGCGGCGGAGGCCGCGAAGGCCGCCGCCGAACCGTGCTGTCGACCGTCGGCGTTCGCGTCTGTGGCGAGAAAGATCCCAAGGGCGCCGAGCGCCGAGGCGACGATGATGGCTTCATATGTTCCTCTCCGAGCTCGCCAGCCAGCGTCGTCGCTCGCCCGCTTACTCACCTGTTCGTCCGCTCATCGACCTAGCAACCGAGGTGCCCGCGCCTATTTCCCAACATCCACGACTCGCACGCACACGGGTCGTCCGCTCGAGGAGACACCTGACGACTCGAGTGTCGGAGGCAGCGCTTTCGCGCCGCTAACGGCATACGCCCGTCCAATGCCCATCGGCGCCGATCGGCTGACCGCTTCCCGGGAGCTCGGCTCCGTTTGGCAAGTAGCGATACACGACTCCACGCACGGTGACGGTCTCGACGATCTGGCCATTGATCGGCTCGAACGTGCGGGTTCCAAAGACACACGAGCCGGGCGCGCTCCCGAGGCAGGGTCCACGTGCGTATTGCGGATACGCCATCAGATCCATCCCTGTATTCGACAGTGGAATAGCGTCGATATTGAGCTCCCACTTACGGCCATAAGCAGTAATCGACTCGACGACCTCTGCGCCTACCTTGTAAAAGGTACGCGTATCGAAGAGGCACATTCCCCCTGTCAAATAGCTCAGCGCGCAGATAGGGGCGTAGCGCGGAATGGCATTCAAATCGACGCCGGCGCCCGTCATTTGATTGTTCTCGAAGACCCATTGGCGACCGCCCACGGTCACGTATTCGAGGAATCGACCTTCCGGAAGACGCACGAAGGCCTGCGTATCGAACACGCACGCGCCCGCTGGCATCCCAGCGCACGGCCCTTGCGCATAGAGAGGAATCGTCGTCAAGTCGACCTCTCCGGGCGTCGATGGGTATTGAATGGGAAATCCGACGCCCGCTTGAATGGGCATGCCGTTCTCGAATTCGAACAGGCGACCACGCGACGTGATGATCTCGAAGAAGTGGCCCGGCACCTCGACGACCTGCCGGGTGTCGATGTCACATCCGTAGCCGTAGACGGGTGTCGGGCCTCCGGGCTGCGCGCAGCCGTAATAGCCACACGCAGGCGTTTGATAGACAGGCGTGCCATTCGGGGGCACGCCCGTGACGGGATCGGTGGCGCCGATGGGAGCCGTGTCGACCCGCGGCTGCACGGAGCACCCGGCCGTCATGAGAAGGAGAAAGCCAGCGAGCCGCTTGATCGTTTGCATGGATAGAAGCCTCCGTATCTTGCTCGCGATCGTAGCAAGTCGAATACCGCTCACACGCGCGCCTCGGGCACCTCGCTTGCTTCACGTTCGCGCCGGACAGCAGACAGGAGCGAATCATGATCGAGCGGAGCGCAGATGAGAGCAGCACCGGCGTGGAGCATGCGAAGGGGTTCGAGCGGGCGCGAGAGCGGCAGCGCGGGGTGAGGCGTCGGTTTGGCCGGGTGATCGCGCTCGGCGTGCTCGCGCCCACGTTGATCGCGCTTCATGCGTCCGCCCAATTGGCTGGCTCCTCACCTCCCGCGAAGAACGCGAACATCGTCCGCGGCGGCGCCACCACGAAGGCCTCGCCGAAGATCGTCAATGGCGGCTCGCCTGCCGTGCACGGGCTGAACGGCGGAGCCCCCGCCAACGTCAACGGCGACGCATCGACGACGATCGCCGTCGTGGGCGGCGTCTCGGGCGGAGGGCCGATCGCGGCGCCTGTCGGCTCGACGACCGCCGACGCGCCGTCTTCTTCGACGGGACAGCAATCCATCACGACGACGACGGTGAACGTCACCCACGACGGCATCGCGGTCGCCTCGATCGCGTGCATCCCCGACTGCCGCGCAGGCTTCGTCTGCCGTGAAGGAGAATGCGTCTCCGCGTGCAATCCGATTTGCGGAGAGTCGGAGACCTGCAATGCGAAGCGCGAGTGCGTTCCTCGGACCGAAGCGAATGAGCCCTACCCGTACGACAAAACGCGCTTCGCGTTGGGTGGCGGCTTTGGCGTCGCCGCATCCCCGGATGGTGTCGCCACCCCGTTTGGCGGCGTCGTCGGGGTGAGCGTGCCGCTCGGTGGTCACCTGTTTTCTCGAGAAGACATCCTCGTCACGTATGCGAAGACATCCGCAGAAGATCATCCTTATGTCGGAAGCACCGTCTCGGCAGGGATGATCCCCGTCGATCAGACCTACCTCCTCGTGGCCTTGCGTGCGACCGCCGGATACCAACTGACGTCGCTCCTCAATGCGCGGATCGGATTGCTCGCGGGAGCGCACACGCTCCATACCGAGCACGGCTTCTGCGGAACCGGATACGTCGAGCAAGACGACACCTCCGCCGCCATCGGTGGAACGGGCGGCATCGCCTTGACGGGAAAGCATATCGAGCTCGCCGCCGTGGGAGACGTCTACTCCGCGGAGACGCAGGCGCTTTGCACGGTCGTCGCTCCGGGCGCGGGCGCTTACTTCGGGCAGCCGGCCGTCCTCGTTCCACAACGCACGTTGAACGCCCAAGTCATGGCGCAGCTGTCGTTCTTGTTCTGATCGATCGCAGGCGTCGATGAAAGGCCGTGCGGCGGTCGCGCTCCAGCCCTTGCTCTCCGTGATCGCGAGCGCATTGCTCGTCGACACGCTCGTGACCGTCTCTCTGGCGAGCGCACCTCCACGCGCTTCGGCGCGACCGAGCCGTCCCGAAGACCATCGCGTAGCATCCCCGAGCGCCTCGCATCATGGTCTGCCGGCCGCGCACGCCTGGGCATTCGGACCGAGCCCCACGCCGCCGGAGGAGGACGCGGTCGAGCGCGCGCTCGCGCGAACGGTCGTCGCCCGCGCACGGCTCGAGGTGGAGCGTGGCGTTCGTTACGACGCCTCCTATGTCGTCATCCCTTTTCCGAATGGCGACATCCCTCCGGACGTTGGCGCGTGCGCGGATCTGATCGTGCGGTCCTTTCGCGCGGTCGGGGTGGATCTTCAGTCGCTCGTTCAGGACGACGTGGCGGCCTTTCCGGCGGATTATGCCGGCAAGGCAGGTGACCCCAACATCGATCACCGCCGCGTCTCGGTCCTGTTCGTCTACTTTCAGAGGCACGCGCTCTGGTTGGGAGACCTGATGGCCGGCGCGCGCCCAGCCGACGTCCTCTTCTTCGCCCGCGCGAACGGCTCGAGCCCTACCCACGTCGCGATGGTGAGCGATCGGGTAGGTCCCCGTGGGTGGCCGCTGATCCTCCAGAACGGTGGACCCGCCGCGACGGAGTCCGACGCGATCGATCGGATGGTGCTGCTCGGGCATTTTCGCCTGCCTCTGCCGAGGCTTGGCCTGCCTCTGCCGAAGACGTCGCGGTGAGGTAGAGCCCCACGCGCGGACCCGCTGCGTCGCGACGTGTGTCACCTCCGAGAGACTGTGGATGGACGTCCTCGTGGGCTGGATCAGATCGCCAGAGTCACCACAACCTCTCGAAATTCCTCCACTCCATTTGGATTACCTGAATTTGCGCAATTGGTTCGCGACTTGCTCAACTCCCACGCGGAGGTCGCCTGCTTGCTCGACAGTGGCCGCAACTTCGCGTCGACGACGATTCGCGACGCCAGTATCGACCGTCGATACGAGATCCTCCGCCGGATCAACAACGGCGGCATGGCCACCGTGTACCTCGGTCGGCTGCGCGGAGTGCATGGCTTCTCGCGGCTCGTCGCGCTGAAGGCGATGCATGCTCATTACGCGACCGACGCCAAGTTCGCGGCGATGTTCGTCGACGAAGCACGCGTGACCGCGCTCTTGCGCCACCCCAACATCGTCTCGACGCTCGACGTCATCTCGACCAACGGCAGCCTCCTCCTCGTGATGGAGTACATCGAAGGCGAGTCGCTGGCGGGGCTCGCCGCGGCCGCGCAAGACGAGAGCCTTCCGATCTCGATCGGCTGCGCGATCGTCCACGACATGCTCCTCGGCCTGCACCACGCGCACGAAGCGAAGGACGACGAGGGTCGTCCGCTCGGCATCATTCATCGAGACGTCTCCCCGCAGAACGTGATCGTCGGCCTCGATGGACTGGCGCGTGTGCTCGACTTCGGCATCGCGAAGGCGCGTAACAGCTGCACGGCGAGCGAGACGGGCACCATTCGCGGAAAGATTCCGTACATGGCGCCGGAGCAGCTTGGAGGACGAGCCATCGACCGCCGCGCGGACGTTTATGGCGCAGGGGTCGTTCTTTGGGAGACGCTCACCGGGAGGCGACTGTTTCAAGGCGACAACATCGCGCTGATGTCGCGCATCCTGACCGAGAGCGTTCCGGCTCCGAGCAGCATCAACCCCGCCATCTCTCCCGACCTCGACGCGCTCGTGGCGCGCGCCCTCGCTCGCGATCCCAAAGACCGCTTCACCACCGCAGAAGAGATGGCGGAGGCGCTCGAGCGTTGTGTTCGGATCGCGACGCGCGCCGAAATCGCGCAATGGGTCGGCGCTGCCTCGACGCCCAAAGCTCGCGCTCCCTTCACCTCCGACGTGGCGTTCGTCCTCCCCGCCTCCGAGGCGCCTCCGCTCCGCACGCGCTCCGAGCGTCGCTCGAGCCGGTTCGAGACGCTGCTGATTGGCCTCGGCCTACTGTTCATTGGCGCCGTGGGCGTGACGATTGGCTCGGCCAAGCCGCACGCCTTCGTCCGTCAGGCGTTTGCACAGCAAACGGCGACAAACCAGGCCGCCCCGCCGTCGCCAGCACCAAGCGCCGTCGTCGTGATGAACGCAGACGCCAACACCAACGGCGCGAACGTCGTGAGCGCGAACGCGACTCCTGTCGGCAAAGCAGAGAAAGCGGAGAAAGCGCGTCGCGCCTCTCCTCCGCGCCCGAACATCGGCACGACCAAGAAGAAGCAAAAGAACTTCGACGCAGACCTCGGCTTCTGATCGAACGCGTCTAAAACGTGACGTGCCAGGGCAGCCGCTCGGCGCGCGCGTCTTTGGCGCCCGATCGGAAGAACAAGCCGTACACGAGGACGATAGCGCCCGCGCCCGCGACGATGAACGAGATCGTCGACGCCGTCCCAAGCGCCCTCCCGGTGCGGACATCATCGTCGGTGGAAGGTGGGCAGCCCGTCGCGTTACTGCATTGGCTCTCGACGGAGTCGTGAAGACGCAGCGAGAGAATGCCCGTCACGGCGCCGGTCACCGCCCCAGCCAAGAAGATGCCGCCGCCGGCGTAGGTAAACCCATTGAGGCGGGATGGCGGCGGCGCTTTGTCGTCTCGTGTGCTTGGAGCCCCATCTCCATTTGCGCTCTTGGGGACGAGCGTGATCGTCTGCGGCTTGGCAGCGGAGAAGGCGACGACGACCTCTTCGAGCCCGCCCTCTGCGACGCGCACGCGCGACTTCCGCGTCACCCCAGCGTTGGAGACGACGACGTCGTGCATCCCAGGATTGACGGTGATCTTGTCGAGGTCGCCTTGCGCAGCGCGCACGCCATCGATCTCGATGTCCGTCGGCGATGAAGCGTCCGCGCCACGCACGATGATCGACAGCGCCCCGAGGCGAGGCGTCACCGCGTCGGCGAGCTCGCGCGCCTCCGTTCTCGCTCGTGAGAACGCAGGGGGTTCGCCCGCCTTCGCGGTCGATCGGGCCACCGCCATCAGCGTTGTCCTTCCTTCGACGAGGAGGCCGAGCGCGATCTGCGTGCGCCCGACCTCGATCCCCGTCGTCGGCACGCCCATGATCGCGTGCGCGCGGTTGAAGTCGTCGAGCGCTTCTTGCAGCGCGCCGTTCGATCGCTTCTCACGCGCGCCATGCACGAGCCGCCGCGCCTGCTCGCGCTCCGCCGATGACGGCGTCGGATCCGCTGCGCTCGAAGGGCCAGCGTGCGTCAAGAGCGCGAGCGCGAGAAAGAGAGGACCGAACGACGAAAGACGAGTCCGGGGGCGCATGCTTCTCGAGCTCATCGCGTCTGGCTACGACCGTGTTCAGAAACGAACGGGGATGGGCGTGCTCTGCGTGTTCTTCGTGCCGTCACCGAGCTGCCCTTCGTCGTTGAGGCCCCAACAGAACAGCGCCCCATCGGGACGGCTCGCGCACGTGTGATCCCCGCGCGCGCTGCTCTCGTGGACCGCGCCAAGCACTTCGGCGTCGACGAGGCGAGGCGCGGTCTGGCGCGTCACTCGAGCAGGATCCACGCCGAGCTGGCCGCGTGCGTTCGATCCCCAGCAATAGAGGCTACTGCCCTTTTGCGCGCACGTATGTTTGGTGCCAATCCCCAAAGACTCGATACCCGTCAAGCCCGCGACCGCTTTTGGCTGAGGATTGTCCGCGCTGGCCTCATAGCCCAATTGCCCTTCGTCATTGGCTCCCCAACAGCTCACGGCGCCGGTGTCGAAGATCGCGCACGTGTGCGCGTCTCCGGTGAACACCTTCGTCGCGGTCGCGGTGTCGGGCACGATCGTGGGCTCGGCCATCAGCTGCACGTTGGCATGGCCAAGCTGACCGTGATCGTTGAGCCCCCAACAGAACACTCCCTTTTCGTTCTTGTCATTGGTCGCGACGGCACAAGCATGTTGTGAGCCCGTGCTGAGAGAGACCACGTCATGAAGAGAGACGATGGGCTTTGGCAGGTAGGTCGTCTTCTGCGTTCCATCACCGAGCTGCCCGAAGTCATTCGTTCCCCAACACGAGGCTGTCTTCGAGAGGGTCTCGGCACACGAGAAGTTCATCCCGCAATGAACCTTGGCGGCGTCACGCACCGAAGAGAGCCGCTCGGGGACGCCGTGGGCATCGTCGTCGATCGTTCCTCGCCCGAGCGCGGCGTACTTGTTCGAGCCCCAACACCACACCGCGTGGTCTTGGTCGGTCGCGCACGTGTGGAGCAGCCCCGTCTCGATCGTCGCGACGTTCTTGAGGTTCATGACAGCCACCGGCGTGAGGTGCTGATCGACGTCGCCCGAGCCGAGCTGTCCCTTGACGTTTCTCCCCCAGCAGCGCGCGCTCCCGTCTCCCTCGACGATCGCGCAGGTGTGCTCCGCGCTCAGCGTCGCGGTCGTGACACGCACGTTGGACGAGGTGGGAGGAGGAGCTCGCTTCGGTAGGTTGTCCCAGCCGACCACGTCGTTGCACGACGCAAGTCCGAGGGCGAACGCGATCGCCCCGATGCCCGTCGTCATGTAGCTGGATCGAGATAACGACACGCTCGAAGAATCATAGCGCGCGGCGACTGTCTACGTGAGTGTCCACGTGCAGCTTCGAGCGTTCGCCTCCCGCGGAGAGTCGAGCGTTGCCCTGCAAGCTTCTGCAGCCGAGGTCCCCTGAAAGCCGTCCGCTTCGACAGCAAAACGTCGTGCGCGACTGCAAAAACACATGGCGGCATCGCCGTTGCACCTACGTCTGCTCACGCCGCCGGCGAGTGAAAAGAGTGCATTCACTCGACCGGCGGCGGACTCGTGCGATGGGAACACCACTTGCCATGTGAGCGCATCACGATGCGCTTCCGGATCCGTCCCTCGCCGCTCTCTCGGTCACGCTACTCCTTGTCGCTCGCCGCCGTCCTCGGCACGCTCGCGACGACATCGAGCGCTCTCTCGGCGTGCAATGCACCTCCGCTCGAGGGCAGCTCCTATGCGGGAAGCGCTCCTGCGTTTCCGCCGGACGATGCGTCGACGTCGTCGAGCAGCGGTTCGTTCGACCCCGACTCACGTGGCGCGAGCGACGCTAGCGACGAGACGAACCGCGAGAAGGACACCGACGGAGATCTCGTCCCCGACGCGATCGACTGCGACCCCACGTCGAGCACGATCGGGGAGCGGCTCGTCGAAGACGACCTCGCGACGGCCAAGGGGCTCATCGCGCCTGCGCCCGGGTTCGACGCCGCGGCCTGGTCCCACGCCGGAGGTGCGTATCACCAGAACGTGGTGCGGAACGGCGGCGATGTCGCGATCTTCAAGATGGAGCCGCTCACGCAAGGCGGCGTGGCGATCGACATCCATAGCTCGACGATCGACACCGGCGCCTTCACGCCAAAGCTCCATCAAGACTTCATCCTCGTCGGCGCGTCGTTCGACGGCGGGCAGATACGCGCTTATGGTTGCGGCGTCGAGTACGTCGAAGGGAGCAATCCTCCCAACATCATAAGCATCGTTCAGCTCTCGGGTCCGGCGAGCGCGGTCCGCACGACTCCGCTGAAGCGCGACGCACGCCCCTTCCTTCCGACCAAGCGGGACTTCTCCTTGAACGCTCGCGTGAGCCCCGCCGGTCTCATGACGTGCTCCTTTCAGGAGGACGCGGCGCCGCCTACGACCGTGACCGCCATGATCGGCCCCGTGAGCGGCGCGATTGGCCTTTATACCGCGCAGACCTCGGCGCTCTTCCGCGACGCGCGCATCTGCCGCGCGCCGTGAGCTCGCTTCTCGTCTCTTCTCCCTCAATCCCTCCACATGAGAGCCCGTCCAACCATGCACTCCCTCGTCTCTCGGCAAACGCCCGCCATCCTCGTCATCGTCTCCGTCGTCTCGGCGGCTGCGCTGGGTTGCGCCAACCCCACGATCGAGGAGCCGCGCGGAACGACGTCTTCGTCCCTCGACGAGCCTGAAATTCAGGACACCGACAGAGATGGCGTCCAAGACAGCGACGACTGCGACCCGCTCGCGAGCACGCTCGGGCAGCGCTACGTCGAAGATGATCTCGCCACCGCCAAGGGCCTCATTCGCGCTGCGACGGGGTTCGACGACGAGCGTTGGCGGCATGCGGACGGCGCGTGGCGACAGACCACCGTGCGAGACCGCGGCGACGCGAGCTTGTTTGTGACGGAGGCCGAGGGCGATCTCGTGGTGAATGCCAAGATGACGGTGACGAAGGTCAGCCGCTTCGCCGAAGACCTCCAACAAGACTTCGTGCTCGTCGGCGCCACGTCCTCGGACGCGAGCTTCTCGGCCTACGGCTGCGGGATCGAGGTGGTCAAAGGCGCCTTCAAGACGAGCCTCGTGAAGCTCGAAGGCGAGCCGGCGTACGTGAAGACCAAGGTGCTGAAGAGCGTCGACCGAGCAGGAGCGACGTCGGGTGAAGACGGCGCCGTCTTCAGCGTCACCGTCAACGTGACGGGGTCAACGCTCACGTGCACGGTGGCCCACGGCAGCGAGAAGATCACGATCGCCGCGCTCGACGTGGCGACGTCGAAGGGCGCCATGGGATTTTACACGCGAAGCTCCGCGGCGGCGTTCCGCGACGCCCGCGCCTGCAGGGCTGCGCTCCGATGAGCGAGCGATAGACGGACAGAGGTGAAGATCGCGCTGAGCAAACGAGCGAGGGCGGTGCTCGCAAAACGAGTGGCGCGGGGCGCCCTGTCGTTTGCACCTCTTCTCGTCGGCCTTTCGTGCAGCTCCATACCCTCCGAACCCGAGGACGACGCGCTGATTCCGCGACGCGATCTCTTTGCGTCGCCAGACCACGCCGAGCCGCGCTTGAGCCCTGATGGATCGCGGATCGCGTTCATCGCACCGTTGGGCAGCACCGACAATCTCTGGGTCGCGCCCATCAGCGATCCTGCGGCGGCGCGGCCCGTGACGCGATGGTCGGATGGCGCGGGATTGACCTCGTACCAATGGGCCTACTCGAACCGGCACATCCTCTTTCTTCGTGATCCGTCCGGAGAGGAGAACTTTCGACTTCACGTGGTCGATGTCGACTCGGGCGTGGACCGTGACGTCAGCCCGGCGGGCGATGCGCAGGTGCGAATCGAGGCGCTCCGTGCGTCTCGCCCCACCGAGGCCCTGATCGGCGTCAACGACCGCGACGCTCGCTTTCACGACGTCTACAGGCTCGACCTCACGACAGGGGAGCGCGCGCTCGTATGGCGCAATACCAGCTTCGTGAAGGTCCTCGCCGATGACCATCTCGAGCTTCGAATTGGCCAGGAGATCCGCGATGACGGATCGATCCGGGTTCATTTCAAGAAGGACGCGGAGCACGACTTCTCGGCGGCGCTCGATATCCCCTTCGAAGACACGCTCACGACGCAGGTGCTTCGTCTGCAGGGCGACACCACGCTCGTATTGGCCGATAGCGTCGGGCGCGATAAGGCGGCGCTAACCGCTTATGATTTGACGACCCACGAGCGTCGTATTTTGGCCTTGGACACGCACGCGGACATCGTCGACGTGGTCGTGAATCCGCGGGACGGACATCTCGAGGCAGGCGTCGCCCAGTACGATCGACGACGCTGGCATTTTCTCGACCGCGCCTTCGAACGAAGCCTCCACGAGGTCGCCGAGGAAGAGGACAACCGCGACGCGGACCTCGAGCTCCTGAATCGAAGCGCCGACGATCGATCTTGGCTGCTCGCCTCGCACGTCAGCCACCGGCCAGCTCACTATTGGCTCTTCGATCGCGTCACCGGCAAGCGGCGCATGCTCTTTTCGAGCTCGAGCCTGCTCGACCAACATCCCCTGGCAACGACCCACCCTGTGCTCCTCACCGCGCGCGATGGCCTGTCGCTCGTGAGCTACGTCACTCTTCCTCGAACGCGACGAGACCACCGGCCGGGATCGCCGCCGCCGATGGTCGTCTTGGTTCATGGCGGTCCGTGGGAGAGAGATACGTGGCAATTCGACCGTACCGATCAATGGCTGGCCGATCGCGGTTATGTGGTCCTTCGGGTCAATTTCCGCGGCTCGACCGGCTTTGGGAAAGCGTTCATCAATGCCGGTAACCGCGAATGGGGTCGCAACATGCAGCGCGATCTGGTCGACGCCATGAAGTGGGCCGTCGATCGAGGTCTCGCGGATCCCGCGCGCGTCGCGATCGTCGGGTCGAGCTATGGCGGTTATGCGGCGCTGGCGGGTTTGGCCTTTACCCCCAAGCTCTTTGCGTGCGGGGTCGATGTCGTTGGCCCGTCCAACCTCGTGACGTTGCTCGAGTCGATACCTGCGTATTACGAGCCCGAGATCGAGCAGAACACGCGTCGCATCGGCGACCATCGGAGCGCGGAGGGCCTGAAGCTCCTCGAGGAGCGTTCACCTTTGAAGCACGTTCGTGATATCCGCGCGCCGTTGCTCGTGGGTCACGGCGCCATCGATCAACGCATCAAGCGATCACACAGCGATGACCTCGTCAAAGCGATGAGCGCTGCGAGCCTCCCCGTCACGTATGTGCTTTATCCAGACGAAGGACACACCTTCCTACGGCCGCAAAACCGACTCTCCTGGAATGCAGTCGTCGAGTCCTTCTTGGCGGACTGTCTCGGAGGCGACGCGGAGCCCTTCGACCCAACGGCGCGAGGCAGTATGACGGTGCTCCATGGGCAAGAGCGCGTCTCCGCCCTGCGATCTGTCCACTCGATCGAACAGGCGCGCATCGCGGAGGTCACGTCGATCGCTCAAGTGCACGAAGCGCCGTAGCGCACACGAGGCACGCGTTCTGCAGTCGACTCGACACGCAAGGCGGACGATTACGCCGCCCACCGAGAGAAGAGGAAGACCATGAAGCGAGCTCACACCGTCAGCGACGTCAAAGCAGCAACCCCCAGCGTGGAGGAGAAGTTGGATGCGCTCAAGAACGAGCTGGAACCCGAAGACGCCGAGGCTCTCGCAGAGCTCGTCGACATCGCGAATCAACAGGCCATCGAGCTGAGCAAAGACGAGCTCGCGGTCGTCGCCGCCGGCTTCAGCGCAAAGCCGATGTCGAAACACGCCTGATCGTCTCGTGCCCGCCATCGCCATGGGCCCATCTCTGGACCACCACGATACGGGTACTCAGGCAAGCGACACCATCGAGCGGATCGTGCGAGCAGTCGGCAGCGCCGGCCACGATCCGCTCCTTCGCGCCGCGTGCCGAGCCGTCAAGCAAGTCTCTCAGCATTCGAAGTGGGCAGAGATCCCTTCATCTGCCCAGCTCGCGATCCGGATCATTCACTCGATTTACGGCAAGGCGGGTCACGGCTTGGTATGGGTAGGCCGTCCGCCGTGGATGACGACCGGCGTGCTCGAGGCGCTGCGACGAGAATCCGATAGCCGCGCGCAAGACTCCTATTCCGTTCCGGGCGGGTTTCACCGGTGGACGTACGCGGGTCGTCGAGGAGAGGAGCTGGCGCGATGTGCAGACATTCGCCGCTTCGTCGAGCGCGTCGTCGGTGCGCCGCTTGGCGCGACGCGTGCAAACTACAACTACTACGACAACCCCGGCGACACCGCAGAGCCTCATATCGACGAGCCTGAATTTGGCGTCAATGCGCTCTGCATGCTGCGCCACGAGCATGCAGGGCATCCGATGTCGGGACTATGGCTTTATCCGATGGGCGAAGACCCCATCCACGTGCCGCTACGACCGGGGGACCTCGTCATCTTCCACGCACGATCGACCGTGCACGAGCGCGCTCCCGTCGGCCCGAACGAACGCGTGCGCATCTTCTCGATTGGGTTTCAACAGTCAGCAACCTCAGGTGACTAACATGATGTCTTCGTCGTCTGCGATCGGCAGCAGCCAATCGCAAGCCAGTGTTCGAGAAAGCGTCGCGACACCGTCGCCCACCAAGGCGCCCAAGTCGAGCAATCTCGAGAACGCGCTCCTCGGTCTCTCGACGAGGATGACGCCCGTTCAAGTCGCGTCGCTTCGCGGCATGCTCTCGAACGTCGTTCAGACGCTTTGTCCGGAGGGACGGTTTCCCGAGGACCCGCAGCAGCGCACGCGGTTTCGTAACGTGTTGAAGGTCTTGGGCACGATTCAAGGGCATGCCCGCATGACGCCCAACGGAGTGTGTTATCGCGGACGCCCTGATTTCATGACGGACGACTATCTCGCTGCCATCCAGCGTGAGGCGGCGGAGGTCGTTCGACCGCGTGCGCTCTGGCAACGAGGGCACATGTTGGGGCTCGGTGGACCGCTCGCTGACGAGCTCGCCCGAAGCAGCGTTCTTCGCGAGCTCGTCGAGGAGCACGCAGGTCCCGTCGTGACGACGGAGATCGCGAGCTATCTCTTTTACGACGAGGAGGGCGCGGGGCTCCGTGCGCACGTCGACACGGATGTCTTCTCGTTGAACGTGAACATCATGCTCCGTCATGACGCCGAGAAGGCGCAAAAGTCTCACCTCTTCATCTTCTCCGTGGACGGAAAGACCCGTGAAGAGGTCTTGCTCTCCCCGGGCGAGATCATCATCACGTTTGGCGACTCCATCGTGCACGGCCGTGCGCCGTTGGCGGCTGGCGAGACGGTCTCCATCTTGACGATCGGGTACCAGCCCGCGGTGTGGGAGTAGACATGGGCATCGCACTCGGAATCCATGTCGGCCACGACGCGTCCTGCGCCGTCGTTCGTGACGGCGAGCTCGTCGCCGCCGTCCAGCTCGAGCGGCTCACGCGCAAGCGTCACCACTCGATCGTCTCGCTGTGGAACGAGCTACCCGTGAACGCCGTGCTCGAGAGCGCGGGGCTGACGATCGACGACGTGGATGTCATCGTGTCGTGCTTTCAAGGCGGTAGCCCCGGCGGATTTGGACTCCATCGCGGGCTGATCGAACCGTCGTTTTCGCTCTTCGATCCCTTCTCGCCAAAGCACTTCACGCTCTCCCATCACCTCGCGCACGCGTATTGCGCCGCCGCGTATGCGCCCCGCGCGCCTGTCGCGATCGTGGTGTCCGATTACGCAGGCTCCTCGACGATCGACGGCCAAGACTTCGACCTGCCGTTTCGAGATTGGTATCGATCGCTGACCGCCGAGGGCGGCCCCGTCTCGCTCCGCACCGAATCGCTGAGCATCTACCGCGCGGAGCTCGAGAAAGACGATTGGCATCTGGCGCTCCGAGAGCTGCGCACGCCGCACAACGAGCCTGAGTCGGCGATTTGCAGCGTCGCCTCCCTCTATGAAAACGTCACCCAGGCCGTTTTCCGTAAACCCAATAGCCATGGGTCGTTGATGGCGTTGGCCGCGTTTGGCGAGCGCACGGCGCATCAGCTCGAGCTCGGCCCGATGGTCGATATTGCCGAGGATGACTCGGTCAATTACCGCAATGACTGGCAGCACGCCTTTTATCCGAGCCTGCTCCAGGCGATGGAGCTCGGCTCCTCACGCCTCACCCAGAGCAGCGCCGCGGCGATCGCGCACCTCTGCCAGGACAGCACCGAGAAGGCGCTCCTCGCTTATGCACGTCGCGCCGCCAAGCTCACGGGCAGTCGACATCTCGCGCTTGCGGGCGGAACGTTCTTGAACATCCTGGCCAACACGCGCATCGCACGAGCGGGCCTGTTCGAGTCCGTCTCCTTGCCGAGCGCTCCTCACGACGCGGGGATCGCCATCGGGTGTGCCTTTCGCGGCGCGCTTCGCCTCGGTGACCGCCCGGAGCGGGTGATGCACGATCGTCTGGGTCCGCGATACTCCGCCGACGTCGTCGACCAAGCTCTTCGAGAGCGCGCCAGCCTCATCACCGAGAGGCCTGTTGCTCCTCGTGAGGTCGCGCGGCTCATTCACGATGGCGCCATCGTGGCGCGCTGCGCGGGGCGCTCCGAGTTCGGCCCACGCGCGCTCGGCGGTCGAAGCTTGCTCGCGTCTCCGCTGCTCGCGAGCACGAAGGACCGCCTCAATCGGATCAAAGGCCGCCAAACGTGGCGCCCCGTCGCTCCGGTCGTCTCTGCCGAGCACGTCGAGGACGCGTTCGTCGGTCCTACGAACAGCTTCTGGATGACGTTCTCTCACGAGATCAAGCCCGAGCACCGTGCGCAGCTCGGCGCGCTCGCCCATCCCGACAACTCGACACGGGCGCAGACCCTTTTGCGAGCACAGGATCCATGGCTCGACGATCTGCTCGCCGAGGTTGGATCCTTCAACGGCTACCCTATCCTCGCCAACACGTCGTTGAACGGACCTGGTGAGCCGATCGTCGAGTCGCCGTTCGACGCGATACGGTGGTTTCTGGAGCACGACGACGTGGATTTCCTGCTGCTCGAAGACAGGCTCGTCGAGCGCCGCCCCGCCGCGGAGGTCCTCGCCGAGAGGCGGCTCGCGCCAAACCCGAACGCCTTCGTCATGGCGAGCCCCGACGGCGCGATCACCGTCAAGGTCCACGACGTCGCGACGCGGCTTTCGTCGCGGGGCCTGAAGGCGCTCTTCGCGTTCGGACTTCCACGGGCGCCGCTCACGCTCGCCGATCTCACCGCCGAGGATCCCGCGGTCGACGTCGCCGAGGTGTGGGCGCTCTTCGTTCGAAACATCCTCGTCGACGCAGGTGCCCCATGAAGACGCGCCGCTTGAGGATCGAGCCGCTCGCGGTCGACCACGCGAACGTCGTGTTCGCGAGCCAGCTCGATCCGCGGATCTACACCTTCATCCCGGAGGAGCCCTACGCGACCGTCGAGGCGCTCGCGGAGCGCTACGGCATGCTCGTTCGCGGGGCCCGTGAGGGAAGCGGAGAGACGTGGCTCAACTGGGTGATGTTCGACGAGCAGACGCCCGTCGGCACGCTCCAAGCGACCGTCATGAACGAGGAGAGACGGGCCTTCGTCGCCTACGTGGTCTTCGCCGATCACTGGAAGAAAGGCTTCGGGAGCGAAGGAACGCAGTGGCTGCTCGATCATCTCGCGCGAGATCACGGCGTGACGACCGCCGAAGCGTACATCGACGTTCGAAACGAAGCCTCACGCAGGCTCGTGCAGAAGCTCGGGTTCCGTCACAAGGAGACGCAGACGACCCCCGAGGGGTCCGACGACGTCTTCATGAAGGAGCTTGGCTAACCGCGAAGGTCTACTTCCCCTTCGAGGCCTTGGCGGCGTCGTCGGCAGCCTTCTTCTTCATGATCTCGAGCGTCTTCTCGAGGGTCTCCTCGGTGTACGGGAGCTTCTTCAAAGTCGCCTTCTCTTCTTCGAGCGCGCGATCCATCTCCGCCTTCGCGGCCTCGGCGCGCTTCATCCAGCCCGAGGCGACGCCGGTGCGCTCTCCAAGAGTGAGCGTGCGCTTCATCATCTCGATGCCCTTGTCGAGGAGCGCGCGATAGCGCACGTGCATGATCCCGTAGAAGAGCTGCTTGTCGCTCTCCGTCTTCGCCTTGTCGGTGGGCGGGATCATCATCAGGTGCTGATGGAGCTCGCGGTACATCTCGCCGACGCGGTAGCCGCTCATCGCTGCCCAATGGAGGTCGACCGATCGGATCGCGTCGGCGTACGACGACTGCGCGTCGAGCAGGAGCTGGCATCGCATCTCGAGCTTCTGCACGAAGTCGGGCGGCGGCGGGTTGAGGACGATCTTCTCGGAGCGTGTCTTTCGGATCTCGCCCTGCGCGTACTTGAGCATCGCCGCGGCGACGGGAAGCTGACCGGTCGCGCCGAAGCGTGTCTCTTCGACGAGGTCGAGCCCTTCGTTCACGTCTTTGGACGCGCCCGCTTCGTCGCCCGCCGTGATGCGTGAGAGGCCGCGCGCGCCGAGGCCGAGCATCTTGTCGGCGACCTCGAGATCTTTGCGCGAGAGGATCTGCTCGCCGACCTCACCGAGCGCCGTCCAGTCTTCGAGGTATGCGTCGAGAGACACTTCGCGTGCGAGCGCGCTGCGCGCGTTTGGATCTTTCGGGAATCGACGAACGACCTCACGGTATCGCTCGCGCGCCTTCTGCCTGTCGCCGACACCTTCGTACGCGAGCGCGAGGTCGTAGAGGATCTGCGGATCGTTCGCGGCCTTCGCGTCACCACCGACCAACGCCTCGAAGGCGTCGACGGCCTCTTGCCAATTCTGCGCGAGAAGAGCGCGCTCCCCCTTCGCTTGAAGCTCTTTCGCGGTGCCTTCGGCGCGCGATCCGATGATCTGGTTCGACGCGTTGATGTTGTTCGTCGGGACGTTGGGCGCGGACGCCGACGCTTGGCCACCTCCACCTCCACCGCATGCGACGCAAAGAGCGACAGCAGGGAGGAGCGACATCGAGCGCAGCTTTGAACCAACCGAACGAACGACTCGAGCGCGAAGAAGAGACCAACGCATGATCATTGAGGATACGACGTCGTCATCACGCATTAGTTTCCGTTCTCCTGTTGGCATGACGTTTGGGGGGTCGTGACGTGATGCGTTTGGATGACGCGCACGCTCTGGTTTCGTCGAAGGACGGGACGAAAGAGTGACGTCCGTGAGACGCCAAACACGTCCGTTGACACTAGCGGGAATGAACGAGGGTGTTACGACGTAGGCGCTTCGTGAGTGTGGTGAGTGCAAGCGGGGGCGAGCACGGAGAAGCGCTTCGTCCACGCGTGTGCATCACCGGACATCAGACAATCCCATGCGACTTCGAGGCGAGATTGCCGCGAAGCCCGTCGGATTGACTCGTGCGTATCGGAGGACTCGATGAACCTGTCACGTCTCAGTGCTCGTGATCTCGAAGCCCATGCTCGCCAGGTCGAGCATCAGATCAAGAAGCTCGATCACCGCCCTAGACCGACACCCAGCGAGCAGCAGCTCACAGCCGAGCTCAAGAAGATGCGCGTCGCTCTGAAGGATCGACTCGCCTCGAAGTAACGCCGAGCGTCAACGAACGACCACAACCACAACGGCAACGACCGAATCACTTCTCCGCAGGAGAAGGGCTGGGCGCCGAGGAAGGAGCGGGCGGAGTGTCCGTCTTCTTCGGCGCCTTGCGTCCATCGCTCTTCGTCCGGAGCTCGGGTGAAGACTGGTCGGGTCGATCCGTCTTCGAGTCCTTGGCGACCTCGTCGTCAGGGCGGCGTGTCGTCGTGAGCGATTGTGTGCCTTCGGCGTAGACGACGCCGTTCAGCTCGTCGAGCGCCTCGTTCACGCGCACCTTCCAGTCGGCCGGCAAGACGCCGGGCGAGTTGTCCTCGTACGCCTTCGTGAGCGAGAGCCAATGACGTGCATCGGCGCGATAGCCGACGCGGTAGTCCGTCATGCCGCGCAGGTACGTGTACTCGGCCTGCTCGGGCATCGACAGTCGCTTCAGATCGGGCTCGAGGTCGCGGAGGATCGCGAGCGTGCGATCGTGCTCGTTCAGCTCGAACGCACGCTGGCCACGTGCGAGCTGATCGCGATACGTGGTGCAGCCCGCGAGGCAGACGGCGAGGACGAGAGCAGCAGCGGCAGCGGCCTTTTGCATACGCGCAATTCTACCTTCAATCGGCGGCGCGACGGGGGCGTCTTCTTCGCGCGAGAAATCCGGCCGATACCGCTGCGGAAATCACGAGCGCTCCGAGATCGCTCGACGGCGCACCAACGGCCCGGCACGCGCATCGGCGAGCGGCTTTCGGCTCGGGCGCTTTCTCCACGCCGGGCGTCGCCACCGTCTCGCCTGGGGCTAGCTCTGCGTTCGGTAGCGGAGCTCCACCGCCAGGACCGTCGCAGTCCCATGCGGTCGCGTTGTGGCTGAGCGAGCAGCGCTCGATGATCGAGCTGTCGTTGCTGCGCATCGTCGTCATCTGAATCTGCTGCGGGCTCACCGTCATCTCGATGAAGTGACGAACGGCCTCGAGCTTTCGCGCATGGATGTTCGGATGCTTGATCTTGTAGATCGGCGCGCCGCCGCCGCCCGACACGATGTACGCGAAGCCGCTTCCGAAGCCGCGCTCGTAGATGTGATCGTGCCCCGAGAGCACGAGGTCGACTTTGTGCTGCTTGAACATTGCCGGGATCCCGGCGTCGTGAAAGCGCGTGTTGTTGCCGTGCGGACCGCTCGAATACGGCCCGTGGTGTGACACGACGATGCGCCACTTGAGGTTCGGTTCGCTGTCCGCGGCCGACAAGGCAGACTCGAGCCAGTTGCGATCGACGGAGCCGACTTTGAAGTTGCTCACTCCGTTGATCAAAAAGAAGCGCGTGTTGCCCCAACGAAACGTCCCGTTGAGCTGCTCGGGGCGAATGCTCGCCGCGGGATGATGCTTCAGGGTGCGATTTCGAAAGTCGTAGAGGTCGGGCGTGAGATCCGTCGGCCCGAAGTAGCGCGCGTAGTCGATGCCGAGCCCGTCGGTGAGCTCGTGGTTGCCGACCGCCGAGAAGAGGCAGCGCGTCTCGAGAAGCGGCGCCTCGATGTCGAAGAACGTTTGCCACTGCGTGGCGGAGTCGCCTCGCTCGACGAAGTCGCCTGTGTGGATCAAGAAGTCCGAGGCGACCGCTGCCATCGCGCGAACGACCGAGGCGTGCGGCGCGTCGTCGGTGCGGTTGTCGCCGTAGACGAGGAAGCGAAACGACGAGTCCGCATTGTCGGCGGGCGCCGTCGTGAGCTTGGCGAGCTTCGCGGTCGCGCCGAGCTTCACCGTGTACGCGTAGTGCGTCTCCGGCGCGAGGTTCGTCAGAGTGATCGTGTGGAGCGCGTGTGGCTCCTTGCTCTCGAACACGCTCGGTCCGGCGCCCGCGCCGCCGCCGTCGGCCTTGTTGTTGTCTCGATCTCCGATCTCGACCGACACAGGCGAGGGAGGATCGACCTCGAGGCGGACGACGGCCGACGTCGAGGTCACGCGCTGGACCCAAGGCCCCTTCTTGATCGCCGCCGCCTCGGCGTGACGCTCGCCGGCGCCCAGCGCGGAGGTCGCGATGGCCGCTGCGAGAAGGCGCGCGAGAGGACGGCGGGGTTCTGTGAAGGGCATCGTTAGGACAGAGGAAGCGAAGGAATACACCACCTTACGCGTGAAACACCGGGTTTTCCGGCCTGATCGGGGGGTTGGTGCGTGCCCGCGCCAACGGCCTGAAATCCGTGCCGGTTTCCGCGCGAACGGCAGCTCAGATGAGACCCGCCTCGAATTGACCCGTCACCGGCACCAGACTAGGGTTTTTCCAGGATGTCACAGCAGCCGCTGCTACCCCGCGCGGAAGATTCCGAGATGGAGGGGATGCCGGCGCGGTTCGGCAAGTACACCCTCATCCGCAAGCTCGCGACGGGCGGCATGGCCGAGCTGTTTCTCGCGATCCAGAAGAGCGTCGCGGGGTTCGAGAAGCTGATCGTCATCAAGCGCATCCTGCCTTCGATGAACCAGGATCGCGCGTTCATCGAGATGCTGCTGCACGAGGCGCGCATCGCGGCGACGCTCTCGCATCCGAACATCGTTCAGATCTTCGACGTCGGTCAGGCCGACGGCCAGTACTTCATCGCGATGGAGCACGTGCACGGAGAGGATCTCCGCTCGATCGTGCGCCAGATGAAGAAGCAAGGCGTCCTCGAGTTCCCGCTCGAGCACGCGCTCGCGATCGTGCTCGGCATGTGCTCGGGCCTCGCCTACGCGCACGACAAGCGCGACCTCGACAACTCCCACCTCGGCATCGTCCACCGCGATATCTCCCCGCAGAACGTCGTCGTGACGTTCACCGGTGACGTGAAGATCGTCGACTTCGGCATCGCCAAGAGCGACTCACGCGGCGGCTTCGAGCAGACGAAGAGCGGAAAGCTCAAAGGCAAGGTCCCGTACATGTCGCCCGAGCAGGCGCGCGGCGACGATCTCGACGCGCGAAGCGACCTGTTCGCCACCGGCGTCATGCTCTTCGAGCTCACGACCGGCAAGCGCCTCTTCAAAGGCGCGAGCGAGTACGAGACGCTCAAGCTGATTTGCGAGCGCGAGTACCCGCGCCCGAGCGACATTCGCCCCGATTACCCCGTCGATCTCGAGCCGATCGTCATGCGCGCGCTCGCCAAGGATCGCGCCGACCGCTACCAGAGCGCGCGCGAGATGCAGGGCGACATCGAGGCGTTCGTTCGCCACCATCAGATCGCGGTGTCGAGCCTCGCGCTCAACCAGTTCATGCAGTCGCTCTTCGAAGAGAAGCTCGCGATGCAGAAGGAGGCCCTCCTCCAGGGCAAGCAGCTCGCCGACATCATCGAGCTTCAGCACGCGCACAGCTCGCAGAGCCCCGACGCCTCGGGAAACATGGGCGGCCTCGGCCTCGCCGACGCGAGCGGTCACCGCGTGGCCGCGACGAGCACGCACTCGATGCCCGCCGCGGCGCACACCGTCACGGACGTCAGCGCGAACCGCAGCAAGGGAACGAGCGGCGCGCTCGTCGCCGGGATCATCGCAAGCGTCATCGCGCTCGGCGGCGCGCTTGGTGGCATCGGCTACATGATCGCGAAGAAGAACGCCGCGAGCACGCAGACCACACCTCCCGTCGCGGCTCCGGTCGCGGCGAAGGGCTCGCTCTCGGTCACGAGCGATCCGCCGGGCGCCTCGATCTGGATCAACGGCGACCTCCGCAGCGAGGTCACGCCCGCGACCATCTCCCAGCTCCCCACCGGCGTTCCGCTCGACGTGAAGCTCACGATGGACGGCTTCGAGCACGCAAAGAAGAACGTCACGCTCGAGGACGGAAAGCCGAGCGACGTGAAGGTGGAGCTCCGCAAAGGCTCCGTCGTCGTCGACGTCAAGGTCACGCCCGAGCTCGCCGCGAACGCCAATCCGGTCTTCGCGATCGACGGCAAGCCCGTCACCGGGCCGCGCATCGACGGCGTCACCTCGGGCGTCTCGCACAAGCTCACCGTCGCGGCGACCGGTTACTCCGAAGGCTCCGTGACGTTCACCGGCGCGCCGCTCGAGACGAAGCAGCTCGAGGTCACGCTCGAGAAGCAGGCCGCGCCGATCATCCACAACACCGGCACCGTGCGCACGGCCCCGACGCCAAGCGCCGCGCCCGCCGGCAACGGCAAGCTCAACGTGGGCGCGTCGGGCGGCTGGTGCAACGTCACCGTCGATGGCGCTCCGCGCGGCCCGACGCCACTCGCAGGCATCGAGCTCCCTGCGGGCACGCACAAAGTGACGTGCACGACGGCCGACGGCAAGGTGCAGAACGCGACCGTAACCGTCAATCCGAACGACACCGCCCGCTACAAGTTCACGCTGTAGTCGCGAGTTTCGTTCGTTCTCCGCGCGCCCTTGGTGCTTCATTTCGATAAGCACGCGGCGATCGCTCGTTCGTGATGCGACACCGACCGCACACATCTTGGCCTTCGAGCATGCGCGCTTTGTACGATTAACGCCGAAGCCATCATGCGGTTCCTCAAGCTTGCGCCAGCCGTGCTCATTGGGTCGCTTGCGATCACGTCGACGGCTTCCGCGCAGGCGCAAAAGGGCTTCGCGATCGACCGCTTCAACCCTTCCGAGCGCGGAAGCGAGTGGTTCGTCATGGACTCGCTCGATCTGCGCGGGCATGGCCGCATCTCGGCCGGCGGCGTCGTTGGCGCGTGGGCGTACAAGCCGCTCGTCGTTTACGACATCAACGGCAACGAGATCTCGCAGCTCATTCGCCATCAAGTGTTCGTTCATCCCGGCGCGTCCGTCACGCTTTGGGATCGCCTTCGCGTATCGACGAGCCTTCCGATCGCGCTGTTTCAAAACGGCAAGTCGCTGAGCGCAAACGACAAGACGTACACCGCTCCCGAAGGCGCGATCGGCGACCTCCGCCTCTCGGCCGACGCGCGGCTCTTTGGCGAGCACGGAAAGCCCGTCACGCTCGCGGCGGGCGGCGAGCTCTATTTTCCCACCGGATCGCGCGTCAATTACACGAGCGATGGCACGGTGCGGTTCACGCCGCGCGTTCAAGTCGCCGGCGACATCTCCCTCTTCACGTATGCAGCGAACGCGGGATTCGCGATTCGCCCGCTCAACGAGACCTACGACCGCAATCCGCTCGGTCATGAGGTCGTCTTCGGCGCCGCCGCCGGCGCGCGACTCGCGAACAAGAAGCTCGTCGTCGGGCCCGAGCTCTGGGCGACGTCGATCGTCGACAGCGACTCGTTCTTGAAGCGCCGCGGGACGCCGATCGAGGCGCTCCTCGGCGCGCACTACAGCATCTCGGATTTCCGCTTCGGCGGCGGCATGGGCACCGGGCTCACCCGCGGCTGGGGAACGCCCGAGCTCCGCGCGATGGCGAGCGCCGAGTGGACGCCTTCTTTGTCGGGCGACAACGACAACGACGGCATTCGCAACGACGACGACGCATGCCCGAACGTCGCGGGCGTCCGCACGAACGACCGCAAGACGAACGGTTGCCCGCCCAAGCGCGAGCCGCCTCCGAACCTCAGCGACCGCGACGGCGACACGATCCTCGACCAAGAGGACGCGTGTCCCGATCTCGCTGGCGTCCGGAGCTACGACGCGAAGAAGAACGGCTGCCCCTCCGACCGCGACGGCGACGGCGTCTACGACCTCACCGACGCTTGCCCGGATCTCGCCGGCCCGCCCAACAGCGAACCTTCGAAGAACGGCTGCCCAAACGATCGTGATGGTGATCAGATCGCCGATGACAAGGACGCATGCCCCGACGCCGCCGGCGAAAAGAGCGATGATCCGACGAAGAACGGCTGCCCGAGCGACCGTGACGAAGACGGCATCGCCGACAAAGAGGACGCGTGCCCGGACGCGGCGGGACCAGCGGACACGGATCCGAAGCGCAATGGCTGTCCGCTCGCGCGCATCGAGAATGGCCAGATCCGGATCGTCGAGCAGGTGAAATTCAAGACGAACAGCGCGGAGATCCTGCGTGACAGCGATCCCACGCTGCTCGCGATCGCGATGACGCTCAAGAGCCATCCGGAGATCACGAAGCTGCGGATCGAGGGGCACACCGACAACACCGGGACGATCCGGCGCAACATCGAGCTGAGCCGCGAGCGCGCCAACGCGGTCATGAAGTGGCTCGTCTCGTTTGGCCTCGAGAAGAAGCGCTTCGAAGCGAAGGGCCTCGGCGCGCAAAACCCGATCGACTCGAACGCCACCGAAGAAGGCCGCCAAAACAACCGCCGCGTCGAGCTTCACATCGTCGACGGCAACGCGCCACCTCCTCCGGCAAAGCCGGCAGAAGGAGCGACGAAGCCTCCGCCGGCGGCGCCAAAGCCTGCGCCGGCTGCGCCTGCGACGAACCCATCGATGCTACCGCCGCCGGATTCCTCCAAACCGCCAACGACACCGATTCACCTGTTGCGCGACCGAGAGCCGTCGCCAAAGCAAAAGCGCTCCCCCAAGCGCTAACCGGTTATCGAGACGCATTATCGAGCGGCGTTCCGGCCGCTACGAATGCGTTATTGGTCTTCGTTCGAGCCGGGCTCGTTGCCGACGCAAAGGCCGACCTCGGTGCGAAACATCAACGTAAAGCGGAAGAGCGCGCGGACATAATCGGCCATCGAGCCGTTTCGCGTTCCATTGGGGAGCTGGTAGGTGCCGCCTCCAATCGACGTAAGGCGAAGCTCCTCGAGCTCGTCCATCGTGACGATGCCGTCGTTGTTTCCCTGCGCGTCCGCTTGCGCAAAGGCATTCACGCGCAGCGGTGACGATGTCGAGACGGCGTCGCGAAACAGGTTCTCCGCGGCAAAGCGAACGATCACGTCTTCGCGTTTGTTGCTCAGAATACGGATGCCTCGCGAGGCTTCACGGCATCCACCAAAGCGCGTCGACGTGAGATCCGTCTGAAAGCGCAGCTTGATCTTCACCGTCCGCGGCTTGAATTCGAACGTGTCGGGATCGAGGCTCTCCCCTGTCGCGGTGGCCTCGACGAGGCCGTGCGCCGCCGTGCCCGTCAGCAAATCGATCAAGTCTTGCGACGTCACGCCTGGCGTCAGCGTTGTCGCGTTGTCGGGCGTACCGAAGATGACGCCCACATCCGGGCAATCGACCGGCGATATGCCATTGAAGGTTTGGACCAAACCCGGCCTCGGATCGAAGACCACGTTGGAGACCGCGCCGCGGCCCCGATACGAACAGAGATCCGGGACACCGATCTTGCCGATCGTCATCGTCTTGAAGCCGAGGATGACGCGGTCGAACTTGAGCGCCCAGTTGTCTTCTGTTTCGTCCGCGATGAGCCCCTCTTGCGTCCGCTGGCTCGAAATGAATGTAAATTGAACCGATCCGAGGCCGAGCGACTCGTCCGCCGGCACGCAGCCTCCCGCGATCGTCAGGATCGAGAGCGCGATCAGCGCGGGCGCGAAGCAAAGCGTGCGGAAACGCTTCGTCGTCATCAGAACCCACCCTCCACGCCAATGCTCGGGACGGTGACGGGACCGATCACGCGCTCGGCGCACTGCGGGCTTGGCCTCGTCGCGCCGGGAAACTGAATGGCCGTCCCGCAGGAGTACCCGGTCACCTCATGAGAGAGCGTGGCGTTGAGCGCTTCGATGATCAAAGACACGTAGCCCTGCTTTCCTACCGTCCATCGCTTCTCGACGCGAGCGTCTACGCGGTAGAACGCAGGCGTGCGCGCGGGCGGCGCGCCGGTGACCTGCGCGGAGAAGGCAGGCGCGGTGGGCGACTGCGGAATGCCGCTGTAAGTGACGAAGCGAAGGCCTGCACGCCAGCCACGCGTGAGGTCGACCGAGAGCGCGGTCGTGAGCACGTGCGGGCGGTCGTAGCCGGAGATGAAGTTGACGCCGTTCGCGCTCCGGTTCGATCGCGAGAACGTGTACGACGCGAGGCCGGCGACGCGTCGCGTGAGCTTGCGCCGAACGCCGAGCTCGACGCCGTAGGAGTCGCCGCGGCTCTTCGAGAGCAGCGTGTCGCTTCGCTCGATGTCGACGAGCTCCACTTGGGCCGTCCCAAGCGCGTCGTTTAGCCCATAAAATGCGTTATGAAACACCCCTGCCGTCGCCGTGAAGTCTTGGGGCAAGTCGGCCTCGACCGCGGCGCTCGTCTGCACCGCGCGCTGGAGCCCTCCGCGAAGAAGCCCGAGCGAGATCGCCGGAAGCGCGATCGGCGTCGACGGCGGCTGACTCGCCACGCCATAGGCGTGGACGATGCGGAGCTTGTCGTTGATGAAGAAGCGAGCGGCGAAGCGTGGATCGACCGCCACCGCGCGAGCATCGCCCGATCCATACACGTCGAGGCGCACGCCTGGCACCACCTCCATGCGTGGGATCATCGTGAGCACGGCGTCGGCGCGCGCGCCGGTGGCGAAATCGACGCGATCGACGAAGATCGCACGCTGGCGGAGCACGACGTCGTCGTCATCGGCGAACGCCGGCAGCGAGTCCGCGGCGTATTGATCGACGATGACGTCCGTGCCGGCGCGGAGGAGCACATCGCGTGAGAGGGGTTGCGTGAGCTCGACGCGCGCGGCCGTCATCACGTCGGACGCAGCGCGGCGCGCCTCGACGCGCGTTCGGTCGTAGCCGAACGTGCCGGCGACGCGAAGATGTCCGCTGTTCGGCAGCGTGCGGTCCCAACGAAGGTCGACGCGATGAAACTCCGACGCGAAGAGGACGCGATCGATGTCGCGCGGCTCTCGGCTCGCGCCCGGGTCCACGAAGATGGGCTGCGTGTTTGGATCGATCGTCTCACGCTGCGAGGCGAAGTCGTACGCGCCAAAGCCAAGGACGCTGACGGTGTTCTTGTCGTCCCACGAATACGCGACGCGCGCTTGGTAATCGCGATAGTCGAGCGTGGTGTCCGAAGAGAGAAGCGAGAAGAGCGCCGCCGTGTACGAGTAGCGTCCCGCCGCGAGCGCCGATCCCTTGCCGTTCGCGAACGGCATCTCGACGAGCGCGCCAGCGTCGATGAGACGAAGCTGACCTTCGGCGTGCAAGCGCTCGGCCGGCGGCATCGCGGTCGCGTCGACGATACCGCCTGCATAGCGCCCGAGCGCCGCGGGGTAACCACCACGATGAAGATCCGTCTTCGCGATCAGCGCGGGGTGAATGACCGCCGGGCCAAGCCCAAAGTGGAAGAGATAAGGAACGCGGACGCCGTCGAAGAAGTAGCCCACGTTCGCGGGTGGCGCTCCGCGCACGTAAAAATAGGGCAATCCGGTGAGCACCGGCGTCATCCCGGGGACGGCTTCGATCGCGCGAAATGGATCACCGAAGGCGCCTGGGAGCTGCCGCACCTCCGCGCGCGCGAGCGACTCGGCGCCGTTCGCGCCGACCGCGCTCTTCCCTCCGCGGACGACGACATCGTTCACGCGCTCTGGCCTCCTGGGTGGAGGTGGCGAGGTGGCGACACCAGGCGGGCTGGGCTCGCTGGGCGCGGTTGGCTCGACGTCCTTCTCGGGCTCGGGGTCCTTCGGCGGCTCCTCGGTCTCCGGGACGGGCGGCGGCTCGGCCATCTTCGGCTTGGTGAAGTCGACGCGAAACTTCACCGTCGCGGCGATCGCGTTGCCATCACGCGAGGCGGGGACGAAGCGTGCATTCTTCATGCTTTCGATAGCTGCGGTCGCAAACGGCTCGATGCCCTCGAGCACACGCACGTCATCGACGTTGCCGGTCGCGCCGACGCTCACCGCAAGGAGGACGCTCGCGTCGCCTTCTGCCCCGGCAGGGTAAGGCGCGGTGATCGACGAGATCAGGCGCGGCGGGACGATGACGTGCTCTTGCGGCGACGGCGGCTCTTGGGCGCTCACTTCCTGCGGGCACGCGCCAAGGACGACGAGCATGCTCGCGATCGCCGCAGCGGCACGTGCAGCCCTCTTCACGGGACCCTACTCCCTACCCCGCGTAGTGACGATCCGCATCTCGAAGTGCGACGACTTTACTCGTTTCCGGACCGCTCGGCTGAGCTGTCGTCTTCTTCCACCATCACGCCCATCGGGTGCCTCACTGGGCTGAATTGCCACGCATGTTTTCAAAGGAATCAAAGGTGGTGGCAAGGCACGTTCGATGCACCGGGCCAATCTCAACCACGGTCGGATGGCCGCGTCCGCATAAATCCGTCCTTTGGCCAGTCCAACCACCAAGAACCCGCGCATTCCTTTTTCTGGAGGCTCCTTCACATGATTCTTCGTCATCGTTTCTTCGCTTCGGCCCTCGCGTTCGTTCCTGCCGCGGTCCTCTTTCTCGCGCCGAACGACGCACACGCAGGTCTCGCGGCGTGCAACAACATCGATGTTCGCGCGAACGCGAGCTGCCAAGTCGTCGCGCAAGGCGGATGCACGGCGCAATGCGAGCCCACCCGCTTCGAGGCAGCCTGCGCCGGCGAGCTCACCGCACAATGCGACGGGCAGTGCTCGGCGACCGCCAGCGTCGAGTGCACCGGCTCCTGCGAGGCCGACTGCAAGACGAAGTGCCAAGTGAATCCGCCTTCGTTCGACTGCACCGCGAGCTGCAACGCTTCGTGTGACGCCGACTGCAGCGCGCAGTGCTCGGGCAGCGCGAGTGGAAACACCGCATCGGGTTCGTGCCAAGCGCAATGCAAAGCCAACTGCGGAGCGAAGTGCACCGGACAGTGCAGCGGCACGCCTCCGAGCGCCACGTGCGAGGGCAAGTGCCAAGCCTCGTGCGAGGGCTCGTGCAAGGGCAAGGCGAGCGCGAAGTGCCAGATCGACTGTCAGTCGAAGCTCGTCGTCGATTGCAAGGCGCGGCTCGAGGGTGGATGCAAGGCGCGCTGTGAGAAGCCGGAAGGTGCCCTCTTCTGCGACGGCCAGTACGTCGACACGGGCGACAACCTGCAGCAGTGCATCGACGCCTTGAAGGCGACGCTCAACATCCAGGTGTCGGGCTCCGCGAGCGGACAGTGCTCGGGGAATACATGCACGGGTGAGGCAGAAGGCAGCGCATCGTGCGCCGCATCGCCTTCGTCGTCCTCGCAGCCAGGCGGCTCCGCTGCTGCGCTCGCGATCCTGGCGATGGTTGGCGCCACGATTGCACGGAAGGGCGGCCGGCGAACCAAACACGCAAAGTAAACCGCCCAGAACTGGGACGAGGAGACTGACTCATGGACACGACGCAAGCGAAGAACGGCATCTCGAAAGTGGCGAACAAGACCAAGAAGGCTGCGGAGCAAGTGGAGACGCAGGTCGACCACGCCGAGATGGCTCTCCGTGAGCGTGTCGATGAGGCACGCGATCTCGTGGAAGACCTTCGTGATCGCGCGGAGCTCGCGTTCCACGAGCGCCCCTACCTCCTTCCCGTCGCCACTGGCGCGCTCGGGCTCGGCATCGGGGTGCTCATCGGCTCGAAGCTCTCGCGACTCATCGTCCTCACCGCGGCAGGCGCGCTGCTCAGCGACACGGTACGCACGCAGATCGCGCGCGTCTCGAAGGACGTCATTCGCAACTTCAGCGACCAGCTGAAGGAAGGCGACGAAGGCGACGAGGAGCAAGGTGAGGATGTCGAGGCGCTCGACGACGCCGAGCCTTCCGTCACCTGATCATGCTGTCCTGAGCGACGAGCTCACGGAAGCAAGAGGTCGATGATGAGCGGGAGATGATCGGAGGCACGTCGCGCCAGCGCCTCGTGTGGTACGGTCACTCCCCTCACGTCGATTCCTTCCGACACGAACACGTGATCGATTCGTAGAAAAGGAAGCACGCTCGGGAAGGTCGGCTTCGGCCGGTGACCTTGAAGCGCATAGAGACGCTGCGTGTCATGCATGCGGCTGGCGATGCGCCGGTAGGTACGGGCGTTGGGGACCGCGTTCAGGTCGCCGCAAAGAACACGAAGCGGGCCCATGTCGTCGCTGCCGAGCCACTCCTTGCCAATGAGCTCGCTCGACTGCAGGAGACGCTCGCGTCGGGCGACGCCGAGATGCGTGCTCACGATGTCGATCGTCTTCTTCGGCGATCCGACCTGCGTTCGCGCCCAGATCGCTCCGCGTGGCTCCGAGCCAACGCCGAGCGACGGGAACGTCGTGACGCGAACGAGCTCGAGCGGCGTTCGACTGAGCAGCGCGTGGCCGTAAAAGCCGACGCCACGGCGAAACGTTCGGCAGAAGAGCAGCGTCATCCCGAGCGCCTTCGCGAGGTCGCGTGCATGATGCGCGCCTTCTGTGCTGTCGTCGTCCGTCTCCGGTGCGTCGAGCTCTTGAAGCGCGATGAGGTCGGGATGGGCCTCCCGGCAGACGCGCCCGATGTCGCTCGTCGAGTCGCGACCACCGCGACCAACGCATCGATGAACGTTGTACGTCATCACGCGGAGCGACGTTCGGCTGCCTTCGTTTGCGTCCGTCAAGCGCCTCCCAACATAGACATGCTCGCTGTGAAACGGAACGCGTGTTGCTTGGATGGCGGGTGAAAAGGAGACGCGTATGAACAAAGAGCCGCAGCAGCCGAACCAGAAGCAGCAAAACCAAGGCGAGCCAAAGCCGCAGCGCCAGACTCAGCAGGGTCAGACTCAGCAGGGTCAGAATCAGGGCGATCAAGGCGGCGAGGGAAACTACGACGCCAGCCGCCGCTATCGCGAGGGCCTCGAGGGCTCCGTCAAGAAGGGCAACAGCGAGGAGCTCGCCGAAGAAGCGAAGAAGGCGCTCGACGGCAAAGAAGGCGACGACCTTCGACGTGCCGAGGAGCTGGGCAAGAAAGCGGAGACACCCGGCACGTGAGTCACGAATTCGTCGCGCCCGGCGCGCCGACGTCCTCCTCGGATCACCACGAGAAGCCTTCCGCTCCCGGAACGCCTCGTGGTGAGCGTGGTCCGGACAAGAAGTCGAAGAGCCATGCGCTCGTCGCGCATGGACGCTTTCTCGTCGAGCTCTTCTCCGACACGGCCGACCGCTTCTCGGACAACGAGGGATTTCGGCTCGGCGCGGCGTTTTCGTACTACGCGACGTTTTCGATCTTTCCGCTCTTGCTCCTCGCCGTCACCGTCGTCGGCTTCATCCTCGGCGACAGCGTCCCTGCTCGGGAGCAGCTCCTCGCGGCGCTGGGCACCTCGGCTTCGTCCATTCGCGACCTGCTCGATCAGACGCTGACGGCGATGCAAGAGAGCCGGAGCGCGCGTGGGATCTCGGCAGCGATCGGCCTCGTCACGTTGCTCTTCAGCGCGAGCGGCGCCTTCGTCGAGCTCGACGCGGCGCTCAATCGGATCTGGTGCGTGCCGCTGCGAAAAGCCAACGGGATCGTGGGGTCGATCCGCCTGTTCGTGATCGAGCGCGCGAGCGGCTTCGCGATCGTGCTCGGCCTCGGGCTCACCCTGCTCGTCTCGCTGGTGTCGAGCTCCGTGCTCTCGCACGTCGCGACGCGCACGCAGGCGGAGGTCCACGCGCGCGCCGAGCTGTCGATTCCGTTTTGGTCCGGATTCGTTCGCACCGCGGAGCTGATGCTTTCGATGGGGATCCTCGCCTTCGTCTTCACGCTCGCGTTTCACTTCATCCCGCGTTCGCGTCCGCGGCTGCGCGTCGTCGCGCCGGGCGCGATCCTCACGACGGTGCTCATCGTCGCGTTGAAGGAGATCTTCGCGATGTACCTCGCGCATCTGACGAGCTACTCGGCGTATGGTGTCGTCGGCGGCGTGCTCGCCCTGGCGACGTGGATCTACCTCTCGAGCATGGTCATCTTCTTCGGCGCGCAGCTCACGCGCGTCCACGCCGAGAAGGTCGGCGCGGTCGCAAAGTGCGGGGAGCCGGAGCGCGTGTACTGATCCCGAACAGCACCCCTGTCAGAGTCGGATAACCTGGCGGACGAGCTCCACGCGCGTCGATACCTCGAAGCGCGCGAGCAGCGCCGCGACCTGATTGTCGACCGTTCGCACCGACGTGCCGCGACGCGCTGCGATCTCGGCGTTCGTCTCGCCCTTCATGATGCCAGCGAGCACGTCGCGGAGCGCCGCCGGAAGCGCGGCCTGCTCGGGTCTCTCCTCGACGCGACGAGACTCGGCGTCGAAGCGAAGGACCACCCATCCGTCCGCCTCCGGTCCGACGTCGATGACCTCGAGGCTCGCAGGTCGACCTCGCGCGATCGCCTTGGCCAAGTGACGACGAGCCTTGGTCGCGACCGCGGCTGAGGCCTTCTTTCGCTTGCCCTTTCGCGCGTCAGGCATTCGTCGGCTCACGAAGAAGCGGGCCGATCACCTGCACCAGCTCTTCGGCCGAACGAAGTCGAAGCTTCGCGATCGCGGAGCGTGTCATCCGGGCCGCGCTGCTTGGGCCAATCCCAAGCTCGTAGGCGATGAGCTTCTGCGAGTGCCCGAGCGCGGTAAAATAGGCGCACGCGGCCTCACTCGGAGAGAGCGCCGAGAGGCCGCGCATCTTCGGTTCGTTGCGCCGTGCGAGCAGAAGCCGCTTACCGTCTCGCTCGACGGACTCGACGAGCGTGTACTCCCCCGCGACGAGCGCCCGCCAAAGCGATGTCGCCTCTTCGGGCGAGCGGCGACGAAGCGGACCGCGCGCACGCTCGGCGCGAAGCACGGCAAGGACGAGCGACTCACGCTGGCGCTCGGCGCTACGCGACGCGTGAAGGAGCTTGCCCGAGGGATCGAGCACGGCGTCGGCATCGACATCTCCACGCTCGGAGGACTTCCTCGACTCGATCCGTCGTCGCAGGCGCGTCATCGCGGCGAAGTGCGCGATGAACATCTCGACGACGCGCTTACGCTCGGGCCTGAGCGCGCGCGGCCGATCGGCGAGCGCGACGAACGACGCGCGATCACGACCCGCGCCGCCATGAACGAAGTCGGCCATCGGCGGTCCTTCGGCGCCTGGCCCAGCGACCTGCATGTACTCGTCGTAGGTCATCCCGGCGCGCTGCGCGTTCTCGCGAACGATGGCAGGGCCATGCGACCGCACACGTCCGATCGGGACGTGCACCGCTGCCGTCGCCGCGACGCTGAAGACGCGATTGAGCCGCGCGAGCTCCTCGGGCCATCCCGGCGCGCCGTCCTCGGCTGCGACGAGGCGCGGCGGCTGCTTCTTCGACTCGAAGCGCAGCGTGTACACCACGCGTCCACCGCCAAGGTCGAGCCCCCGCGACGCAAGCGCGATGTCGCGAAGCCATCGCTCCTCGTCTGGCTCCCAGCGTGACGTCGCCTCGAGCAGTCCCACGGGATCGAATCGATTTGCTTTCATGCCTTCGTCAGAGTCGCCGTCAAGTCACCCTTGTGGGTGTTGCGCGAGACGTGAGCGGGCCCGAGGATGAAGCCCACGCTGACTTCTTCGCGTCGTGCTCATCGTAGTGGGCGCGTTCCGAAATCGGATCGCGGATCTGCACCACAATTACCTACGGACGCGCGATTTCACCGAGCCTTACGCTCGAGGACAAGACCATGCGACGAGCTCTATCCACTGCATTTTTCCCTCTCGTTTCTCTCGCTCTATCCGCGTTCGCATGCCAGTTCGTGGCGTGTACGGATAGCGAAGGAGCACCGGCAGGGTCGGCTCCGGACGGCGGGAACGTCGCCATCGACGCGGCAAGCCCCGATGGATCGACCCCCGCAATTCCCGTGCTCGATCCGACGAAGGGAAGCTTCGCGCCCGCGCGAACCGCGCTCGAGACGTTCTTGGCGATTGGACGGCGCGCGGAGCTCACGTCGCCCGATCGCTTCTTCCCGATGCGCGATCCGCTCTTCTTGGCGAGCGCGATCAGCGAGGTTCGTCGAGCGGCGGCGACCGCGGATTGCGTCAATGGGCAGTACGGCTGTCCAGCGGCGACCTCGGCCACGCAGCTCGTCGATGAGTACGTCGCGAACAAAGCCGCGCTCGGCGGTGCGCTCAAGAAGGCGCAGGCCGCTCAGCATGCGTGGGGTCGCATCGCGCTTGCCGAAACGCTTCTTTCGGCGCTGAACCTTCTCGAGCAAGCGAAGGCGCTCAGCGCAGACGACGTCTCGATCCTCATCCCGCTCCTGACACCGCTCACGAGCGCCTTCGCGACGACGGCGACCACGCCCGCCGGCATCTATCCCGATGTCTCGGTCAACGCGCCGCTCTATCAGCTTGCGTTCCAGCAGATTCGCCCCGCGCCCGCCCCGAGCAGCGCGCAGCTCGCCGCGGCCAACGACTTCATCGCAGCGGTCTTCGGCCGGCTTGCGATCGGTCCCAAGCCCGAAGATCCCCTCGCGATTGGACCAAAGCCCGAAGATCCTCTGACGGGCATCTCCGGTCGACTGAAGCGCGGTCTCCAAGCGCAAGGGCTCGCGCAAGGGATCATCGTGCAAGGAGGTGAGGCTGGGCAGGTGCTCGATGCCCTCCCCTACTTCATCACCGTCGGCGCGGCGCCGGTGCCGTCGGCCGTCGACGACTACCTCAGCACGGTCGACACGCTTCTGCCGAAGGTCGCGAACAGCACGGCGGGCGACGCAGACTGGGCTGCCTATGCAGGCGCCGCCGACAAGCTCGCCGCCACGTTCGACAGCGCGGCAGGCGCGCTCGGCGCCTCGTCGCTCGTGATCGGCTCGGTGATCGCCGAAGGCAAGCCGGTCCCTGCCGAGCCGCTCGACGTCGATCCGAACGCCGCGGATCCTCGCCCAACGTCCTCCCTCCTTCGCGACAATGGCGGCACGCTGCTCGCAGAGCCGCCGCTCCTTCGCCTTCGCACAGCAGGCCCGATCCGACCCGCCCTCGGCGAGCGGCGCTCTGTCGTCGCGATGCCTGCGGGCGTCGAGGTGGATCTGCCCGCGAGGCCCGAGGTCGCGACGATGGCCGCCGACGATCCGTTGCTCGACATCGCCGCGACGGCCAAAGCCTCATCGATCGTGCTGTCGTGGGATCTCAGCCAATCGAGCTCGCCGCTAGATCACGTCGACATCCGGATCGAGAACACGGCGACGAAGACGACGGTCTTTCACAAGATCTACCGGCGCGCGATGGACGAGACGATCGCGACGAAGACGGTCATTCCCGTCGATGCCTCATGGTTCGCGCCCGGCGGCACGGTGAACGACTTCCAGGTGAAGGCGTCCGCCGTCGACCGCCTCGGACGCACCTCGGGCATCGTCTGCGCCTCGCTCGCGATGAAGGTCGACGTCACCTCGAGCTTCCGCAGCTATCCACCAGGGGCCGGCAAGTGCTTCACGCGCGGCATCGACACCGGCGAGGCGCCGCTCAGCCTCCCACCCATCAACAACGCCATCGTGATCGGGAAGTATCTGGGGACGTCGTATCGACCGACGAACCACTTCACGACGACCACGATTCGCTTCTACAACGACAGCGCGACGCCTCGGCGTCTTCGCTCGCTCTTCACGCCCGACTACAGCGAGATCCCGAGCGGGATCGATCTCGCGCTACGCAAAGACATGGCGACCCCCGCCGGCGTCGCCCCCATCGACACCGGCACGATCGCCGCGTTCTCGACCGTCGAGATTCCGCTTCCTACGAACACACCCGACAAGCTCACCTTCACGCTGTTCGACGCAGACAACGGACCAACCTACCGCGTTCGCGTGACGTCTGGCGTGCCGCAGGTGCCGAAGTATTGGTGAGCCGATACTCCGATAAACCCATAAGCCGATAACCCGAGACCCGGTAACCCTCAATTGCGGTCGGGTTGCGCGACGGTATTCGAATAAAGGATTCCCGCGCGATACCCCGTACGGGCGTAACGGATCTCCGAGCGCTTCGTGTTGCTCGCGTCGTACGTGCGAAGGACGGCCTCGGCCGCGCGGTTGGCGCCCGCGTTTCCCCAAGCGCCGGGCGTCTCCGTCGCCGTGGTCGCGCGCCAGCGGATCGCGCCGTCCGACGAGATGCACACGACGCGCGGCTCCTCGGAGCCTGCGGTGGTGCCATCCGCGAGGACGAGGTCACTACCGCAAACGAGGCCCGCGTCCGGCGTGAAGCCAATGGCAACCGTGCCCACGTGTCGACCCGTCGCGAGATCGACGCACACGACCGACTCCCCGCACGCCGCGAGCACGCGAGCCCCAACGCGGAAGATGCGTTGAATCGCGGCCTCCGCCACGTAGTGCCAATGCACCACGCCCGAGGACTGATCGAACGCGACGAGCGCTCGTCCCATGCAGATGACGACGGGCTCGGATCCCGGCGCGATCGGCGGGCCCGGAGGTTGCGGTGGCTGATACGGCGGCTGCGGAGGCGGGTAGTTCATGACGACCGCGATTTGTACCGCAATTCGCGGCCGTCGTGGGGCTTCGCGGGTCGCGGCGACGCCGTGCGGCTCAGTGCGCGCTGAAGTTCGTCGCCACCTCACCGCTCGTAAGTGCGCGGTCATAAAACGCAACGAGCTTCACGGTGCCAAGCCAGTCGAGCGCGAAGTCGGTCGAGTTGGCGATCGTGACGCGGTCGTCGATCTTCCAATTCTTGAAGCTCCCCGCCCCGGCCGCATTGATCGTCGGGACGGCATCGACGTAGAGGACCGATCGACCGGTAGCGTCCCGCGTGAAGACGACATGCGTGAGCGACTTCTTCACGCTGCCCGGCGCGCTCACGACGGATTGGCTGTCGAAGTAAGCGACGTACGCAAGGCCCTCGCTCCGAATCGAGAAGCTCGCGCTCGCAGCAGCGGTCGTCGCGAGCCCGACCACGCGGGTGATCTGGTTGCCGATCGGAACGTTCGCAGGGTTGATCCACGTCTCGACGGTGAGCCCCTGCGTCGACGCGCATCGCTCGATGATCTTCTTCGCGGCGCCTACCTGCGACACGACCACCGTCTGCTTCTCGATGAGCAGACCATCCCCCGTCCACTTGGCGTTGTTCAGCCCGCCCAATGGATCGGTGACGGTCAGGTCGAGTGGCACCCCAAAGCCCGAGGTGTCGTGCGCGAGCGTGCCATCCTTCTCCTTGAAGGTGTAGAGCGCGACGAGGCCGCTCGCGACGCGTCCCCCATCCGACGCATCGACGACGGACACCGGCCCATCTGCGTCGGACGTGCCTGCATCGGTGAGTCCACCGGAGCCCGAGTCCGTCTGCGCGACGTCGACCACCGAGCCCGCGTCATTCTCCGAGCGGTACGTAAACTCCTGGACGCTGCATGCGAACGTGCCAGCCGAGACGATGCCACTGGCGACGACGAGCATCAGGCAGACGCGCGTGAGTCGTCCACGACTGGTTCGTCCGGTTCGTCCGGTTCGTCCGGTTTGTCCGGTTTGTCCGGGTGCTCGGCGCGCAGCCACGAGCTTCATTCAACCACACGCGCCGCTCACGTGCACATCACCCCGGATTTGCGGTCAATATCAGGTCGAACGCAGGGGCGTGAGCGGGATCGGGACGCCGCGAGCGCGCGGCGCCGTTCCATGGGCGACCTGACGTGTAGGCGCTTCGGCAGCCGTCGAATCGACTCTGTTCTCTACACGCTTCTCGACGCGTGTCGCGAACGTGACGGCGAGCCGGAGCTCCGCGTCGGTGACGCTGACCTCCCCCTTCGTCACGATGAGCTCGAACGCGCGCGCAGAGACCACGCGTGCCGGCAGCGCGATGCGCTTCGAGAGGGAGCGAGCAAGCTCCCACACGATGCGGTCGCGGTTCTCGGCGATGCCTTCACGAAGCGTCTTCGCGATCTTGTCGCTGAGAAATCCTGGGACGAGCTTCAGGTCGAGCGCCTCAACGACCGGCTCGAACGCGAGCACCGGACGCGTGCTCGCACGTATCGCGATGCGTGGAACGAGGACCACCTGCCACGTTTGGATCGTGACAGGAATCGAGACCCCCGCGATGTCCCAGGTGATGTGAGCATCGCCACGCATGCGGAGACCCGCATTCGGGACGAGCTCGATCATCTGAGGTCGACCGAGCGAGACCGTTCGTCCCTTCTTCTCGTCGACGACGATACGCATGGGCGTAAGCGACTCGACGATCCGGACGACATCGTCTTTGGTAACGGTGGCAGTGAGCTGCATTGCACGGTCTCGGGTCGATGGCTGCGATCAAGCCGGGACGCGGCGACCGAAGATGAGGGAAAGCGCGCCGAGGACGAGGAAGACGAAGAAGAGGATCTTCGCGATTCCAGCGGCGCCAGCGGCAAGCCCGCTGAAGCCGAGAACAGCAGCGGCGAGTGCGATGACGAAAAAGACGGCGGCCCAATACAACATGACCCAAACGGAGCCATGCGATCGCACTTGAAGCGCGAGGCGGCCTCAAGCGGGGCACATCGGCACGCCACCGTTGTGCCTTGCGCCGTCACTCCGCGCACCCCGCGCGCCATCGACCACGTCGTGAGCACCGCCGCCACGTGGACGTGAACGCCTCGCCGCAGCCAGATCGCCGCCACCCCAACGTCGATCTCCTTCGCTGTCGACCGCTATCGACTCCAGCAAGAGCGACGGCACTCCGCGTGCAGCAGAAATGCACGCCATGACCATCGAAACCGGCACTGAGCCCATGCAAACCGAACCCAACACCCCGTCCTCACCGTCCTCACCGTCCTCACCGTCCTCACCGAAGGAGCCCGGCGTGCAGCCCGCGTCTCCCGTGAACCCGGACCCGAAGGCGCACCCGATTCATCCCGCGATCCCGACGCAGCCCATCCACGAAGGTGTCGAAGGGACTGACCCGAAGAAGCCAGTCACGCCGGGCACGGACAACCACGGCGCAAAGTAGAGAACGAAGACGACATAGTAGACGTAGAAAGAACCCATCCCATGCGCTTTTCGTATCGCATCATCCGTGAGAAGAGCGGATTCGTCGCCGAGTGCATCGAGTCCGAAGCCGCAGGCGAAGGAACGACAGAAGCCGCTGCAGTCTCCTCTCTCCGCGACGTGCTCGAGGAGCGCATGTTCCGTCCCGACGCCGTCGCCCCTCCATCCCGTCCCGCCGAGACCCCGATCGAGCTCGTCCTCGCCGACGACCACACGGCCAGCTCGAGCAACACCGACGACCACCCGAAAGAGCAAAAAGTGCTCGACCTCGGCGGCCCCGGCGAAGCAGCCCCACCTCCAAGCCACTGACCGACGGCTCGCGAACCGCAAAGCATCCTGCGTCGTCACCTCTGCCTTGTTGAAAAGGGGTCCGGCCGTGGGGAGCGAGCCGGCCCGACCGAGCGGCGTGCCGGCGCGAGGGCCACCTCGCGCCACCCGCGAAAACGTGAAGCGAACAATTCGGCGGCATGCGATCGAACTCGCGCGGTCGCGCGCGTGACCGTCGGCCCGACCGAGCGGCGTGCCGGCCCGAGGGCCACCTCGCGCCACCCGCGAAAACGTGAAGCGAAAAATTCGGCGGCATGCGGTCGAACTCGCGCGGTCGCGCGCGTGACCGTCGGCCCGACCGAGCGGCGTGCCGGCCCGAGGCGCCACCTCGCGCCACCCGCGAAAACGTGAGGCGAACAATTCGGCGGCATGCCGTCGAACCCGCGCTTTCGCGCGCTCGGGAGCTCTGGCCCGACCGAGCGGCGTGCCGGCCCGAGGCGCCACCTCGCGCCACCCGCGAAAACGTGAAGCAAGAAATTCGGCGGCATGCGGTCGACGCTGTGCGTTCGCTCGTTGGCCCGACCGAGCGGCGTGCCGGCCCGAGGGCCACCCGCGAAAACGTGAGGCGAACATTCGGAGCCATGCGCTCGACCCCGCGCGTTCGCGCGCCTTGACCTCTGGCCCGCCACCTCGCGCCACCCGCGAACTTCGGCGGCATCGAGCGGCACTTGATGACGCGACTGCCTTGTTGAAAAGGGGAAACGGTCCGTCGCGGGTTGTCGGCCGAGCGAGCGTTGCTTCGCTATCGTGCTGAGCGCTGGCGACGTTCTCTCGACTCTCGAATCCTTCGGCGTATGTGTTCAGGGCCAAAGGCCTGCTCGGCGACAAGACGATTGTGTGTCGCGCAGAGCACCCGCGTGTTCGCGACCGTATCGTCACCCCCACGCGCCTTTGGATGAACATGATCGATCTCGAGAAAGGATCGGGAGTCACATCGGACGCCGGCCTCGCTCACAAACGAGCACTGCTCGCCGTCGCGCGCGAAGACTTCGCGTCTGACGGCGCGTGGGATGGACCTCGATGTTGCGATGCGGTTCTCGACCGGTGAGCGTTTCGTAGAGATGGCTCGTGAGGGCGTGCACTTCTTCTTCTTGTCTTCGCGCTGCGCTGACGCCGAAGCCCCATTCGGCTGCTAAGGCGTCGACTGTCGAGGTGTGCGCTGTGGTTCGGTCGCGGATGTACGTTCGGTCGACGGTGCATGTTCGGTCGCCGATGCGGTCGGCGATGCGGTCGCCGATGCCGTTGCCGTGTGTGCGAGCGAGGACGCTGACGCCCCGGACGCTGCGCTCGGATCGGCTGACACCACAATGCTTGCTGAATCGCTATTCGGTGTAGGCGTGTCAGCGTGTCAGCGTGCCCGAGCCTGTCCATTCATGCGGCGATGGATGGCCACTCTATCGACCTGGGAAAGACCGCTTGTCGATCAACACTGAGATTCACGATATCGAGCTTCAACGCTGTAGGTGGGGGACCCGTCGTCATCCGAGCGAGAAGAGTCGTCCGCCTTCCGCCTCAACTTCCCAAGCCTCTCGCGTTCGAGCTTCTCCAGGAGCAGGTCGACAGCGGCGCCGACGATCGCTTCGTAGCTGCCTCCTCGATTGCGATGGCTCATCAGGTCGCGGACGCGTTCGAGCTTGCGGCGAACATTCGTCCCTATAGTCAGCTGCAAGGCGTGCCGCGTCGCAGAAAGCGGCTCGAGCTTCTCCTTGCGACGCGACGATGACGCGGGCGTGGAGCTCTCTTGCGAGGATTGCGAGGTCGTGGCTGCGACCGTTGGTCCGGTCGCGGCGGTGGTGGTCGCGGCGGTGGTGGTTGCGGCGGTGGTGGTTGTGGCGGTCGCGGTGGTAGCGGTGAATGAAGGGGTTGCGGCATCGACAGCTTCATCCGATTTCGCTGGACAGCATTTGGCGTGCACCGCGAATCGCGATCTCGACGCTGTGCTGTTTCGTGGGCGACGCGTTGATCGAGCCCATCAAACAAGGCAATGAGCATCCGCGTCTCGAGAAGAAGCTCGACCCGCGAATGAAGCTGCTGCGCTCCGCGGCGCGCGCCGAGGCGCCCGTCGCGCTCGAAGGAGCGGAGCTCTTCATCCATGGTGAGCCCGATAGGTGCACGGGAGCTGTCCACGGGAGGGTCCCGCAACGCGGTGGGATACGCCTATCCCGGTGTTGACCAAAGCGGCGAGCTATCTCCCACGTCCCGATCCTCAGCCTGACGAAGCGCTCACGTAGCAGGTCGCCCCTGCTCAACATGGAACGTCGTCGAACGAAATGCGGTGAAGGCCGGCATGCCTACAGCGATGGTCACCCATCGCCATGTGAATGGAGAGGCGATCAGGTCGCCACGCGAGGCCGTTTCGTCGGTCGTTCATAACGCACGTTGTCGAGTAGGGTATACCGCTGGGTGAGCGATGAAGCACGCCGGCATGTGATGGCGACGGTCATCCGCCGCGAGATTCGATTTGATCGTCGAGCAGGTAAACCCGCTGCTGAGCGATGAAGTGAACGCATCTTGCCGCTCTTCACCGGCAAGAAGACCGCGCCTCACCAATGACTCGAGCGACGCGTGTCAGCGTGTCAGCGTGCCCCAGCCTGTCCATTCATGCGGCGATGGATGGCCACTCTATCGACCTGGGAAAGACCGCTTGTCGATCAACACTGAGATTCACGATATCGAGCTTCAACGCTGTAGGTGGGGGACCCGTCGTCATCCGAGCGAGAAGAGTCGTCGCGAAGCGCGGAGATGTGATTGTGGAATATGATGAGGCTTCCCTCGCGAGGTCTCGAGTGACCTTCACGCACGACGAGCCTTCTCAACAAGGGAGATGAAGAGACGCCGTTCCCGCCATCGCTTTCGCGACAGTCCGCGAGAGGCTTACTTTCGGCGCCACATCATGCGGTGGACCGGGAGGCCGTCGGTGATCGCGCGGTGCTCGCGAGGGCTTCGTGCGTTCCACGGGTTTTCGGCGAGGTGCGGGTCGTTGGGCTGGTCGCCTGCTGGCTCGAAGACGGTGCTGTATTCGCCGACGACGTCCGCGTACAGGGACGCGCGCTCTTCGACGTCCGTCTGGATGTAGAGCTCGCCGCCTGGCTCGAGCAGGCGAGCGACCTCGTTCATGAACACGTCGCCCATCACGAGCCGTTTGTGATGTCGCTTCTTCCACCACGGGTCGGGGAAGTGCAAGAAGACGCGCTTCACCGAGCCGCTCGGCTGGAGGCGAGGCAGCGCGACGCGCGCGTCTTCGCAGAACACACGAGCGCGGGCGCGGGCGCCGATCTTCGCGAGGCGTTCGTCGCCGACGGTGGCCCACTTGCGGCGGATCTCGAGGCCGATCAGCGCGGCGGTGGGGGCGGCGGGGGCGCGCTCGAGCAAGAACCCCGCTTTCGGGCCGGGGCCGATCTCGAGCTCGATCCAGTCGCCCGTCACGAGCGAGCGGAGGTCGACCTCGTCGCCTTCTTGCGGAAGCCTGGGTGCATGCGCATAGGGACCGGCGCGCCGCTTGATCGTGGCGGGCGCGGGCGGCACAGCGCGCTCGACGGGCCGCGGCTCGCTCTTCTCGTTCTCGTTGTCGCCGGGGCTGGTCATCGTGTCGTGCCGCTCTTCGTGGCCCTCTTTAGCGCAGACAGCAAACGTGTGAAGCGGAAACGCGCATCTGTTAAGGTCCGATCCGCCACGTGAGCGCAGCCTCCGCCCCGTCTTCGTCGAAGTCCTCGCGATCGTCGAGTCCACCCTCGACGGCGGCGGCCGCTCGTCGCGAGCGCGTTCGAGGCCTCCTGCCTTGGATCCCCCTCGTCGCGGGCACGGTGCTCCTTGCGCAGCGATCGATCAGCGGGGTGCTCACGAAGCTCGGCCATCCGGGCGCGGCGCTCGACGATGCGTACATCCATTTCCAGTACGCACGCGCGATCGCGGAGGGGCATCCGTTTCGCTTTCAGGCGGGGGAGCCGATCTCCACGGGCGCGACGAGCTTCCTCTGGCCGATGGTCCTCTCGCCCTTCTATCTCGTTGGGTTTCGAGGCGAGTCGATCCTCTGGCCGGCGTGGGCGCTCGCCTTCCTCGCGCTCGGCGCGTTGTCGTACGAGACGTACGCGTTGACGAAGCCGCTCGCCGGTCGCGGAGCGGCGATCGGCGCGGGGGCGATGACGCTGGCATTTGGAGGTCTCGCGTGGGGCGCGGCCAGCGGGATGGAGGTCGTCCCGTTTGCATGGCTCATCGCGTCGGCGACGCGTCGCGCGAGCGAATGGGCCGAAGAGGACGCGAAGCGAACGAAGCGTGCGCTCGTGACGTTGGTGCTGTTGGCGTTTGCTTGCCCGTTGATGCGCCCCGAAGGCGCGATCACGGCCGCTGCCGTGGCGCTCGTCGTCTTCTTTCACCCGCGGAAGAACGCGCTCACGACGCGGCTTGGCTCGCGCACGGTCGATATTTCGCGAGCGGAGGCGCTCGTGTTCGTGCTCGCGGCGGTATTTCCGAATCTGCTGCTCTTGCTCCTTACGGGGAGCGCGACGTCGAGCACCGCTCAAGTGAAGCTGTTGGCGGGCAATCCCTATTTCCCTTTCGCCGATACGGCCCTCGCCAATGCAAAGACGCTCGCCGGGACGATCCTCGACGGCCAAGTGTGGAGCGCAGAGTTTCTCCCCAAAGGCGGAGCGCCGATCGCCTGTTTGGGATTGATGGCGCTTGGATGGCGTGGGCATTCGTCCGGGCGCGTCGTTCGCGCAGGGCTCGTTTTGCTTCTTGCGCTGTCGATGTTCGTGCCGTGTGTGTACGTCACGTTCCTTTGGAATCGCCTTCGCTATCTCTGGCCTTTCGCGCCTGGCTGGATGGTCGGGCTCGGATGCCTTGGGTCGGTGGTCGGCGCGTTTACGTCGCGTTTCATCGATCGGCGAGCGGGGGTACTTGCGTCCACGCTCTTTGCGGGCGCATGCGCAGGGACGTTCCTCGTGCGGCTCGATTGGGTCGTCGAGGATATTGCTCAATCGGCAAGTGGCATCGATCGCCAGCAAGTCGCGTTGGGTCATTGGGCCAAGGCCAATCTGCCCGAGAATGCGCGAATTGGTGTGAACGACACGGGCGCCATTGCCTATTTCGGCGACAAGAAGACATTCGACGTGGTCGGGCTGACGACGCCCACCGAAGGGCGCTATTGGGTTTACGGCGCTGCCTCACGCCTCGAGCACTATGAGCGTCTCGAGCGCTCCACTCCGCTCGCATTGCCCACCCACTTCATCGTCTATCCGGAGTGGATGGCGCTCGACGCGGTCCTTGGCCGAGCTTTGTTCGAGGCCACCGTGACGGACTCGACGATCCTCGGAGGGCAGACGATGCGCGTGTACGAGGCACGCTTCCTCCATCTCGGAACGGGCGAGCGCCCTTGGACTCCGGTGGGCGAGATCGTCGACGCGGTCGACGTCGCCGACCTCGAGAGCGAGGGCGCGCACGGCTACCAGCTCCTCGGCGCGCGTGACGGCGAGGAGAGCGTGCATGAAGGCAACAGCCCGAGCGGCGCTCTCGTGGTCGACGGCGGGCGCTCCAATCGCCTTCGCGATCGCTTCTTCCTCGACGCGCCCGCCGCGAAGCCCGGGTTGATCGGCATCGCCCGTCTCGAGGTGAGCGCCACCGGACCGGTCTCGGTTCATCTCAACGGAAAAGAAGTGGCGAGCCAGGCGCTCGAGGTCGGCGTTGGACCTTGGGCGGAGCTCACGTTCGAGGTGCCCGCCGAGATGCGTGGTCGCCTCGACGTCGAGGTGAGCGCCGCCGCGACCTTCATCTCGTACCACTACTGGATCGCGACGAAGCCCGCGCCCTAGCCTTCACACGGCAGAGAACACGAACGCGCGCATCTCGCCGTCGATCGGGCCATCGCCCATCGCGTCGCGGAGGGCACGCTCGGCGGCCTCGACGGCACGAGGGAGGCCGGCGGGATCGCGGCTCACGATCTCGTGGCGGAGCGGCGTGCCTTCGCAGACCCCGATCGCCGCCTCGCGTGCCGAGGGTGCTTGGCTTCGCGCGCTGACCGCCTCCCAGGTCACGTCGCGGAAGCCAGCCGCGCGAAGGTCGCGCTCGATGCTGGCCGGGTCGCCATGCCCGTGCGGCACGCGCTCGACGAAGCGCGGCGGGTTCTCGGGGAACACCGACGTCACGGCCTGGTGGACGGACCGTGCGATGTCGTTGTGCGTGAGATCATCCCACACGTTGAAGAGCCATCGGCCGTCGGGAGCGAGCACACGGCGCGCCTCGCGGAAGGCTCGCACGCGGTCGGGAAAGAACATGACGCCGAACTGGCAGACGACGAGATCGAACCACGCATCTTCGAACGGCAGCGCAAGAGCGTCCGCGACCGACCACGTCGCGCTCGGCGCCCCACGCGTCGCGCCATAGGCGACCATGTCGGGGTTCAAGTCGGTGGCGTGGATTTCTGCATTGGGAAGCGCGCCCGCGAGACCACGCGTGACGGCGCCGGTCCCCGCGGCGATCTCCAAAATGCGGCGTGCTCCACATGGCCGAGCACGCTCTGTGATGTCTCGCGCGTACGGTTCGAAGAACATCGGCACGAGCGTGGCGGCGTAGCGCTCTGCGATCGCACTGGTGAAGCGTGTGTCGGAATTCATCACCCACGGCGTAGCACACGTGACGCGTGCCGAAATTCACATCTGAACGACGTCGAAGCTCGCTCGCAACACGTGAAGGGTTCTGATTAACTGAATGCTGGAGTCGATTCGCTTCGTCTTCGTCACGGCTTGTTCTTGGGGGCTCGAAAGGTACGGATCCATGCGTCGTGTTTGGGTGGTTCGCGGAAGTGTCGTGATGTCCTCGATCCTGCTCGGTGTCTTCGCCGGGTGCGGAGACTCGGGCGGTGACAGCACGTTCGACGGAGGCGTCGAAGACGGTGGCGCGTCGTCCTCTTCATCGGGGAGCTTCCCCGTCAATGGAGACGACAGCGGCGACGGCAACACGAACGAGCCGGCTGTCTGCGGCGACGGCAAGCTTCAAGCAGGCGAAGGCTGTGACGACGGGAACACGAAGGCGAGCGACGGGTGCAACGCCACCTGCCAGCGCGAGCCCAACTTCGTGTGTCCCATCCCGGGTGCGCCATGTGCCCCCGCGACCGCGTGCGGCGATGGCTTCGTCCAAGGCGCAGAGCAGTGCGATGACGGGAACGCCGCGCCGAGCGACGGCTGCAGCGCGACGTGCACCGTCGAGCCAGGCTTCATCTGTCCGTTCGCGGGCGCGGCGTGCTTCGCCGCCAAATGCGGTGACGGCATCGTCGCCGGTGACGAGGAATGTGACGACGGCGTCGCGAGCACCGACAGCGGCGCGGACGGCTGCTCTTCGACGTGTCAGCTCCAAGAGGGCTTCAAATGCCCCGTGCCGGACATGTCGTGTCTTCCGACGACGTGCGGCGACGGCATCGTCGAGGGCACCGAGCAGTGCGACGACGGCGAGCTGAAGGCCAACGACGCAGGCATTGGCTATTTGCGTCCTTACGACGGCTGCTCGACGACGTGCAAGAAGGAGCCAAACTGCAAGTCGACGGCGGCCGATGGCGGCATCACCGTCGGCGCCTGCACGGGCGTCTGCGGCGACGGGCTCGTGTTCCCCGGCGAGGCCTGCGACGACGGAAACAAGCGCAACGGCGACGGCTGCAGCGCCACGTGCACGAAGGAGCCGGGCTTCGACTGCTCGGATGTCGCGCAAGCGCCTCCGCCCTTCTTGGATCTTCCGCTCATCATTCGCGACTTCCGCGGCTTCAATGATGCAGGCGGCAACCGCCATCCCGATTTCGAGAAGAGCACGATGAGCCCCGCATGCCCCGACACGGGCGTCGCGCTCGGGATCGTCGGTGGAGTCTTCACGACCGGACGTCTCGATGTCGACGGCAAACCGGTTTATCTCGGAGGCAATGGAGTCAACGGCAACGATTGCATTCGAGGCGGTGCAAGCGGCTTTGCGCAGTGGTATCGCGATACGCCTGGCGTGAACAAAACCGCGATCAAGACGCTAAGGCTCAATTACAACGCTGGGACGGATAGCTACGTATTCGACAGCGCGACCGATCAGCCCTATGTCGGGCTCGGCGGATTTTTCCCGATCGACAACGAGCTATTTGGCAATCAGGGCGCCACGCCCAATCACAACTTTCACTTCACGAGCGAGGTCAAATACTGGTTTACCTATCGCGCCGCCGCCACGCCGCCTGTCCTCCAATTCACCGGCGATGACGACGTCTTCGTCTTCATCAATGGGATCCTCGCCGTCGACATTGGTGGCATCCACGGCGTCGCGCCAGGTAGCGTCACGATCGACGCGACCAACGCAGGCAAGCTTGGTCTCGAAGACGGCAAGCTCTACGAGATTGACGTCTTCCAGGCGGAGCGCAACCGCACCGCCTCGAACTACAAGCTCACGCTCAAGGGGTTCGAGCAGAAGAAGACGACCTGCGTCTCGAAGTGTGGCGACGGCATCAAGACGAAGAACGAAGCCTGCGACGACGGCGCCAACAACGACACGAACGGACCGCTCGACGGCGGCGCAGGCGATGGTGGCGCGAGCCGCCCACCCGCCTATGGGAAGTGTTCCTTCGACTGCAAATCACGAGGCGGTTATTGCGGTGACGGCATCGTGCAGAGCGACGCCGGAGAAACGTGCGATCTCGGCGCCGCCAACGGAGGGTACGGCCCCGATAGCTGTCTCCCCGGCTGCAAGGGACCCGGCCCGCGCTGCGGAGACGGCAAGGTCGATGTCCTCTTCGGCGAGGAATGCGATGACAGCAACGTGAGCAGCGGTGATGGCTGCTCGAACACGTGCAAGAAGGAAGGCGGCGTGAAGTAGGCCGATGGCCGCGGGTGGAGGGTGACTCGTATGTGAAAAGGACGTGAACCGCGCGTGCTCGTCTCTTCATGCGGGCGACGCCCGAGCCACGAGCGGAGTAAGGCGAAGAAAGAGATCGTTCGGCCGGCTGCATCGTCTGGGCTGTCCATGCGCCTGCTTCTCGTCTTCTCGTGCGCCGTGCTCGGCGTCGTCGCCCAAGGATGCCAGAACCACCCAAACCACCCCGCGGTGATCGACGTGCCGCCACCCTCGAGCGCGTCGCCAGAGCGGACCGCAGCGTCGAGTGGCGACCTCGCGCTCGGCGCGCTGACGAGCGGAAGCGCCGAGGCGATCGCGCTCGCCGCGGCGGCGTTGACCGCGAAGATTAGCCCGTGGCAACGCGCGATCGCGTCGGCGGCGAAGGACCGCCGGGTCGCGCTCTTCCAAGGGCCGAGGCCAACCTCCCGCGCCGTGCACCATCTCAGCGATGCGGACGCTGCCCGGATCGAAGCGGCCGCGATCACCGCGCTCGACGCGCTCGAGAGCAAGCCACGCGGTGAAGGAGCGAGCCGGCTCCACGCTGCGAACGCTCGTCGGGAGCTCATCCTCCTCTTGGCGGAGGTGGCGCGCGACGCGGGTGACGAACGGCTTCGTCGAGAGCTCCGGCGCGCCTCCTCGGAGGAGGACGATGGCGCGCTCGGGGTATGGGGGGTAAGCCCCCATCAGATCGACGCGATGCGCGCGCTCGAGTCGATGGTTGGCCTCCCCGCGTTCTACGAGCCGCGTTCGCTCCAATGCGGCGAGCCCGGTCCGCCCGACGTGACGCGCGCGATCTTCGATGCGCATCGCGCGAAGGAGCACGCTGCGTTCCTCGACGGGAGGGCGAAGCTCTTGGCCTGGCTCGACGCCCACGCGAAGGAGCCTCGCGCGTCGGCGGTCCGCGCGGCCTTCGCCGAGTGGGATGCACGATCGTGGATCGCGCAGCCGAACCAGAGCCCTCACGGCATCGACTTCATCACCGTGCTTCGCTACGAGGCGATCGTTCGCCTCGGCGACGACGCGCTCGCCGAGCTCCAGCGTCGAAGGGCCGCCACGCAGGACGATCGCGATGCAGCACGCTACGAGGTCCTGATCGCCGCGATCTCGGGCAAGGTGGACGATATCTCGGTGCGTCGCCTGCTCGCGAGCTCCGACCATCGCGTGATCGTCTTGGCGACCGAGATCATCGGCGCCGCGGGCGACAAGCGATGGCTTCGCGAGCTCGACGCCTTGCAGCTCTCGCGCATGTCCGAGGTGGCGCATGCGGCGTCGAGGACGCTCGCCGGCGTTCATGGACGTGAGGCGCTTCCGCTCCTTCAGGCGGCGGCGGCGCAGAACCCCGACAACTACACGGCCAAGTACGCGGCGCTCGAGCTCCACGAGCCCGCGAAGTCGAACGGCGCGAAATAGAAGAAGGCGACATGGAAAGAGGCGAGGGCATCTCTGCCGCTCGCCTCTCGTCACGGTCGTAACCGTTCGCGCGTGATCGCGCGATCTTTCCGAAGGAAAGTGCGCCCCCTAATGAGGAGCGCGCGGCGACTTACTTCTTGTCGGCCGGCTTTGCTTCCGGCTTCTTCTCGCCTGCCTTCGGGTCGGCCGGCTTCGCGCCCGTCGCCGGCGTCGCGCCTGCCTTCGGGTCCGTGGGCTTCGCGCCGGTGGCGGGCGTCGCGCCTGCGGCCGGGGTTGCGCCGGGCTTCGGCATGAGGCCGATCTGCTGCATGAAGTCCGCGCCGTTCGAGTAGTTCCAGCCCTTCACCATCTTGCCGTCCTTCATCTGGAAGATGCCGAGGCCCTTCGTGCTGACGGTCTTCTTGGTGGCGGGGATGCCGAAGAACGAGCCCTTGTGCGTGCCCGTCATGTTGTCTTCGCTGATGACGTACTCGCCGACGCTCCACGTGTTCGCGACGTTGTGCTTCGCGTCGGGGAACCCGGTGGTCATCTCCTTGAAGAACTTCTTCGCGTCGTTCTTGCCCTTCATCTGGGCCGGCTGCGTCATGTCGTCGTACTCGACGTTGTCGTTGATCGCCGCGAGGAAGTCCGCTTCCTTCTTGTTCTCGAGCGCCGACGTGATCGTCTTGAGCGTCTCGGCGTTCTTCGCCTCGTCGCCTTCGCCCTTCGAGATGAACATCTCGGGCTTGGTCGGGATCGCGGGGATCGCGCGGGCCTTCTGCTTCGAGACGCCGATCTGCGAGGCGATCGTCGCGCCGTCGAAGTAGGTGTGCTGCTCCTTGATGAGGCCTTCGGGCGTGTACCAGATCACGTCGACGCCCATCGTGCCGACCTTCTTCTCGGTGCCCTTCATGCCCCAGAGGTCACCCTGGTGCGTGCCGTTGAACGCCCACTCGACGATCGCGACGTCGTTCTTCACCCAGACGCGCGACACGTTCGACTTGAAGTCGGGGAACGCCGTGAACATCTGCTGGTAGTTCTTCTCGATCGCGTCGCGACCGGTCGTGTCCGGGCTGCCGCCCATCTTGACGACGGCGCTGTCGGTGTAGAGCGCGGCGAGCTTCTTCGCGTCGTGCGCGTTCATCGCGTCGTTCATCGCACGGCCGCTCTTCTCCATGAGCTGACCGAGGGTCTCCTTCTTCGGCTCCTCCTTCGGAGCCTCCGCCACGGGCGGGGTGGTCGGGGGCGTCGCCGTCGTTGCGACGGGCGGCGTGGGGGTCTTGGGCTGCGTCTGCGCGTCATCGCCACCACAAGCCACGAGCACCAAACCAAGCGCGCTTACCGCGAGAAGGACCTTACGCATGATGAAAACCTCCCTGAGAGTGAAGACGGGTAACAACGGGCTTCGCGCGTTCGGCGCCCTACCCGTCAGCTCGGCTATTGCCGACGGGGCCTCGTACGCCCCTTTCACGTCTCACGTCAAGACTTGCTGGTTCGTTCCGCCGGCGCCGATCGTGATAAAAAGGCCTCCGCATGAGAAAGCGTCCTCTTGGAAAGACGGGTCTGGTCGTCTCCGAGCTCGCCATCGGAACGTGGGGTCTGTCCGGAGATGCTTACGGAAAAGTCGATGAGGCGGACGCCGAGGTCGTGCTCCGGCGGGCCATCGAGATGGGCTTTTCGCTCATCGACACCTCCGACGCCTACGGCGCAGGAAAAATGGAGCGCCTCTGCGGGAAGCTCGCCAAGGAGCACCCCGATCTCGTGATCGTCACGAAAGGCGGAATCGATCGGCTCACCGATCCTCCACGCAAGTGCTTCGCCGCCGAATACCTCCGCAACGCCGTCGAGCGATCGCTCAAGCGTCTCGGGATGGAGGCGATCCCCGTCTACCTCCTTCACTCGCCGACCCCCGAGACGCTCCACGGCGGAGAAGCCGCCGACGTGATGGAGTCGCTGAAGAAAGAAGGAAAGATCCTCCATTGGGGCGTGTCCGCAGGAGACGAAGACGTCGCGCGCGCGGCGATCGACAAGAACGCCGAGGTGCTCGAGCTCGCCTACAACCTCACCCATCCGATCGACATGCATCGCATCTCGGGCGACGTGATGGTCGGCGGCTGCGGTGTGCTCGTACGGAGCGTCCTCGCGCATGGGCTTCTGTCGGGGATGTGGTCGAAGGATCGGACGTTCGGCGAGGGCGATCACCGAAACGAGCGGTGGACGAAGATGGAGCTCGAGCATCGGATCGATCAGCTCGACGCGGTTCGCTACCTGGTCAAGGGCGAGGTCCACACCTTGCGAGGCGCAGCAGTTCGCTTCGCGCTCGCGAACCATCTCGTCTCCGCCGCCATCCTGGGCGCGCGCACGAAAGAGCAGCTCGAGCAGCTCGTGCGGGAGACGGGCGGCGGTCCGCGCTATTTGCTCGATGACGATCTCCGCCAGCTCCCCCGTGCGCTCGACAAGGTCGGGATCCATTCCTAGATCAAGGCTCCACCAAAGCTCCTTCATGACCATCGATCGAAAAGACGTGCTCGAGAAGCTCCTCGCCGCCGCCGCCGAGGCTGCCAAGGTCGTGATGCGCGTCTACGAGTCGGCCGACGTCGGCGCCGAGCTCAAAGGCCCCAACGATCCGGTCACCCGAGCCGACAAGGAGGCAAATGCGCTCCTCCTCGAGCTCCTCGCCCGCGATTTCCCCGGCATACCGATCGTCGCGGAGGAGAGCGACCCGGCCGCGTTCAAGGGATTCGGAGACTCGCCGGTGGCGCTCTTCGTCGATCCGGTCGACGGCACACGAGACTTCATCGCGAAGAACGGCGAGTTCGCGGTGATGCTCGGCTTCGCAGAGGACGGACAGGCCTCCGTCGGCGTCGTCGACTGCCCCGCGATCGGTGAAGCCTACGGCGGCGCGCGCGATCTCGGCGCGTTTCGAATCAAGTACGGCTCGAGCGATCGCGAGCCGATCCACGTCAGCGACGCGACGGACCTCTCCACCTGTCGCTGCGCGGTGTCACGCTTTCATCGCAGCAAGTCCGTCGACGCAAAGCTGAACGCGCTCGCCGTTCGCAAGCTCGTGCCGACCGGAAGCGCGGGGCTGAAGGGCGTGCGCATCGCATCGGGCGAGATCGAGATCTACGCTCACCCCTCCCAAGGCCTCGTGAAGCTCTGGGACGCGTGCGCGCCCGAGGCGATCGTCCGCGCGGCCGGCGGCGTGTACACCGACGCCACGGGCACGCCGTTCAACTATCGCGGCGCGGTCGCGCAGGGCGCCGGAACGCTCGCCGCCAATCCCACGCTCCACACCGAAGCGCTACGTCGCTTTGCGCGCTCGCAGCGCGAGGAATACCGCGCGGAGAAGAAGCGATCATGAGAGATCGCGCCGAGGTCGTCATCGTCGGCGCCGGGATTATGGGCCTGTCGATTGCCTATCATTTGGCTCGATTGGGCATGACCGATATCGCGGTTATCGACAAAAGCTATTTGTGTGGCGGCGCGAGCGGTCGCAACGGCGGCGGTATTCGCGCGCAGTGGTCGAGCGAAGCCAACGTGCGTTTGATGCAAGAGAGCATCCGCATGTGCCAAGACTTCGCGAGCGAGTTCAAGATCAACGTCTGGCTCCGCCAAGGCGGTTATCTCTTTCTCGCGCGCACCCCCGAACGCCAAAAAGGTCTCGAGGAGAGCTGCAAGCTCCAGCGCGAATGTGGCCTCTCCACGCAAATGCTCTCGCCGCGGGAGGCGCAGAAGATCGTACCCGAGCTCTCGATCGAGGGAGTCGTCGCGGCCAGCTACAACCCCGACGACGGCGTCGTGTTCCCGTGGCCGTTCGTTTGGGGGTTCGCCCAGGCGGCGACGAAGCTCGGCGTCGACATCTCGACGTTCACCGAGGTCGTCGGCTTCGACACGTCGCAGTCCGGAACGCGGATCGAAGGTGTTCGCGTTCGCAAGCTGAACACCGACACGGGCGAGACGTTCACGATCAAGACGAACAAGGTCGTCAACGCATGCGGCGCGTGGTCACCGGAGATCGCCAAGCTCCTCGGCGTAGAGCTGCCGAACAAGCCTCACCGTCACGAGATCTGCTCCACCGAGCCGCTGAAGCCGTGGCTAAAGCCGCTCGTCGCCGACCTCACGAACGGGCTTTACTTCAGCCAATCCACGCGCGGCGAGATCGTCGGCGGCATCGGGCAAGAGCGCGTGCCTCACGGCGTCAACCACGACAGCTCGTTCGCGTTCCTCGGCCTCTACGCAAAGGCGCTCGTCGCCACGTGCCCGATCCTCGCGAACGTGAAGGTGCTCCGGCAGTGGTCGGGCTGCTACGACCTCACGCCCGACGCGAATCCGATCGTGGGTGACGTCGACGACGTCGAGCACTTCTACCAAGCGTCCGGATTCATGGGACACGGCTTCATGATGGCGCCTATCGTCGGCAAGCTGATCGCCGAGCACATCGCCAGCGATCGCGACGCGCCGGAGCTCCCGATGTTCGAACGTTGGAGCTTGCGGCGCTTCAAAGAGGGCAAGCTCCTCAGCGAGTCGATGATTATCGGTTAGCGACCGCACCGGTCATGGATTGAACGTCGCGACGAAATTGTCATAACGGGCTTCGACGGGCGGGGCCTGCATACGGCTTTGAATGCCGAGCAGGATGTTGAAGCCGGTTCCGTCATTCGCCTCCGGGGCGAGCGTAGGCTTTGCGAGGTCGATGACCTTTTGCCCGTCGAGCCAGAGCGTGAGCTGACCGGCTGACGTCTTGTCGAATTTGACGAACAGCTTCACGTGCGTCCATTGGTTCGGGACGATCGGCAGCGTCTGCGTGAAGTCCGTACCGGCAGAAGCTCCGCTCCCTTGACGAATGACGAACGCGACGTTCGACGACTTGTCGACGTTGATCGCGATGAGGCGGCCGCCGGTCGAGGCCGCGCCTGGCGAAGAGATGGAGAAGACCGTCGAGATGCCGCCGGTCACGTACTTGGTGACGTCGACGGTGAGGAAGAGATCGAGCTCCGCCTCCACCGACGTCAAAGCACCAATCACGGCACGCTGGAGGAATTTCGTCGATGTGGGCGAGTTGAGAGGAAGCGCTGGCATCGCGACGTGAAGAACACCGCCGGAGCATCCTCCGTCTTCGATCGTGACTTGGTCGGTCGCCCCCGACGTCGTCCAACCAACATACGGGGTCGCTCGATCGAAGAGATCGCACTGCGGGTTGCTCTTCATGCAAGGCTTGGTTGGGCACGTCTCTCCGTCGATGAGCGACCCGTCGGGGAGCGGGGTAGAGTCCGAGGCGACGTCGGCGGGCGACGAACTGTCCGTGCCCACGTCCGCGCTGCCGTCGGCGACAGCAACGGGGTCGTCGGCTTCGAACGACGAGCACGCGAAGGACACGAAGGCCGAGGCGCCCAGCGCGGCGGCCACACCAAACAAAAAACGGAAGCCAAGCGGACGCGTGGTGCCGAGCTTGTGCGGCCGACCCGAAGCCATCCTCTCGACGCTACCACCGAACCAATCGCGCCTTCGAAACGGACGTGGAGGGAGCCAATCGCGCGTAGAAGCTATCGAGATCCCACACAAAAATTGACTGAGAACAAACGTTGACACCCCCGGAGCCGCGGGATTACCGTGGCCTCCGGAAACCTGGGTGGGGACGGCTTTTCTTTCGAGAGTATCGGCTCCCTCCTCTCACTCACTCTCTCTCTTCTAGAGGACCCTCATCATGTTCAAGCTGTCTCGAGCGGCGTTTGGTTTTTCGCTTCGCGCGGTCCTCTCGCCTCTTTGCATTGCAGCCGTACCGGTCGTCGCGTCCTCGATGCTGGTCGCGTGCGCGGACGAGAACGATCCGAAGACGTGGGTGAAGCGGCTCGACGATCCAGCGCAACGCTCGAACGCGATCAAGCGACTCGACGAGATGTTCAACGGCGCGATGGGCACGTCGAACAACGATCGCGAGGCGCCGAAGGTGAAGGCCGTCGTCGACGACTCGGTCGAGGCGCTCGCGAAGACGTACACCGTCGGTGGTCTCGACGAGAAGACGCGCAAGGACCTCATCAAGCTCATCGCCGACATGGGCGATCCGCGCGGCGCTCCCGCCTTCGCGAAGGCGTTCAAAGACTACGAGCCAGGCAAGAACGACGAGGACGTGAAGTTCGCCGCACAAGGCACCTCACGTCTCTCCACCGCGAACAAGCTCACCGATCAGCCGCTGATCGACGCGCTCTGGGACTGCTTCGCGAAGTTCCAGCCGTCGAAGGCGAAGTCGATCAACCTCGTCAAAGACCTCCAGGGCGCCGTCAAGACGGTCAAGCATCCCTCGTGGGGCCCGAAGGCCACGGCGCTCCTCGCCGCGCCGATCAGCGATCCGAAGAACCCCGAGCAGGGCATGGATCAGCTGCAGTTCTGGCAGCTCACCGCCGTGCAGCTCATCGGCGACACGAAGTTCACGCCCGGCGTCGGGCCGCTCGTCAAGGTCCTCATGACCCCGACGAAGAAGGACCTCACCTTCCCGGTCCGCCTCGCCCTCCACAAGATGCCGAAGGAAGCGGAGCCGGAGCTCATCAAGGCGCTCAAGGGCGAAGGCGACTACCAGAAGCTCGCCGAGGCGTACCCGGAGAAGGGCTACGTCCCGCTCATCGCCGAGCCGCTCGCGTACATCTCGCGCCCCACCGGCCTCGCCGCGATCCTCGACGCGCTGAACAACGCGACGACCGATCAGAACCGCACGATGCTCGCGACGTACCTCACGTACTTCCCGACCGATCCGAAGCTCGTGAAGGCCTTCACCGACGCGTACGCGAAGGTCGCCCCGAACGCCGCCATCGCCGCGATGGGCGGGTCGAACGGACACGCGATCCTCGCCGGCGCGGCCGCGAACTTCTTCGATCCTTCGCTCACCGAGTGGATCCTCAAAGAGGTCGCTGCCGCGAAGGGTGAGGCCGCCGACGCGATGCCCGTCTCGGCGCTGCCCGCCGCGATGAAGCTCATGACCGTCGATCAATCGAAGGCGGTGGGCGACGCCGTCAACAAGATCCCTGGTCAGGCGATCGAGAAGGACATGTACAAGAGCGCGAGCGCGGTCCTCGACAAGTGCAAGAAGGACCTCTCGTGCTACCTCGGCGTGCTCGACACGCCCGTTCCCTCGGCGCCGCCCGCGGCGAAGATGGGACACGTCAAGGCCGTGTGGATGACGGTCGAGCTGAAGGACGGCTCCACGAAGGGCAAGCTCCTCGAGCGTGTCGAGAAGGTGAAAGATGGCTCGGTTCGGCTCGCGCTTCTCGAAGCGATCGATACGCTCTCTCCGCAAGGTGACGCCGCGGCCGCAGACAAGCTCGAGAAGCTCGTCGATACGGACACGGCCGCCGGCAACAAAGCAGGAACGGACGAGATGTATCGAATCGCGCTGAAGCTGAGGTCACGCGTGCCGTGACAATCAGGCTCGAAGTCACACGCGGCCAGCAGGTGGGGACGGCGATCGAGCCGACCTCGGATGTGATCCGTATCGGGCGTGCGGAAGGGAACGACCTCGTCGTTCCCGACACGCACATCTCGAGCGAGCACGCGAAGATCGTGTTCTCGGCGGACAAGTACGTCCTCGTCGATCAGCGTTCGACGAACGGCACGGCGATCCTTCGCCGCCAAGAGCGCACGCAGCTCGACGACACGAATGGCCGCGAGATGGCGCTCGAAGACGGCGACGTCATCGAGCTCGGGTCGCAAGACCGCATCGTTCACATCGCGGTCACGCTGAAGGAAGACGTCGACGACGCGCGCGTCTTCGCGATGAAGAAGATCGAGGAGCTCGTCCCGCGCGCGACGATCCTCGAGAAGGACGAAGGACGTCTTCGTCACCTCTACGACGCGCTCAAGCGTATCGGCGCCGCTCAAGATTTGAACGAGGTGCTCGTCGCGATCTGCGAGTCGAGCTTCGCGCTCGTCCCGCTCGCCACGCACGTCACGATCATCCTCCGCGACGACGATGACGAGAGCGCCGCTTCGAAGGGCGCCTCCGGTTACGTCCCGGTGATGACGCGCGTGCGCGGACAAGAGGCGCCTCCGTCCACCGCGATCCCCATCACACGCAGCGTCTTCCGCAAGGTCGTGAGCGAGCGCGCCGCCGTCGTCGCCGCGGACGCGCCACGTGACGTCGGTCAGAGCGAGTCGCTCATGGGCGCGCAGATCCGGTCCACGCTCGGCATTCCGTTGTGGAAGGGCGAAGAGATCCTCGGCGTCATCCAGGTCGACAACCGCGAGGCCACCGGCGTGCTCACGTCGAACGATCTCGACGTGATGGCCGTCCTCGCGCAGAACGCGTCGCTCGCCGTCGCCAACGCGCGGGTTACCAAGCGACTCCGCGCCGCCGAAGACCGCCTCAAGAAAGAGAACGCGTTCCTCAAAGGCAAAGAGCAAGAGCGCCGCACCGGCGGAAAGAAAGACGGCGCGCCCGAGATCATCGGCGCCAGCGCGCCGATGAAGCAGCTGCTCCAGCAGCTCGAGAAGGTGGTCAACACGCGCGTCACCGTCCTCATCGAAGGAGAGACGGGCGTCGGCAAAGAGCTGGTCGCCGCGAGCGTGCACTACCGGTCGAACCGCCGCGATCGGCTCTTCGTCGGGCAAAACTGCGCGGCGATGCCCGAGACGCTCCTCGAGAGCGAGCTCTTCGGCCACAAGAAGGGCGCGTTCACCGGCGCGCACGAAGACAAGCGCGGCCTCTTCGAGGTCGCCGACGGCGGCACGCTCTTCCTCGACGAGGTGACGGAGATGCCTCTGTCGCTCCAGTCGAAGCTCCTTCGCGTCCTCCAAGAGGGCGAGATTCGCGCGATCGGCGCGACGCAGGAGAAGAAGGTCAACGTCCGCATCGTCGCCGCGACGAACCGCAACCTCGAGAAGGAGGTCGCCGAGGGCCGCTTCCGCGAGGACCTCTATTACCGCCTCAAGGTCTTCCCTCTCCGCGTTCCGCCGCTTCGCGAGCGACGTGAAGACATCCCGCTCATCGGCGCGCACTTCCTCCAGCGCTTTGCGCTCGAGTTCGGCAAGCCCGCCGGCGGCTTCTCGCAGCAAGCGATGGAGCTCCTCCAAAGCTACGACTGGCCGGGCAACGTGCGTGAGCTTCAGAACGAAGTGCAGCGCCTCGTCATCCAGATCGACACTGGCGGCTTCGTCACCCCCGACATGCTCTCGCCGCGCGTCCGCCAGGTCGAAGGCATGATCGAGCGCGTTCGCCCCACGAAGGGCACGCTCAAAGAGATGATGGACCAGGTCGAGCGCTGGCTCCTCATCGAGTCCCTCCGCGAGCACAACAACAACAAGACCGCATCGGCGAAGTCCCTCGGCATCACGCGCGAAGGCCTTCACAAGAAGCTGCGCTCGTTCGGCCTCTAGAGTCGAGCTCGTCCGCAGCCCTCAATCACACGCCAAGCGCGTGATCCACGAGATGCTCGCGCGGAGTGGTCCGTTTCGGGAACGCACGCCACTCAACGTGCTGTCCCATGACGATCCGCACCCGACACACGCCCGCGAGCTCTTCTTCCATCGAGGCGGCTGAGCCTCCGGCGTTCGCGCGAAAGATCATCCTCCATGTGGTCCTGGTGCTGCTCTTCGCGGGCCTCGCCACCACGACGAGCGCGAGCGCAGCGTACGCCGCGGTGGATGGCCCCGCGGTGAAGGTCGCCGAGCGATCGACGCGCGCCGGGACGTTGACGGTCGAAGACCGGCGCGATCTCCGCGAGCTCGGGCTCACGCGACCGCACGCGGCGGTCATCGTCGTGCGAAAGCTCGCGCGAAGCAGCGACGGTCGAGAACGGATGAAGCTTCGCGCGCTCGCCCACGCACCGCAGGGCTTCGCGGGGTCCGGCGCATGCGATGAGCTCATCGCCGAAGGTGAGGCGCGTGCAGCCTGCCGCGGTCACACCGATGGGCCATTCGGCAACGTCGCGCTCCGCATGCTGATCGAGACGACGCTCACCGAAGGCCCCGAAGGCTCGCTTCATCTCGTGATCCGAAACCGCCGTCCGCTCGAGGCGAAGGGCCTCTTCTCGTGGAGCTCGCTCGTCGCCGCCGACCATCTGGTGCTCACCTACGATCTCGTCCCCAACGCCGACAGCAGCGAATGGCGCGTGTACACCCGCATCGGCGTCGAGATGTCCTCTCACGAAGACTCCGCCAACACGATCTCCGAGACGATGCTGAAGGTCGACGCGTGGCTCACGCGATCGCTCGCGACGTGACGCACCAAGCGGCAGGCAGTCCGACGGGACGGTTGGTGCCGCGATTCGCCGGCAGATCCAGCGACCATGCGACGCGCATGTTGCACTTCGCAGCGCAAGCGGGAGCACGCGATGGCTCCATTCCGGAATGCACGTAGCGGTGTGCAGGGGCGAAGCTTTTTCCGCGTCGATGGGTGAGCGATCCCTCTATGCTCGGCTCCGAGCAGCCCGTGACCTCGACTCCATCAGACAGCAGCGCGTTCAATGCGGCGCACTGCGAGGCGTTGCCGGAGGCGGTCCTCGTCGTCCGTGAGGAGGTCATCTTCTTCGCGAACGCCGCTGCGCGGACGATGCTCGGCGAGGGCATCGTTGGACGTCCGTTCGACGATGTCCTCGCGCCGAGCGAGCGTCATCGGCTGCGGCTGCTCGAGGAGCAACGACTTCGCGGCTGGGAGCTCTCGGCGACGTGTCGCGCTCGTTTTCTCCGTCTCGATGACAAACGCGAGAAGGTCACCGACCTGCGCTTCAATCGCGTCGACGGGGATCTCGTGCTCAGCGCACGTGACATCACCGACGTCACACGCGCCGAAGAGCTCATGGGAAAGCTCGCGCAGCTTTCGACGCGTGGCTCCATCTTTCCCGACGCCGAGGCGCTGCTCAACGAAGCCACGCCCGTGTTCGATGCGCTTGGTTGGCGCGTCGCGTTCACCGAGCTCGTTCCCGGCGGCTCGATCACGCGTCGGATGATCGCGCCCGATGGCGATCCGGTCGGTGATTACGGTCGATCGCTCGTCGATGTCTTCACGCCCTACGACAAGACGCCCATCCTCGCCGAGGTCGTTCGCACCGGGCAGCCGCTCTTCCTCGACAACCTCCCCACCTTGCTCCCCGGCCGTACGAAGGAAGCAACGGCGTTCGCGAAGAGCATGGAGCAAGCTCACCTCATCCGCAGCGCGTGGTGTCCCATCGTCACGAACGGAGCGAACACGCATCTCCTCGCAGTGACGGGACGTGACCTGACCGAATACGACTTCGTCGCGGTGCAGCTCTTCGCGGCGCAGATCGGCGCGGCCCTCCACACGCAGCGACTTCGTCTCGAGCTTGTTCACCATGAGCGCCTCGCCGCGGTGGGTGAGATGGCCGCCGTCATGGCGCACGAGGTTCGCAATCCGATCGGCGTCATCTTCAATGCGCTGACGAACCTTCGCAAGCAGCCATCGCCACCACCAACGACCTCGAACGAGCTCTTCGACATCATCCATGAAGAGGCCGAGCGCCTCCGGCGGCTCGTCACCGACCTGCTCGACTTCTCACGGCCAGCGGCGATCGAGGTCGAGCGCGTCGACGTCTCGGAGCTTCTCCGGCAGGCCGTCAATGCCGCGAAGCTCGACCCCGCGGTCCACGGTCATACGGCGCCGGTCGAGATCGTGACCGAGGGAGAGTCGCTCACGGTCGAGACCGATCCGCTGCTCTTTCGACGTGCGCTCGTGAACCTCATCGTCAACGCCCTCCAGCACGTCACACCAGGAGGCCGCGTCGTCATCGAGAGTCGGTCGCTTGGCTGCGAGCTTCATACCCGCGTCGAGAACGACGGCGAGAGCGTGGCACCCGAGATCGCCTCACGGGTGTTCGAGCCGTTCTTCACCACCCGCGCGTCGGGCACGGGGCTCGGCCTCGCCGTCGTGCGCCGGATCGCCGAAGATCTCGGCGGGCGCGTCGAGCTCGACACGAGCGCCACCGCCGGACGCACCTCCTTCGTGCTCGTCTTGCCGATGAAGAGCCCGAGCACGCGAGACGTCGCGGCCGACAGCCCGCGCACACGCAAGGCAAGCTGACCGCGTCTGCCCGTTCGCGAGCTCCCTCGTGATGACGTGGATAGGCGATGCGATGAGCGCGATCTCGATCGTCGATCCACGCTCTTTGGGGCGATTGCACATCGTCTCCATCGCGAGCCGACGATCGCTCTATTTTTCCCAGAGTTTCTCAGCGTAGGGGAGGCCGCGACGCGTGCTTCGGTGAAGGCATGTTGCCTGCAATGCAACGGTGGAGAACGCCGCAGTCACCGCGCGTAGCTTTGCACGAGGTCTTCTAAATGAACCGTTCGCTCATCGGCGCGCCCGCCAACGTCGCGCGCTCCGCCGTCACCGCTTTGTCTTCGCTTCGCAAGAGCAGCCTCCTCGCGCCCATCGGTGGAGGCCTTCTCCTTCTCATCGCCGCCTGCAGCGCCGCTTCGGAGCCGACCGAAGCAAAAGGGATCACCAACTCCGCCATCGGTGAAGAGGAGCAAGGCTTCCGATGCTCGGCGGCGAACATCGCGATGCCCGCCGATCTTCCCGACATCGAGGCCTGCATCAACGACGAAGAGGGCGGCAGTGGCCCGTCGACCGGATGCCGTGGATGGACGAAGGTCGGGCCCTACCTAACGGAGAGCGACGAGCTCCGGTCCCTCGGCAACCTCGGCGCGCAGGCGTACATGATCGAGCCCGACGCGCAGACGCTTTGCCTCTACCTCTATCGCGGTGATCGCACCGTCAGCCAGCGCTCCTTCAACGGCGTGCATTGCTACAACAAGACGACGTGCGACGTCTGCTGGTGGGACGCGGCGACGGCGCGAGGAGTGAAGCCACGCGCTCAAGACCTGCGTCACGCGTCGCCCGACAACTGCAGCGACTGCCATCGCAACGGCCCGCTCCTTCCGAAGTCGACGCTGTGGGGCTCGCTCGAAGAGACCACGCGACGGCTCCACCAGATCTGCGCCGCCGCGGGCGGCCCTGCGTGGGCGCAAGCGCCGGTCGCCTGGACCTACCGCGCGCCCGATCGCTCGACGATCGTCGCGCAGCCAAGCGGATGCGGCGGCGGCAGCTGTCACTCGAACGGCTTCGCGAGCGGCGGCTCGTACTGCACGCTCATCCGTCATGCCTTCGCCGACGCCAATGGCTCGATGCGCGCGGAAGGAAAGAAGTTCGCCAGCCGCACCGCATGCGAGACCTGGCGCACCGCGATGGGGTGCCTTAACGAAGATCTCAACTGCGCGAGCGAAGACGTCGCCCGCCCAGATCCTTCGTCGTCGTCGTCGTCGTCGTCGGGCGGCGAAGAAGGTGCTTCTTCTTCCTCCTCGTCTTCCTCTTCGGGAGACGTTCCTCCGCCTGATGGAGAGGATGTGCCGCCGCCTGACGGTGAATGACGCGTGTCTCCTTGCTCCTCGGCCGAAGCACGCTAGCCTTCTCCCTCGAAGGCGATGCGGCGACGGACCGGAGGTGCTCGACGGGGTGGACGCACGAGCGACCGGCGTCGCCTCGTCGTGATCACCGCCTCGCTCCTCTCCACCTTCGCCGCGCTCGCCGCCGCGTGCACGTTCTCTCTCCCCGAGCCGATCGCGGCGTCGGCGGAGAGCGGTCTCCTCGGTGACTCGCCTTCGTCGAACGTCGACGGAGGCTCGAGCAGCGGCAACCCAACCGACGCGCCCGCCTCGAGCGACGCGCCGAGCGGCCCCACGTTCTGCACGAACGTCACCGACGCGACCTTCTGCGAAGACTTCGATCGCGGCATCGCGCTCACCACGAGCTTTCCTCCGATGCCCACGGGCAACCACGGCCTCGTCGAGGTCAGCACGGTCGTGTCCAAGTCTCCCCCGTCATCGCTTCGCGTCACCACCGAGCCTCTCGACTCGAGCGCCGGTTACACAGCGTATGCGAGCAAGCGATTCGCGGCAGGCATCACGCAGGTCGTCGCCGAGCTCGACCTGCAGTTCACCGTCGAGGGCACGCAAGGATTCGCGCATGTGATCCAGGTGACGGTCGGTCCTGCGGGCGCGCCCGATTGGCTCTCGCTCGTCGTTCATCCAGATGGCGCGCTCGAGCTCTTCGAGCGCGTCTCTGGCTCGATGTCGCTCGTGTCGGCCGCTGGCTCGATTCAGCCCGGAACATGGAGCCACCTCAGGCTCGAACGAACAGGGCTCGGCGGCGCGGGCAACGTCGTTGTCACCGTCAACGGCACGAAGACCGCGAGCGCGGCGCTCAGCTCGACGCTCGGGGGAGAGGTCGCTGCGCATGTTGGGATCGTGCGTGCGCAAGCACCGACGGGATCCTGGACGGTCTATGCCGACAATCTCGTTCTCTGGGCAAACTAAGACGGCCGCACGGACCTGCGGTACGCTCGTGCCGTGACAGACGACGCCTTCGAGACGCTGCTCCAGCACGACGAACAAGCGCCGATCGACGGAGGTCGTTCGGCGCCGGCGGCGTTCTTGTTGTCGGTCGAAGAAGGTCCCGATCGCGGTCTCTCGCTCCTCGTCGATCCGTCGTCGATCGGGTCACGTGTCTACATCGGAACGAGCAAGAGCAGCGACCTGTGCCTGACCGATCGCGCCGTGTCGCGAAGGCATGTCGCGCTCGAGATCAGCGGACAACATTTGCGCGTGACCGATCTCGGCTCGACCAACGGGACGACGGCCGACGGCGTCCGCGTCGTCGAGGTCCTCTTGTCGGGCGGTGAGCTCTTGCGGCTCGGCTCGTCGACCGCGCTCACCGTCGAGCGGCGCTCTGCGCTCGGTCGATCGGCCGAGGACGGCGCGCCCGTCTCGACGCCCTCGGAGCCTCCGACCGTCATCAAAGAGGATCGCTTTGGTCGGCTCGTCGGCGGCAGCCAAGCGATGCGCCGCCTCCATCCGCTGCTCGAGCGGCTCGCGAAGTCAACGGTGCCGGTCATCATCGAAGGCGAGACAGGCACTGGAAAAGAAGTGCTCGCCGAGGCCATTCACGAGATGGGACCTCGTGCGTCGCGCCCATTCGTCGTCTTCGATTGCACGACCGTCGCGCCGAGCCTCGTCGAGTCGGAGCTCTTTGGTCACGAGCGCGGCGCGTTCACCGGAGCGGTGTCGACGCGCAAAGGCGTCTTCGAGCAAGCCGACGGCGGCACGCTCCTCATCGACGAGATCGGTGACCTCGATCTCGCGCTGCAGCCGAAGCTCCTGCGCGTGCTCGAGCGCTCCGAGGTGCGACGCGTGGGCGGAGACAACAGGCCGATCAAGGTCGACGTGCGCGTCCTCTTCGCGACGCGACGCGATCTCGAGAAGCTCATCGAGCAGGGGCTGTTTCGCGACGATCTCTTCCATCGCATGTCGGTCGCGCGCATCGAGCTACCGCCGCTTCGCAAGCGCGCCGATGACATCGCGCGTCTCGTGCAGCACTTCGCGCGGGCCGCGTCAGGCGGGAAGAAGACGCCGCTCATCCCGAGCGCCGTCATGGCTCGCTGGCAAAACGACCCGTGGCCGGGCAACGTGCGCGCGCTTCGCAACGCGGTCGTGCGCTGGCTCGCGCTCGGCGACCTCGCGGAGTCGCAAGAGCAAGCGGCGGCGACCGCGGCTTCTGCGCCCGCCGTGGCCACGACGCCGAGCAGCGGCGAAGACTTCATGGCGGCGGTCCTCGAGGAGCGACTTCCCCTCGCCGCCGCGCGTGAGAAGATCGTCCTCGAGCTCGAGCGACGTTACATCGAGCGCGTGCTCGCCGATCACGGAGGCAGCGTCGCCCGCGCGGCCGAAGCGTCCGGGATCGCGCGCCGGCACTTTCAGCGGCTCAAGGCGAAGAGCGCCCGCGACTGATTGCGCTGAGTCCTGGATGCACCAGGTGAGGGCGCTTGCTTGCGCACGACGTTGCGCGAGCGGACGCCGTGCGTCGCGGGAGGTCATCGAGGGGTGACCTCGGACGTCACGGTGACATTTGATGTCACCCCTGTTTTCTCCGAAAAACCGGCTGATTTCGCGCGTAGCCCTCGCGGCACGAGGGCTGCTGTAGGTGCGGTCATCATGACGATCAACGCGAAGACGAAGGCACACGAACGCAACGGGCTCGCAGGCAAGGTGGTGAAGCTCGTAGGGATGTCCCTCGCCGCGGTGGCGCTCGCGGGCGCGCTCGGCGGATGCTCGGCGACGAGCGCGGACGAAGAGACGGCGTTGACCTCCAGCGCGGCCTCTCTCCAGAAGCCGCTCTTCGTTCACTACGGATTTCTCCAGACGAACCCGATCCCGGTCAACGGCAAGGGCAAGGCGGCCGCGAAGGCGCGGATGAAGAGCCTCATCGTCGAAGGAGCGGAGAACGTCGTCGTGTCCACGCGTCCGTTCGCCGATCCCGACGGCGCGCACCAAGCGTGGAAGTCGGCCGGCGGTCTGCTCGCGAAGCGCATCGCGATGGAAGCGCTCGTCACCGGGCTCGACAATGGAAAGGATCCCGTGGGCGCGGCCCTCGCCGAAGGCTTCGACTTCGTCGCGATCGACGAGATCCATCCGAAGAAGGCCGCCGCGATCGATGACAACGGCCGGCTCCGCGGGAAGTTCGTGCAGCTCCTCCAAGCGCACAGCGACAAGGTCATTCTGTACGGCGCGAGCTACGCGATGGCCGGCAGCAAGACGAATGGCTTCATGCAGTTCAAGACCGCGCTCAACGCATGCCGCGAGCACTGCCACGCCTTCGCGTCCGAGGTGTACCTCTCGACCGCCGAGGCATTTCCTCCGTACGTGGGCCGCGCGACCGCCGGCGGCTGCGCCAATGGCCTTCGCTGCCATGGCTTCCTCGTGAAGAAGCTCGTCGAGGCCGGCGGCAAAGGCCTCCGCGACAAGATCATCTCGGTCATCGAGGTGCGCAGCAACAACAAGCCGGCCGGCAACGCGAAGTCGTATTGCGCTCCTCACGCGAGCGGTGCGCTCCGCCGTGAGATGGCCAAGGCCTCTGCGCTCGGCCAACGTGGCGTCGGCACCTACGCGCTCACGTACGCCGCGAGCGACTTGAAGGCGGGCGCGTTCGACGCCGCGACCGGTCGCTTCGCGTCGTGCTTCCGCGATGCCGCGCGCTACTTCGGCCCGAACAAGCCGAACGCCGCCCGAGCGATCGCAAAGCCTGCGTCGATACACACGCTCGACTTCCAAGCAGGCGTCGATGAGCCGGCCGGCACGGGCGACGACGAGCTCTTCACCGATCCCGAGATCGCCAAGGACCTCGACCCCGAGAGCGATAGCGACGACCCGGGCACGAACATCGACGCCTTGCTCGACGGCGCGAACGCCCCCGACGATGACAACGACGCCGCTCCTCCTCCGCCGCCGGCGGTGCCGTGCGCCGGCGTCCCGAGCAACTACTACTGCTCGGAGGAGTTCGGGCTCCCCGCAGGCGAGGTGCTCAACTGCGTCGACGGAGCCGTCGTCGGCTCTGCTCCTTGCCCCGAAGCCTGCTCGGTGACGCGCGACCCGCAGGCCGAAGGCGTCTCCGAGGTGGTGTGCCGATGATCGTCAGGGACGCAACCCGCCTGGATCGCGGTGAGGTCCTCACGCTAATAACACCGAGGATGCGCATTCCGCCGAGCCCGACGGTCTCTCGCGCGAATCCACCACGAAAACCGCATGGAACCAGGCGTATGAGGCTCCTTCGCCTTTGCTACCATCGATCGCCTGCATGGCGGTCGAGGGAGGCACTTCGAGTTGAAGGAGGGCACGCTCCTTCGCGATCGATGGCGCATCGAGGCAAGGCTCGGCCGAGGCGCGATGGCCACCGTCTACTCCGCGCGGCATCGCAACGGCGACCGCGTCGCGATCAAGGTCCTGAGCCGAGATCTCGCGGCGCAGCCCACCTTCCGCGAGCGCTTCTTGCGTGAGGCCTACGCCGCGAACGCGGTCGCGCATCCGGGCGTCGTGCGTGTCATCGACGACGACGTGACCGCCGATGACTGTCCCTTCCTCGTGATGGACATGCTCGACGGCGAGACAGTCGAAGAGCGACGCCAGAAGCGCGAGACGAAGACGCTCTCGGTCGACGAGGTGGTCGACATCCTGGTGCAGCTCCTCGACGTGCTCGCCGCCGCGCACGACAAGGGCGTCGTTCATCGCGACATCAAGCCCGCGAACCTGTTCCTCGAAGACGACGGGACGCTCCGCGTGCTCGACTTCGGCATCGCGCGCGTCCGTGACACCCCCACGAAGCTGACCCGTCCCGGCGCGCTCCTCGGCACGCCTGCCTTCATGGCCCCCGAGCAAGCGCGCGGGCGCATGGACGACATCGACGGCCGCACGGACCTCTTCTCGGCCGCGGCCACGGCGTTCCTCCTCCTCACCGGCCGCCCCGTCTTCGAAGGAAGCTCCTCGGTCGAGATCATCAACGCCATCCTCTCGCGCGAGCCTCGCTCGCTCGCGAGCGTCGCCTCCGAGCACATGGTGCCGGTCGAGATCGCGGAGGTGATCGATCGCGCGCTCGCACGCGACCCCGCACGTCGATGGCCGTCTGCGCGCGAGATGCGTGACGCGCTGATGGCCGCGAGCCCGCTCGCCGCGAAGACGACCGCCGAGCCTCATCCGCCGGTCACCGTGCCCAGCGAAGAGCCGATCACCGAAGAGATGCTGCCGCCGACACACATCCTCGTGACGCCGCCACGAAAGGCCGACGACGACGCCGTGACCCACAAGATGGCGCGCGCCTCCGCGACGCTCGCCTCCCCGACGGCGCCGTTGTCTCCTGCGACGTCTCCTTCGACATCACCTCGGACGGCACCTCTGACATCCCCTTCGACATCGCCTGCGCCGTCACCGATGGCGACGCTCGACGATCGGACGAGGCCCATGCCCGTGCCGGTCGCTCGCGGGAGCGGGCTCGACGCGTCACCACACCCCGCGCTCGCACCCACGCGCGCGATGCCGCTCGCCGCGCCTACCCCGAAGAGCCGGTCGATCGCGACACCATCCCAAGAAGGCCAGAAGCGTCCTCGTCTCGCGACGATCCTCGTCGTCGCCGGCGCCATTCTGGCGCTTATTTTTGCGGCGATCGTCGTTCTCGTGCGGGGCTGATATCGTGAGGAGGCTTGTCCGCAGACGCGCTCGCCTCCTCGATTCCTACACGGCTTGGCCGCTATGAGCTGCTCTTGCCGATCGGCTCGGGTGGAATGGCCTCCGTGTATCTTGCACGCGCCGCCGGACCGCATGGCTTCGAGCGCGACGTGGCGATCAAGATCATCCATCCACACCTACGAGAGCACGTGGAGATGAGCCACGATCTCCTCGAAGAGGCCAAGCTCGCCGCGCGCATCCGCCATCCAAACGTGATCTCCGTGCTCGAGGCCGACCGCGACGAAGCCAGCGGCCTCGTCTACCTCGTGATGGACTACATCGAAGGCGACACGCTCTCGTACGTCCTCCGCCAAGCGCGCTCCGTCTCGACGAAGCTCCTCGCCCCACCGATCGCGCTCAAGCTCATGGCCGACGCGCTCGCCGGTCTCCACGCCGCGCACGAGCTCACGAGCCCCACCGGCGACCCGCTCCACGTCGTCCATCGCGACTTCTCTCCACAAAACATCCTCGTCGGCCTCGATGGAGTCGCCCGCCTCACCGACTTCGGCATCGCAAAGGCCCATGGCCGCGCCGCCCTCACGCAGACCGGCTTCGTGAAGGGCAAGGTCTGTTACATGTCGCCCGAGCAGGCGCGCGGCGATGAGCTCGATCGACGAAGCGACGTCTGGGCCGCCGGCGTCGTCCTCTGGGAGCTGCTCGCTGGCCGCCCGCTGTTCGACCATCGCGACGAGATGAAGATCGTGATGCAGCTCATCTCTGAAGACCCGCTCCCCCGTCTCCGCACGATCCGCCCTGAGATCCCCGCCGCGCTCGACGACGCCGTCGCCGCCGCGCTCACGCGTGATCGGGGCGCGCGCCTCGCGTCCGCCAAAGAGCTTCGCGACGCCGTCGTCACCGGCTGGAAGCGCCCCGCCGACGCCTCGGAGGTCGCCGCGTCCATCGACGCCCTCATCGGCGCGCGCGTCACCGAACGCCGCTCCCGCGCCGAAGAAATCAGGCGCGAGCGCACGTCTCTCTCCTCCGGCGCCCCAGTCGTCTCCGCCACGCCCGCCGTCTCCTCCACCAAGACGTCGAAGCCGCCGCGCACGGCGATCGCCGTCGGGATCGGCGTCGCGGCGCTCGCGGTGCTCGGCATCTCGCTCGCGAGCGTCACGCTCCGCAGCAAAGGCGCGGACGCGCACGTAACCACCACGCCGCCCATCGACTCTGCGCCTCTTCCGCCCGAGACAGCTTCGTCCGCGTCGATTCCCGCTCCCACGCCCACGCCCTCGGCGAGCGCCCCCCCTTCGACCGAGGTGCTCGCGGCGGATCGCATCGCGATCGAGGCCGACGCGCCGATGGTCGCGGTCGCCGTCGGCGGAAAGAACATCGCGATGGCCGACCCCTCCGAGCGCGTCGAAGCCATCGTCGACCCTGCTCAACAAGGCGCCACGCTCAAGATCGTCGCCAAGACGAAAGACGGCCGCCGCGTCGAAGGCCGAGGCCGCGCTGGCACCCTGGTTCGTTTGTCGTTCCCCGCGTTGCCCGACGCGCGCCCAGGATCGGCCAAAGGCGGCATACCCCGCCCCTCCGCAAAGCCCTCCACCACGCCGAACGCGACGGCTGCGCCCGCAGGACCCCAGCTCATCGTCAAACCTTATGAGCGATAAGCTCGTTTTCGTTTTCCGCTTTTACAGCTCTAAGACTCTAAACCGCTAAACCGCTAAACCGCTAAACCGCTAAACCTCTCAACCTCTATCTCTGTTTGCCTGCTTCGGTTTGACCTCATGCCTCCCCGCCTCTTCACCCGCGCTCTCGTCGCCCTCGCGCTGTTTGGGCTTGGGACGTTCGCTCCGTCGCTGGCGGAGGCCGACGAGGCCACGGCGATCAAGCTGTCGGACGAGGGTCGCCTCGCGTTCGAGCGAAAGGACTACCGCACCGCCGCGGCGAAGTTCGAAGACGCGTTTCGTGAAGCCCCGCGTGGCGCGGTCATGTTCAACGCGGGCCTGTCGTGGGATCTCGCCAAAGATCGACCGCGCGCCGCCGACGCCTTCGTCAAAGCGCTCGCGCGCGCCGACCTCCGCCCAGACGAAGCCGCCCAAGCGCAGAAGCGCCTCGACGAGATCCGAAAGGAGCTGGCCGTGCTCGATCTTCGCGGCCCATCCACCGCGCGCGTCACGGTCGCGCATCTCAAAGACGCGCCCCTCCCCGTCCGCGTCTTCGTCACGCCAGGCGCGCATCACATCGTCGCGACGAAGACGTCGCTCGCCAACCGTGACGTCTCCGTCAGCGCAGGCCAGGAGTTGGTCGTGACGTTCGAAGCCGCCGCCGCGCCCGCATCTCCCTCGACCGCGCGCCCAAAGGCCGACGAGAGCGCGTCTTCATCGTCGACCCAGCGCACAGTGGGCTTCGTCGTCCTCGGCGGCGGCGTCGTCTTCGCGGGCGCCGCCGCGATCCTCGGCGTCTCCGCCCTCTCCGCCCGAGACGAGTTCACGCGCGACCTCACGAACGCCGACGCGCACGATCGCGCCGCCTCCTTGCGCCTCTGGACGAACATCTCGTGGGCCGCCGCCGCCGCCGCCGGCATCACGGGCGCCGTCCTCGTCTTCACCGCGCCGTCCTCCGCGGCGACGACAGCCACCACGACAACGCTCACGCTCAGCGCCGAAGGCGCCCACCTCACCGGCACGTTCTGAGCGCGCTATGTGCCATCGACCCATGTGATTTGGTCGAGAATGGCTGGCGCCTTCTCGGGCTGATCGAAGCGGAGCATCGGCGCGCTCGTGGGGATCGCGACACGGCTCAGACGAAGGCCTCTGCGGCAGGCCTCGCACCACACGTGGGCGAAGCCGACGCGCGTGGCTGGGTCACCGACCCACAAGACGTGAACCTCGGACGCGCCACACGATGGACAACGCGAAACCTCCGCCGAGGACGCTTGCTCCGTCCGGCGACGAAGCGCGTCGTACACGTCGAACCAGCGCTCTCCTTCCCGCGTCGTCATCGTTCGC
>JBGAFW010000024.1:0-126282 GCA_044227045.1 Labilithrix sp.
GGCGTCCGCTCGATGGGCATCGTCACCGTCACGTCGATCTTCATCGGCATGGTCATGACGATCCAGTTCGCGTTCGGCCTCCGGCGCTTCGGCGGCCTCGAGTACATCCCGCGCGTCGTCGTCCTCTCTTTTTGTCGTGAGCTCGCGCCGACGCTCACCGCGGTCATCGTCGGAGGCCGCATCGGGAGCGGTATGGCGGCCGAGGTGGGCGCGATGAACGTCACCGAGCAGGTCGACGCGATTCGAGCGCTCGGCGCAGACCCCGCGAAGAAGCTCGTCCTCCCCCGGATGGTCGCCGCGATCATCGTGATGCCGATCCTGAGCGTCTACGCGCTCGCGCTCGGCGTCGCCGGCGCGGTCTTCATCTGCAAGGTGCAGTTCGACATCGCGCCCACCTTCTTCATCAACTCGTCGCTCGAGGCGACGCGCATCACCGACTTCGTCGCGGGTGTCGCGAAGACCCCATTTTTTGGGTACATCATCGCGATCGTCGGTTGTCACTTCGGGCTCCGCACGACCGGTGGCACCGAAGGCGTCGGCATGTCGACGACTCGCACGGTCGTCGCCGTGTCGATCGCGATCTTGATCGCAGACTTCCTCCTCACGAAGCTGTTCATCATGCTGCAAGGTTCTTGAGCGCATAGGGCCGCGATGACGGAGCACAGAGCAAAGAGCACCGAGCGACGCACGACCTGGATCGCGCTCGGCTGCCTCCTCAGCCCCGTGATCGTGATCGCCACCTTGACGTTCGACGCGCGAGCCCGACGTGCCGCGCGCCTTCGCGACCAGCCCGCGCTCGACGCGGTGGCAAAGCGTCTCCCGACGAGCGACCTCGCGCTCTCCGGCGGCGCGCGCTGGCTGCGTTCACCGTCGCTCGAAGAGCCGAACGCGGCGTTTCAAGATGGGCCCGCGCTGCCGGATCCGGATCCTGCGGGAGGCGCGATGGCGCCGCCGATCGAGGTTTGGCGTGCGACCGATCCAAAGGCGCACTAAGAACGTGACGAGCATCCCAGCGATGACGGACAACACGACCCCATGACCGGCTCGATCCTCGGCTACGCACTCGGCGCGCTGGCGCGACGCAAGGCGCGATCGATCGCGCTCGGCGGCGGGCTCGCGTTCGCCGTCGCGCTCGTCGCGGCCGTGATGTTCCTCACCGAGTCGTTGCGCGCGGAGGCGGAGCGCGCGCACGCGGCGCAACCCGACATCGTGGTGCAGAAGCTCGTCGGCGGCCGGCCCACGACCATCTCGGCGAGCGAGCAGTCGAAGCTCACCGACATTCCGTCGGTCCGTGACGTCACGCCGCGCGTGTGGGGCTACATTTTCCTTCCGGCGCTCCAAGGCAACGTCACGATCGTCGGCACCCCGAAGAACGCGCCGTCGATCTCGATGTCGAACGGCGTCCTCGAGCTGGGTCGCGACATCAAGCACGGCGAGCACGAGATGATCGCTGGGGTCGAGCTAGCGCACTTCCTCGGCATGCTCGTCGGTGATGAGCTCGGGCTGCCGTCTGCCGATCCGCGCGCGAAGCCGATGAAGCTCGTCGGCACGTTTCGATCATCGCTCGATCTGTGGACTGCCGATGTCATCGTCTGCGACGACGAAGACGCACGCGCGCTGCTCGGCATCCCGGAGGGCGACGCGACCGACATCGCGGTGAGCATCGCCAACCCCGCCGAGGCACGCGTCGTCGCGCGCACGATCGTCGAGCGGCTTCCTGCGGCGCGCGTCATCGAGCGTGACCTGCTCGAGCGCGTCTACCACCTCGCGTATGGCCGCCGCGCCGGTCTCGTCCTTGGCGCCTCGATCCCTGCGATCCTTGCCCTGCTCGTGCTCGCGTGGGATCGCGCGAGCGGCGTCGGCGCCGACGAACGGCGCGAGATCGCGATCCTCAAAGCGGTCGGTTGGTCCACGAACGACGTCCTGAGCGCGAAGCTGCTCGAGTCGGTGCTCGTCGGTGCATGTGCAACCGCGATCGGGTTACTGCTTGGCTATGCATGGATATTTTGGCTTGGCGCGCCAGGGCTTCGTCCCGCGCTCGTGGGCTGGAGTGTGCTGTATCCACGCGCCGCGCTCACACCTGCCGTCGACATCGGACAGCTGCTTGGTGTGACGCTCGCGGTGCTCGGGCCGTTCGTCTTGCTGAGCGTCGTGCCCGCGTGGCGGGCGTCCACCGCCGACCCGCTCGAGTCGATGCGGACGTAGCGGGCTCCCGTGATATGCTCGCAGGCGTATGCCACCGGCGAGTAGCAGCAGCAAAGACGACGCGCGCGTCTTCACGCTCGAAGAGGTGAATGGGCTCGTTCCGAAGCTCACCGCGTCGGTGAAGGCGCAGCTCGAGCGACGCTCGGCGATCGAGGCGCTGCTCTCGCGTCTCGGGCGCGAGCTGGGCGACGTCCCCGAGCGCATCGTGGTCGATCCCGCCGACCCGACGGACGTACGCGAGCTGAAGCAAGATCTGGTCACGCGCATCGAGGAGTACCGCGACGGCTGGCGCGCGATCGAGCGGATGGGCGCCGTCTTGAAAGACGCGCGCATCGGCCTTCTCGATTTCTACGGCAACGTCGACGGAAAGCTCGTGTGGCTTTGCTGGAAGTACGGCGAGAGCGAGGTGAACCACTACCACGCGCTCGAAGAAGGCTTCTCCGGCCGCAAGCCGATCGCGCAGAGCATGCGCCATCGTCTCTTGAACTAGCGCCCGTCGGACATCAGGTCGAATCGCCCGCTCACTTCATGTAGCGAATGTCGATCATCACCGCGTTGCCTTGCTCGGCCGCGATGAGACCGATGTACGTGAAGTCGTCGACGCTTCCCTCGTGTCGATCGATGACGATCTCGGGGCCCTTTCCCGATTTCACCGTCACCTCGTTCTTGTTGTTCGGCTTGCGGCGAAGCATCACCTCGACAGGGCCCTTCGAGAAGTTGTCGAACGACACCGGGCCTCGACCGTCCGTCGTCTTCGACCACGTGGCGTCGATCTTCGGATCGCCGAGGAGCTTCGTCTCGCGTGGCTCGACCTTCTTCGTATCGAGTGAAACCTTCACGCACACCCAGCCCCCGTCGCACTTCTCGGCCGCGGCCTCGGGAGGAGGCGGCGTGGGCTCGGCAGGCGGCGCCGGAGCGGCGGGCGGCTCCTCCGGAGGAGGCGGCGGAGGTGCCTTCTTCGGCGGCGCGGTCGCAGCGACGGGCGGCGCGGGCGGCGGCTCGCTCGTGTTTGCTCCACACCCCACCAAGGAACACGCGATCCAAGGAACGAGCAGGAGCGCGACAACAGAATCGGTGTGCTTCGTCTTCTTGTGGTTCATCGTGGTCCTACCGGCCTAACACGCTCCGTCGCGAATGGTAGTAGGCTCGAAGCCGAATGGATCGACGAGCGGAAGCAGCAGGCGCGATCGACGCATTTCTGAGGGCAATCGGCCGCTCCGGAGATCGCGAAGTGGCGGGCACCGGCGAGCGGGTCGCGTCGATGTTCCTCGACGAGCTCTGCGCCGGCTACGACGTCGACACGCGAAAGCTCGTCGCCGACGCCTCGATCGACGTCGAGGCGCAGCCCCGCGCGAGCACGATCGTGATCGTGCGCGACATCCACGTCGTGACGATGTGCCCGCATCACTTGCTCCCTTCGATGGGGGTCGCCACCGTCGCCTTCAAGCCGACGTCACGGCTGGTCGGGCTCGGCACGATCGCGGCGCTCGTCGACGCACATGCGCGGAGGCTCGCGCTTCAAGAGCACATTGGACAGGCGATCGCCGACGATCTCCACGCCGTCTTGTCGCCTGCATGGACGGGCGCACGGCTCGTCCTCTCGCATGGCTGCATGATCGCCCGCGGCGAGCGCGCCGTCGGGACGAAGGTCGAGACCATCGCCCTCGTCTCTCCCGCCGCGCACACGGAGGAAGCCCATCGCGCGCTTGGCGTCGGCACGGACAGCGCGCATGCAAACGCCAACACGGTGGCCGGGGCATGAGCGGCGACCTCACGAGCCCGATCGCGGTCGTCACGGGCGCAGGTCGCGGGATCGGTCGCGCGATCGCGCTCGATCTCGCCGACCGAGGCTGCGACATCGCCGTGCTCGGTCGCGTTCAAGATGCGCTCGAGACGGTCGCCTCCGAGGTGATGCGCCGTGGGCGGCGGGCCGTCGCGATCGCCTGCGACGTGTCGAAGTCGAGCGACGTCGACAAGGCAAGCGAGCGCGTGCTCGTCGATCTGGGCGTGCCGCGGTTCGTCATCGCGAACGCGGGCGTGGTCCACCGCGTGTCCGTGCTCGAGACCACCGAGGCCCAGTGGGACGAGGTGCTCGACGTGAACCTCAAAGGCATCTTTTTGATCACGCGCGCTTTTCTCCGGCCCATGCTCGCGGAGAAACGCGGGCGTTTCATCGCGCTCGGCAGCATCTCGGGGACGATGGGGACGCCACGGCTTGGCGCGTACTGCGCGTCGAAGTGGGGCACGGTGGGCTTCGTCAAGTCGCTCGCCGAGGAGCTCCGCGGAAGTGGCCTTCAATCCATCTGTGTGATGCCCGGATCGGTCGACACGGATATGCTTCGAGGGAGCGGGTTCGCGCCTGCGATGCAACCGGAGGACGTCGCCAAGATCGTTTCGTATGCCGCGCTCGATGCACCCGACGCGATGAATGGAAGCTGCATCGAGGCCTTCGGCCCCTGAGCTCGAATTCGAACCACGTAGAAGAATCATGAACCCTCGCAGCCTCGAAGATGAACAGCTCGCCGACGTGCCGGTCTTTCCGTTGCCGCATGTCGTCCTGTTCCCCGAGGCGCTCTTACCGCTCCACATCTTCGAGCCGCGTTACCGCGCGATGCTCGCCGACTGCCTCGATCAGCGCGCGGGCGCGATCGTCATCGCGCAGATCGATCGGAGCGGAGGCGGGCGCATCGCCGAGGTCGCTGGCGCGGGCGTCATCGTCGAGCACCAGCCGTTGCCCGATGGACGCTCGAACATCGTCGTCGCGGGCTGCGCACGCGTGCGCCTCGACGAGCTCGTCCTCGAGGAGCCGCCGCGTTATCCCTACAAACGTGCGCGCGCCTCTCGCCTGACGAACCGCGACGTGAGCGTCAGCGACGCCGATCGCTCGGCCCTGCTCGCCGCGGCCACGATGTTCGCGACCGAAGTGAAGAAGCACGATCCCACGTTCTCGTTCCGGATGCCGAGGGGCAGCAGCGACGCGGGCGGCATCGCCGACACGTGCGCGTTTCAGCTCATCATCGACGCAGGCGTGCGGCAGGCCATCCTCGAAGAGCTCGATCCCCGCCAGCGCGTCCGCATGGTGATGGACCAGCTCGCGCTCCAGCACGGCGCGATGATCGGCGAGTCGAAGTCCACCCTGCTGAATTGAGCGAAGAGAAGCGTTCCATGAGCGGCGGTGGCATTCTCTTTCGCGCGAAGGACGACGACGCGGCTTCGAAGCGCGGGAAAGAGGTCGGCCGCGTCTCGCTCGCCGAGCTTCGCGAGAAGACGATGGTGCGGCTCACCTATCCGCCCTTCGACATCCTCGTCGCGTGGATCGACGACGAAGTGTTCGCGATCGAAGACGCCTGCAATCACGCCGGCGCGAGCCTGGCCGAGGGCTGGCTCGAAGGCGAATGCGTGATCTGCCCGATGCACGCCTACGTCTTCGAGCTCCGCACCGGCAAGCTCGATCGGCCGAAGGGCCTCTGCGGCGATCAACGCACGTACGACGCTCGGATCGAAGGCGAGGAGGTCGTCGTGTACGACGACTTCAGCGTCGTCATCACCTGAGCATTTACCTCAAGACGAACGGCACCTTCACGCTCGCCCACTCGCTGAGGTGCTGCGGGCACGCCCCGTCCGCGATCTTCTCGGCGCGAAAGTCGTCGGCGTCGAGCGTGCTCGTCTCGACGAACGACGAACATGCTTCGAGCGCGCTCGCGATCGCTTCCTCACGCACGCCCCAAAACTTCGCGCAGGGCAGCCAGGTCGAGACCGGCTCGAACGCGTCGATCGCGTCCTTCGAGCCCGCGTCCTTCACCCGGATCTTCGGAGGCGTCGCGCGAGGTCTCGTCGGACACTCTCTCCGAACGAGCGACTGCGCGACCGTGTCGTCGAAGGACAGCTTGCCGTCGGCGAGGAGATGAGCGACCGGCTGCGGTCCTGTCACCTGGCGGTAGTGCATGCCGGTGGGCTGCCCTTCCGCGCGATTCACGTTGAACGGGCTCGCGAGGACGTAGTCGATGAGGCCGTCGCCATCGACGTCACGTGCGTCCACGACGTCACGCTTCACGAGATCGGGATGCGCCGCGATCGTGTGATGGAGCGCCACGTACACCGATCGCTGCGTCTTTGGATTCTCACCATACGGCCCCTCTTCGTGCGTCTCGAGGAGGACGCCGTCCGTCGTCGGGATCAGGCGGCTCAAGCCGTCCTCGCCGAACCGAAACGATCCCGTGAACGACTTCTCGGCCCGCGGGCTGTCTCCGCGCGAGGCTCCGCCATCCGAGTCGGGCTCGAAGAGGAGGAGCCGCCACGCGAACGAGCATGGCGTCGTCGGCTCGTTGTGGTTGTCGTTCGCCGAGTCGACCGCGATCGCCCATGTGGTCCCATCGGGTCGCGACAGGCAGGTGTCGTAGATCGCAGGCGCTCCACAGCCAGGCGCCTTCGCCCACGCGGTTTTGTTCTTCGCCCGCACCGCGGCGCACGTGGGAGACTCAGGCGGCGCCGCATCGCGGCTCGTCACGCTCCCTGCGTCGAGCGAGGGCGCTCGCACGGAGGGCGTGGCTGTGGTCGCGATCGGGATCGACGTCGCGGCGTCGGGTCCTGACGACGCGATGGGTGGCTTCTTACGGCAGGCGACGGAGGCGGCGCAGAGCACCGCGATGAGAGCTACTCGGTGACCTCGACGTCGCTCGGGCCCATCGTCCGGTAGTTCTTGTCGATGTACTGGACGACCTCGGTGAACCACGCGTCCATCTTCGCACCATCTTCGCGCGCAGAGTCCATGTAGAAGGTGCCGCGAATGCACTCCGGCTTTCCGTTCGGAGCGCGGCAACGACCGTCGACGTACACGATGATGAACTTCGGCAGCCGCGTCGCGTAGGAGCGATTGGCGACGTTCATGAAGTTGTCGGTGAAGATCGCCACCGCCGCGAGCTCACGCGGATCCTGCCCGTAGCCGTGGAGCACGTAGAGCACGGGATAGCGCACGTTGCGCGCCACGTTGTCCGCGTTGGCGTAGCCCGGCGGGAGAGAGACCGCGATCGGTCCCGTGCGATGCGTCGTAGGACCGGTGAAGATCTTCTCGCACTTACCGAACACTTCGCACTCGACGCCGAGCTCGTTGATCGTGGTCGTCGCGGAGTTGTCGCGCGAGCCGACGGTGAGCTGGCGATTCGCGTCGGGCCAACGCTGCCCCACGAAGAAGAACGCCGTCTCGAGCCGGAAGAGGAGCTGGTTGGCCTTGCCGACGTGCTGTCCGTCGCCTTGATCGATCTGCGCGCGCGACGCGTCGAGATCGCCGTAGCGAATGCTCGGCATGTCGGCGATGTCGGCCCAGCGGAGGAGCGCTGGCGAGAAGTCGTCGGGCCTTCCTTTGACCTGACCTGGCAGCGAATCGAAGCCGTTGTAATACGACACCGACTTGATCGGCAGCCCGTTCGCGCCGGTGCGACCGAAGACCTGTCCCTTCAGATGACTCGCGACCGAGGCGAAGTTGAACAGATCGCGGACGCCTCCGTCGGTGAGGAGATCGACACGCGACAGAGCGTCGTCGGTGATCGGGCCGGCGGGGATCTGCGTCGTTCGACGCGAGATCATGCTGTGCGCGTCGTTCGCGTAGAAATTCGTAAGACCAGGCGCCTCGGTGTATTTGCCGTCGCCCTCGCCTGGATCGCCCGCGACGTGGAGGGCCGCGGTGTTCGGCACGCCGTCGAGACCGAAGTCTTGGAAGGGCTCGCCCTGATCGTAGCGATGGTTCCCCTCGAGCCCGTTGGGGTTCAGGACGTAGTCGTAGTCGTCTTGATTCGGATCGGGGTTCGTCTCCGGATCGAAGCCGGGCTCGTCCTTGTCGCAAAGGCCATCCGCGCCGCAATCCGAGTACGGCTCGTGGCCGCTTCGGATGATCGGATCGTCTTCGTCGCGGACGCCGTTTCCGTTCAGGTCGACCGCGAGCGCGAGGTTCACCGGCTTCGATCCGCCGGGCGTCCACGTGTTCGTGTAGGGGCTCGTGCCGTTCTGACTTCCATCGCAGAACGAGATGACCTGGTGTTTGCCTTCGGGGTTGTATTCGTCGTCGTAATAACCGGTGGGGGCCTTCCACGCGTGCGCGGGATCGCAGCGCCACGCCTTGCACGCGGCCTCGCGCTGGCGCTGCTTGTCTTGATCGGGATCGTCTTTGATCGGATCGACGGTGAAGCTGCAGTCGAGCCCGTCCGGTCCCTTCACCCACGGATCGCTCGCCTTCGGTCCGGCCGCCATGTGCAGGAGCCCCGGCTCCTGGTTCCAGCCGTTCGCGTTGCCCATCGAGAGCGCGAGGTCTTCGAAAATCTGGACGTACTCGTCGCGCGGGAAGCTGCCGCCGTTGCCGCTCCCCTTCTCGTAGAACCAGTGGTTCCAGTCCATCGTGTGCGCGAACGGCTCGTCGAGCGGATACCGATTGGGCTCCGTCTTCGGACACGTCTTCCCTTCGGGACAGAAGCCGCCCATCGGGTACGTCTCGAGGTACCAGAGGAGCCACGTCCAGTCGCTTGGACCGCCGAGCGGCGCGATGACGTCGAACAGATCGTGATGACGGAGGCCAAACACCGCCGCGCCGCCGCCGCCCATCGAGAAGCCGATCACCGCGCGGTGCGTGAGATGACGAAGCCGCTTCTTCGTGCCGGCATCTTCGGAGACCGCGGCTTGGTATGTGCCGAGCCACGGCGAAGAGAACTTGAGCACGTAGTCGTCTCCGTCCGCTTCGATCCGCGGGCTCGAGACCGGGATCGGCCGCGGCGTCTTCGCGCGAGGTCCGGAGTAGAGGACCGTCAGATGCCGGAGGCGCGCCGCTGAGGGAAATGCGGCGGGGTTGATCGGGATCGCGAAGTCGATGTCACGACGGAGCGGCTTCGCCATCGACAGCGGCGCGCGCGCGGTGAACGTGACGGCCGGACCGAGCTTCGAGAGCTTGATCGGGATCTTCGACGTCAGATCGTCCGCGCAAGCGACCTCGGCCGGAAACGCAGGGAGCGCGAACTCGTCGGCGCGGGCGAAGGCATTCGCGTTCGCCGACACGGCGGCCTTCGCGAGCGGCCCCTGTCCGTGCAGCGCGGGGCTCGCGCCGTCGACGGTGGCCTGGCTGACGGGCGCGCCGCCGCAAGCAGGAGGCGTCTTGTCGCGCACGTCGATCGGCAGCTCGATCTTCGCGGTGTAGGGCGCGCCGTTGATGTCGACGCTCTCCATCGAGGCGGTGATGACGGCCTTGCCGGCGACGCCGCCCTTGACCATGAAGTCGTAGGTCGCGTGACGAAGATCGAAATGCGCGTCGGCAGGGACATCGGCGACGCCGAGGTTCGTCGTCGCAAACTTCGCGATCGCGGGCGAGCAGGCGTCGGGCTCGATCGTCAGCCGAACGGGCCTTGTCTCGCCGGGCGCGACGACGACGTTGGGAGGATCGATCGAGAGGCGGAGCTCGGGACGGTTGTCGCTGTCGCAGATCTCGCCCGGGTCGAGCGCGACGGAAGAGCCGGGTGCGGTCGCGGCCGGATCGTCGGAGCATGCCGCCATCGCGACGAAGGCCGCGCCGAGATGAAGCCCAGCGAGCCGCGAAAGACTGAGGTTCTGCATTTCGCGCGCGACGATAGCCGAGCGTTCGCGGGTTTGGTGGCGCTCGGCAGGGTGGACCCGCGAGATGGGACGCCGAAAAAATTAAAGCCCGCGTGAAGGGGCCGGGGGGGCAGCCACACTCCACGCGAGCGTTTCGGCGTAATGCGAGTCGCATGCCATCGACCTCACTTGGATTTTCTCGGAGATTTTTGCACATCCTCCTCCCTAAAAATCGATTTCCTCTCACTTCTGAAAGAACGTGAGAGCGAAAGTGAACGATGAAAATCCGTTCGCGGGTCGTCGCGTCGAGACGCAGTTGAGTCGTTCGTGCAGATACGCAACGGCGTGTTGGTCAGATGTAACAATCTCGCGACACGCGTCGCTTCTTGCGCAGCTCACTTCGAGACAGTGCACCGGAGCGGGAAGCGACTTTGGTTGCTCGCGACTGTGGCGAATAGCTCGCCAGGACGGAGCGATGTGGTGGTTTTTGCAACAGCCCCAGCACGCGTGAGCTGTTGTGCCCGTTCTTGCGACTGCCCGTCGTAGTTCCCCGCGATCCGTTCCATGCATGTACGTGCACTCGTCAAACGGAGGCGCGCGTACACGGCGTTGATGCTGCCGGCTCCCGACGGAAGCTTCACGCGAATGCTCGTCGACTGCATCGGCGTATCGAGGACCCAGCCCACCACGTCATCGGTGCACGCCTCGAGCGTGCGTCCCGCGAGGTCGACATAGCCGAGTGACTCCGGCTCACCGAGAGCGCCGCTCTCCAGATCGACCGGCAGCGCCCATCGCATGTTGGTCGTGCGATCGGCCGACGTGGACGGACCTTCGGCCACGAGCCCGATCGCGCGGTTGTCGGATCGTCGCGCGAGCTTCGTCTTCGTCGGCGCAGGTGTCCCTTGCGCGATCTCGGGAATCGCGCGCGGAACGCGGACGAGCTCGCGGGCCACCGCACCTTCGATCTGCCAGATCACGGTCATCGGCTGGAGCGACGCCGAGCCCGGGCTCGCGCCCGTCGGAGGAGCTGCGACGAACCAACGTCCCGCCGCGCGCACCACGCCTTCGATCTCACCGAACGGCTCACCGTCCGCGCGCTTCACCTCGACGGGCGCCCGATCGGCCTCGAGCTCGTAGATCACGTTCTCGGATCGGATGAGGCGCTTGCCGACGAGCAGCGCGTGCGCGGCGTCGTCTCCCGGCGTGAGCTGCCAGTTGTCCGTGCGCGATCCGTAGCCATAGCCGTAGCCTCCGTAGGAGACCGCCTTCGTCATGTCGAGGATCACTTGAGGAGGGACCGTCGGCAGGCTCGCGCGCACCTCCGGCCATCCCGCGAAGGGAGAGAGCCACTTCACTTGCCATCGACCGAGCGTGTCCCAATCGCCCGTCTGCGGTCCCCATCCATAGACGCGCGCGACCGATCCGATGCTGGGAAAGCGATCGACGAGATCGCGAACGTCGATGTTGATGCCGCGCTCCGAGTCACGAAGCACCGGCGCTCCCTGCGACATGAACGGTTGAAGGTCACGCAGGCCGTTGAAGCTGCCGAGGACCGGCGGTCCACCAAAGCCAATGCGGCCATGCGGAGAGAGGATCGCCGGAGCGGACGACGAAGACGATGACACACCGGTCGTCGCGGATGCATGCGGCTTCGGCGCAGGAGGAGGCGGCGGCAACGACGCGAGCGGATCGCATGCAAGCTGCACGTGTGGCGTGGTGAGCGCGGTCGCCGCGCGGTAGGCCGCTGGCGGAGGAGGCACCGGCGTGTGCTTGGCCTCGCCCCACCCGACCCGAAGCCACCCATGTGCGATGCATCCGATCGGACCGCATGCGCGTCGCTCCACGCGCGCGATCGGGATGAGCGGATCGGGGAGATCGATCGTCGTCCACGTCATCCCGCCGTCGGTCGTCTCGTAACCGCGGCGCGACGCCGTCCAGCCGAGCCCGTACTTCCCAGAAACGAACGGAAAGCCCGCGTCGCGGATGTATTGGCCCGGCGTCGCCTTCCCATCGAGCGCGATCTCGAGGCCAAGCATCACGCCACCGGCCTCGATCCATCCGCCGATCACGCCCGGCCGTCGCTCTTCGAATCCATCGAGCCAAAGCCCGAGGCGAAGGACCCGCGCGACGTCGTTCGTCACGCGCGGCCACACGACCGCGGCGGTCGTCGCCTTTCCTTTGTCGAGGATCGTGATGCGGATGCGACCATCGGCGAGCACGACGACGCGCTCTCCACCGACGTCACCGCGGACGTGAATCTCGCGCCACGTATTGTCGTGACCAAGGACACAGTACGGATGAATCTCGGTGACAGGCGCCTTCGGTGGCTCCTTGTCTTTGTCTTTGTCCTTCTCTTTGTCCTTGTCCTTGTCGAGATCTCCATCCTTCTTGCTCGGTGCGCTCGGGTCGGGCGCTTTCGGATCGAGCTTCGGCTCCTTCGACTTCTTGTCCTTCGATTTGTCGCTCTCGGAGTCCTTGTCTTTGTCTTTGCCGTCTTTGTCTTTCAGCTTGTCGAGCTTCGCAGGCTCGGGACGAGCAGGCGGCGTCGGCTCGGCGTCTTCGGCGCATGCGCCGCGAACCGCGAGCGCGCCGTTGCCCGACGACGTCACGGTACGCGGCTTGTCGAAGCGCTTGATCTCCGAGAGTCGACCTCGAAGGGGCTCGTACGCATAGATCACCGTCGTGCCGCGCGGCTCTCCGCAGACGAAGCCAAACGCGCCGACCGCGGTGGGTCGCGTGAGGGTCACCGGATGGCAACGCGCAGGCTTCAGCGGAAAGGCGTCGCGAACGAGCTCGATCAGCGCGCCGTCGGAGAGCCTCACGCGCGCGAGCGATCCGTCGCGCGCGACGACGGCGGTCCCGTCCGTGAGCGGCCATCCATCTTCGATCGCGGTCGCGAGCGGACGCTTGCCGAACGTCTTCGCGAGCGTGTCCTCCTTGTCTTCGTTCGACGGCTCGATCACGGGGCGCTGCTGCCCGCGAACCTCCGCGAAGCGCACCGACGCCGCGGGCGCGGGCGTGGGCTGGGGCGGTGGATAGCCGCCGAAGACGGTGCGACCGGACGCCGGCGTGGGCGCGAGCTTCACGTGCACGTCACGCGGCGCCGCGCCTAGACGCGCGATGCTTCCGTCCGGCCGAACCTCGTACCACGTCTCGGCGCGTCCGCTCTCGAAGCCGCCGACCGCGAGGCTGTCGGCGGAGACGACCACCTGCTTCGGCTCCATCGGGAGGTCGAGCGCACGCCACGTCGCGCCAGCATCGAACGTCGCGACGACGCCGCGCATGTCGGTGACCGCCGCCGCGCGCCATCCGTCGGCCGCTGCATAGCTCGCGACATACGGGCTCGCCGGCCACGGCCCGAGGTCGAGCACTTGACCATTTCGACCGTCGATCGCGAGCACCGCGGTCTGCGATCGAACGTAGACGCGATCGAGCCCGGGCAGGATCGCCGTCACCGGCTGCGATGACGTGAAGATCGGCTTCACCGGACCAAGCCAGCGATCCGCGCGCCAGAGCGTCGTTCCAATCACGAAGAGAAATCCGCCGCCGAGCCGCTCGGGGAGCGCGATCGTGCTCGCCGGGGCCTGAGGAAGTCGATCCTCGGCCGCGACGATCGCGCCCTTCGGTGAGGTCACGACCCGAAGGCCCGCGGTGATCACGCGCGAGCCGCCGCCCGCCTCCGTTCCGTACGTGACGGACTCGTCGACCACCTCGGGCAAGAGCCTCGCCGAACGGATCGTCGGATCTTGCGCGGCGCCGACCCCGACCGCGCGAAAGCTCCCCATCTCCGCGTTGCGTGCCCCCGCGCCGCCTCGACATGCGCCCACCAAAACGGCGAGCGTCGCTGTGCAGAGGAGGCTCGCGCGTCGGCGGTTCATGAGGAGGGACGTGAAGAGCATGTTCACGTCACAGCGTAACACGCGATCTTCGGCCGACCGCGGCCGCCCCTTGGACACAAGATGGTCGGCGACATCGCGTCTCTGGACGCGTCGTCGTGAGAGCGGTCGTCCCGCATCTCGTGCCTCCACGCGCTCGCATACGCACGGGCGACATCATGTTTTCACGAGGAAACATCAGGCTGAGCTCGTCGGATGTTCGATTGACCGGGATAGATCCGCCCGTTAGGGTCGAAGCGTGTCTGCCGCTCTCGGCCCCGGATCGGAGGTCGACGGGCGCTTCCGGATCCTCGAGCGCCGGGGCGCTGGTTCGATGGGCGTCGTCTATCGCGCCGAGGACATCTGGCTCGGCCGGACGGTCGCGCTCAAGATGGTCGACGCGGCGTACTCGGGTGACGAGGGCGCGACGCGCTACTTCGTTCAAGAGGCGCGGGCGCTCGCGCAGATCAGGCACGAGAACGTCGTCCACGTGTACTCGTTCGGTGAGCACGGCGGCACGTACTACTTTGCGATGGAGTATGTCGACGGCGTCGCGCTCGAGTCGATCATCGACGAGCACGGATCGCGCGGCGAGACGATCGACCTTGGCCGCGCGCACCAGATCCTGAAGGCGATCGGGCGCGGCATCGGAGCCGTCCACGAACGCAAGCTCGTTCATCGTGACGTCAAGCCAGGCAACATCGTCATCGAGAAGGACACCAGCCGGCCTGTGCTCGTCGACTTCGGGCTCGCGCGACGTGCGCGAAGCTCGAACCCACGTATGACGACGACCGCCGGCACGCCTTCGTACATGGCGCCCGAGCAAGCGCGAGACGTCGACGGCACACGCACGACGGCCGCGTCCGATCTGTATGCCTTCGCCTGCACGGCGTTCGAAGTGTTCACCGGCCACGCGCTGTTCGAGGGCGAAGACATCTACCAGATCCTCCTCAAGCACTTGAACGACGTGCCCGCGCCGATCTCGGAGTGCCGCCCCGAGCTCGCGAGCTTCGATCCGATCTTCGCGCGTGCCCTCGAGAAGGATCCCGCGCGACGTCACGCCTCGATCGACGCGTTCCTCGACGAGATCGACAAGGCGATGCGCGAGGTGGTGACGCCGCGCTCCTCGCTGCGCCCGCGACCCCCCGCGCGCACGCCGCCTCCCGATGCCCTTCGGCTCTTCCTCCTCGAGAACGATGAAGGGCTCGCCCGTCAGATCACGCGCGCGGCCGATCGCGCGCTCGAGGTGCCGGCGATCGAGTGCTTCACCGGCGCGGCCGATCTCGTCGGCGCGTTCGAGCGCTGCCCGGCGGACATCGTCGTGCTCGACGAAGACGCGTCGGCGAGCCCGCCGTTGACGGTCGTGAACGCGATCCGCAAGCTGCTTCGTGGAGCGCGCGCCGAGATCATCGTCCTCAGCCGCAGCTGGCAGACGAGCGGAGGACCGAACGGGCTCGCGGAGCTCGGCGTTCGCGAGCTGCCCAAGCCGATCAACATGCAGGTCCTCGGCTCGGTGCTTCGCTCGGCGGGCGAGCGCTCGCGAGCGAGCCGCCCTCTCTAGCTGCACGATCCCCTCGACGGAATGCCTCTGCCGAATTGGACGTTCGAAGGCTACGGACCTACATTGTAGGCCAGCTCTCGCTCTCTCCTCTTGTTGACGGATTCGAGCGAGGCTTTTGGTATGGAGATGGGCATGTCGTCGAAGAAGTTCGTGGTGGCGGTCGCAGGTGCGACGGGCGCAGTCGGTCGAGAGATGCTTCGTACGCTCGAGCAGCGTCATTTTCCGGTGTCGAAGCTCGTCCCGCTCGCGAGCAAGCGAAGCGCCGGGCAGAAGATCGCGTGGAACAAGGGCGAGGTCACGATCGAGGAGCTCGGCCCGAAGTCGTTCGAGGGCGTCGACATCGCGCTCTTCAGCGCGGGCGCGAGCGTCTCGCGCGAGTACGCGCCGATCGCCGCCAAGTGCGGCGCGGTCGTCATCGACAACTCGAGCGCCTGGCGCATGGATCCCGACGTTCCGCTTGTCGTCCCCGAGGTGAACATCGAGGCGGCGAAGGTTCGCCCGAAGGGGATCATCGCGAACCCGAACTGCTCGACGATCCAGATGGTCGTCGCGCTGAAGCCCCTGCACGACGCCGCGAAGATCAAGCTGATCGTCGTCTCCACGTACCAAGCGACCAGCGGCAAGGGACACGCCGCCGTCGAAGATCTCCTCCAGCAGACGCGCGCAGCGCTCGCGGGCGAGACCGTCACGCCGCAGGTGTTCCCTGGCCGGATCGCGTTCAACGTGATCTGCGATTGGAAGCCGGGGGAGAACGACTACTCGGAAGAAGAGCTCAAGATGGTCAACGAGACGCGCAAGATCATGGGCGACGACTCGATCGGCGTCTCTCCGACGACCGTGCGTGTCCCCGTGATCAACGGCCACTCCGAGTCGGTGCACGTCCAGTTTCATCGACCGATGACGGCCGACGAGGCGAAGAAGCTCCTTCGCTCCGCCGAGGGCGTCGTGCTGATGGAAGACGCCTACGCGCCGGGCAAGCACCCGCAGCCGTTCGACACGGCGGGGACGGATCCCGTGTTCGTCGGCCGCGTTCGCAACGACCTCGCGGTGCCGGGAGCGATCGACATGTTCATCGTCGCCGACAACCTCCGCAAAGGCGCCGCGCTGAACGCGGTTCAAATCGCCGAGAAGCTCTTTCTCGGCTGATCTCTGCTCTCGAAGCGCGCTTCGTCGCTGCCTATTTCGTGATCCGCGACGCGGGCAGCGGCTCCGCATGGGCGAGGTTTGCGGTGCGCTCGACCGCGCGCGCGGTCGCTTCGATCTCGAGCATGCGACTGAAGATCCCCTTGTACGTGTAGTCGGAGACCCAGACCGGCGAGCAGTAGCTCATGAAGTCGTACGTGGTCTCGTCAACGAGCCCGCCGGTGACGACGTCGTATCCCCAATGCCCGATCGTGCCGTCGTCGTACGGGTATTTCGGATCGACGCCGGCCGCACCTCCGCACGGCGCATGACCGCGCCCCATCGAATGCGCGAGCTCCTGCGGAAACGCGGCTTGAACGCGCTCGGACGAATAGCTGAGGATCATCGAGACGCGGCGATCGACCTCGTTCCCGAAGAAGTCGAACGGATTGACCGCCAGGCCCCCGACGCATCCGTCCTTGCAGAACACCTCCTCGGGGACGCCAGGGTCGAAGATGGCTGTAAAATACACATCATCGGTCACCGCCTCGTCGCGATGCATGTTGATGAGAGCGTGAACCACGCCATCCCATCCCTTGCCGGAGGGGTCGATCGGTAGCGGCCAGTCGAGCGGCGCATGCTTCGTGAGCTCGACGCCGGCGACCGGATATACCTTGTAGAGGCCGTCGCGGTAGGACTGCATCGCGGCGTCATCGAGCAGGGGGAGGACGTCACGACCTTGCGCCGTGTAGTGAATCGGAACGACGACGACCTTCAACGTCGGCGCATGCTCGACGACACGAAGCGGGGTCTTGAAAGACTCCGCCAGCGGCGGCGCGCTCGGGTTGTTTTGCTCCTTCGGGTCATCCACGCGCACGGAGACCGTCGTCCGAGGACGGAGGAGGTCGGCCGCGAGCGGGATGTCGAACGCCGTACCACCGTTCGCTTCCTCCGGAGGGAGAAACGAAGACGACGGCGCCTTCTTCGCGGCCACGCTATGCGGGGGCGCCGTGAGCACGACGTCGGGCGCGCCGGCCGTCGACACACGGAGCGTCACCACCACCGGCGTGGTGGGCCTCGGCGTCGCGGTCGCCAGCGTGACGCGAACGAGCGCAGGTCGATCCGGAAGCACCGGCGCGCGGGTTCGCCTCGGCGATCGCTCGTCATCGAGGAGGATCGCGACGCCTTGGTTGATCTCGATCGACTCGATCGTGATGTCCTCGGCGGTCGGCGCGACCTGCGTGACTGGCGCGGGTCGTTCGCGATCGTTCGGGTTCGTGATCGTCGCGCCACCACAGGCAACGCTGACACCGATCACGATCGTGAACGGGAGGCGCACGAGGCACGCGCAGCGCGGGAGCACTCCACAATCGTAGGGCCGAGCCTGATCGAAATACGACAGCCCTCGTACCACCTCGGAGGACGGCCACGGATCGGCGTAAGTATTGGTAACAGAACGCCAAAACCGTCATTCGCGTCCCGTTCGTCTCATCTTCGATCATCGCGCGTCAGTGGGTAGCGCGAAGGTCGCTATGCACTAAGCTGCGCGTCCCGTGAAGGCCTGCCTCTTCACTCTTCTTCTCTGCGTCGTCGTCTCTGGCTGCGCCTCATCCGTGGTCACCGCCCCCAAACCCGGGGCGCCGCGTGGTGAGGAGCGAACGGAAGTGACGAGCGCGTCGATCCCTTTCCCCGCGGTCGCCGGTGAGAAGCCCGCGCGCGACGAAGAGGTCGTCGATGTCGCAGGGTTCACCGCGTACCTCTCGCGCGCGGCGCAGCGGCATCCTCGCCGTGAGGCGACGCTCGCGGCGCTCGCCGTACGACTCACCGCGATCGAGGCGACGTTTCCGCCGAGCGCGCGCGACGATTTGAGGCGCACGCCGATCTGGCTGACCGAGCGCGGCGCGTCCGCGTCGTCGGGCTCGTCGGCGACGCAGGGCCCGCTCTTCCATGCGGACGCGGGAAGCAACCTTCCGCTCCCGCAGCTCGCCAACGCGATCGAGATCCCGAGCATCACGATGCTCTCGGAGCTCCTCGCGCAAGAGAATCCTCAGGCGCTCAACACGACGCTGACGAACGTGCTCGCGGCCGGTTACTTCATGCATCTCTCGTCGCCGCCGTGGCGCGAGGCCGAAGACGCGTTTCATCGCGCGAAGACGAACCTCGTCACCGCCAAGCTCGGGTCGGATCCGCTCTCGTACTTCAGCGCGCTCAGCACGGAGTATTTCGGTCGCTGCTCGTTGCCGCCCGATCGCGAAGCCCTCCGCGCGGCCGATCCTCGCGGCGTCGCGCTCATCACGCGCACGTGGCTCACGCCTGTGCGTACGGCGTCGCGAGAGCACTGAGCGTTTTCGGTGTCCTGAGCTCCGGTCGCCCTGGCGCGGCGGCCAAGGTGCTTCCGGGATGGAGGTGGGACGTGCGACGGTGACCCGACCGAAAGGGGATCCGAGGCGCTGCGCGGCGTATCGTGAAAATAATGCTTCGAGGGAGCGCCTACTTGCAGCAGCAGCGCACGTCCATCAAGCCTGCGGCGAGCGGGAGGACGGGGTCGTTGCAGAGGCCAGAGGAGCTCGTGCTCGGGACGGAGCTGAGCTCGCACGTCAGCCCTGCCGTCGCGTAGACCATCCCTGCTTTTGCGGCGAAGTCACCGAGATCGTCGTACGCGCAGCAGCTCTCGACGCACGTGAAGCCTGCGGCCTTGCAGCGATCGGCGCAGGTCGTGATCGAGTCGGCGACCTGGCATGCCGTCCACGTTCCTTGGGCGCCGCAGAGCTGTACGCCAGGCTGGATGATCGCAGGTGAGCCGCCGTCGGCAGCGCCAGGCGCGCGTGATGGACGTGGAGACGCAGCGCCGTCGGCGCCACCGTCGCCGGACGGATCGGTCGGCGAGGACGACGATCGAAGCTCGAGCTCTTCGACTCCCGAGAAGAACGTGCACCCGACGCCAGCGAACGTGGAAGCGACACAGACGGCGAGGAGGAGGCTCGTGGTCTTCATCAAAACGTGCCTCGCAGCACCGCGCCAGCTCCCGCAGGAGACACGCTGAGCGACGCGCTCGACCTCGACATGCCCTTGGCTTGGTCGCCCTTCGTGACGACGAGCGCATACGTGGCGACGGCGCCGCCTGCGAGGGCGATCGCGAACGACGCCGTCGAGATCCAGCCGAGCGTCTTCGATGCCTGGATGTCGCTCTCTGCCGCCGGATCGCAGTTCTTCGTGTCCGGTCCGCAGCGCGCGCGCGCGTCGTCCGCCTTCCCGAGCGAAGCGAGGCCCGTGAGCGTGCCGACGCCAAGCCCCACCGCCGACGTGGCGAGGCCTGCAAACGCGAGCACCGGCAGCCCGAGGACCTTTCCTCCTCTTCCTCCATCGCGTGCGTCATCGGACGGCGCCGCGCGAAAGTCGACGTCGAGGATCGAGCGCGCCGCTTCTTTGAGCTCGATCTCGCGGACGAAGACAGGCCGCCCGGGAGCTTCGACGCGAACGGCGTGCTTGCCGGGGTTGAGCCTTCGTGGAACGCCGAGCGCCTTCGGGTCGAGCACCTCACCGTCGATCGACGCACGGACCGTCTCCGCGTCGACGTAGCTCGGAAGATTGAGCCGCAGCGTCGGGATCTTGGGCGCGAGGCGGTCGGCGAGCTCACGTGCGTCGCGGCGTGCTTCGCTGAAGAGACGCGACTCGTTGGGCCCGACAGGCATGCGCGTGACCTCGAGGGCGACCTCCCGTGCTTCGACCATCCGGCCGAGCGTGGTGAGCGTGAGCGCGACGTCGATGCCGGTCGTCGGCACGTGCATGATCGCGTGCGCGTCTTGGTACGCCTTGAGCGCCTCTTCGAAGCGTTGCTGTTCGACGTAGCGGTCTCCGTCGTCCATGAGCGTGCGCGCGGTCTCGCGATCGGCGGGACTTTGGGCAGGGCTCTGGACGCTCGCCTCACGTGATGGCACGGGACTCTGCGCGCTTGCCTCACGCGATGACAGCGCGGCGACGAGCAGTGTCGCTACGACGAAAGACTTCTTCTTCATTCCACCACCGGCCCCCGCCTGCACCACGAGACGCACGCGCCAGCCTTCTCTCCGAGGGTGCATTTACGAACGCCGCGCGGGTTGTCTTCCTCCAAAAGCACGAGGAAAGACCGAGAAAGACCCGCTCGCGGGTCGGGCGGCGTCTCTCGAAAAAAGACGCGTGGAGACGTGCGCGAGGCACGTGCGTGCACTATATCGCTCGCCTTGCTCGTGGGTCCTGGCTCGATGCTCACGCCGAACCTTCGCCTGCTTCGTCTGCTCGGACGTGGCGGGATGGGAAGCGTGTGGCTTGCGGAGCACCTGCTCCTCGGCAGCGAGGTCGCGGTGAAGCTCCTCTCCCCCGAGCTCGCGAGCAATCCGGAGGCGCTCGAGCGGTTCCGCCGTGAAGCGACCGCAGTCGCTCAGCTGAAGAGCCCCCACGTCGTCGCGATCCACGACTTCGGTGATGCAGACGGCGTCCCGTACTTCGTGATGGAGCACCTCACCGGCGAAGACCTGGGGCAACGCCTCGATCGCGCCACACGCCTTCCCATCGGCACCGCGACCGCGATCGTCGCGCAGACATGCAAGGCGCTCGCGCGCGTCCACGAGCTTGGGATCGTGCATCGCGACCTCAAGCCAGGAAACATCTTCCTCACGACGGTCGACGGTGATCTCGTCGTGAAGCTGCTCGACTTCGGCGTCGCGAAGACGCGCACGCAGGGCGGCGTATCGAAGCACCAAACGTCCGATGAGGCCGTCCTCGGGACGCCGCTCTACATGAGCCCGGAGCAGTTCCTCTCGCCACGCTCGGTCGGCCCCGCGTCCGATCTGTATTCGCTCGCGGTGGTGATCTACGAGTGCCTGGCCGGCGAGCCGCCCTTCGACGGCGAGACCGCGGGCGCGCTTCACGTCGCGATCGCGAACGGTCGCTACAAACCAATCACGGGGATCGATCCCTCGCTGCCACTCGCACTCGACGGCTGGTTCGCGCGCGCGTTCGCGCCGTCACCAGCGGATCGCTTCTCGTCGGCGCGCGAGATGTCGGACGCGTTCCTCGAGGCGGCGCGCGGCCGTCATGGCGCGTCGTCGCACGCGTCGATCGCGGCGATCCCCGTCACCGCGTCGATCCCGGTGTCGATGACGGTGGGCGCGTCTTCACCGCGACCGTCGAAGCTCGCGGCGGCCGTCGCGATCGTGGCGCTCGTCCTCGGCGGCGCGCTGGCCGCAGCGTCCGCATCCGCGTCGTCGACATCCGCCGCGTCGAAGGCCGCTCCCCGATCGGCCGAGGAGACAAGGACGCCGCTCGAGCCTTCGGCCGTCCTCTCGATCGCCGAGCCGAGCGCGGAGAGCGAAGCGCCCGCCGCGTCCTCCTCGGGCGGAGCTTCCTCGGCAGCGCCGGCCGCGAGCGCGTCGCCACCGCGCGTCCTGCCTTCACCAGGCAAGCCGCATCGGAAGAATCGCGGGTTCTAGTCGTCAGCGGACGTTGGGATCGCGAGCGTCGAGCCGCAGTCACAATTGCGAAACTCGAGCTTGAACTCGTGGTCGATGCCCACGAAGGGGAGCGCCTCCCAACCTTGCTGATCGTAGGAACGCCCGCATCGACAGCGCTTTGGGAAAATGATCCCTTCGGCGTTCCCACCCCCCTTCATCTCGGGAAATCTAACCAAAATCGCGTTATCTGCGGCTAACTACTGTCGCGCCCGAACCCGCTGTAGCCTGAGCGTTGGGTGGGTAACCGTCAGGCCTCGTCATCCGGCGATCCTCCGCAAGGCTCGAAGAGGCCGGGCGCGGACCGCGCGCAGCATGGAGATCCCAACGCCGGCGCGCCGGCGCCTTCCTCGGCGTCGTCGCTCGAAGAGACGCGAGAGACGACCTTCGTGGCGACGGTCCACAGCGAGGAGGCCGCGCGCGCCGCAGCGTTTGGGCGAGCTGTCGCCGTGCTCTGCGTCGTCGGTGTCTTCCTCCTTCTCATTCGCCGGCACGACGAGGTGTACCGACTCATCGTCGGCACCACGGCGGCGCTCCTTGGATGCGTGGGCGCGTGGGTCTGGTATCGCTCGCGTGATCCGGCGCGGTACTCACGAAACGTATTTCGTTTCTTCGGGATCGCGTCCGCGGTCGCCGCGATCGTGTTCATCTTCGCGGTAGGCGTGTTCTCGCCGATGCCTGCGGTGGTGGTGCTCGGCTTCGCGTTCTTCGGCCAAGCGGAGGACAAGCAGATCATCTACCCCGTCGCGATCGGCGTCGTCGTCGTCTACACGATCGCGGCGGTCCTCATCTCTCTCGACATCGTCCCGGATCCGGGCGTCTTCAAAGCGGTCTCGTCCGCAGCCCCGCAAGCGCGTCTCTCGGTCGGCCTCGTGATCAGCACGACGATGGCGATCGCGCTCGTGCAAGCAAGCTCGAGCCGTCGCACGATGCTCGACGCCCTCGCGCGATCGAACGAGGCGATCCGGGTGGCCCAGACGCGCGAGGCGCAGCTCGCCGAAGCGCGAGAGAACCTCGACGTCGCCGCGCGCGCGCGTGGCGGCCGTCTGACGGGCGCGGTGCTGAGCGGCTTCCGCCTCGGCGAGATCGTGGGCCGAGGCGCGATGGGCGAGGTCTACGCCGCCGAGCACGAAGCAAGCGGCCGTCCCGCCGCGATCAAGGTCCTCCGCCGAGGCGAGAGCGAAGACGACATCATCGCCGCCCGCTTCGAACGCGAAGCCGAGATCGCGCGCAAGGTGCGTGGCCCAAACCTCGTCGAGGTGTACTCCGCGGGCACCGCCGAAGACGGCTCGTTCTTCATCGCGATGGAGCTACTACGCGGCCGCGACCTCGCTGCGATCCTCCGCGATCGCGAGATCCTGCCGCTCCCCGAAGCCGTCACGCTGATCGATCACGCCGCGCGTGGCCTCGAGGTTCTCCACGAAGCGGGCGTCATCCATCGCGACCTCAAGCCCCAAAATCTCTTCCTGTCCGACGGCCCTCCTCAACGTTGGAAGATCCTCGACTACGGCGTCTCGAAGCTCATCGGCGCCTCGACGATGACCGAAGCCATGCTGGTCGGCACGCCAGGCTACATGTCACCGGAACAAGCCGAAGGTAGCGCCCGCATCGACGCGCGCTCCGACGTCTTCGCGCTAGGCGTCATCGCATACCGAATCGTCACGGGCCGCCGTCCCTTCACGGGCCCAGACACGCCACAAATCCTCTACCAAATCGTTCACGGCGAGCCGGTGCGTCCACGCGAGCTAGCACCATCCCTGCCGCAAGAAGTAGAAGCCGCCATCGGCATCGCCCTAGCCAAGCGGGCCGAAGACCGCTGGGCATCCCCCTCCGACTTCGCCGCCGCGTTCCGCTCCGCCGCCATGGGCGTGCGCGCAAGAGCCCCATCACGCAAAGGCCCGCGCACGTGGCGCCGCGAACCCACGACGCTAACGATGCCACGCATCGCGGCGTCGGACCACGAGGAGTAGCGCTCTGCCGAAAGGCCGCGACGACTTCGGCGGAGCAGGGGCGGACGCGCTCCGCCGAAAGGCCGCGACGACTTCGGCCTCGCTCTGCCGAAAGGCCGCGACGACTTCGGCCTCGCTCTGCCGAAAGGCCGCGACGACTCCGGCCTCGCTCTGCCGAAAGGCCGCGAGCGGGGGCGCCTCGCTCTGCCGAAAGGCCGCGACGACTTCGGCCTCGCTCTGCCGAAAGGCCGCGAGCGGGGGGCGCCTCGCTCTGCCGAAAGGCCGCGACGACTTCGGCCTCGCTCTGCCGAAAGGCCGCGACGACTTCGGCGGAGCTCTTTGCCGAAAGGCCGTGAGCGGGGGGCGCCTCGCTCTGCCGAAAGGCCGCGACGACTTCGGCGGAGCAGGGGGCGCCTCGCTCTGCCGAAAGGCCGCGACGACTTCGGCGGAGCAGCGGCGCCTCGCTCTGCCGAAAGGCCGCGACGACTTCGGCAAAGGGCGGCGACCTCGCTCCGCCGAAAGCCCCGGCCACTTCGGCAAAGGGCGGCGACCTCGCGTCTACCGCGTACACATGCGGTGCCGGCCAGCTTGTTGGCGATAGATCGCCGAGTCCACCGCTGGACACGATATGCGGATCTTGTCCTTCAGGTCGGTGACTTCGCTCCACGAGAGCGCCATCGGCTCGAACACGATCGGGATCTGACCACCCGCTGGGGCGGCGCTGATTTGGCTGAGTAGTCCTTCGAGCTTGTGCTCTGGACGTCCTGTGTTCCAGATCGTGTCGAACTGCTTCTCGAAGGTGCGCACGATTGTGGCGCTCGACCGGCCATCGAGCTTCATCATGTTCTCGAACGTGTCGTGCTCCGCGTTGTCGGAGAGGTTGTAGCTGCCGCTGAAGAGCGTCTTGCCATCGACGATCATGTACTTGTTGTGCATCTGCGGCGCGTACGAGAAGTCCCAGCGATAGGCGTAGTACTTGTAGCGAACGTCAATTCCGGCGTTGCCAAGCTCGTAGCCGAATAGGAATCCTTTGTCGGTGCAGTCGCGCTTCTTCGACTCGTTATCACCGGCCCGTGCGATGCAGCTCTCGAGATCGGCCTTCTGCTTCGCGTCGCCGCTCTTCGAAATGTATTCCTGGGCGTCGAGATACACCTTGATGTCGATGTTCGGCGAAGCTCGCTTCTTCGCGATCAACGCCTCCGCGACCGGGCGCGAGCGCATGTGACCCGATGCGATGTGAATCGAGCTGGTCGCGCTGCTGATTCCTTCGACGAGCGCATCGGAGACCGTGTTTGCGCCGGTGGTCGAGAACGTGGTTTCGCGCGCCGTGAAGTTGGACGAGGTAAAGAAGACGTTCGCGCCGGACGTATCCGGAATCTTGTCGTCGGTGATCGTGAGCGTGGAGAGCTCTTGCACGACAGGCGAGGCGCCTTCGAAGTCGCGTGTGTGCGTCCACATGTTGTCGAACTCACGTTGGAAACGGAGATTGAGCTCGGCGTTCTTCTTGATGAAGATCGTATTCTCGTCGAACTGCGTCGCAGCGCTGGCCGACCAGTTTGCGCTTCCCGTCACGAGCTGTGCGGTCTTTGCGTTTGCGATCGAGTCGCGTGGTCCATCGATGATCATGAACTTGTGGTGCATGATCTTGTTGATGTAACGGACGTCGATGCCAGCCGCCTCGAGCTTGCCACTCCATGAGCTGGCACGCGCCGCCGGATCCATTCGCTGATGATCGCCGGCATCGTTGAAGATGAGCCGCACCTTCACACCGCGTTGCACCGCGCGAGCGAGCGCGTCACGAATCCCGACGTCGGAATACGAATAGATCGCCACATCGATAGATGCCTTCGCGCCATCGATCTCCTTCGCGATCCGCGTCAGGTGATTCTCACCGGCAGGTTGTGGCGAGAAGATGATGTCGCGCGACGAGACGAGCTCGTCTTCAGACGAGGGATCGCCTGCGGTAGGGTCTTCCTCCGATCCAACGCACGCTCCAACCAAGATCGAACAAACCAAGACACCGAAGAGGTGGCGCATCCCCTCTGCCAAGCAGCTTGCGTACCATCACCTACATCGCCACCTTCGGCCATTTTTCACACAAAACGACGAGGTAGCGCACGCGCATGGATCAAGAAGGATCCTACACGCGCGGATCGTTCGGCGAAGCGGGGCGAAGAATGCGCGCAACGTTTCGCGCGAGCGGCCGAAATCCCTCGCGATGGCAAAACCCACGCGACCCAAGCCGCGCGATCGATCACGACGCCGACAGCCCACGTCGGCGGTGCAAGAGAAGCTTCCGTTTCCAAAGTCCTCGACAGAAGCGAGCGTGGAGAAGAAGAGGAGGAAGCGACGCGCGCGCAAAGGAGTGAAGCTCGGTCGGCCACCGCGACCCGAGCGCGCCGGCTTCGTCCCGCATTCACCGCGACCCGAGCACAAGGAGCGACATCCCGTTCACGTAACGATGCGATGCGTACGCAACGTGCCAAGCCTGCGCAGTCAACGCATCACCAACATGATCACGAAGATCATTCGCGCCTCGGTGGCGCGAGGGATTCGGTTGCTCGAGTATACGATTCAACACGACCACCTCCACTTGATGGCTGAGGCCGAGCACAAGACGAAGCTCGCTCGCGGCATGCAGTATCTCTTCTCACGAATCGCGCTCACGTTGAATCGAATGGTCAAGCGGAAGGGCAGCGTCTTTCGTGATCGGCACCATCGGCATGTTCTGAAGACCCCCACCGAGGTGAGACGTGTCCTCGTCTACATCCTCTTCAACAGCCGCAAGCATGACCCGAGCCTCCTTCACGACGAGGCCGCCGTGGATTGGATCGACGAAGCGTCGAGCGCGATGTGGTTCGAAGGTTGGGCACCCGACGCGCGACCACCGCCAGAAGAAGTCCGGCGCAAACGTGAAGCGATCGGAGACTCACCGCTCGCGTCGCCAAAGACATGGCTCGCGCGCATCGGCTGGCAGAAGAGCGGCGGCCCGCTCCGCTGGCGCGAGCTGCCGAAGATCGTCCTCTGACAACGAGGAGCCGCGCAGTCTTGGTCGGGCCATGTTGAGCCTGACGACGCCGATCGCTGCGGCGTCTCGATCAAACGCACGCGAAGACATACTCAGCACTGCCGAAGCGCGAGGTACGCTGAGCAGAGGGTGCCGGCCTTGCCGAAGTCGAGGGTGCCTCTGCCGAAGTCGAGGGGGCCTCTGCCGAAGTCGAGGGGGCCACCCTTTGCCAAAATCGCCAAAGGCCGTCCTTTGTTGAGTCGAGGGCCGCCCTTTGCCGAAGTCGAGGGGCCGCCCCAGCCGAAGTCCTCGCGCCCTTTCGGCAGAGCAAGCCCCATCGCTCCGCCGAAGTCCTCGCGCGCTTTCGGCAGAGCAAGCCCCGTCGCTCCGCCGAAGTCCACGCGCCCTTTCGGCAGAGCAAGCCCCGTCGCTCCGCCGAAGTCCACGCGCCCTTTCGGCAGAGCAAGCCCCGTCGCTCCGCCGAAGTCCACGCGCCCTTTCGGCAGAGCAAGCCCCATCGCTCCGCCGAAGTCCACGCGCCCTTTCGGCAGAGCAAGCCCCATCGCTCCGCCGAAGTCCACGCGCCTTTCGGCAGAGCAAGTCCCACTCACGGCATGATGAACCGCAGGGCGGCGATGACCGAGCGCTCGCCCACTGCGGCGGTGTACTCGACTTCGTTCATCCACATCGCGAAGCGTGCGCCCAGCGAGACGTTCGGCGCTAGCCAGTACGTGGCGCCGACGTTGACGAAACGTTGCGTCGTCACGATCCCGTCGCCGACTTGATACTGCACCTGCTGGTACTGCGCGCCGAGGCCGTCTGCGCAGTCGTAGGAGCACTTGAACCGCCGCTGGATGTCGACGTCGACGCCGCCGCCGAGATTCACCGCCTGGTAGCGCTCGCTTGCTCGCTTCGCGAGGTTGTTCGCGACCAACGTGTCGTTTCGCGTGTAGGCGCCGTTGATGAACGGGACCAAGAGGCCGTCGGCCAGCTTGAGGCGAACGTTGCCACGCACGTTGTAGCCTCGAATGTGATCGTTGTCGGGGGTGTTCATGTTCGTGTCGATGTCGAAGCCCTGGATCGCGAGCTTCGCGTCGACCATCTTCGTGTCGACCAACACCGCGGGGGTCAGGACCATCGCGTGGAACGTGTCGTCCGGGAAGTGATTCGGCCCTTGGTTCACCGCTTGATACGGCTGCGTATAGAAGCGCTCGAACGGAGGGAACGAGCCGCCGACCATGAGGCTCGACGTCGACGACACGGGGTTCGCCGCGTTGAACGTCAGGCCCGCGCGAAACCCTGGGATGATCTCGTACGTACCGCGAATGCCGTTGCCCAGGTTGTAGCCGCTGAACAAGAGCGCATCGCGCGTCGCGGTGTCCTGAAGGAACGACTCGGCGACGTGCGCCGAGAAGAAGTCGACGCTCGCTTCGTCGATGACGCGACCAACCTCGAGCTTCACCGGGCCCTTGGTGAGGCGAACGATCTGCTGGCGTACCTGCATCGCCGCTTGGCCTTCGTACGCGCTCGTGCCGTGCATCGACACGCCACCCGACGCCATCAGCTCACTCTCCGCCGAGACGAAGTCGAGCCACTTTGCGCGAAGCCCCAAGCGACCGAGCGCAAACGTGCTCACGCGATCCTGACGTGACTCGTTCGAGCGGCTCTTGACGATGTCGCCCTTCACTCCGCCCGAGACGAGCAAGTAGGGACGCACCTCGAGCTTGCCGTCGTCGTTCTGCGACTCCATCGGCGGCGCCGTCACCGCGAGGTTCTCGCCTCCCTCCCCTTTCACATTCGGCGGAGCAGTTGGCGCCGGCTGCGGCGTCGGAGTCGGAGGCGTGTCGAGCGGACGTGGCTCGGCATCGTCATCATCTTGCCCGGTGCGCGCCTTCGCCGGGGCAGGCACGGGCGCTGACGCCGCCGCTGCCTCGGTCTTCGGAGCTGCGACTGCGACCGGCGGCGGAGTAGGCGCCGTGGCGACGGGAGCTGGAGTCGCTTCCTTCTTTGGACGTGGTGGAGCCGCAGCAGGCGCCGCGTCGGGCAGCTTGTCGACGTCGATCGTTGGCTGATCGCTCGCCGCGGGTGCGCTCGTCGCGGGCTTCGCCTTCTTCGCCTTCGGAGGCGCTGCTTCGGCGGCCGTGGTCGTCAACATTGCGGTGCTGAGGGCGAGGCTCGCCCCGAGGATCGCGCGCGCCGCGACCCACTTCTTCTGCGCTGTCATGTGTGCTTCTCCGTCGGTTGCTCGGCCGGCTCAGGGAGCGGTCAGCGTGTCCATGAGGATCTTGAGAGCGGCCTCGCTGCGGAGAGCGCCGTAGTGGTTCTTGAAGATGCCGTTGTAAAAGTAGGTCGAGAGATCGTTGTCGGTGAGGCCGACGGTCAGGTTCTTCGCGCCGTTCAGCTTGCTCGCGCCCTGCGAGACGAACTCGTCTTGGTACGTGCCCTCTTTGACGTCTTGCATGACGAGCGTCGTGTATCGGACGCGGTTGCCGTCGCAGACGCCCTTCTGCCCGAACGCCGTCTCACCGTCGACGCAGGGTGTCTCCCACGCGCCGTCAGGTCCGTTGTTCGGCTCAGCGAACTTCGTCGGTGTGTACGCGGTTCGGTCACCGAGCTCGCAGGCGATCTTCCCACGCATTGTGGGGTTCGGTCCGCACAGCTTGCGGAACGTCGATACACCGTGGTGCCCCCCCGCAGCGAAGAAGAGGTCTTTGATCCGTGCGTAGGGCTTCTTCTTCGCGCGGTGGAGTCGGCGGAGTGAGTCGCGGATCATCGTCGGCGCGACCGAGAAGCCGACGATCGAGATCTTGCGGTCGGGGTTCGCGTTGAGGACCGACTCGATGAAGTGCTCGAGGATCGGGACGCCCCAGCCGTGGTCGAAGTTCTGCCCTGCGTTCTCCGTGTCGTTGTTGCCCTTCGGATCGTCCGTCAGGTCGTAGCGCATGTCGACGGCGAGGACTTTGTAGCCGGCCTCGACGAGACGCTCGGAGAGCATCTTCTGCTTGTTCGGATCATCGGCGAACGTTTCGTAATCGGCAGGTGTCGACGAGTTGCCGTGAACGAGAAGGATGATCGGCTTCTTCGGATCATCGTTGTTGAGGGGATATGCCTTCGCCGCGCACTTGTAGCCAGGAATGTCGGCGGCCTTGTACGCGTTCGCTTTGCGCGTCTCGAGCCCTGCGGTCGAGCAACCAGGATGGCTGTTGATGTCGCGGTACGTGATCGTGTCCTTGTTCGCGTCGTTGGCCGACGGGTCATCGCCAGGCACCGTCACGACCGCCCCGCCATCGCCGGCGCCCGCCTCCGTCGCGGCGAAGGGGTCGTAGTTCGAGGTGAGGCACCCCGTGTTCGACGCGGAGACGAGCGATGCGCCGCCGATCATGGAGAGCGCGATGAACACGCTCAGCACTTGCTTCGATGAAATCATGATTGCGAGCTTCCGAGGCGAAGGTTGTAGACTGCACGCTTGTCGCCGACCCGTTGCCGTGGGGTCGTTCCTTTGGATGACCCTTCACGAACGCCGAGGAGGACGCAGAGCGCCGAGAGGACGAGGCCACCAAAGAGCACGTTGAATCCTGCGCGGTAGTCGCCGCCGGAGAGCGTGATGACGTAGCCAATGATGATGTTGGTGAGGAAGCCGCCGATCTGACCTCCCATGTTGATGAACCCGGCGCCTGCTCCCATCAGACGTGTCGGCAAGAGCACCATCGGCAGTGCCCAGATCGCGCCCACGCTCATGAAGAGGAGGAAGCCGGCAGCGCACTGGAGGACCATGAAGCCGCTGGCGTTCGCGACTTGGGTGAAGCCAAACAGCGCGAGCCCTCCAAAGACTTGGCAGACGAGGACGAGGATCTTGCGGCGGCCGCGGAACCACTTGTCCGAGACCCAGCCTGAGAGCATGCAACCCGCCGCGCCGAACGCGAATGGCAACGACGCTGCGAGCGCCATCCCCTTCAGGTCGAGCCCCTTCACCTTCATCAGGTAGGTGGGCAGCCAGTTGAGCCAACCGTACATCGTGATGTTGCCCGCGAGCGCCGTGAAGAAGAGCGCCCACACCACCGGTGACCCGAAGACCTCGCGGTACGACGAGCCGGACGACGACGACGACGGCGCGTCCGTCGAGGTGACGTCCGCGCGGATGTCCGCTTCGAAGACCGCGAGCTCGGTGGCGCTCATCGTCGGATGTTTGGCGGGCGAGTCGAAGATGAACTTGCGCGCGAGGCTCAGCGCGACGAGCCCCGTTCCACCGAGAATGTAGAAGGCGACGCGCCATCCCCAATGCGCGAGCACCGGACGAAGGAGCAGCGGCGTAAGCGCAGGACCGATCGCGATCGAGGAGAGGACAAGGGCATTGGCCGTCGCGCGGTTACGTTGCGAGAAGAACTGGCCGATGACCTTCCACACCGCCGCGGGAAACAGCCCTTCGCCGATCCCAAACAAGAATCGCACGACGAGGAACACGCCAAACGTCGTCGCCGCACCCGTGAGACCAGTGAAGAGGCTCCACCACGCGAGCGCGAACGTGATCACCGCGCGTGGACCGATCTTGTCGCTGAGGACGCCGCCCGGAATCTGAAACAGCGCATAGCCCGCGAAGAACGCGCTGAGCACCCAACCCATCTTGTCGGGACCGAAGTCGAGGTCCTTCGCGATGAAGGGCATCGCCATGTTGATGGCCATGCGATCGAGCCACGCGACCAGGTAACAGGTCATGAGGACGAGGCCGATCTTGGTGCTCGCTTTCATCTGCATCTCGGCGCGGCATCAGCAGGCGACGTGCCAGACGCACACATCGACCCCCACGCGAGATCAGCCATAATTCTGGCTACTTCACCCGCCGCCCGACCTCGCCGCGTCCATCGTGACGCGGCCACCCGTCAAAATGCCATGCGTCGCGCCGGACGCGCCAACCGCTACGGCGCATCGGTGCGGGCGCTCCACTGCGGGCGCTCCACTGCGGGCGCGCGACCGACGCGTGCGTCGAACGCATTGAAATCGCTGCCCCTGCGAGCGCATCACTGCGAGCGCATCACTGCGAGCGCATCACTGCGGGCGCTCCACTGCGGGCGCGCGACCGACGCGTGCGTCGAAAGGCATTGAAATCGCTCCCCCGGGGCTCCTGCCGTCACGCCGCTTTGCGACGCAGCACGGAGCGCTTTGCGGCGCGGAACTTCTCACGCGCGGCCAAGCTGACGCGTCCGGGGAGAAGTGACAGCGCGAAGAAGGCGGCGGTCCGAGGTTGCGTCGGCTTCAGGAGCAAGCTCGCGAGAAGCTCGTGCCTCGCTGCTCGGTTGTCCCCTCGGTCCGAGTAGCACTCCCCAATCCACGCGTGCGCGCCAGCGAGCACTTCATCGATCATCTCTTGCGGCAGGCGAATGCGGTCTCGATCGTGCTCGATGACCGGCTCGATCGTCGCGAGGAAGTTGCGAGCCATCTCGAGTCGAAACGCAGGGATGACGGTGAGCTGGTCCTCGACGCCGTGTTGGTAGAGGATCGACGGCGCGTCGAGGTACGCGACGGGTCCCTCACGGCAGGTACGAAGATGGAAGTCGTAGTCCTCACCCGAGTGACGGAGCGCGACGTTGAACGCCTTCACCTTCTCGAATCGCTCGCGACGAATCAACACCGTCGACGTGTGCACCAAATTGCCAAGCACCATCTGCGAGAAGATGTCACCGGAGTAGACGCGAGGGTCTCCAAGCTTCGCGGCGAGCTCTGGGTTGATGCGTGAGAACGGTTGCCATCGCTCGAACAGATCCTCGCGCGAAGGGAACCATCGATAGGCCCCATACATCTTCGTGAGGAAGCGTGGCTCGTCGACCGTACCGTCGGGTCCGAACGCGTCCATGTCCGTCCAGACCATCCCCGCCTCGGGGATCGCCTCGAGACATTGCAGCTGCGCCTCGATCTTCCACGGGAGCCAAATGTCGTCAGAGTCGAGCAGCGCGATGAAGTCGCCCTTCGCTTCGCACAGACCAACATTCCGTGCAGGCGCGACCCCTTGGTTGTGTTGGTAGAGGTAACGAACGCGTGGGTCGGCGCCATACGCCTCGTGAATCACGCTTGCGGTGTCGTCGGTCGAGCCATCATCCACGATGATGATCTCGAGGTTTTGGTGAGTCTGCGCCAACACGCTGTCGACCGCTTTGCGAATGCAGTAAGCGCGGTTGAACGAAGGGATGACGACACTGACGAGTGCTCGCGATGACATGTTGGACGCGCTCTCCTCTCTTCGTCTGGTTGGGCTCGCGACGAAGAGACAGCACCACACCTCATGCACGCCGCGGTCCGATCCGAAAGCGCGGGGCTTTCCGACGTTCCTCATCGCACCGCGCGCACACGCTTCGCAGCCCATGCGAGAATTGCGCGCCGAAAATGCTGCGCGCCGGTCGCTCGTCGAACCACCCACGAACCAACCACACGGCCAGCGCATCCACGTCCGCAAGAAGCAGAGGATGTTCTATTTTTCACGATACACCTAAGAACGCCTCGCTTTTCCCCGGAGACTGTGGGCGTTCCACTGCGGCCACTTCACTACGGGCGCTTCACTACGGGCGCTTCACTACAGGCGCATCACCGCAGGCGCATCACTGCAGGCGCATCACTGCAGGCGCATCACTGCGGGCGCATCACTGCGGGCGCGTGACCCGAGCCAACGTCGAAGGGACCCCCTCCCGTTCCACCGCGGGGGACCCCCTCCCGTGAGACAGCCAAGACCACGAATTGCTTGCGCTTGCTGCTCGGCATGCCGAGATGCCGCGCGGTTTCAACGCGTCCTCGATGATCGCTTTCACTGCCCGCAAGCTCGCCGTCGCCTGCGGGCGCTTCACTGCGGGCGCCTGACCCGAGCCAGCGTCGAAGACCACGAATCGCTTGCGCTTCAGTTCTTACCGCACCATCGAGAACAAAGCCTTCACGCGAGGTCGATTCTCATTCACCACCTCGCGCACCAAGCCAAATAAGAAAGAACGTCGCCACCTTTGAGCATTCGTACTGCGGGCGCTTCACTGCGGGCGCTTCACTGCGGGCGCTTCACTGCGGGCGCTTCACTGCGGGCGCTTCACTGCGGGCGCTTCACTGCGGGCGCTTCACTGCGGGCGCTTCACTGCGGGCGCTTCACTGCGGGCGCTTCACTGCGGGCGCTTCACTGCGGGCGCTTCACTGCGGGCGCTTCACCGCGGGCGCTTCACTGCGGGGCCACCGCGCCGAGCCGACGTCGAAGACCTCGAATCGCTTGCGCTTAACGCTCGCTCGGTCGGAACATCGCGTCGACGTTCATTCGTCGTCGAAAAGGCGATCGCCGCGGTCGGGCGCCTGACCAGGCATGACAAAATCGAAACCACGGGCGAGAGCACATAAGACTCGGCAACGCTTGAGCATTCGCACGAATCCCCGGCGCATCATGGCGGGACGCTGCTATCGGCAAGGTGCCTCGCCGTGGTTGTCGCTTCGGGCGCCCGACCAGCGCGGCGTTCGAAGGCCGTGAAATCGCTCGCGTCCCCGAGGCGCGGTCGCAGGGAGATTGCATCGTTCGTTGGGTGGCGGGAAAGTGTCCCCATGCGCGCTTTCTCCTCCTCTCTGTCTTTCGCTTCGTTGCTTCGTCATGGTGCGGTCCTCGTCGCGTTCGCGTTCGCGGTCGGGGCCGCCGCTTGTGGCGACGATGACGAAGGTGGAGGCGGCGGACCGGGAGGGCCGACGGGTGGGCCGGAGAGCACGAGCAGCGGCGGACCGCCGACTGTGTTGCCGGTCGGTGGGGGCACGCAGTTTCCGTGGCCGGTCTTCGACGGCACTGTCCCCGATACGCCCGAGGCGACGAACGGTGGAAAGACCTATTACGTCGACGCGAACAAAGGCAGCGACTCCGCCGATGGGGCGTCGTTCGCGACCGCGAAGCAGACGCTTAGCGCGGCGCTGAAGATCAACGGGCTCAAGGCTGGGGACACGATCCTGCTCGCGGGCGGGATCTACCGTGAGTACCCCGACTGGACGTCGTCGCCCGCGGGCAAGCAGGACGCGCCGCTGACGATCGGGTCGTACGGGCGCGGGACCGGGGCGCCCATCCTCGACGGTGGCATCAAGCCGCCCGCATGGACGAAGTACAGCGAGAAGGGGCAGACGACGGTCTGGCAGACATCGCTCGCGGGCACGAAGGTCGAGCCGGACAAGACGCCAGTGCTCGGCGTCTACGTCAATTCGGGCAAGGGCGAATACGCGCTGCGCGAGACGGTCCACGGGCAGGTGCGAAAGATCCTCGATGACCCGCTTCCGCCTGCGGCGACGCAGCAGGACATCAAGGACAACAGCAGCGACTTCTACTACGACGCCGGCGCGAACGTTCTCTACGCGGACTTCGGCGGGACGCTCGGCGCTTCAGGCGACCCCAACACCGCCGACATCTCGATCCTCTACAACACGGAGAACAGCGGCGGCGGGCACAAGAACCTCGTCTACTTCGCGGCGGGTCACGACTACATGAAGTTCGTCGGGATCACGTTTCGCGCGAGCTCGTGGTCGGCGGTGTACACGACCTCGCACGGCCACACGTTCGATCATTGCGATTTCAAGTTCAACGGCGGAGCGGCGGCCTTCTTCGACGCGAGCGATGGCAAGCTTGGCAGCGGCAACACCGTTCGGCAGAGCCGGATCTGGATGAACGTCCTCCACAACTGGCCTCGCTTCAACAACGGCAACACCGGCGGCGGGTGGCCGGCGGCGATCAACTGGTCGTCGCAGGAGAACGGACTGTCCGAAGGCAACATTAGCTACCTGAACGGCGGCGAAGGGATGACCGTCGGCAACTCGGACATCTCGGGCTCGGCGAGCAAGAACAACGTCGTTCGCCACAACATCGTCTTCGACAACTTCTCCGTGAACATGTACGCGAACAACGTCGAGGGCGTGCTGTTCGAGGAGAACTTCGTGTTCCAGCACCCTCGCGACGACACGCAGACGTTCACCGGGCTGCTCCAGGTGTCGCCTCAGTACAACGTCGACTTCGGGCGCCGGCTCACGCCGCCGAACCTCGTGCTTGGGGACGAGCCCGGCTCGGCATACGACCAGCAGGCGCACCTCGCCAACATCACCGTCATCAACAACATCGTCGTCGGCGGAAAATATGGCTTCCTCGACTACGACGACGGCACCCAGGGACCGAATCATCACGGCCTCAAGAACTGCATCATCGCGAACAACACGTTCGTGCTGAACGACAAGGAAGTGCCCGGGCTCAAGGGTTACGGGTGGAATCACCTCGTGAGCCCCGACCAGAGCGCGAACAGCATCGTCAAGAACAACATCTTCGTCACGAGCTCCGCGGACGATCAGTTCGCGAAGGTCGCCAAGGACGTCGGCGCCGGGATCGACAACGACTTCAACCTCTACGCCGGTCCGGGTAAGTGGAACATCGCCGGCGACCCGCAGGACTTCGGCGCGTGGAAGAGCACGCACCCCACGTGGGATCAACACAGCGTCACGGCAGACGCGATGCTCGAAGACGTCGCAGAATTCAACAAGACGGCGGCGGAGAAGCTCGTCTACGACTGGACGAAGGCGAAGCCGAAGGCGGGCTCCGCGGCGCTCGGCGCGGCGACGAACGTCGACCGCGTCCAGAACGATTTCACGGGGAAAAAGCGCGGCGCCAACGCGATGGGAGCTCTCGCTCCTTAATCGGGAAAGCTTCGGGTATGGTCTTCGCGTGAGCACGAAGAGCGACAACGAGAACGCGAGCGACAAGGCGGCGGCGAAGGAAAATTTGGGCGGCGGCTCGCAGCGCCGCATCTCTCGCCGGCGCATGATCGGCATGATCGCCGTCGTCACCGTCGCGGGCGGCATCGTGTTCGCTCGTCGCAAGGTCATGGCGGCCCTGTCACGATTCACGCACGACAAGGCGTTCGACGCGACGCCGCCGCTCGTTCCTCACGATCCGGCGAAGGACAAGCAGACGATCTACGTCGCGCGCAATGGCGCGTCGCCGGCGGACAACATCGACTCCGTCTTCGAGAAGCTTGGTGGCATCGGCACGGTCGTCTCGGCGAACGATCTCGTCATCATCAAGGTGTCGGCGCAGTGGTGGAACCAAGGGATGACCAACGTCGCCGCGGTGAAGCGCACGATCGAACGCATCCTCGAGCTGCCCGGCTTCAAGGGCGAGATCGTCGTCTTCGAGAACACCCACTTCCGCCTGAAGGACGGCTCTGGGCTCTCCCGCGCGTGGACGAGGCCGAGTGAGCGCAACGTCGACGTTCCTGGATGGAACAAGATGGGCGACCTCATCACCCACTTCGCCAACCTGAAGGCGCCCGTTAGCTTCGTCGGCCTCGTCGACGGTGGGCCGAGCAACCTCGCGCACCACACGTGGCACGACGCGTCTCACGAGCACGGCGTCTACGGCGGCGATGGTCGCGGCCCGATCGGTCCCGGAGAAGATCGCGACGGCTACCACTGGGACTTCAACGGCACCTTCCGCTTGAAGCGGAGCTGGGTCGACCAAGCGCAGACGCCGCTCACGTGGCCGGTGTTCACCTCACCGCACAGCGGGCTCGTCATCGATCTGAAGGACGGGATCTTCCGGCGTGAGGGCGGCAAGCTCACGCCGGTGAAGGACCGGAAGCTCACGTGGATCAACATGACGACCGCGAACGAGCATCAGTCGACGGGCTTCACCGGCTGCTGCAAGTCGGCGATGGGCATCGTCGACATGAGCGCAGGGTACGAAGGATCGGATCCTCGCGTGCGCGACTACCAGTCGGTGCACTACTTCGGGGAGCCGTCGGCGAGCTGGCGAATGGCGGGTCCGCTCGCTCACTTCGCGCGCAAGGTACGCACGCCAGACCTCTATATTTCCGTCGCGGAGTGGGTCGCCGTGACGCCCACCGGCGGTCTTCCGAAGGGCGATGAGGCACGGCTCGTCGCCGCGTCGGCGCATCACACGAAGACGATCGTCGCCGGCAAAGACGCGGTCGCGATCGACAGCTGGCTCGTGCGCAACGTCATCATGCCCATCGGTGGGTCCGAGAAGGCGATCTACAACCTCGACGACCCCGACGCGCGTGTCGTGAAGTTCCTTCGCTACTACCGCGAGGTCTTCGAAGGCGGCACGCTCGACCCGAGCTTGGTCACCGTTGTTTAGGCGCGCGCGGGCGACGCGGGCGATGTAGCGACGGAGGCCGCTCGAGGTTGGCTCATGGCTCGTTGGCTCATGGCTCGTGGGCTCAGGTGTCGAGCTCGCCGCCGACGATGAACCACTGCTCCGGATCTTTGAGCGCGCTGACGATCGCAGGCGCCGTGCCTTCGCGTTCTTTCACGACGAGGCACTTCGCCTCCGCCCGGCGGACGAAGAGAAGGCGGCGAAGCAGCTTCTCGTACCAAGCGCCGGCGAGCAGCGAGATCCAGATCGAACGGTTCTTACCGTCGCGCATCTCGGACGCGAACATGAGGAGCATGAGATCGAGCCGGCTCTTCGGGTGATCGCAGAACATGTCCTCGATGATGATGACGTCGTCTTTCACCGAGAACGCGACGTAGCCCATGAGCCGCTTCGTCAGGCGATGCTCGAGGCAGAAGAAGCGGTACTTCGTCGTCTTGAAGTTCGTGTAACGCCACGTCAGGTAGGACGCGGAGCGCTCGCCCGTGATCCCGTAATGACCGCGCGCGCGCTTCCACAGGTCGTCGAAGCGATCGTCGGGCCGGTCGATGATGCTCGTGCGATAGGCGAAGCGCTTCCAGAGGACGCGTGCGTCGCTCGCCGCCAGCGCGCGGTCGGCGACGGCGCTCGCGGCGTCGGACAGCCATCGATGTTGCGCCGGGACCATCGACGCGAGCTTGTCGGCGGTCCTCAGCGGCCGCACGTAGCTCATCGTCGTACCGATGATGTGGAAGCGAAGGCGCTTGAAGATCGGCTCGGCCTCTTTGTTCGGGCAGCCGTAGATGAACTGGAATCGCTCGAGCGCGTCGTTCGTGAGTCGGCGCTGCACCGCGAGCGCCGCGCCCGCCGTTCGATGGCGCTTCGAGACCGCGAAGTCGCTGAGGTTTCCTGCGAGCTCGAGCTTGCCGTTGATCTGCGTGAGCCGCGGATGCGCCGCTCCGCATGCGACGATCGACCGAGACTCCACATGATGCGTGACGCAGAGCGTGGGAGCACCCTCCGGGTTTTCTCCGAAGAACCACTCGTAGCGCCAATCCGCGATCGAGGTCGTCGAGCGCGTGGCCATCACCTCCATCCAGAGCGCGATGAGCCCTGCGCGATCGTCAGGCTCGGTCTCCCGAAGCAGCGCGGCCGCGTAGGTCATGACCGCATCAACCCCGCCGCCATCCACACGAAGTCGGGGATGTCGACGTCACCGCCGGGAAGACGCGGGATCGCCATCCAGTCCGTCTCGGCGCCTGCAATGCCTTCCGTCGTGGAGAAGGCGGTCGTGAAGCCGTGGTCGCGCAAGATCTCTTGCGTCTCCGGCGTGTAGTCGGCCGGCGTGCCGTTGGGGTACGCGAAGAGCGCCGGCTTCTCCTTCGTCTCGCTCTCGATTCGATCGCGACACGTTCGGATCTCGTTGATCGCGACCGCGCGCGTCAGCCGCGACAGGATCGGATGCGTGTGTGAGTGACCGCCGTAGCGCGTGTACTCCATCGTCGCGCGGACTTCGTCCCAGTTGAGCATCTGGCGATCGGGCTGCGTGGGCGGATCGAGCTCGGCGAGGAACGCGTCGAGGACGGCGCGCCGCTCGGAGTCGGGCACCGTCTTCAGATGCGCGCGCGCCTTCTTGCTGAGCGCCGTGCGCGCCTTGTCGTCTGGGAGCTCGACGGTCTCGCTCGTCCACGGGAGGCGCACGCGATCACGACGCGTCATGCTCATCGCCCATTGCACTTGGTCGGTCCAGAGCATGCCGCCTTCGTCGAGGAAGGACGTCGCGACGAACACCACCGCAGGGATGCGAAGGCGCTTCAGGATCGGATACGCGAGATCGTGGTAGTCGCGATACCCGTCATCGAACGTGACGAGCACGGCAGGACGCCTCGTCCGCTTCGTCGTCGCGTACTCGCGGAGAAGGGTGGGCTCGATCGGATCGCAATGATCGCGCACCCACTGCATCTGCTCGCCGAACGCCTTGACCGAGATGCCCTCGAGCGGTCCGGGGTCGTCGCCGAGAATGCGATGGTACGTGAGGACGATCGCCCCTGGCTTGCGCACGACGGGACCGAGCAGACGCCAACCCGGTGACGAAGACAGAGTGCGCTTCACCGCGCGCTTCAGGACGTTTCGCTTCTTCATTTGGCCTTGGCCCGGCGGCGAAAGCGACCGAGCGCCTTGTTCACGATCGCGCGTGCGTCAGGGTCGATCATCGACATGAGAGCCACGTAGAAGGGTCCACCAATCGCGATGCGCAGAGCAACGGTAACCATACGGTGGCCCGGATAAATCCAAAACAGCAGCAAGTACATCAGCGCGGCGACTATCCCGGCTCGCGCGATCGTGGTCCAGGGGACGGGGACGCGCAAGTACGAGCGTCCAGCGATGCCGAACGAGACGGCGGTGACGAGGTAGCTGATGAGCGTCGCCACCGCGGAGCCAAGAATGCCAAGCCGCGGAACGAGGACGAAATTCAGCACGATGTTGAGCGTGGCGCACCCGAGCACCATCGCGGAGAGCGTCTTCGTCTTGCGATTGATGTAGAGCCCTGCGCCCACGAGCGACGTCATCCCGTCGATGACCATGCCGCCGATGACCCACGGCAGGATCGATGAAGCGGTCGCATACTTGTCCGACGCGAGGGAAGGCAAAAGCTCGGGGCCGACCGCCGCGAGCCCTCCCACGACCGGAGCGCCGAACAGGACGTACGTTCGGATCGACTGCGCGATGAAGTCCGCCGCCTCCTTCGCGCCTTTGCGATCGTAGAGCTCCATGTAGAGCGGCATGATCGCTTGGCCCACCGAAGCGATGATCACCGCCTGGATGTACTGGCACAGGTTGTAAGCCGCGCCGTACAGACCAAGCGAGGTGGCGCCGAGCATTCCCTCGATGACATAGCGATCACCGAACGCGAGGATCGTCCCGGCCAGCTCGTAGCCGATCATCATCGGGATGCCGAAGCCGAGGAGCTCGCGGTAAAGCGGCCGGGAGAACTGCGAGGTGCGGGGCTTCGTCTCTTGCGCGTTGAAGAGGAGGTAGAAGAGGCCGAGACCGGCGATCGCTTCGGCGACGACCTGCGCGCCATAGAAGCCAGTCAGCTTCCGCGTCAAGAGCACCGCCGCGATCGTGAGACCGAGCGTGAGGTACTTCTTGATGACGTTGTACTTCATGAGCGCGCTCGTCCGTTGCTCGGCGCGCAGAAGGTTCGTGAAGGCGCTCTCGCTGACTTGAACGATGATGAGCAGCGCGGCGATCGCGAAGAGGTTACGCACACGCGAGTCGCTTCCGACCCAGCGCGCGGGCGCGACCTGCGTGAAAATGATGACGCCGATCATCGTGATGAAGCCGGTCGCCGTCATCCCGAAGAACGTCGTCGAGTAGAGCTCGCCGAGCGAGTACTTGCTCTTTCCTGCGCTGATCTCGCTCTGATAGCGGACGATCGACTGCTGGACTCCGAGCTTACCGAGCGTCACCGACACCGAGAGCGTGGTGCCGATGAGGCTCATCACGCCGTAGTCTTCGACCGAGAAGATGCGCGTGAAGAGCGGGAACGTGATGAGACCCGACACGAGCGCGAAGAGGCTGGCGATCGAATAGTGTGTCGTCGCAAGCCCAAGGCGCTTGAGCGGATCCGCCATTCCGTCCGTCTCTCTAGGCTCGCTTCGCTACGGCACGAGCCAATGCGCGTGTAAGCGATGCCTTCAGCCGCGGAAGGTAGATTCGCCGCGCGCGGTACACCCACGCCCCGGGACGCCGGCGAAACGCCGAAAGGAAGACGGTCTCGCGCTCGTCGGTCGCGAGCTCCTCTTTGTATCGGTGGTCACCGCGAAGGAAGTCGAGCACCTCGTTGCCCTCACCGATCGCGTGCTCGATGATGTACCCGAGCAAGACTTGCCCGGGCTTCATGTCGGCATGGTCAGGGTCGAACCCGCTTTGCATCAGGTACACGCGATTACGAAACCGGTAGAAGTAGTAGACGGCAATGATCTCACCGGGCGCAATCTCCAAACAGTACAGACGAAGTCGATCGCGCTCGAAGCACGCCTCCATCACGGCGTGGTGAAACCCAAGATACTCTGGTGTCGAGAATCCGTGGGGCTCTCCGACACGCTGCCATCGCTTACAGTGAAGCTCGGCGAGGCGGTCGATCCCCGCGTGAAGCGTACTCTTATCATCCCACACGAAAAATCGCGCTTTGGGGTAGGCTTCGAGCAGGTTTTTACGAGCCTTACGCACGCGATAACGGCGATCGCGATGCACCGAAGCTAGCCACGCTTCCCATGTCGACGGAAGCTTCAAAAGCGAGATACGCTCGGACCGGCCGGTCTGGAGCCGCAGCCGACCTGCGCGCGCGACCTCCGTCATCTCCTTCGTGAAAACGTGCTCGGGCGGCATGTCACTCAAAAGGAGGACATCCCAGCCACCCAAATCGCGAACCCCCTTCGCAAGAGCACGCGCGACCTCCGCTTCGTGATCGCGATGGATGAGCGGACCGAGGTCGTCGGGTGACGTGTCGCCTCCGCAGCCAACGAAGCGGAGGACGTTCACCGGGTAGTGCAGAAGCGTGAGCTGCTGGAGGTAGAGCGGCAGGATGCCGACGAGCTCTCCCGTCTCGGTCTCGGCGAGGAGGAGCTTCAGCGAGCGACCCGCCCCATAGTGGTGCCACCAAAGCGACTGCCAATCGAAGGTGGTGAAGATGCTCGCGACGAGCGCGTGCTCTTGGAGCGCTTCCCACGCGTCGCGGAGACGAACGAGCTCGGCCTCCGACTCGACCACGCGCATGACGATGCGTGGTGGGGACGAGGAGACGCGAGGCACCTCCTGCACGTCGCGGCTTTGATCGGCGCGCGCAGCGGACATCAGATCGCGACGAAGAAGCGGGTGCTCGAGCTCGGGTCGTTCGCGTTCGCGCTCGCGCTCGCGCTCTTCTCGTTCACGCTTGCGCTTGGGCTTCCCACTACTACTGCCATGGAGATCTGGCGATCTTGGCCGAGCCGGCGAGCGATTGCCAGTTGGTTGGTCGTGCATACGTGCGTTGTATGCATGCCGCGCGCGCATACGTGGATCCACATAGATGCAAAATGCAACGCACGCGGAGTGGCCGCTTGGTTGCGTGGTGTTTTGCAAGGCAGTGCCGCGATCGCAGTCGGTCGCTCCCGTCGATGCTGCATCTCGAACGCGCGCGTTGCGCGCCACGCACGACATGCGTCGCGGGCGTCGAGCGCTAGCGGCGGCTCGGGTGAATCCTCGGCTGGCTCAGAACGCGCCGATGTCGAACGCGCCCTTCGCTCGCGGCGCGCCGGTGAAGTTGTCTTTGATCCGCGCGCTCAGGTCCATTCCCGCGCCCGCGCCGGGAGCGCCGGGCTTCGTCTTCGCCTTCGTCCAGTCGAACATCGGCTTCTGCGCCACCGTCGCGTCGAACTCCGCGATGTCGGCGACGACGATGTCCGTCGTCGCGACGCTGTGCTGATCCCAGTTGAACGTGCTCTTCCACTTGTCGAGGCTTCCCGCCGACGGACCGAGGACGTTCCACTTGCTGCTGCCCGGGATCGCCCACTTCCCGTTGCCCGAGTAGAGGTTGTAGTCGACGGAGATCCCCGCGGGCGCGCCTTGCGGAGAGAACGACGCATGAAGGAAATCGTCTTTCGCGGTCGGCGCGACGACGACGTTGTTCACGATCACCGAGCTCTTGCTGAACGCCGGGTTCGACTGCAGCAAGAACCCATACCCATCCGAGCCGTCAGGGAGCGTCTGGTTGCTGAGCACGAACGTGTTGTTCGCGATGAAGCAGTCCTTCAGCGCATGTCCCTTGTCTGCGGTGCCGTCGTCCCAGTCCATGAAGCCGCGCTTCGCGCCGACGAACACGTTGTTGATGAGCGTGATGTCCGCCAAGTACGCCTTGTGGTCGAACGAAGAGCCCGGCTCGTCGCCAAGGCCGACGTTGATCGGTACGAGGCGCCTTCCGAGATCCTTGCCGTAGGCCGCCGAGCTCTGGAGGAGCCCGTCGAACGTCTGGTTCGGATCGAGCGGGTGATTGAAGACTAGGTTTTGCTCTGCCTTAACGCCTTGAACGCTGACGAGATAGAGGTTTACCGAGAAGTTGTCGTAGATGATGTTGTTCTTCGTGATGTTGTTCACGTTGAAGTGCGGCCGGCTCCCGTCGGCCGAGCCGGTGCCGGTGAAGTCGACGCCTTCACCACCATTCTCGTAGACGATATTGCCGAGCGACACGCCATTGCTCTGGCCTTCCCAGCCCACCGCCGACGGCCAGCCACCGCCGGTGTAGCCGTTGTTGAAGCGTGGCCAGTTCTCGAGAATGTTCATCCAAATACGGCTGTATTTGATGACGTTGTCTTTGATCGTGAGCTCTTTCTCCGCCGTCGCGAAGAGCGCCGCGGCGCCGCCGTTGAACTTGAAGTCGCAATGATCGAACACGTTGCCGCTCGATCGCGCATACACACCGCTCCACGACGCCGCGCGCACGGTCAATCCGATGAAGTGGAAGTAGCCGCTCCCCGGATTCAGGAGGATCGTCATCTGCGAGTTGCTGCTCGCGTGGCTATTCCATAGAACGGAGATGTCCGCCGTATTGGGATCGCCTTCGCCGAGCGTCCCGCCAAAGTCGGCGTAGAGCACCTTCGTGTTGGGCTCGTAGAACCACTTGTTGTTGCCATCCTTGACGCCGTTTTGCGTCTCGTTCGGCGGGAGCGGATTGCCTCCATAGGTCGAGACCTGACCGTGGATGACCTCTTTGAGCGCAGACTCCTTCTTCCCGTTGTTCACGTAGACGCCGAGCACCGGCTTCTTCGGCGTGATCTCGGAGAACCCCGCCATCGACGTCTGCCACACCTTCGACTGCCCGGTGCCCGTGTACTTCGTCCACTGGTTGGGACGAAGACCGCCATCGAGGATGGGCGCTCCCGTGCCATGCCCGTACGATCCGATCGTGATCGGTAGACCAGGCTTGCCGCTCAGCCCTCCGAAGCTCAGGTATTCGCGGTAGATGCCACCCGCGAGGAGCACCACATCACCGGGCTTCAGCCCGTCCTTCTCCGGAAGCGACAGCACCGCGTTGATCGTGCGCTTCGGGCCCTTCGTTCCGGAGACGAACGTCATGCTCGAGCCGTCCCATTTGTCGTTGCCCTTCGCGGGGTCGCAATAAAACGTACGCCCTGGAGCGGTCGCGGGCGGAGTGTCGGGGACGCTGCCGTCGAACACCTTCCACGGGACGGAGACGCCGGCCCACGCGTACGTGCCCGGAGGCGACGGCGGGATCTGCGGCGCGCTCAGCGTTCCGGTTGTTTGCGGCGGCGTGCTCGCGATGTTGGACGTCGCGTTGGGTGAGGTCGACGGGTTCGACTCACGGCTCGTCTTGCAGCCGAGCAGCGCGGCGATGGTGAGAACAACGACCGAGTTGATGGCAGCAGAGCGATGGTTCTTCACGGCGTCTCACGCAGGCGCTTTGGGAACCGTGAATCGATCCTTCAGGCGCAAAAAGTGTTTTTCGTACAGGTGGTAGGAAAGGACGGCGCAGGCGAACGTCAGCGCGGTCATGATCACGAAATACAAAACACTAACGCTGAAGCTTGGATGGGGCTGTCCCCCAAACCAATTCCTCAACGGAATACCCACCACACGATAAAGGGGGACATGCAGGACGTATAGGGCGTAGCTGTACTTGCCGAACGAGCGGAGCGGCTTGGGCGCAAGCCACCAAGGCGCCTCTTTCTTCCCGTTTCGTCCACGAGCCTCGGAGACGACGGCGAGCATGAGGAGAACGACGCAGGTGAACGCGAGGATGCTGTAGCCGACGGTCTGCGTCATGACGCCCGTCCGCGGATAAAGGTGCGTGATCGCTGCGCCGAAGGCGAAGACGAGCCCGGCACCGATGAGCCAGAGCCGGTCGTGATGCATGATGCTACGTGCAGCCTTCGGCGCCCGGAGCGCCCACGCCGCCGCGGCGCCCATCACGAGCGCATCCATACGGCAGATCGTCGCCTCGTAAGCAAAGTCGGAGCCGAACTGCCCGGTGTGAAGTGCGACACGGCTCGCGATGGCGACGGCGACCATCACGCCGAAGACGACCGGGAGCTTTCGATGCGGCGTGAAGCGGATGACGAACGGCCACGCGAGGTAGAACTGCTCCTCCACCGCGAGCGACCAGAAGTGAGAGAGCGAGTCGACGCCCTTGCCGAACGGCGCGGCCCAATTCGACACGTACGTCCAGAGCCAGATCTGGTGCTCGTGTCCTTCGAGCACGATGCCGGCGAGCGGGAGGATGAGGAACGCGACCGCGAGCACTCCGTAATAGAGGGGAAAGATGCGAAGCGCGCGCCGCGCGAAGAACGCGCGGAAGTAATTTTCGCGCCCGCGCGTGTCGATCAAGATGCCGGTGATGAGGAAGCCGGAGAGCACGAAGAAGAGCTGCACGCCGATCCATCCAGCGTCCATCACCGCCGCGAGCGCACGCGCAGGGAGCGACACGGGATCGGTGGAGATGCCGAAGCGATGCGCGAGCACCAAGAGGATCGCGATGCCGCGGAGCGCGTCGAGCACCGGCATCTGACCGCGGAGCGTCCTCGCGAGCTTCGCCTCGAGCGAGGCGTCTTCGTCGGGCGTAGACGCGGCCGCGGCACGTGCGCTCACATTGGCGGCTACGCTGGCAGACACGGCGCGCTCCTCAGTCCGCGTCCCGCGCGGGACGCGTGCCTTTGGCGGGGGCGTCGAAGAGATTTGCGAGCGACTTGATGAACAGAGGATGGGACCAGAGCGGCGTGAACGTGTGGTCGGGCCCCTCGATCACGTCGATGCCGAGCTGACGGCGCTTCGCGAGCTTCTTCACGGTGGCGCCACCTTGCGACGCGAGGAGTGTCTGGCCGGGATCGCCAGCGGCGAAGAGAAAGCGGAGCGCGACCTTCTTCTTCGCGACCGACTGGAGCTCGAAGGCAAGATCGTCGGCGACGCGCACGCCCGCGCGCCGCGCGACGTCACGCGCGCGATCCCGCACGATGTTGCCGAGCCGGCGTGCAAACACGTTGGCCGCCGCTTTGACGTGCACCTCTCCGCGAAAGAGCTTCTTCCACGCCTCGAGATCGTGGAGGCGCTTCGTGTATCGCGTCGCCTCGCCCGTCACGAGATGAGGAGCAGCCTCGAGCGGCATGCCGGGCTTGTAGAAGAACGTGAGCGGGTTGATCAGGACGACGCCGTCGAGACGTACGTCTCCCACGGCGGCCTTGAAGGCGTGGTAGCCGCCCGAGCAGAGCCCCAGCGCGTGGACCTCGACGATGTCCTTTTGACGGCGCAAAAACGCGATCCCCTCGGCGACGTCCGCGACCGCGCCGTCGGTGTACACGATGTTCTCGGGCTCACCTGGTCGGGGGCGACTGTCGCCGATGCCCGCGATGTCCATGCGCAGCACGACGTGACCGAGCGCAGCCCATCGGCGAGCGAGCGCCACGTAGAGCCGGTTCGAGCCGATGTGATGCACCGAGCCGGCGTTGAGGAGAAGGAGAGCGCGCCGGCCCGAGGGCTTCGTGCTCTTGCCGTTTCCGTTACCGTCGCTCGCGGGCATCGCGAGCACCCCAAAGAGACGACCGTCGCGGTCGACGATCTCGGGGCTCTCGACGACGTTCGGCGCGATCTGCGCGCGCTCTCGCCACGCAGGCGCGGGCTTCGTCGCGGGGGTTGGTGGAAGGAGATCGGCGCGGGCGGAGAGCCACGTCGTCGCGAGCGCCACCATCGCCTCGGGCACCTCTGCCTCTTGAGGGCCGAGCATCATCTCCGTGTACCCGGCGAGCCGATGCTGCTCGACGAGAACGCCCTGGCTCTTCAACCGATCGGGCCATGCGCTGCTCGTCGTGAGGTCGTCGCGTTCGATGAGGAGCACCGCGCGCGCGTTCGGTGCGACGTCGAGCTTCGTGAGGTCCACCCCACCGAGCGCCGCTTGCGTCTCGGCGGTGATCGCAAAACCGAGCGCCTCTTGCACGCCTTCCTCTTGAACGACGTTCGAAGGGGGAGCGCCTCGCTGGAGCGCTGCCTGGAGCGCACGGATCTCACGAAGGTACGTACGCCCCGAGACGACCGGCGCGATCGCGACGATCGAGTCGATGACGTCCGCATCGGCGAGCTCGTCGCTCTTCATCGCAGCCTTCACGGCGAGGAGCGCGCCGAGGCGAACACCGAGGAGCGCGACGCGCGTCACGCCAGCGTTCTTCGTCATGAAATCGATCGCGAGGCGAATGCTCTCGATCCACGCGCCGAGTCGATCGGGGTCGCGGTCGTCACCCGCGGAGTCGCCGGTGCCGTCGTAGTCGAAGCGGAGCGCGGGGATGTTCGCGGCCGCGGCGGCCTCGGCGAAGTGACGGAGGCTGCGGTGCGCGCAGATCGCTTCGTACCCGAAGGGATTGCAGATGATGAGACCGAGGCGCGCCGGGGCCTCGGCGCTCGGCTCGTGTAGCCAGCCGAAGAGCGGACGGTCCTCGCGTCCGAAATAGAGGGGAACGCGCCCAGAGGTGAGGGGCGTTTTTTTCATTGGCGTTCGCTTACCACCGGCACGTCGCTCTCGAATGTCATCCCGACCGAGTGACTTCTCCACACGCCAAACCGACGACAGGTACTGCGCATTCGGGGAGAAACGTTGCAAACGTCCACAGTTTGGAGGGACGGTGTACTGGATCGCGATCCTTCGTCAAGGGCCTCGGCTACGTGATCTCACGTAGTCCCGATCCCGGATTTCGCGCCTGACCTTCTCTCCGTGCGAACACGAGCTAACTGCGTCAGAGTCTTCGTCTTTGTCGTGTTTTCGCTCGCGCTTTGCGAGGGGTACGTCGTCTCTTCATGTGGTTTGACGAGAACGCCGGTCTCTGCCAACAAGTGAGACAGAATGACGTCGCGCAAACTCAGCTTTTTCTCGGGCCTGGTTCTCGTCATCCTGCCGCTCACGTTGGCGCATTGCTCCGACGACGAGGATCCGGGCGCGACGGCGAACGCATCCTCCTCCTCTTCTTCATCCTCCTCGAGCGGTGGCTCGTCCTCGGGAAGCAGCGGGTCGTCGGGGAGCAGCGGCAACCCGAACAGCGACGGTGGTGGTGGAGGCACGACGAGCGGCGGCGTCCCAAGCGCTCCCTCGAACTACACCTGCACGCGCGAGCTTCACGTCGCGGTCGGCGGCGATGACTCCGCGACGGGCGCAGACGCGACCCACGCGCTGAAGACGATCTCGACGACGATGAAGAAGACGCAGCCCGGCGACTGCGTGAAGGTGCACGCCGGCGTGTACAACGAGACGAAGACGATCGAGTTCCCGAAAGACGGAACGTCGACCGCTCCGATCGTCTTGTGGTCCGTCGACGGGCGCGAGAAGGCCATCATCGACTCGTCGGGCATCTCCGGCGGCCCGGCCGTCCTCATTCGCCAGGACTACGTCATCATCGACGGCTTCGAGTTCAAGAACATGCCGACGAGCGACGAGCAGGTGCTCCACTTCGACGGCCTGAAGACCGGCAAGGGCGTCGGCTCCGTCCTCCGCAACAGCAAGATCACGGGCGGCTACGATCACATCAAGCTCAATCAAGCGTCGAACGGCATCACCGTCGAGAACAACGAGTTCTACGGCAAGTTCGGTCACCTTCCGGTGAGCCTCACGGGCGCGAACGGGCTCATCTTCCGCTTCAACTTCTGCCACGACTGGGACACCGGCGAGAACGGCGCGCTCCAGTTCAAGGGCGGCTCGCACGACGCGCTCTTCGACGGCAATCGCTTCCAAGACATCACGAGCGCCGCGGGAACGATCGCGCTCGGTGACGGCTGCGACTCCACGTGCGACATCGACCCGGAGCACTACGCTGCCGTTCGCGTCAAGGCGATCAACAACGTGATGGTTCGCGTCGGCCGCGGCTTCGACGTACAGGGCTGCAAGGACTGCTCGCTCCTGTCGAATACGTTCATCGACAGCGGCAAGGGCAACGTGATGTTCAAGCTCACGAAGGCCGCGACGAACGGCACCTCGCGCGACACCGTCAACGCGAAGATCATCAACAACCTGATCGCGAACCCCGCCGGCGATGGTGGCAACGTCATCCAGGTCAACTCGCCGTCGGGCAACGGACTCGTGATGGACTACAACTTCGTCTGGAACGGCAGCGGCAACGTCGAGTGGGGCGACGGTCACCCGGGAGGCGCCGATGCGCACTCCATCCTCAAGCAAAACCCGAGCTTCACGAGCGCGACCGACTTCTCGATCCAGAAAGGCAGCCCCGCAGCGGGCGTGGGCCAGAACCTGATCGCGGACGTTCCGCACGACTTCACGGGCGCGCCTCGCCCCGCGACGGGGCCGTTCGATATCGGCGCGTTCCAGGCGAAGTAGCCGCGAACGACCACGAAACCTGGTTGGTGACGACCGCAGACGATCCGTCTATGGTCGCGATCGTGACGACGACTCCTCGGATGTGGCTGCGCGCATCATTTCTCCCCTTCGTTCTCGGCATCGCGAGCGCCGGCTGCGGAAGCGCGGCGGGGTCGTACGACTACGCGAAGGAGCCTGATCCGAGAAAGACCGAATACCAGGTCGGTCCGCTCGATCAGGTCCAGGTCATCGTCTGGAAGAACCGCGAGATGTCCGGGGAGGTCACCGTACGCCCGGACGGCATCATGACGCTGCCGCTCATCGGCGACGTAAAGGCCGCCGGCCGCACGCCGAGCGATCTCCAGAAAGAGATCGCGAAGCGCTACGGCGACTTCGTCCGCGCCGAAGAAGCGGTCGTCTCGGTCGGCGTCTCGTCCGTCAACAGCTACTCGTTCACCGTGAGCGGCAACGTCGAGCACGCTGGCGTGTTCGCGCCGAAGTCGTACGTGACGGCGCTCGAGGCCGTCGCGCTGGCGGGAGGTCCGAATCGCTTCGCGAGCGACACCTTCTACGTCATCCGCGGCACGCCTGCGCGCAAGATCCCGATCGACATCAAGCACGTGACCTCGGGCGAGCGGCCCGACGAGAACGTCTTCGTTCTCCGTGGCGACGTGATCGTCGTTCCGTAATCGCGCTAGGGCGACACGGGCGCGTCGGCGCGGTCGACGCGCTGCGGGCGCGCGGCTGCCGTGAAGGTCCCGGCCGGTGCGGTGGTGAGCTGCACGCCGAGGAGCACAGCGTGACGGACGAACGAAGGATCGTCGATCGCCGACGCGCCGCCGTCTTGGGTGAGGAACTGGTAGCGGAGGAAAGGCTGAAGCCAGTCGTACGGCAGCCAGCCGATCTCGATGTCGCCGACGAACGTGTCGAAGTCGTCGCGCGGGACGGCGTCGGTGCGGAGGTTCACGAACGTGCCGTGGAGGTAGCCCACCGACGCCGTACCGACGATGTGATTCTCCGTCGAGATGGGCGTCGTTCCGCGCAGCGTGCCGATGTGTGAGCGGAGGACCTGACCGGTGATCGTGTTCGGCTCGAAGCTGTGTTGGTACGAGAGCTCGATCGTCGCGGGTGACCAGAAATAGTTGAGCGAGCCGCGCCCCGACACCGACACTTGGGTCTTCGTCGACGGGTCGGGGCTGAACACGAACGTCGGGCCGGCGTCGACCGACGAGCTCAACGTGGAGCTGATGTCATGACGCCATCGCGGCGCGGGCGTGACCGCGAAGAGCTTCTGTCGCGGCGGGGTCGGCACGATCGTGGTCGCCGCCGGCTTGGTGGACGCGAACGTGGCGCGGCCTTCGATCCCGAGCGAGTCGGCCTTCCACACGCGGTCGAGCGCGACGGAGGCATTGGCCGCGAAGTTGTCGAGGCCGGTGTCGCTGTCGAGCCCGCGTGAATACGTGATCCCGGCGCTCTGACCGAACCGAACGACCGGGCTGATCTCGTAGCCCATCGTCTGTCCGCTGCCGACGGTGAGGATCTGCGTGTCGGTCGCCGCGAGGACACCGTTGACCGGCGCTTGCGCCGCAGAGCTCGTGAGGAAGCTCGTCGAGATCGTGCTCTGCGTCGCCTCGGCGGAGAGGCCCACGGTCATGCGCCGCGAGGGCTCGGCGGTCACCGCGAGCGCGAGGCGGTTGGCGACGTCGCTCGACTGGTTCGTGTGCACCGTGCCCGTGAGCGAGTACGTCGCGCGAAGCAGCCAGCCTGGCTCGAGCATGAGCCACTGGATCTCGGGGGTGGCGCCGAGCAAGAAATCGGTGGTGTCGGCGGTCTTGCGCGTCTCGCGCGTGAAGCCCGCCTGGAAACGGAACCGCTCCGTGAAACCTGCTTGCGGCTGCTGCAATTGCGCCGCGCGCCCACCCGCGGCCGCGGCCACATTTTGCGCGTGCGCGCGCGAGGACACCGACAGCGTCGCGAGGAAGGCCCCCAGAGAGACAGCTGCGCATGTCGCGGCGGCGACGGTGCGCCTAGAAAACATGGTTTCCCGTGGCTACCTGCACACCCGGCCGATGTAAAGTCATATGGTCGTAGTACGCGTGTCAGCGCGTCGCGCGATGCTCGAGGACCATCCAGAAACCGAGCCATCGGAGAAGCTCGGGATCGACGCTGCGGAACTGACTCGGGAGCGTGGGCCGGACGCGCTCGACGTCTTCGGCGGTGACCTGCCCGGTCGGCGTGAGCTTGCGGAATGCGAGCCCAGACTCCGCGGCGAGCTCCTTGTACTTGTCGACGCGAAACCGATTCGGGCGGCCCTTGCGGCTGTACATCAGCTGGTAGAGCGAGTCGGGCCACGACAAGAAGTCGAGCGGCTTGTCGCGGTCGAGGCCGTGGCTCGTGAGATCGACCTTGTGGATCGAGACGCCGTCGTCCTTCAAGCAGTACGCGATGTCTTCGATCGTCTTGTCGAGTCGATTGACGAGCGCGAGCACGGAGCGCGAGAGGATGACGTCGTAGCTTCGTCGCCGCGCCGAGAGCCCGTCGGCGGTGACGCGATACTCGACCTTCTGAGGATCGAAGCCGCTCGCCGGGTTGCCCGGGTCTTTGAAGGCGCGGCCAGCCCGCTCGCGGACGTCACCCTCGAGCGAGCGCAAGATCGCGCTGTACACCGCGATGCTCGCCGGGCTCAGCGTGTGGAGCGGAAAGCGGTCGACGCATTCGATGTACTCTGCACCCAAGGCGTAGAGCACGAGGGCGACGCCGAGGGTGTCTCCCGGTCCGTACTCGAGGATCCGCTTGCCAGCGAAGAACGTCGCTTTGTCGGCCCCGAGCTCGGCGCAGTAGTCGTCGACGCAGCGACGAAAGTACGCGGCGGTGTCCTCGGGGGCCTCGACCTTCTCCCCACGGCCGGATCGGTTACCGAGCTTTAGATAAAAGTCGTACTTCGCCAGCTGGTTCGTGAGCGCAGCTTTGAGGAAGATGACGACGTCTCTGCGCCGGTTTTCGGTGTACATGGCGACGTTGGGGATGTGCGTGGTGCCGAGGGCGCGCCAGCCGCGCGTTGACGGGTATTGCCGAGTGCGAATAATACGTTGAGCCGTGAAGCTTGCGATCGTGATCTCTCAGTTCCCGTGCAGTGACGAAGTCTTCATCCTTCGGGAGCTCCGCGCGCTCGAGCGCAAAGGCTTCGACATGCGGATCTTCTCGCTCAAACAACCCAAGGAGGCTCCGCTGCATGCCGACGCGAAGCCCCTTCTGAAGTCCGCACGTTACTCGCCGTTTCTCCTCTCGCGTGAGGTTTTGAAGCGAAACCTTCAGCTTTTGAAGAACGAGCCGGGCCTCTACGGTCACCTCCTCTGGACGATCGTGAGCGAGACCCGCAAGAGCAAGCCTTTTCTATGGCGATCGCTCGCGATCTTTCCGGAGGCCGTCCGCTGGGGGATGGAGCTTCGTGAGGAGCCGGCCGAGCGAATCCACGCCCATTGGGCCACGCACCCGACCACGGCCGGCTGGGTGATGAGCCAGATCTCGAAGATCCCGCTCAGCATCACCGCGCACGCGCACGATATTTACCTCGATCAGACGATGCTCGCGTTCAAGCTACGCGAGGCGGTCGCCGTCCTCACGTGCACCGCGCAAAACCTCGAGTTCTTGCGCAAGCTCGCCCCCGATGTGCCGGACGGACGCATCAAGCTCTCGTACCACGGGCTCGATCTCAGCGTGTACAAGCCCGCGGACAAGCCATCGGAGAAGTTCCGCATCCTCTCGGTCGGCACACTTCTGCCGCGCAAAGGCTTCGACACGCTCATCGAGGCGTGCGGAATCTTGAAGAAGGAGGGCGTCGACTTCGAGTGCAACGTGGTCGGTGACGGGCCGATGCGCGCCGAGGTCGAGGCCCGCGCGAAGGAGCTCGGGCTCACCGGAACGGTCCATTTTCTCGGCAAGCAGAGCCAGGAGAAGCTCCCCGAGATCTACCGCCAGGCGTCGGCGTTCGTGCTCGCCGCTGTGCACAGCCCGCCGCCGGACATGGGCGGACCGAAGAAGCCAAGCGCATCCGATCTGATCCACTTCGGCATCCCGAACGTCATCCTCGAGGCGATGGCCTCGGGAGTGACGGTCGTGACGACACGGATGTCGGCGCTCCAGGAGATCTTCGTCGACGGCGAGAACGGCGTGTACATCCCGGAGAAGGATCCCGCCGGGCTCGCCGCCGCGCTGAAGGATCTCGCGCAGCATCCCGAGAAGCGCGCGCGCATGGGCGCAAAGGCGGTCGAGCGCATTCGCAAAGGCTTCGACATCGACGTCACGATCGGTGAGGTCGCCGAGGCGCTCGGCATGCACCTCGAAGAGGCGAAGAAGAAGCACGCGCACGCGCACGACGCCGAGTGAGCGAACGCATGAGCCGCTCCCTCCGCCGACCCGCGCGCTACCTCGTTCGCTTCGATGACATCTGTCCCGGCATGCGCTGGGACGTGTGGCGCAAGATCGAGACGATCATGAACGACGCCGGGGTGCGCCCGATGATCGCCGTCGTCCCTTCGAATCAAGACGACAACCTCAACGTCGACTCGCCGCCGGAGCCCGAGGACAAATTCTGGGCGCAGGTACGCGACTGGCAGAAGCAGGGCTGGACGATCGGGCTTCACGGTTACCAGCATCGCTACGTCACGCGCGAGGCAGGCCTCATCGGGATCAACGACCGGAGCGAGTTCGCCGGGCTCTCCGCCGACGAGCAACGCGAGAAGCTCACGCGCGCGGTCGAGATCTTCCGCGAGAAGAACGTGAAGCCCGACGTGTGGATCGCGCCAGCGCACTCGTTCGATCAGAACACCGTGCTCATCTTGAAGAGCCTCGGCGTCGACGCGATCTCGGACGGCTTCTTCCTCTCCGAGCACCGCGATCAGAACGACGTGCTGTGGGTGCCGCAGCAAGTGTGGGGCTTCCGCTATCGGCCCTTCGGCACGTGGACCGTCTGCTACCACTCGAACTCGTGGACGGACCGCGACCTCGCTCGCTTCGCGCAGGACCTCCGCGACTACCGCTCGCAGATCACGAGCTTCGCCGAGATCGCCGCCGAGCGCTCGTCGGTGCGGCAGAAGTCGTGGCACGACGACGTCGTCGCGCGCATGCTGCTCGGCACGATGAGCTCGAAGCGTTGGGTCCGAAGCAGGCTCGACCGCGTCCGCGGACGCGTGTGATCGCGCACGATCACGCCGATCGCGACTCGAAGAGCTCGATGTAGCGCGCGGCGATGTCGGCGGGGCTCATCCCTTGCGCCTTCTGCTTCGCGAGGGCAGCCATCGCGCTCGACTCCTCAGGTGTCGCGATCGCGGCGAGGATCCCTTCGGCGAGCGCGCGGTGATCGCCGATCGCCACGAGCCTTCCGAGCCTTCCTTCTTCGAGGAGCTCTGCGGCCGCGCCTGCGCGCGTCGCGACGAGCGGGATCCCCGCGGCCATCGCCTCGAGGACAAAGTTGGGCATCCCTTCGGACGACGATGAGAGCACCGCCACGTCGAGCCCCGAGACCACCTCGCGACCGAGCAACGTGCCCGGCAAGAAGAAGCGATCCTCGAGCGCGAGCTCGCGACGGAGCGCCTCGAGCTCGGGGCGCTTCGGGCCTTCTCCGCCGATGACGAAGCGCACGTCGGGGTTCTTGTCGATGACGTGCCGTGCCGCGCGCACGAGCGTCGGCAGATCCTTCGGCTCGACGAGACGCGCGAGCGTCCCGACGATCGACAGCGACGGGCTGCTGCTCTTGCCGGTGATCGCGAGGAGCCGAGCGCGCGCCTCCACGCGCGGCGCGTGCGCTTCGCGTTCGACCGCGTTGGGGATCACGAGCAGGCGCTTACGCGGGATGATCCCACGCGCGATGACGCTCTCGGCCGTCACCTGGGAGTTCGCGACGACCCACTTGCTTCGCCGCGAGAGCAGCCGCTCCACGCGCGCGAGGACGGGGGCGATCTTGCCGCGCGAGCCGGGGATGTAGCCGAGGTTGCGGATGCACGAGATCGGCTGCGCCCCGGCGACGCGTGACCAGAGGTTCGCCGTGTAGCCGAAGCTGAGGACATGCCGGCTGCGATCCTCGGCGAGGAAGCGCGCGAGCCGCAGCAAGAACGCGGGATCGACGCCGCCGCGCTTCGCGATGAGCTTCACTGTGATCCCCTCCTGCTCGAGCGTCGGGCGGAGCGCCTCGTTGCCCTCGCGAAAGTACGCGACGGTCACGGCGTGGCCCGCCTTCTTCAGCGCCTTGGCGAGCAGCAGGATTTGCTGCTGCGAGCCGCCGACCTCGAGCTCGTCGATGAGAAAAAGAACGGGCTTGTTCACGGTCACGTCGGTCACGTCCGGCACGGTCTAGCGCCGTTTAGACTACATCGATCGACGACCGCGATGTCTGGGCTTCTGTTACCTTCCAGGGGATGACGACGACCGACGCGACATCGGGAAAAAAGGTCCCGCTCGTGACCCTCGCGATCCCCTGCTTCAACGAGGAGCGTCATATCGCGGCCTGCGTGGACGACATCTTCGCGCAGGACTACCCGACCGACCGCCTCGAGGTGCTCATCGCCGACGGGATGAGCACCGATCGCACGCGCGAGATCCTCGCCGACATCGCCAAGCGCCACGGCGAGGCGCGCATTCGCGTGCTCGACAACCCGAAGCGCCTGCAAGCGGCGGCGATGAACGTCATGATCGCCGAGGCGCGAGGCGACATCATCGTCCGCATGGACGTACACGCGCGGTACGCGAAGAACTTCGTGCGCGAGTGCGTCGCGGTCCTCGAGGAGACCGGCGCCGAGAACGTCGGCGGCTCCGCGCGACCGATGTCCGAAAGCTGGTTTCAGCGCGCCGTGTGCGCGGCGCTCGAGAGCAAGCTCGCGGTCGGCGGCTCCACCTACCGCAACATCGACGCCGAGGGCTACGCCGACACGGTCTTCCCTGGAGCGTTTCCTCGACGCGTGTTCGACGTCGTCGGCATGTTCGACCCCAACGCGATCACGAACGAGGACGCGGAGATCAACCAGCGCATCCTGAAGGCCGGCGGTCGCATCTACGTCAGCCGCCGCATCGTCGTGCACTACTTCCCGCGCGACTCGTACTCCGGCCTCGCGAAGCAGTACTTCAAGTACGGCAAAGGCCGCGCGCGCACGATGCTGAAGCATCGCGGCCTGCCGACGATTCGCCCGCTTCTCCCCTTCTTCATGGTGCTCGGCAGCGCAGCCCTCGCGGTCACCTCACCGATCCAGCCCATCACCCCCTTCGCGTTTGGCCTCTACGGCGCCGCGAACCTCGTCGAGGGGATCCGCGTGAGCGTGAAGAAGGGCATCGGCTTCATGGCGCCGGTCGTCGCGTCGATCTTCCCCGTGATTCATTTCTCGCACGGCGTCGGGTTCGCGGTCGGCCTCGTGCACTACACCCTCCGCCCCGACTGGGAAGAAGAAGCGACGCGGCCGCAAGGCTCCTTCTCCTCGCAGCGAAACGGCTCTGCGCAAGAGGCGCACGCGTGATGCGGGCTCTCGACGCGCTCGCAGGGGCGCGCGGCGGCGTCGCGTACTTGATGTACCACGAGATCGAGCTGCCTCAGCGCGAGCTGTGCAACACCGATCCTGGCTACGTTCGTTACGTCGTGCACGAGCCGACGTTTCGCGCGCACGTCGATCAGCTCCGCGCCGATGGCCTTCGCGGTGTCTCGGTCGGCGAGGCGCTCGCGCAGAACGGCGGCGCGTCGTCTTTGGGGATGGTGGTGATCACGTTCGACGACGGCTGCGAGACCGATCTCGTGATCGCGACGCCGATCCTCCACGCCGCGAAGTTCAGCGCGACGTCATACGTCACGTTCGATCACCTGGGCCGGCGCGGCTACCTCACGAAGGGCCAGCTGCGCGAGCTCTCCGACGCCGGGATCGAGATCGGCTCCCACGCGATGACGCATCGCTACTTGCACGATCTCTCCGACGCCGAGCTCATCACCGAGATCGAAGGATCGAAGAAGGCGCTCGAAGACATCACCGGCAAGCGCGTCGCACATTTTTCGTGCCCCGGTGGACGCTGGGACGAGCGCGTCCTCCGCGTCGCCCGCCAAGCCGGCTACGACTCGCTCGTCACGAGCGAGATCGGCCTGAACTCCGCGCGGAGCGATCCGTTCAAGCTCACGCGCGTCGCCGTCATGCGAGGCATGGACGCTCGAGCGCTCGGGCGCATCGCACACGGCGAAGGGCTCGCCCGCCGCCGCGCGCAGAGCGCTGCGCTCAACGCCGCCAAGCGCGTGCTCGGCAACACGCGCTACGAACGCGCACGTGCCGCCGCGCTTCGCCTCGCTCGCCGTTGACTAGTCGCGCTCGTTGAACACGACGCCGGCGAACTTCGCGGGGTCGAACATCGCCGCGGCCTGCGCGACGTCTTCGGCGGTGCCTTTGCCGTAGCCCACGACGAGGATGACGAAGTCGGCGAGCTTCGAGAGGATGCGCGCGTCGGGCGAGCCTTTCGCGGGCGGTCCGTCGAGGAAGACGAAGCACTCGTTCTGGATCGTGTCGACGAGCGCTCGCATCGGCGCGGACGAGAAGTGCTCTTGAAAGCGCATCCGCGCGCTGCCCGCCGGGATGAGATGCAGGCGAGGAATGCTCGTGGGCTGGACGATCGAGTCGATCGACCGGCCTTGCGGCTGCTCGAGGTACTCGAAGAGGCCAGGCTCGTTTGGACGCGCGCGAAGCATCTGGTGCTGCGTGGGCTTCTCGATGTTGCAGTCGACGAGCACAGCGTCACGTTCGTTGCCGAACGCGAACGCGGTCGCGAGGTTTCGGGCGACGAAGCTTCCGCCCGAGCCGCTCGTGAGCGGAACGACGAGCGTGGTGAATGGATTTCGATTCGTGCCGGCGGCGATCGTCTGGAGACGGGTGCGAAGCTCGCGGAAGCCGTCGACCTGCTGCTTCGTCGCCATCCCGAGCGGCGGCTCGGCGCCTTGGATCGCGGGGTAGCGTGGCTTCCATCGCTCGCCGAGCGCGTTCGGATGACCCGGCGGCCAATCCGGCGAGGACGGGGTCCGCATCAGCGGATACGACGGATGGCGCGAGACGACCTCCGCGATCACCTCGTTCGGCTCGGGACGCGAGCTCGTCGGACGCCGCGGCTGCGCTTCGATCGTCGGGATGACCTGCGGCTGCCCCGGGTACGTGTGCAGCTGCTGCGGCGGCTGATGCGGGTGCACGTGGTGAGGATGATGCTGCGGGTGCTGCTGCTGCGGCGGCGGCTGTTGTTGTGGGTAGGGCTGCTGCTGTTGGTACGGCGGCGGCTGCGAATATCGCTGCTGCTGTTGGGGCACCTGCTGCGGTTGCCCTTGCTGGCCTTGCTGGGCGTTTGGGTTCGGCGGAGGAAGCGGCTGCGTCTGCCTCGACACCGACGCCGACTTCATGTGAAGCGTGCTCGGTTGGTTGGCGTTGACCTGTTGATGCGGAGGTTGATTCGGCTGACCGCCCTGCCCTGGCTGGCGCTGCGTGTTCGGAGGAGGATCGCTCCCCGTGGCGGCCTTCGACGGCGGATCGGATCGATTGGGTCGTGGTCCCACTTGCGCCGGTTGGATTCCTTGGGGCGTGACGCGACCTCCGAAGCCGCGCACGACGTTGCTGCTTCCTCCTTTGGCAGGAGGCTCGACGAGGATCGTCGGTGAGGACTCGAGACCTGCTTTGGGAGCGGGGTCGCCCCAGCCATCTTCGGCGGGGAGCTTCGGATCCGTGTCCGGATCCTTCTTGGGAAGCGTGAGCGGGACCTGCGGCGTCGGCGGGTTCATCAGCATGGTCGTCTGACCAAAGGCTGGTGGCGGGAGCGCGGCCTCCTCGATCTCTTCGTTAAGCGGCTGCGGAGGTCCGGTGTGCACGCCTTGTCGATCGCCGGACGCGCCCGACGCACCGGCATTCGCGGCGTGGCGAGCGAGCAAATGCGGCGCCGGCGCGAGGCCGATGACGGTCGTGCGACGCTTCAGGCCGAGCGACTGAAATAGAGGATCCGACTCCTTCCTCGGAGGTCCAGCCGCCTCCCCCGCTTCTTCCCCCGGCTCAGAGGACGGATCCTTAGCCATTTCAAGTGATTTTCTATCACAGGCTTCTGCGTCTGTCTCTTTGGTGGCAGGTCTTCTGGACCGAGCCGCGCGTCGTCCAAACGAACGGAGCAAACGCGACGCCGAGAGCGTGTGACGGGTGATATCGTCGCCTGCCATGGCAGCTACGAGCTCATTCTTGGGGGCGCTTCCCACGGTGCGTCGCCGCGCCTCTTTTCTCGCGACACTCGCCGTCCTCGTCTTCTGCGTCTTCAGCGCCCTCGGCTGTCATCCGTCCGCGCCGAGCTACAACTACAAGATCGAGCCGGATCCGCGCGGGCAGGAGTACCGGATCGGACCGCTCGACCAGCTCGCGATCGTGGTCTGGGAGAACCGCGACATGTCGGCGAACGTGACGGTTCGGCCGGATGGCGTCATCACGCTCCCGCTCGTCGGCGACTTGAAGGCCGAAGGCCGGACGACCGTCGACCTGCAGAAAGAGATCACGAAGAAGCTCTCGAGCTACATGCGCGCGGAAGAGATCGTCGTCTCGGTCAACCTGATGGGCGTCAACAGCTACCACTTCTCCGTGCTCGGTCAGGTCGAGAAGCCCGGCTTCTACACGGCGAAGAGCTACGCGACGGTCGTCGAGGCGATCACGATGGCCGGCGGCCCCAACCGCTTCGCCGGCAGCGAGGTGTTCATTCTTCGTGGCAGCCCCGCCCGGCGCATTCCAATCAACCTTCGTCGCGCCACGTCGAGCGAATACGCGAACGAGAACCTCGTCGTCCTCGGCGGCGACGTTCTTTACATGCCTTGAGCTAGACGCGGCTCCCGCACGGTCGGTCAGCCGCGCGGGACGACGGCTTCGAGCTGCCCGCTTCGACGGCGAGGCTGAAGCGAAGCCGAGCGGCTCATCGTGCGATGCGCGATGAAGAGCGTGAGGTCGTCGTTCGCCGCGGTGTCGGCGGTGTGCTCCTCGACGCTTCGGAGGATGCGCTCGGCGATCTCGTTCGGACGCGTGCTCGTCGCCGTGTGAAGGCATGCCTCGAGGCGCTCGTCACCGTAGAGGACGCCGTGGGAGTCGGCGGCCTCGACGACGCCGTCCGTGTAGAGGACGAGCGAGTCGCCCGGCGCGAGCGTGAAGGTGGTCGCGGTGAAGCCCGGATCTTCGAGGATGCCGATCGCGCTCGACGCGCCTGCGGTGATCGCCTCGATCCGACCGTTTTCGTGGCACCAGTACGGGCTTGGATGGCCCGCGTTCGCGAGGACGATCTCGCCGGCCTTCACGTTGAACGTGAGGTAAATCGCGGTGAAGAACAGCTCGGGCTGGCCGCTCGCGAGGATGGCCTCGTTCATCGCGGACAAGACGACGACGGGATCGACGTGCGCGAGCGCGGCCACGCGAAGCTCGCTCGACACGCGCGCCATGAGAAGCGCCGCCGCGACGCCTTTGCCGGAGATGTCTCCGATGAACACGGCCAGCTTGTCTTCGCCGACCCAGAACACGTCGTAAAAATCGCCGCCGATCGTGTACGCCGCGCGGTACTCAGCGAAGAGCTCGAGCCCTTCGACGGAGACGACCTCACGCGGCAAGAAGCTCTTCTGGATCTTCGCGGCGAGCTCGAGGTCGTACTTGAGGCGATCCCGGAGGAGCGACTCGTCGTGCATGCGTGTATTCTGCAACATCATCGCAGCGGTCTGCGCCATGCTGCCGAGGAGCTCGAGATCCGAGTTGGTGAAGAAGCGGCGTTGATCGTCGGTGGTGGAGACGTGGATGACGCCGAGCACCTCACCGCGATCGACCATCGGCGCGTACATGTCCGTGCCGCCGACAGCGCGCGAGGACTCGGGCGTCTCGATCGGCGGGCGCGTGAGGAGCGGATGCGCCGTGTTCAGGAGCGTCTCGGAGACATCGCGCGGCAGCTCGGGCTGATCTTGAATCATCCCGCCACCCGAGAAATGCGCGAGCGTGAAGGCGCCTTCGCCACGCTGGCTGCCGTTCCGAACGTAGAGCGCGAGCGACCGCGCGGACGGGTAGACCTCGCGAATGCGACCGCCGATCAAGCGGAGCAGCTCGCCGCGATCGATCGTCGTGCTGATCGCCTGCATGAACGAGTAGAGCGTGCGGAGCTTGCTGTACGCGTCCTCGAGCTGCGTGAGGTCGACCGTCATCGGCCGCTCGCCCGAGCCGGTGGACTCGGTGGCGACGAGCATCCTCGCGACGCTCTCGGTGGCGACGAGCGTGGGCGTCTCGACGTCGTAGTCGGGCGTCTTGTCGTCCGGCGCGACCTGATCGATCCGGAACGTGTAGCGACCGAAGCGAATGATGTCGCCCGCCTGCAGGCGGTGCTTCACGACCGGGACGCCGTTCACGATCGTCCCGTTGGCGCTGTTCAGGTCGTAGAGGAACGCGCCGTCACGTTCGGGCGTGAGCCTCGCGTGCTGGCGCGAGATGCGAGGGTCGTCGAGGACGATGTGATTCGAGGCGCCCCGCCCTACGAGCAGCGGCGTGTTGATTGGCAAGCGAACCTTCCGCGCACTCCCCTCGACACCGATCAACCAATAGGTATTTTTGCGGGTGGGGGGCCGGTTCATGTCGCGTGCGAATTCGCGGAATTGGTACGGAGATTCGAATGCCTAGCGCGTCGACAGAGGGTGGTTTGAATCCCGCCGCAAGTCAACGTCACGCGGACGAGTAGCACGTCGCTCATTTGGATGGCAGCCGGCGTACGAAATACCCACAGCCCGGACGCGCGAAGGTTGCGCGTCGAGCCTTCGTTCCGTGAGCACGGAGCGGTCGGACAGAAAAATACCTATGGCGGGCGAGCGTAATCCGTTGCGCGGTTTGTCGGCCCAGACTGGCCGTTGGAGAGGGGGTGATGTCTCCCGTTGAGAAGGTAGAGCTCCTTGGCGGCTGCGTTTCGCCAGCAAAGACCCACTTTCCTCGGATATGCTGGCGGCGTGCGGCGGCACGTAGCGTTCGTCAAACGACTCATCGACGTTGCGGGTTCCCTCGCGGGGATCACGCTAACTTTGCCGCTCTATGTCCCGATCGGAATCGCGATCCGGCTCGACTCGAAGGGGCCGATATTCTTCGTACAAAAGCGCGCCGGCGCGCTCATCGAGGACGAAGACTTGTCGGCTCCCCCACGCTGGGTCGAGTTCAACATGATCAAATTCCGCACGATGTGCAACGACGCGGAGCGGGGCACAGGCGCAGTCGTTGCGGCCAAGAACGATCCTCGGGTCACGAAGGTTGGTCGATTTTTGCGTTCGACCCGCCTCGATGAGATCCCCCAATTCTGGAATGTTCTGCGGGGAGACATGTCCCTCGTCGGCCCTCGGCCCGAGCGTCCCGAGCTCCTTAGCAACCTCGCCCTGGCGATCCCCTTCTTCGAGGAGCGGACGCGGGGGATGAAGCCAGGCCTGACCGGCCTCGCCCAGGTGACCCTCAGCTACACGGGCGCGCCGGACGAGAAGAGCGAGGTCACGAAGCTCCTGAACACCCTGACGAACCCCTTCGACATCGAAGAGGCGGAGGGCGCTCTCGCCGACGACATGCGGATCAAGCTCATGTTCGATCTCGCCTATGCCGCGGCCCTCGAGGACCTCTGGTCGTTTCTGAAAGTGGAGTCGAAGATCCTGCTCCAGACACCGCTCGTGATGCTCTTTTCGAAGGGCCGCTGACGCCCTGACGCTTTTGCGGCGTGAGGGAGCGAGCCGAGGAAACAGGCCAGGAAACAGGCCGATTTCAGCCGTTACCGCGCGTTGGAGTGAGCCTTGTGACACCCGAGCGTCACTGTTAGCCTTTGGATTGGCGCTCGATGGGGCTTAGCACCGGAGACAAGACCCCTCCCAAAACGGGGGACTGCACGAAGATGACCTTCCGTGTGAAGGCTTCTCTCGACCAGCGTCTGCTCGCCATCGATCTCGTCTCGACCCTCATCGGTCACGTCGACACGGCGGACCGGATGTTTCGTCACGAGATGATCACTGCCTTTGGAGAAGCGTTCAATAACATCGCCATCCATGCTTACCGTGACCAAGTTGATGGAATGCTCGATGTGGAGGTAGAGCTGCGGTCAGACGAAATGACCCTCCGTCTCCTCGACATGGGGCGCGCCGTCGACTTCGGTGGCCTCCACCCGCCCGATCTCGACAGCATGCCTGAGCGAGGAATGGGCGTTTTCATGATTCATGCATTAGTTGACGAAGTCGTGTATCGCGGTGGCGCGCCCAATGTCCTTTCGCTCACCAAACGAACCTCAGCCTCGGCAAACGAGAACGAAAGCCAAGATGAACTGCGTCCGCACGGATGAAGCAGGCGAATCACGCCTGGTGATCGATGGAGCCCTCGATGCCCTCACGGTTCGTGAGATTCGACCGGTCATCGATGCGGTCGTCGCCGATCGTCCCAAGCGCGTGACCGTCGACATCGAAAAGCTCACGCTGATCGACAGCTCCGGCGTCGGGGCCATCGTGTCGCTCTTCAAGCGCGTGAAGGCCAACGGCGGAAACGTCGTCGTCGTCGGCGCCCGCGAGCAGCCGCTCGCTGTCCTGAAGCTCCTCAAGCTCGATGGCGTGTTCGGCCTGAGCTGATTCGCATCGTCCTACGAACCGCGGCGCCCTGCCGCTTTCACGCCTGTCACCTGCTGCGATTGCGATCGCATTCTCGGATCCGAATCACGAGCGCCCGTACGGCGGCGGCGGGACGGAGGGCGTCGTCGTCGTTGGACGCTTTCGTCCTGGCTCGAGATGCACGATGAGCGGGAAGCGGTCCGCGAGCGTGACCTCGCGCGCCGCCTCCGGCGCGGCCTCCATCTGCTTCAGATGCATGTACCGCTCGAGCAGACCGGCCATCGCCCAATAGGGCGCCATCACGGCGCCTTCGAGCGTGGGGCTTCCGTAGATGCCGCCGAGCGCCGTGTTGATCGTCATGACCGAGAAGCCGATCGCCAGCGCCTGCGCCTCGGAGTCTTCTGGCGGAGCCTTCTGTCTGAGCCACGTCGATAACCCGAAGAAGAGCGTGCCGAACAAGTAGAGGAGCGCGATGAGCCCCTGCGGCCCCGTCTCCGCGAGCGTGAGGACGTAGAAGTTGTGCGCGTCGAACCCTTTGTGCGTGGAGTAGTTGCCGATCTCGCGTTTGAAGCGGTTCGTCCCGACCCCGATCGGGTGGTCCGCGAACATGCCCATCGCGCCCGCCCAGATCTCCCAGCGGCTCGACGTGCTCTCGTCGACGTCGGCGCCACCGTTGCGTCCGTCGGACTTCTGGCTCGTCTCGTCGACACGTTGCGTGACGCTGTCGGGCAAGAGGCCCACGAGCGAGACGAGGAGCGCTCCGACGATGAGCGCGACGATCAAGCTCCGGCGCAACAGCAAGACGGCGATGCCGAACAAAATGAGGAAGTACGACTGGCGCGAGTACGTGACGAGCGCGCCGAAGCCGAGGAGAAACACGCCGACGATCGCGCCGATGCGCCAAAGCTTCTGCCCCTTCAAGAAGAGCGCGAGCGCCATGAACATCGGCAAGAACATCGCGTAGAAGACGCCGGCGCGGTTCGCCTGTCGCCAGTCGACGCCAAATGGTCCTGACGCGCGCCGCTCGGGGCTGTAGTTGCCGAGGCCGTAGTCGAACCCCTCACGCACCGCCTCGAGCCCCGCGACCGCCGCGATGACGAGGATCCATATGATCAGGTAGCGCGTCCACTTCGCGTCCTGCCCGCACTTCAAATAGACGAAGTAAAAGAGGGGGTAATAGACGGCGTTCTTCAGGTAGGTCGCGTCGGCGATGAAGTCCTCGAACGCGCGGAGCTGCGACCACAGAAAGCCGAACGTGAGCGCGGCGAAGAAATAGACGATCGCACGCGTGAGGATGGGCTTCACGCCCACGAGCGCTTCGACGCGGTTTCGCATCGCGAGGAGCAGGAACACCATGATGATGTTCGTCGGGGCGAGCGCGGGGATGTGCGTCTCCCAGGGGAAGTGCACCTGGTTGACGACGAAGAGCAGGTTGAAGAAGAGGAGTCCGCGTAGCCACATGCGAGCGTCAACCGGTCAGCGGGTCAGTCCTTGACCCGATCAAGCTTACCCAATCCGTCCGTCACGCCGCTGCCTTCGCTACGCTCTCGTCGAGATAACGCCTCGACCAGAGCTCCAAGCAGAGGATGAGCCACAAGAGCTCACCATGATCGGCGGCGTCGCGCAGATGCCCTGTAAGATAGCCCTCCGCCGCCTTCGGATCGATGAGGCCGCGCTCGCGGAACGCGCGACTGGCGATGAGATCGCTCGCGAGCTCACGCAGAGGCCCACGAAACCATTGGCCGAGCGGGATCCCGAAGCCCTTCTTCTTCTTCTTGAGGACGTCGGCCGGGAGCCAGCGCGAGGCCACCCTGCGGAGGAGATGCTTTCCGCGTCGCTCGTGGACGCGAAGCGACCGATCGAGCCGAACGGCGAACTCGACGAGGTGATGGTCGAGGAACGGCGCGCGGCCCTCGAGCGAGTTGGCCATCGACGTCCGATCGACCTTCACGAGGATGTCGTCGGGGAGGTAGCTCGCGAAGTCGAGCGCGACGCAGCGGTCGAGCGCGTCGAGGTTCTTCGCGTCACGCGCGGCGCGCGCGAGCCCTTCGTAATGCCCGCGACCACGCGCACGCTCGCCCAAGAGCGCGTCGGCGACGTCCGCGCGCGTGAGCGCCACGCCGGAGAGGTAGCTGTCGGGGAACGGGAGGCGAAGGCGCTCGGCGATGCGGCGAAGGCGGTAGCCGCGGCTGCCCGGGACGAACCGCCCGGCGAGCCCGAGGGCAGCGGCGGCGGCAGGTTTCGCGGGCCCAGCGCGCTCGAGATCGAGGAAGCGCAGGTATCGATCGTAGCCGGCGAAGGCCTCGTCGCCGCCATCTCCCGTGAGCACCATCTTGACGTGATCGCGCGCGAGCTTCGCGACGAGGAAGGTCGGGATCGCCGACGAATCGGCGAACGGCTCGTCGAGGTACCACACGAGCTTGTGGAGCAGATCGACCGCGTCGGGCTCGACGACGAGCTCGTGATGCTCCGTCTTCAAGTAGGTGGCGACGCGCCGCGCGTCCGGGAGCTCGTTGAACTCGTCTTCTTTGAAGCCGATCGAGAACGTGCGCACCGGCTCCTTGAGATGCCGGCACATCAGCGCGACGACGACGCTCGAGTCGAGGCCTCCGCTCAAGAACGCGCCGAATGGGACGTCGGCGACGAGGCGCGTTCGCACGGCGTTGTCGAGGAGGCGCGCGAGCTCGTCTTCGGCGTCGCGCTCGCTCAGGTGGTGCTTCGGGTTGAAGTCGAGATCGTAGTACCGGTGCTCGGAGACCTTTCCGTTCTCGTAGCGGAGGAAGTGCCCGGGCGGGAGCTTTCGCACGCCGCGGAAGATGCTCGCCGGCGTGGGCACGTAGCCGAACGCGACGTAGCCGCGCACCGACTCGAGATCGATGTCGGTACGGAACCCAGGCACCTCGAGCAGCGACTTCAGCTCGGACGCGAAGACGATGCGCGAGCCGTCGTCCGAGTAGAAGAGCGGCTTCTCGCCGAAGCGGTCGCGCGCGAGGAGGAGCTTCTTCTTCTTGATGTCCCAGATCGCGATCCCGAACATCCCTTCGAGATGCTCGAACACGCGCTCGCCCCATTGCTCGTAGCCGTGGACGATGACCTCGGTGTCGGAGTGCGTGTAGAACGAGTGGCCGGCCTTCTCGAGCTCGTCGCGGAGATCCTTGTAGTTGTAAATCTCGCCGTTGAAGACCGTCTGCACGGACTTGTCTTCGTTGTGGATCGGCTGATGGCCGCCGCCGAGGTCGATGATCGAGAGGCGACGCATCCCGAGCAGCGCCTGAGAGTCGCGAAAGAACCCGTCGTCGTCCGGACCGCGATGCGTGATCGCCGCGTTCATGGCGAGCCCGACCGACTCCGGTGGAAGCGCTACGCCATTTGCGCCCGACGTGACGATGCCAACGATCCCGCACATGTCTCTAACGTCCTCTTGTCTTCTTGCGCCTAAGGTTCACGCGAGTCACGCCTTCGTTCGATACAGCTCGAGGAGCCTGCCGACCACGAGGTCGAGCGATGCCTTCGCCTCGACGTCGGCGCGCGCTTGCTTGCCGAGCGCCGCGAGCTGTTCGCCGCTCATCGCCTCGGCCTCGCGAAGCTGGCGCGCCAAGGTCTTCACGTCGCCCACGTCGAAGAGCCAGCCGTTCTCGTTCGTGACGACGAAGTCTTCGTTGCCGCTCACCTTGCTCGCGAGCGTGGGGAGCCCGCACGCCATGAGCTCGAGGAGCGTGTTCGAGAGCCCTTCGATCCGCGACGGGAGCGCGCCGACGTGCGACTCGGCGAGCACCTCTTCGACCCGATCGCGATGGCCGAGGAGCTCGACCTGCCCTTCGATCCCGAGCCGCTTCGCGTGCTCGCGGAGCGTGGCCTCGAGCGGGCCGCCGCCGACGAGCTTGAGGCACACCTCGCTGTCTTTGCGTCCACGGAAGGCCTCGCCCCACGCGTCGAAGAGCGTGCTGAGGCCTTTCTCTTCGACGAGCCGGCCGACGAAGACGACGGTGAAGCGGCTCCCAGGCTCACGCCGCGCCGCGCGCACGTGAAAGCGCGTGAGATCGACGGCGTTCGGGAGCTGGATGATCTTCGCGCGCGGGAAGCCACACTTCTCGAGCTCGAGGCCGACCCGCGTGCTGATCGCTTGGACGGCGGAGGCTCGCTTCAGCCACGAGCGCGCGAGGCGCTTCGCGATACCGGCGTTGGGCGCGAGCACGCCTTTCTCGAGCTCCCACCAGCCCGAGATCTTCACGACCACCGGCTTGTGCATGAAGTCGCCGACCAAGCACGTGATCGCCCCGAGGTTGTGGGCGATGTGCACGTGCCACGCGTCGTAGTGGTTTCTCTGTTGCCAGAGGAACGCCGCGAAGCGCAGGTTCATGATCGCCGCGCCGAGGATCGGCTTGCGTGGATATTTCAGCCGCGCGACGGCGATGCCGTCGATGCGCTCGGTCGTGCGTTGCGATCCCTTCGGGCCGAGCGGTGTCATCACCGTGACGTGATGACCGAGCCGCGTGAGGTGCGCGGCGATCGTCTTGAGCTGCGATTCGGCGCCGCCGCCGCCCTTCTTCGTGAGGTCGCTCTCGAGCACCATCAAGATGCGAAGCGGCCGCTGGCGTACGCCCGAAGCGTCGCTCTTCGGCGCCTCGTCGGTCGCTCCGTGCACGCCGTTCGTGCTCACGCGCGCAGCCTCACGAAGCATCGATGTATCTCCGGAGCCAGAGCTCCAAGATGAAGAGGCGCCACAGCTCGGGGGCGCGATCCCAGCTCCCGCGAATGTGCTCGGCGAGGAGCGACTCGACGAACGACGGCTGCCACCATCCACGACGCGCCGCGCGGCCATCGAAGAGGACGTCGCGGACGTTCTGCTGGAAGTCCTTGTCGTGCCGCAGCCACACCGCGATCGGCAGACCGAAGCCCTGCTTCTTCTTCTTCAGGATCTCCTCGGGCAAGATCCCCTTCATCGCGCGCTTGAAGAGATAGCGCTTCTTGATCCCGCGCACCTTCTGCCGCTCGCTGAGGTGCCCCGTGAACGCGACGAGCTTCGGATCGAGCAAGGGGAAGCGCGTGGTGACGTTGGCCGAGCGCGTCGCGCCGTGCACCTTCGGGATGTCGTTGCGCGCGATCGCCATGTGGAGGTCGAGCCGCATGATGCGATGAAGCGGCCCGCCCGTCTCACCGGTGCGATAGAGGCCACGCATGAAGTCGAGCGACGCGTCGCGATCGACCTGCGCGCGAAACTCGGGGCAGAGCAGCTCCGTGTAGTGATCGGACGCGAACGAGTCGTCGGTGTAGAAGCGATCGGGGTTCGGGAGCGACGCGCGCTCGAAGAAATTCTCGACGCGGTTCAGGAAGTGACTCGACCGGCCGCTCACCGCCTTCGCGACGAGGCCGCCAGCGGCCTTCACCGCCGACGGAAGCGCGAAGTACGTCGACATGATCTTGTCCTTCGCGTAGCGCTCGTTGCCACCGAAGATCTCGTCGCCGCCGTCTCCGGCGAGCAGCATCGAGATGCCGTTGTCGCGCGCGAGATCTGCGCAGGCGAGCGTGGGCACGGCCGAGGAGTTCGCGAACGGCTGGTCGTACTCTTCGATGACGCGCGTGGCGAGCGTCTGCGCTTGCTCTTTCGACACGTTCGCCGTGTAGGGCTCCGCTCCGCAGGCGCGTGCGGCGATACGTGCGAACTCGAGCTCGTCGTAGCCCGCCTCGGCGAAGCCGATCGAGAAGCTCTTCACGCCGCCAGGACGATTCTGCCGCGCGAGGATCGACACGACCGCCGAGCTGTCGGTGCCTCCAGAGAGAAAGCATCCCCATCCGCTCGTGGCCTCGGGGCGGTAGTCGCGCACGGTCTCGACGACGCGATCACGGAGCTCGCGCGCGAGCGACGCGTCGGAGCCGCGAAGGTCTTCCGGATACTCGGGGACGAAGTAGCGGTCTTCGACCGGCGACTTGCCTTCCACGCGCCGGACGCGCGTGGCGGGGTTGATGCGCCGGATGTCGCGAAGGATCGTGCCAGGCGACGGGAAGCACGCGAAGTTCATGTAGTGGTAGACGGACTCGAGATCGATCTCGCGGCGGCACCACTTCGATCGCGCGAGCACGCGCAGATCGGTCGCGATGAGGAACACGTCACCTTGCACGAGCGTGTAGATCGGCAGCGACGCGTAGTGATCGGTGAGCGCGGCGAGGCTTCGATCGCGCGGGTTCCAGATGACCTGGGTGAAGCGCCCGCGCCAATCGCGTTGGGGCGGCGTTCGATCGGGCATCGTGAGCGCACGGATGCCCTGATCGATCCTGCCTTCGACCAAGTCTGCCATCGCGAGCCAACGCGTGCCGTCTTCGCCTCGACCCGTTTGAGCTGAGCCACGCGTGCCGACGCTCACCGGCTCGTCGCTCGACGTCGGGAGCGGAGAAAATCCCTCGAGCGAGTGGATCCACTCGGAGGTACCAGGCCCCCACCCGAGCACGAAGTCGCCGACAATGCTCGGTGTTGTTGCGGCTGTGCTCTGTGAGGAAGCGCGCTCGGATGTGTCAGGGGTCGCGATCATGTGAACCGGCCGAGCGTACCATCGAACGGCCGACGAAACAGTTCACGCAAAGGCCCGATCCACGTCCCCTATTTGAGTGGCAAATCGCATTTCCAAGCGGACGAAACGGTCGCGTCTGGCGGAAAAGAGGGCCGCGCGATTCTCGCCGGATCCGGGTTTTCGCGTATGATGGAAACGTCCGCCAATGACAGCGCCCACGGAGATGATCGGTTTGCTCGTGCGCGAGGGGAAGAAGCGCATTCTCCTCATGACATCCATCCTCTCGGTCGTGTCGCTGATCGGCCTGGTGGTCGCGCTGACGATGCCGAAGAAATTCGACGCGTCGACGTTGCTCATCATCGACAACAGTCAGAAGCCGCTCGCGACCGAGACCCGCCAGACACAGGGCAACGAGCAAGCCGCGATCACGTTGCAGCTCATGGAGGGTCACAAGATTCCGCGCGAGCTGCTCCTCTTCGGAGGTTGGGTGCAGCCGCCACCTGCCCCGCAGCTCGATCCTCGTGAGGAGGCGCGTCTCATCTCCGCGCTTCGCACGCACATCAAGATCGACAACCCGAAAGAGGGAATGATCCGCATCGCGTACACCGATTCGGATCCGGATCGCACGTACAAGATCGCCAACAAGCTCGCCGAGATTTACATCCGCGAGAGCGGCGAGGCGCAGGTGCGTGAGAGCCGTGAGGCCTTCGAGTTCATCGACAAGCAAGTGAAGGAGTACGCCGAGAAGCTCGGCACGTACCACCAGCAAGTCCTCGCGCATTATCGCCGCCAAGATCTCCCGCCTGGCCCCGACGAGAAGAACGCGCTGCCGGCGCTTCCGACCGTCAACCCCGCGCGCCCGCACAACACGGCGAAGACCGAAGACGAGCTCGCCGGCCTCCGCGCCGAGAAGGCAGCGCTCGAGGCGCAGCTCGCGCAGAAGCCCGCAGGTGGAGGCGCCGCGAACGCGCCGCCCGTCGACACACGAAACCTCGAGCAGCTTCGCCAGCGCGTCGCCACGCTCCAGACCGAGCTCGATCGGCTGCAGTCGACGTACACCGATCAGCACCCGGACGTGAAGCGCGTGAAGCGTGAGCTCGCGGCGGCGAAAGAAGAGCTGAAGGTCGTCGAAGACGCGCACACCGCGCAGTCGCAAGAGGCGAAGAACGCAGCGGCGCTCGACGACGATCTCCGCCGCGCCGCGCAGGTGCGCCTCGACGAGGTCAACAAGCGCATCGCGACGCTCACGAACACGCCGGTCCCGCCGAGCGTCATCGGCCAGAAGCCGAAGCCCGCGGGATCCGCGAACCCGAACCAGCTGCCCGACCCGGAGCTCCGCGGCATCGGACAAGACACGACGCTCGCCGAGCTGCTTCGCCGCTACGAAGCGACGCGCGACGTCTACCAAGAGCTCCTCAAGAAGCGCGAGACCGCACGCGTGAACCTCGATCTCGCGACGCAGCGAGGCTCCACGCTCCGCGTGCAAGAGCCCGCCGAGCGCCCGATGACGGCGAGCGGCATGCGCCTCAGCCACTACTGCATGATCGGGCTCGTCCTCGCGCTCCTCATTCCGATCGGCGTCCTCTTCGCGATCGTTCGGCTCGATCGCCGTGTGCGCACGCCGCACCAGATCGAGTTCTACGCGAAGGTGCCGCTCCTCGTGAGCATCGCGCCGGCGCCGATCGTGGACAAGGAGAAGTCGAAGCAGAAATCCCATCGCGTCATCGCGGTGCTGATGCTCTTCGGCGTCGCCGTCATCTACGTCGTCGTCTTCATCCTGAAGCAGCGCGCGGCCTGATCACGGGCGGTTGTCGGGCGTGCAGAGAAGCTCGCCCGCGACCGACACGCAGCCGCTCGTGCCCGGGATGAGGCTCTGGCATCCCTTGCACGTGATTGTACAACCACTCTGCTTGAAGGCGGCGACCGCCTTGCGAAACGCGTCGGCCGCGCCCGAGTCCTTCTTCGCCACCCAGAGCTGGCAGTCGCAGAGCTCGGTCTCTTGCTCGGCGCATTGCCCCGAGGCGAGCGCGCACGCACGTGCCTGCTTCCGCTGCGTCTCGACCGTCTGAAAGAGGGCGTCGCAGGCAGCGTCGACGACCGGGGCGTCGGTCGAGGTGTCGGTCGAGCCGGTCGCGTCCTGGTCTTCGGAAGGTCCGCCGTCGCCCTGCCGCTCGTCGCCCGCTTCGCTCACGGAGGCGTCCCCTGGATCCGGACGCACGGTCCAATCGAGCGTACAGCCCACGAAGAGGGCCGCGCCGAGGGCTCCCCAGACGAGAGCGCGAACGACCTGCACCTGCCGTGCGGGCATGATGCGGGCATAATGCTATAGATCCGCGCGCGATGCAGCATCTCGGTCGCTCCACCATCCGCTGCCTGAAGCGCTGCGTTCGAGGAATGCGCGCGGCTGTGCTCGTGGGCGCGTGCGTGGCGACCTCGCATGTGGCGATGGCCGCCGATCCGCCGGACGTGGCGCGCGCACGCGATGCCTACGATCGAGGCACGCGCGCCCATGCCGCGGGAGACTACGGCGCCGCCGCGCGTGCGTTCGCCGAGGCCGACGCCATCGCACCCACCGCCGCAAGCCTCGAGGCCGCGATCGAGGCCGCGATGCGCGCAGACGACGCCGTGCTCGGCGCCGAGCTCCTCGAGCGCGCCGACGCGCGCCCCTACCCGGACAAGTCGCTCGCGAACAGCGTCGCGGCCGCCCGCAAGCGCTTCGCGAACCGCACCGGGACGATACGTGTAGACTGCAAGGGTTCCGCCGCGGCTGCGTCCGCGCGCTGCCTCGTCTCGATCGACGGGCGCGTGACGGACGCCACGCATCCGGTCGTCGCCACGGTGGGGCCGCACGCCATCATCGTCGAGCGCGGCGATCAGCGCTTCGAGCGACTCATCGACGTCGCTCCGAACGCCGAGACGCTCGTGAGCAGCGCCGACCCCGGGAAGCCTGCTCCGAACGCGAACACCAACACGAACGTGACGCCGCGCGAGCCTCCACGCGCGAGCGACAAGCCGAAGTCGACGCGAACGCTCTCGCCCGTGTGGTTCCTCGTCGGGAGCGCCGCGACCGTCGGCTTTGGCACCGCCGCCGTGCTGAGCGGCATCACGGCGGTGAACAACCACGACGACTTCATCGCGCGAGGATGCAGCCCCGACTCGGCTGGCCCGCGCGCGGCGAACTGCTCGTCGCTCGCCGACAAGGGCGAGGCGCTCACGATCCGAACGAACATCTTCGCGGTCGTCACCGCGCTCTTCGCGATCAACACCGCCGTGCTCGGAGGCTGGTACGTGAATTGGTCGAGCTCGTCGTCGGGCACGACGGCCTCGATCGGCGGGAAGCTCCCGTGATGACCGGCGCGACCGAGCCGAGCGGGAACCCCTCCACGCATGGCCCGAGCGCCACGCCTGGCGTGGGTGCCAGCCGCTACGAGCCCCTCCTCAAGATCGCGTCGGGCGGCACCGCGACGGTCTGGGTCGGCGCGGCCGCGGGCGCGCTCGGCTTCCGGCAGCTCGTCGCGATCAAGCGGCCTCACGAGCACCTCGCCGACGATCCTGCCTTCATCGCGGCGCTGATGGAGGAGGCGAAGATCGCCTCGCGCCTCCGTCACGCCAACGTCGTCGACGTGCGCGACGTCGAGATCGTCGCGAAGGGGGTGCAGCTCGTCATGGATTGGGTCGAGGGGGCCTCCATGTCCGAGCTCATTCGCGCATGGCAGAAGAATCCTCCGGCGCGTCCTCACGCCGTCGCGATCCGGATCGTGCTCGACGCGTGCGAAGGGCTTCGCGCGCTTCACGATCTGAAGAGCGAGGACGGCGCGCCGCTCGGATGCGTGCATCGTGACGTCTCCCCCGCCAACATCCTCGTCGGCCTCGACGGCGTCGCGCGCATCACCGACTTCGGGCTCGCGCGCCCGCTGCTCGCGGTCGAGCGATCGACCACGCAAGGCTCCCTCCGCGGCAAGCTGGGGTACATGGCGCCCGAGTACATCGGCGGCAAAGAGATCGATCGACGCGTCGACGTCTTCGCGATGGGCATCGTGCTCTGGGAGGCGCTCGCACGAAAACGCCTATTTCGCGGGGAAAACGACGCCGACAGCCTCGAGCGCGTGCAGCGTCATCACGCCGGCAAGCTCGCCGAGCTGCCATCGGCGGGCGACAGCCGCGCGGCGCTCGTCGAGATCGACGCCTTGCTCGAGAGCGCGCTCGCGAAAGATCCAAGCGCGCGCCTGCCATCGATCGACGCGCTGTCGTCCGAGCTCGAGCGCATCGCGCGCGCGCACGATCTGCTGGCGAGCCACCACGAGGTGCGCGACGCGTTCGGGCCCGCGCTGCGGCAGTCGCTCGAAGAGCGCCGCCACGAAGTCGAGCGCGCGCTCCGGGCGATCGAGACGCCGGTCTCACGCCGCGAAGAAGAGGTCACGAGCCCCGACGCTCCGCAGTCGCTTCGCGCGGCCGCGGCGAAAGAACAGCCCGCGGCGGCTCCGGCGCGATCACGCGCGGTCGCGCTCGGCGCCGCGTTCGCGGGCGCGGTCGCAGTCCTCGCGGCAGGCGCCTTCGCGCTCCGTGATCGCGGCGCGTCTTCGCTGGCGTCGCCCACCCCGCACGTGATCGAGCCGGACGTCCAATCGCGCGCCGACGAGCCGAGGTCCCGCGCGCTGGAGGTCACGGCGGCGACGTCATCCAGTGCGTCAGGCGCGACGCACGCGACGTCACACGGCGCGAGCCGAGGCGAGCCAGGAAACAAACCGCCAAGGCCCAATCCATACGCGGTCGGCAAGCGTCCGTAGCGCGGTACAATGCGGTCGTGACCGACGACGACGACTTCATCGACGACCAAACCACACGCGTGCCAGCCGAGACGCGAGGTCTTCGAATCCTCTCGGTCGTGCTCGTCGTCATCGACGGTCCTGATCGCGGCCTCCGCGCCGAGGTGCATGGCGGCGTCGCCCGAATCGGCACCGCCGAGGGCAGCGATCTTCGCCTCACGGATCGAACGGCATCGCGCATGCATTGCGAGCTCCGCGTTCGACCGAAAGGCATCTTGGTGAAGGACACGGGCAGCACGAACGGCACGTTCGCCGAAGGCATCCGCATCTTCGAAGCGGAGCTCCCTGCGGGCGCGACGCTTCGCATCGGCGGCACCGCGGTGCGCGTCGAGGTGAGCGACGAGCCAGCGTTCCTCGACGTGTCGTCCCGCGAGTCGTTCGGTGAGCTCGTCGGCACGAGTATGGAGATGCGCCGCCTCTACGCGATGCTCGAGCGCATCGCCGAGGCCGACACCACCGCGCTCGTTCAAGGCGAGACCGGCACGGGCAAAGACGTCGTCGCGCGCGCGATTCACAGCGCGAGCCGGCGAAGCGCGGGACCGTTCGTGCCGATCGACTGCGGAGCCGTCCCCGAGAGCCTCTTCGAGAGCGAGCTCTTCGGCCATGTGCGCGGCTCGTTCAGCGGCGCCGTGTCGGATCGAAAAGGCGTCTTCGAAGAGGCCGACGGCGGCTCGCTCTTCCTCGACGAGATCGGCGAGCTGCCGCTCGCGATGCAGGCGAAGCTCCTCCGCGCGATCGAGACGCGCAGCATCCGGCGCATCGGCAGCAACGCGGCGAAGCCCGTCGACGTGCGCATCATCGCGGCGACGAATCGCCCGCTCGCTCGCGCGGTGAACGAAGGCGGGTTCCGCGAAGACCTCTATTACCGGCTCGCGGTCGTCGAGGTGAGCCTGCCTCCGCTTCGATCGCGCAAAGAAGACATCCCGGTGCTCGCCCGCCACTTCTTCGCGATGCTCGGCGGAAAAGGTGAGCTCCCGCAGGCCTTCCTGGCATCGCTCGCGCAGCGAAGCTTCCCCGGCAACGTCCGCGAGCTGAAGAACGCGGTCGAGCGCGCGATGCTGCTCGGCACGCTCGGTGGGGCCCGCCCGCAAGCCGCGCCGCCGATCGCCACGCCGCCAGGCCTCGAAGAGCTCGCGCCGCTTCATCTTCCGCTCAAAGAGGCGCGCGACAAGTGGACGGAGAGCTTCGAGCATGTCTACGTGCGCGCGATCCTCAAGCGAACGCGCGGCAACGTCACCCATGCGGCGGAGCTCGCCGGCGTGAGCCGTCGATTTCTCCAGCGCCTCGCCGCGCGCCTCAACATCAAGGCCTCCGAGGTCGGCGCGACCGACGAGGATCTCGCCGGCGGTCCGGACGAGTAGCTCGTTCTAGTGCGCCGCCCGGGCTCGCGCGCGCACTTCACGCACCGAACGCCGGAGGTTGTCGGCGACCGAGGGCGGAAGCGCCGCGAGGCCGAGCAGTCCCCAGATCTTCGGTTGCTTCGGCCGAAGCCGAAGGCTGCTCAGGAAGTGCTTTCGCGCCCCTGAGTTGTCGTTCTTGTCGAGCATCTCGCGCCCAATCCACGCATGGAGCGACGCGATCTTGTTCAGGATGACGTGCTCGGGGAGGTTGATGCGCGCGCGGTCCTTCTCGAGCGCCGCCTCGATCGTGCGGAGCGCGTTCTGCGCGATGAGGAGCTCGTAGGCTTTGGCCGTGAGCTGATCCTCGGCGCCCTTTCGGTACAAGACGGCCGGCGCATCCAGAAATCCTGCCGGGCCGAGCGAGCACGCCCGCAAGTGGTAGTCGTGGTCCTCGCCAGACCTCATCGACTCGTCGAAGTCGCCCACCGCCTCGGCGCGCTTCCGCGTGAGGATCACCGTCGAAGGCAGGCACAGGTTGCCCATCGCGATCCGCGAATAGACGTCACCCCACCACACCCGAGGGTTCTCCTTCTTGGGCTCGATCGCGTCATCGCCCACGATCTCGCGCATCGGCTTCGACGAGGTGAAGACCTCCTCCATCGTGAAGAGACGGTAGGCGCTGTAGCTCGTTCGGATGGCGCTCGGCGTCGTGACCCGGTCGTCGGGATCGACGAGATCCATGTCGGTCCAGAGCATCTCGACGTTCTCGTCGCGAAGCTTCTCGAGGCACGCCACCTGAGCCTCGAGCTTCCACGGCTTCCAGAGATCATCGGAGTCGAGGTACGCGACGTACTCGCCCTTCACGTGCTTGAGCGCGAAGTTTCTCGCCGCCGACACGCCGCCGTTCTCTTGATGAAGATAGAGGACGCGTGCGTTGCTGCCGTAGCGGCGCGCGATCACATCGCGTGTGTCGTCGCGGGAGCCGTCGTCGCTCACGATGACATGGCAGTGGGGATACGTCTGATCGAGGACGCAATCGATCGTGCGTGCGATCAAATGCGCGCGGTTGTACGTTGGAATGACGACAGAGACGTCGGGGCTTCCCACACTCGGAAGATAAACGGCCCGCGCCAAGATGCGAGTGCGAACCGTGATGGTCATGATGGTCGGCTGCACGCGGTTGCAGTCGTCTTCGCACGTGTGCGGCTACACCGTTCGCGCGGTCGGTGCGTCTTCGGAAGCGCGCCGCTCGCGGGGCTTTGGCGCGTCGCCATGGACGCAGGATTTTGCATGAGATCCCGGACTGTTCTGGCTTTGCCGCGCGATCGGTAGGTGGCATGTCGCCTGCTCCCATGACCGCGATGCACCATCGACTGGTTCTTCGTTCGCGGGCGTGGCTCTTCGCCGGTGGCTTCATGATGATGGGCCTCGTCGCCTGCTCGAGCGACGACGCCTCGTCCGGCACGCTCGGGCAGTGCACGAACGGCGCGAGCACGAACGGGATCACGAAGGCGAACCCGCCGGGCATCCCTGGTCTTCCCGGGACGGGCGGAGGCACGCCGAGCGGTAGCGCCGGCGGCACCGCGCTCGAAGAGGTGACGAGCTTCGGCGCGAACCCCGCTGGCCTCAAGATGTACGTGCACGCGCCGTCGAGCGCCCCGAAGGCCGTCGTGCTCGCGCTCCACGGATGCACGCAGTCCGCATCGGATTACGTGAACACCGGCTGGAACGAGGTCGGCGATCGCGAAGGGCTCGTCATCGTCTACGGCGAGCAAACGACCACGAACAACTCGACGAAATGCTTTCGCTGGTGGGACGCGTCGCAAATCGCGGCGGGCGGCGGTGAAGCGGAATCGCTCGCGAACATGGTGCGCGCCGCGCGCGAGAAATACGGCGTCACGCGCTCCTTCGTGACCGGTCTCTCCGCCGGCGGCGCGATGACGACGGTCATGCTCGCGGCGTATCCGGATCTGTTCGAGGCCGGCGCGATCATGGCGGGTCTCCCGTACAAATGCGCGACGTCGCAGATCGACGCCTACACCTGCATGAGCGGACGCTCACGGAGCGCCGACGAGTGGGCGGCGCTCGTCCCGAAGACGTCAGGCGCAGCGGCGCCGCGCGTGTCGGTCTGGCAAGGAGACGCCGACTACACCGTGCGTCCGTCGAACCGCGACGAGATCGTCAAGCAGTGGACGAAGGTGAACGGGCTCGACGACAAGCCCTCGGAGTCCACGAAGGAAGGCCCGGCGGAGCACGATACGTATCGTGATACGAACGGCACCGTGCGCGTCGAGAGCTGGACGATCGCCAAGATGGGTCATGGCGTGGCGCTCGATCCAAAGAGCGGCTGCGGCAAAGCGGGCGCGTACGAGCTCGATGTCGGCCTCTGCTCGACGACGCACGCAGCGGCGTTTTTCCTTGGAAAGTTGAGCGGCGGAGCCCCTTCCGCGTCCTCCTCCTCCAGCGGTGGCACGCCCGGAGCGAACCAAGGCCCCTGCCCCTGACGGACCTACGTGGATCCACGTAGTCCGTCGCGTTGCAGAAGTGGCATCTCGACCCTGGCTACGTGAAACCACGTAGACCTCTCCGTTGCACGCCTGCAGTTAGGCCCTGCCAGCTCCGCTGTGTATGATTTTCCGGGGTAGGGACGGATGCGTCGTCGAGCAGCCGGGATCGGGATCTGTGCGCTTCTTTGCGTCGCTGCCGCGTGCGGGAGCGATGGCGGCGGCTCGTCTCCTGGCGTGACGGACGCGGGGGGCACCGACGTCGTCGTCACACCAACGAACGATGGTGGCGACGAGGCGGCGGTCAACGGGCCAATCGTGCACGTCTGCGGGGACCGGTCCCTCGACGTGGATCTCGGCGAGGTCTGCGACGACGGCAACACGATCGCTGGCGACGGATGCAGCGCGGACTGCAAGACAATCGAGCCCGACTGGGCATGCGCCGTCGCGGGGCAACCCTGCGCGCCGATCTGCGGAGACGGCAAGGTCATCGCGCCCGAGGCCTGCGACGACGGCAACAAGCGTTCGGGCGACGGCTGCAGCGCGACGTGCGTCGTCGAGAACGGCTGGAACTGCAACGCGCCGAACACGCCCTGCGTCTCGAAGGTGTGTGGCGACGGCTTCCTCGCGGGCGCCGAGCAATGCGACGACGGCAACGTGCTGAGCGGAGACGGCTGCGACCTCTACTGCAAGCTCGAGACGAAGCGCGACTTCATCGACGCGACGACCACGCAGCAACCGAAGACGATCGTCCGCCACTTCCGATGCGACTACCCGATGCCGACGCCGGTGCCGGCCAAGCAGGTCTGCGTCGAGACCGTGTGCGGCAACGGCCAAAAAGAAGGCAGCGAGCAGTGCGACGACGGCAACGGCCGACCGTTCGACGGCTGCTCACCGAACTGCGAGCTCGAGCCGACCTGTCCGAATGGAACGTGCATCGCCAAGTGCGGAGACGGCATCCTCTTCGACTTCGACTCGAACGCGGACGGCAAGGTCGACGAGGAGTGCGACGACGGCAACAACCAGGCCGGCGATGGCTGCTCGGCGACATGCACGGTCGAGCCCGGCTGGGAGTGCAAGTCGGTGACGGACGACTTTCCCCTCTTCATCGACACGCCGATCGTCGTTCGCGATTTCAAGAAGTACAGCGCCGCGGACACGGCGAGCCATCCGGACTTCGAGCGCTACCTCTGCACCGAGGCGACCGAAGGCCTCGTTCAGAGCACGCTCACGAACGGCACGCCCACCTACCGCTGGAACGGCGTCGGCCTCGATCCGACCGGCCTCGACACGAACGGGCCGACGTGCGACCGCCAGCTCACCGACAACAGCGCCGCCGACGTCAACTTCACGGACTGGTATCGCGACATCACCGTCGCCGGACAAACGAGCCCGCGCTCGCAGCGCGTCGACGGGTTGATGCTCCGGCTTCGCCGCGCGCCGGCCGCAGGGACGTTCGAGTACATCTTCGACAGCGAGACGTCCGAGCCGTTCAAGACGCTGGACGGCTTCTTTCCGGCCGATAGTCGCGGCTGGGGCAACGAAGGCGACGTTCACAACTTCGCCTTCACCACCGAGCTTCGTTACTGGTTCACCTACGACGCGGCGACGTCACCCGTCTTCGACTTCAGCGGCGACGACGACGTCTGGGTGTTCATCAACAACCGCCTCATCGTCGATCTCGGCGGGCTGCACACCTACCTCCCCGCGCTCTACAACGTGACGCCCGCCAACGCCGCGTCCCTCGGCTTGGTCGACAAGCACGTCTACGAGGTCGCGCTGTTCCACGCCGAGCGGCACACGACCGAGTCGAACTTCCGGCTCGCGATCCGCGGCTTCTTGAAGAAGCGCTCGCTCTGCAAGTGAGCGAGCGGCAGAGCGGAGCGTAGGCCTCTGCCGAAGTCGCGGCCGCTTTCGGCAGAGCAGAGCGTAGGCCTCTGCCGAAGTCGCGGCCGCTTTCGGCAAAGCGGGATTTTGGCCCGCTCGCTCAGCTCGCGATTTCGCGGACGCCTTCGAGGAGCGTGTCGATCTCTTCGGTCGTGTTGAACACGTGCGGGCTCGCGCGGACGGTACCCGGCAGATGCGCGCGGTGGTGAAGGACGTGCGTGCAGTGGAAGCCGGCAGAGACGCAGACCGCGAACATGTCGCAGAGCGCGCGGGCGACGCTCTCTTGCGTCATCGCAGGGGCATCGACGACGAACGTCGCGAGGGCGATGCGCTTCTCGGCGGGGAGCTTCTTCGCGAGGACGCGCACACCTGGAATGTCGGCGAGGCCGTCGATGAGGTAGCGGCTCATCGCGAGGTCGTGCTCGCGGATCGCCTCCATGCCGATGCCGCGCATCCACTTGATCGCGGCGCCGAAGCCGATCGTGGCTTCGATCGCGGGCGTGCCTGCCTCGAACTTGAACGGCGCGTCACGCGGGATGAACCCGCCGACGTCGATGTCGTTGTTCAGCGAGATCATGCCGCCGCCGACCTGGTAGAGCGGGCACTTCTGCAAGAACTCCTTCTTGCCCCACAGAATGCCGACACCCGACGGGCCGAACGCCTTGTGGCTCGAGCCCGCGAGGAAGTCGACGCCGAGGCGCGCGACGTCGATCGGCAGGTGCGACAGCGACTGCGCCGCGTCGAGCAGCACCGGAACGCCGCGTGACTTGGCGATCCGGACGACCTCTTCCACCGGAGCGATCGCGCCGGTGACGTTCGACACATGGCCGATCGAGACGAGCTTGGTCTTCGACGTGATCAGCGACTCGAGCGTCTCCCAGCGCGGGACGCCGTCGTCGTCGATCGGCATCGGGACGGGCTTGCCGTGAACGCGCCACGGGATCCAGTTCGCGTGGTGCTCGCTCGCGGGGAAGACGACCTCGTCCTCCGGGCCAAGCTCGAGGCCGTTCGCGACGAAGTTGATCGCCTCGGTCGTGCCGCGCACGAGGACGATCTCCGCCGGCGTCGCGCCGATCAGGGTGGCGACCTCGCGGCGCGCGTCGTCGAAGAGACGCGTGGCTTCTTCGCCGAGCGAGTGGACACCGCGATGAACGTTCGCCGTCGCGTTCTCGTACACGTTCACGACCGCGTCGATCACGGCGCGCGGCTTCGGCGTCGTGGATGCGTTATCGAGAAAGACGAGCGGCTTGCCGCCGAGCTCTCGACTCAGCAGCGGGATCTGCGAACGGACCTTCGACGCGAGGGCGTTGATGTGGTCTTTCATGATGGTCTCGACTTCTCTTTCTCAATCGCACTTCTCGAAGACGGCCGATAGTGAAAGCGGAACATTTCGCCGCTTGCTCGTGCGGTACTTGCCATTCGGCTCGGCGCCGATCGCTGTGACATTGCGGGCGCTGACCCTCATGCCAGCGAGCAGCGGCGCAAGCGCCTCCTCTGCCGCGGCCGGAGAGCTCCCGATGAGCTCGATCTCCACCTCGGTGGGCGACGTCTGCGTGACCTGATACCCGCGCGGCGCGCCGTCGAGGGCGCGGTCGATCGCGCCGGCCGTCACGATCGCGCCGTCGGGCCGGATGAGCGCGTCGTCGATCGTGCCTTCGACCGAGGTGATCGGCGGCACCGTCGTGTAACGCGAGGCCTCGCCCGCCACGACCTGAACCAGATCGCCGAGGACGTAGCGCACGAGCGGCTGGACGTCGCGCGCGATGGTGGTCACGACGACGAGCGCGAGGTCCTTCGCGCCGGGCGTCTCCACCTTGGCGGGCAGGAGCTCCACGTGCGTCGTGAAGGGTGCATGATGCATCTTTCCGTCGTCGCTCCCGACGAACAGCGTGCCGACCTCACGTGCGCCGAGGACATCGATGACGGTGCCCAGGTAGACACGCGCCAACGCAGCGCGATGCGCCGCCGTCGCGCGCGCTCGCGTCGTGGCGACGAACCCGATCACGTCGAGGCGTCGATTCAGGATCGCCGCATGGCGCGCGAGGACATCCAAGTAGAACGGATCGGCGAAGAGCGCCGTCGTCTCGTGCACGGAGACCTCGTCGAGCATCCGCGTCATCACGGGCTCAGTCCAGAACGTGGGGTCTTGCCGCGAGTTCAAGTGGAGGCGGACGCCTTCGAGTCGTTCTTCGTACGACGGATCGCCCGAGCCGCACGATCCGGTGCCGCGCTCCGGCACCCAGAGCACCGCGTCGCGAAACGACCCGATCTCGCCGCGGTACGCGCTCCTCGCGCGTGGATGAATCGCGAGCGCGCGACGCTCTTGCTCACGCCACCAAGACGACGAGAACAGCGCACGCACGCGCGACTCCGCGACGCCGACCTCGATCACCGTCACAGCGCCCGACGCGAGCTCGGTCTTCGCGTCTCGGCCTTCCGGGAACCACTGCTTCGGCAGCGTCGGCCGAATCCGATCGCGCGTGAGGAGCGGGAGCTTCGCGAGCACCTCGGCGAGCGATCCGTCGTGCTGCGCAAGCTCGGAGAAGCCGGCTTGCTTCACGTAGAAGGGCACCGAGCGCGCCGCGCTTCGAATCGCAGCGAGCGCGCGCGCCTCGTGATCGGCGTCGCGCTCGAGCTCTTTTGGCTCCTGCTTCGCCTGCGTGCTGGGCTGGGGCTCGGTCATCACGCAGCTGAATTAGCACATGGCGGCCGAGGCTTTGTCTCCTGCCTCATGCCGCGACGCGGCATCGCAAAATCGGCTGGAGGTCCTCGCTATCGAGGCCCGAACCAGGCCGCTTCCGTTTGGACCCGGCAGTCCTCGACAGGCAGCTTCGTGGCAAAGGCGGGCGTGAGCGTGTCGCCGCGCAACATCGCGATCGGCATTCCGGCCTCGCTCGTGTGGAGCCAGAGCTCGTCGCCATGGCGGTCGAACGGCCTCATCGGCGCGAGCTTCTTCGCCGTGCACGCCGCGCCGGTGAGGAGTCCCGTGCTCCCGTCGAGCCGGGCGCGTGTGTGCTTCGTCTCGCTCTCGGCGGAGATCGTGAACGAGCCGCCATGCTTCATGACGAACGCATGGTCGAGGTCCATGCTCGGCGGCCCTTGCCGAACGGCGCGCCGCTCTTCGAGGTCGAAGACGACGAGCGACGGCGAGCCGCCCTCACGCCAGAGAAGGAGCGGGACGTAACGAGGGAGCTCGCCGGTCCACGGGGCATTCTCTGGGAGCTGCGCGTTGACACGATGCTGCTCGGTAGCGTCCGTCGAGATGCTCGACCTCGGTCGCAGGCGCGTCATCTCCAGCTGACGCCCCGCGGCGAGGTCCACCTCGAGCATCGCCTCCGGCGCGTCGAGCGCGAAGCCAAGCATGAGGAGCGTGCGATCTCGGTAGCGACCGCATCCCCAGAGCGAGAACCGCACCTCCTTCTCCGGAAACGCGAGCGCGGCGACCGCGACACGCACGCTGCCATCAGCGAGTCGACGCGCCATGAGTCGCGGATGATCGCTGTCCGCGTAGTCGAAGAAGAGAAGCTCACCGCCGGCGACGCACGATCGTCCGTCGGTGCCTTGCGATTGCATCGCTCCCGTCTCGAGATCGGTGATCCATGCTCGGTTGCCGCTGTCGCCGGTCATCACCGAACCGCGGGATGACGAGGCCGTCACGTACTGTTGCCACTCGAACGTGGCGTGCCAGAGCACCTTGCCGGTCGCCGAGTCCATCGCCGACATGCCCATCCCGTTGCCGACGAGCAGCTTGTCGTTGCCCCCTTCCGCGAGAGGCATGACGTCGAGGAACGAGTCGCCGCTGCCGTGCTCGTCGATCGTCGTTCGCCAGAGGAGCTTGCCGTCGTCGATCGCATACGCGGACACGATCGCCTTCGTCCAATAAGCGTCGCTCGGGACGCGTACGATCACGCGTCCGTTTTGGACCAGGAGGCCCTCGCGCGTCGCGGTGCGCGCGAGGACGGCGGCGTGCTCGTCGATCCAGACGTCGGCGGGGTCGGGCGGCAGCGACTGCCTCCACACCCAGCCGGTGCGTGAATCGAAGAGGCCGATCGACGTCGCGGAGGCCCAGAGCTCGTCTCGCGAGCGACTGCACACGATCGCGCGACCGCCGCCGATCGACTCGAGCGCGAGGACGAACCGCGGCTCGCGCCTCCATGTCCCATAATGCGCCGCCGCCGCGACCACGAGGAGGATGAAGAGCATCCCCATGATTTTCCGGGCGCGCGGGGACGTGAGAGGCACCCCTCTACCCTACAGGTGAAGCTGGGGTGTGGCGTAATTCATCCCGATAGGTATACTTGAAAAATGGAGATGGAGCTCGAGGGATCGGCGACGAAGACGACGATTGGGTTGCCACCACCGCCGGCGAAGGGCGCGGCGCTCGAGGAGCGTGTCGAAGAGGCACGTTCGAACACGCCGGTACCGCCCGCCGGCCTTCACGCGGGCATGCGCATCGCCAACAAGTACGAGCGAGGTGTGGGCCGCCCGTCATCTCTCGCTCGGCGAAGAGGTCGCGATCAAGCTGGTGATGCGCGACGGCACGCACGACGACGGCTCGAAGACCGACAGCCGCTTCTTGCTCGAGGCGCGCGTCGCGGCGCAGCTCTCGCGAAAGACCCGCCACATCGTGTCGGTGACCGATCATGGCGAGGACGGTCCCTATGCCTACCTCGTGATGGAGCTGCTCGAGGGGGAGTCGCTCGACGCGCGCCTCGCGCGCACCGGACCGCTCTCGGTTCGAAAGGCGGTGCCGATCCTCTACCAGATCGCACGCGCGCTCGCGGTGGCCCACTCCGACGGCATCGTGCATCGCGACCTGAAGCCGTCGAACGTGTTCGTGACGGTGGACGAAGATGGCCGCGCGCTGATCAAGATCCTCGACTTCGGCATCGCGAAGATGCGCTCGTGCTCGGCGCGCCGCCTTCCGGTCGAAGAGGACGTGCTCGCAGGCAGGATCGGCGGCGAGATCGCGAAGGCGGCGCGCACGCATGCGACGATGGGCGGCTTTCTCCTCGGGACGCCCGATTACATGAGCCCCGAGCAAGCTCGCGCCGACGCGATCGATCATCGCGCCGATGTGTGGGCGCTCGGCGTGATCGCCTATCACTTGCTCACGCAGCGTTTTCCCTTCGATGGGGAGACGATCGAGGAGCTCTTTCTTCGGATCCACATCGTCGAGCAGATCCCGATCCACACCTACCGCCCCGATCTGCCGCCCAAGGTCGGCGAGCTGTTCGAGCAGGCCTTCGCACCGCGCATCGAAGAGCGCTTTCAGTCCGCCGTCGCCTTCGCGCGTGCGTTCGAGAAGACCGGCGAGCTCGGAGAGCGAAGCGAACGCGCGACGCCCGCGCCGATGGTGAAGATCTCCTTGCCGCCTCCGCTCGTCGTCGTCCGAAGCGAAGAGCACGAGCCCGAGGCGTCCGCCACGAACGACATGATCGACGAGCTGTACGAGGCGTACGGATCGGGATCACGTCTCGACGCCTCGCGCGAGCCGCGAGAACGACGCGCGTCGCGAAAGGACGACGGCCTCCACGCGGCCGGCCTTCCCTCGAAGAGGCCGTGGGTGCGCGCGGCAGTCGCGCTCGGGCTGCTCGCGTTTCTCGGCGCCGTCGGGAGCGCGGTCTGGTTCGGGCTCGACCCCGCGCCAAGGACCGAGCGCGCGGAGGTCGGCTCTGTCGCCTCCCCTTCTACCTCTTCGCAGGAAGGAGCGCCGGTCGAGGCACGTGAGGCCATCCCCCTCCCCGAGCCCGCACCCGTGATCGCGAAGACGGCCGCGTCTCCGCCGACGATCCTTCCGAGTGCGCCGCCCACGGCGCCCGTCGCGCCGAAGCGCGCGGAGCCAAGCGCGGAGCCGCCGAGACCGCAAGCGCCAGCGCCCGATCGCTCCGAGGTCTTCTAATGTGTCTCCGCGCTCAGGCTTGCTTCGGCTTCACCGCTGCCGGCGGACCGCTCGCGCGCTGCGAGGCCGCTCGCTTGACGTGGCTCTCGACGACCCAGAAGAGGCCGATGATGACGATGCCGAGCGCGATCGAGGTCATCGCGACCCGCGGGATCCCAACGAGCGCTTTGTTCTCGTAGCCAGGGACGGCGACCTCCGACAGCATCTCGGACGACGCGAACGCCGCGAGCGACGCCGCCAGGTGCTGCACCGCCGACTGCATCGAAGAGAACCGCGCGCGCTCGTCGGCGCTCGGGACGCGGCTCATCAAGGTGTTGTACGCGACGTTGCGAAACGACATCGCGATCATGAAACACACGAAGAACGCCATCGGCGGCAAGATGGGCGGAAAGCAGACGAAGCCCAGATAGACGATAATCGACACGAAGACCGCGCCGACCGTGCCGACACGCGCGCAGCCTTGCGTGTCGACGAGCTTGCCGACGAAGCGCATCGAAAAGAAGCTTACGCCGCCGCCAGCGAGGTAAAGGAGCCCGAGGCGGGATCGCGGGTAATGCAGATTACCAAGTAGATAAGCCGATATGTTCGGGATGAGCACGAAGCCCGACGCCATCAGCACGAACGTGGTCAAGAGCGCGAGCGCTACGTCTCGTCGAATGAGCCCGAGGAGGTCTTTGCCGATCGTGCGTGCACGCGCGTGCGCGAGATGACCGAACATCGGCGGCAACACCGCTTGCGCGAACGTGCCGAGCGCGGCCCCGAGGACAGCGACGGCGATGAACGGGAGCTTCCACGACCCTTGCCGCGCGAGCTCGAGCCCCGCCGGGACGCCGAGCACCGAAGCGACGGAGAAGGCGCCCATCACGGCGCCCATCGCCTTGCCGCGCCGCTCGACCGGAATGACATCGGCGATGATCGAGTACGACAACGAGGTGGCAGGCCCGCCGAACGCACCAGCGACGACGCGCGCGAGCATGAGCGTCGTGAGGCCTGTCGCGAATGCGCCCGAGAGCGTGCCGAGCGTGAGGCCGAGCATCGCGACGCCGAGCGCCTTCTTCCGATCGAAGCGATCGAGGAAGAACGCGCCCGCGACGCCCGAGACGCACGCCGCCGCCGTGTAGCTGCCGCCGACGTATCCGAGATGCGAGAGCGGGATGTCGAGCGCCTTCGCGAAGTCCGGCCCGAGCGGCATCACGATCATGAAGTCGAGGATGTTCACGAACTGAACGGCACCGACGCAAAAGATGATCGAGCGCTCGGATGTCGCTTTTGGTCCGAGGACGTCCTGCCGAGGCATGCGGGCTCGCCAGAATACGCGAATGGATCACGAGAGCACCAGCGGCGCATCACGCCAACGCATCGTATGCTTGAGGAGCCTCCTTCGACTCCCATGCGCAAGCTCGCCTCTCTCTTCCTCTTCTCGGCGGTCTTCGGGGCCGCCTCGTTCGTCGCCTGCAGCGACTCCACCCCTACAGGCAGCGGGCTCGACGCGCGGTCCGACGACGACGCGGGCAAGAAGCCTACGACGAAGGATGGCGGCAGTAGCTCAGGCGATGTCCCCGACGGCGCCGACCCTCCGCTCCCGGACGGAGGCAAGCCGCCGGGGCGAATCTACGCCCACACCCGCGACACGCTGTACCGCTTCGATCCGCTCGCCAACACGCTCACGCTCGTCGGCAAATTCGACTGCGTGCCGACCGGCGGCGTGGGCGACGGTGACGACTCCGTCCTCGACATCGCGCTCGATCGCACCGGTCAGATGTACGCGACCACGTTCTATCGATTCTTGAAGGTCGACGCGACGAGCGGCCACTGCACCGTCGTCAACGCGACGCTGATGCCCGTCAACTCATACCCAAACTCGCTCTCGTTCGTACCCCTCGGCACCGTCGATCCGACGCAAGAAGCGCTCGTGGGTTATGCGTACGACCAGTTCAACGACGCGACGATCTACACGCGGATCGATTTGACGAACGGCGCGATGTCCGATCTGCAAAACCTCAATCCGCCCGTCTCTCCCGACGGTAACGAATATGGGTTAGCCGGAGACTTCATCTCGCTCGCACGCGACAACGGCAAGACGTACGGCGCGATCAAGGTGCTCACCGGCGACGCCGGCTCGGGAAACAACCTCCTCGCCGAGATCGATCCGACGACGGGCACGATGAAACGCATCATCGGTGACACGGGCCAAACAGGCTTCTTCGGCCTCGGCTTCTGGGCAGGCAAGGCTTATGGATTCACCGATACGGGTGGCATCTACGAGATCGACATCACCACCGGCAAGTCCGTGCTCGCCTTCGACGCCAAAGACGACGCGGGCGCCGGCATCGTGTGGTTTGGCGCGGGCGTGACGACCGACTCGCCGACGGCGCCTTGATCCGTCAATAGGGTACGGCGGCGACGAAATAGATCTTATCCATTCCGAGGCTCGAGAGGCCGCGCGCATAACCGAGTCGAAACGTGAACGACGCGACATAACCGAAGATCGCGTCGAACCAGAGCTCTCCGCCCACGCCCGTCTTGAAGCGCGAATCCGCGAAATTGTCGAACGCGCTCCCGTAATCGATGAACGCGGCGCCAGAAATGCGATTGACGAAGAAGGGTAGCGTCGAGTCGCCCCTGTCGATGTTCACGATCGGGAATCGATATTCCGCATTCGACAACAGGTAGCTACGCCCCGCCTCCGCGACGGAGGGATAACCACGTAGCGTGATACCTCCTTGAATGAGGAGATCGCGGATCGTGTCGACGACGGGGAGGTCGACGAACGATCCGATGAAGAAGGCGCCGCGGCCTGGGAAATTGCCGCCGCTCGTGCCCGTGCCGGCATGAAGCGCGAGCGAGTGGTGCTTCAGCCAAGGCATATGGAGATAGGTCGTAAAGTCCGCGTTCGACGCGAACCCGGCGAACTGACTACCGATCGCAGGGTCGGTGAAGTCGAACGCAAACGAGAACGAATAGCCTCGCTCTGGGCCCACGCTCCACAGGTAGCGCTCGGCATTCGTGAACGAATAGCCAAAGTGCATCGTGCTCGAGAGGCCGCGTGTCGGATACGACGGCGTCTCGTACGGATCGAGCTTGTCGATCGGCTTTGGCAGCTCGGCGCCGACGCGCGCGATCGAATGCGAGAAGACGTAGCTACGCGAGTCGTACGCGTGAGGCTGACCGTAGATGAGCGACGTGGCACCGCCGACGGTCTCTTGCACGACCGTGGGCCGGTAGTTGCCGAGCGCGTAGCCTCCGCGCGGGCTGATCGTGCGGAACGCCGACACCGCAAAGTCGACGGGAAGCGCGCCGTAGGTGTAGCCGATCGACCCTTGCAGCTCGGGCTTCTCGACCTCGACGATGGAGCTCGCCGCGACGCTGTGGATCCCCGTGATGTCGGTGGCCGCCGCGTTCACGATGACGACGCGCCCGAAGCTGCCTTCGGTGATCTGGAGGCTGTAGCGGCGCGGCACGATCGTGTGCCAGGGCGAATAGCGCTTCGGCTCCCAATGGCGCTTCTTCAGCTGCTGCATCGGCGGATGCTCGTCGACGTACGCAGGGGCATCCGGCCACGTGCTCTCGTCGATCGGCATCGCGAAGATGTCGAAGCCGCGCGTGCTGTACCCCACGTACGCGAGCGTCTTGCCGTCCGGCGAGGCCTCGGGCGAATAGGCGCCGCTCGTCACGTTCGTGACCTGCTTCAGCTTCCCGGTCGCGAGCTCGTAGGCATACACGTTCGTGATGCCCGTGCGATCGCTGTGGAAGTAGAGGAGGCGCCCGTCCGCAGAGAACGACGGATTGCCGTCGACCGCGCGATCGCTCGTGATCTCCTTGAAGGTGCCATCGCGAACGTCGACGAGGCGAATGTCGCGGTAGCCGCCGTATTTCCAAACGCTGTAGGCGACGTAGTTGCCGTCGGGAGAGAAGCGCGGCGTGAACGCCTGCTCCAGAAAGGCCGTCGGCACGAGCGCCTTGACGTTCACGATGCCTTCGGGCGTCAGATCGCCGATGTGAACCGACCGCGTGCCGGAGTGATTCTCCGTGAACACGACGCGCCGGCCGTCGGGCGACGTGGTGGGGTCGGCCGCGCGCATGATCGGGCGCGTGAGCCGCGTCCGCTTTCCGTCACCGAGCCCGTACGTGCTCTTCTCGCCCGGCTCGAGGCGCTCGATATCGCCCGCGAGGAGATAGTTGCGATAGAAGTCCGCTGCGCTGTAGACGAGCGACCCATCGGGCATGAAGCTCGCGAACGACTCGGTGTTCGTTCGCGCCACCAAGTCAGAGTGTTTCTCGTCCGCGTGCTTCACCGCCCCATTGGCGTCGCGGTCGATGTCGAGCGCATAAAGCCCAGTACGGAAATGCTGGTCGTCTCGATAGTAGAGTAGTCCGCCTTTGTGCTCAGGCCACGCGTTCGCCGGGATCCAGCGCGGATACCGCGCTACCTGGCCGTGGTGCGTAAGCTGTTTTCCTTCGCGTAGCCCCGCCTTTCGCACGGCCGCCGTTTGATCCGCATAACGACGTTTCAAGCTCTCGATCCACGCAGGATAAAGCTCGTCGTAGGTCTTGCCGGTCGCGCGCCGGATCGATCGCTGGATGCCCCAAGGAATGAGCTGCGCGCCGTAGTCGCGGGAGACCTTGCGAAAGGCGTCTTCGCCGTAGGTCTGGGCGATCCAGTCGACGAAGTACGACCCATAAAGATAAAAGAGATTTCCTTGCGGCCAGCGGCGCACGCTGTTCGAGATCTGGTCGAGGGACGCGACGTTGTTCTCGAGGATGTCGGCCCTCATGAACATGTCCCACATCGAGTTACGGAGGCGGCCGCCGCTCGTTCGCGCCGTCTCTTGATAGACGGCGAGCCCTTCGAGGATCCATCGCGGCTGCACCTGGTTCGGCGCCAGTGTCTTGCCGAGCACCGCGTTCACGATCGCGGGGATCCCGTGGATGTTGTCGGTGTGGAGGACGTGCGTGTACTCGTGCGTCACGAGCTCGAGGTACCAATCGTCCACGTCACCGAGCGGCGAGAAATCCTCCGGCGACGTCACGAGCAGGCGCAGCGCGTTGAACGGCAGCGCCGACGCCGAGCCGTTCGCGCTCTCGGCCGTGTCGGACAAGACGATCTCGGTCTTGTCCTTCGTGGGCTCGTAGGCCATCGCCTCCACCATGTGATGGTGAATGTTCTCGGCGACGTTCGCGACGTGCTGGCCGACCTCTTCGAGGCCAGTGTGGTACGTGACGCGGAAGTGCTCCGTCTCGATCGTGTACCAGTAGAGGTTCGGATCGAACGCCGCCTCGGCCTGCTTCGGCTCGCCCCCTCGAAAGAACACGACGACGAGCGCGAGCAGCGAAAGAAACGCGAGCGACGCCGCCTTCGCCATTCGGAGTCGCGGTCGGTGAGGGCAATCGTGACGGGTCACTGGGAAACTCGCGTGCGGCTCACTCAGCTCGACTTCGCTCAGCTCAGCTCGCGGCGAGCACCGCCCCACGCGCATCGTCGGGCGGGACGCAGATCGGCTCTTTGTAGTCCGGCGTGATGACGCTCGCGTCGGGAAGCCGCGTGTAGACCTCCGAGACGAAGCCTTCGAGATCGATGCCGGGGAGCAGATGGACACCACGCTCGAGCGGCGCGAAGAAGGCGTCGTGATGCGTGGGGACGACGAGCTTGGGTGAGAGCGCCGAGACGAGGCGCCCGACGTAGTTCTCGGTGCTCTTGCGTCCCGCGATCCCGACGAGGAGCACGTCGGCTTGCTCGCCTTCGAGCTCGGCGTCGATCAGGTCCGCGCTTCCGTTGTGGTAGATCGTGACGCCTGGCGCGCGAACGAGGATGCCGAACGCGCCGCCCATTCGGTAATGCCAGATGCGCTTCGGCGTGCGCGGCACGCCATGCACGTCTCCCGGAAACGGGACACGCCCGAACAGGACCTTTCCGTGGCGGCTCGGCACGAACCTCACCTCGATGTCGCCAAAGCGAATCTCGGCGCCTCGCGGTGAGATCCGCACGAGCTGGCTCTCCTCGAGGCCTTCGGCGCGTCCCCATGCGCACGTGGACTCGGACCCGACGAGCTTCGCCTTCGTGAGCTTCGCGATCCGCGGCGCGTCGGCGACGTGATCGAAATGGCTATGGCCGCACAGCACGGCGTCGACGCGACGCGGGACATGGCGCGCGATCGCGAGGTCGTCGGGGATGAACGGGCGGGCGATCCGCGACGCGCCCGGGCGGGTGATGAACGGATCGATGAGGAGCGTCGCCTCCTTCGACTCGATCTGAAAGCCGGCGGTGCCGAGCCACGTGACGCGAGCGCCCCATCCGGCTCCGCTGCCCTGGGGCCTGAGCTCACGCTTCGGACGGAAGCGTGGGAAGAGGCGCTCATACAAGGACATTGCGGCAGGCACTATACCGCCGACGCGCGCCGGATTGCCATGCGATGCCGGCGTCTCCGGCGCGAAATACGCGGTCCGCCCAGGATGCACGACGGCGGCGCCGCGTTCTCCTACGGTCGGGCGCGCCATCTCGCTGCCATGTCCGAAAACGACCAGCGCGAAGCGGCCGGCGGGGCTAAGAGAGCAGGAAATGTCTCCTCGTCAGGACATCACGCTCGACGGCGACGCGTGCTACCAAGCGATGCTCGCGCACGACGCCCGCTTCGACGGCGCGTTCTTCGTCGGCGTGAAGACCACCGGCGTGTACTGCCGCCCCGTCTGCCGCGCGCGGACGCCGGGGCGAGATCGCTGCGTGTTCTTTCCTCGCGCCGTCTTGGCAGAACAGGCGGGCTTCCGCGCATGCTTCCGCTGCAGGCCGGAGCGCGCGCCGGGGCAATCGAGCGTCGACGCCGTCTCCCGCCTCGTCGCGCTCGCGATGCATCGGATCGACGAAGGTGCGCTGAACGAAGGGAGCGTCGAGGACCTCGCGGCGTCGCTCGGATCGTCGTCGCGCCATCTCCGGCGCGCGATGCAAGACGAGCTCGGGATCGGGCCACTCGAGCTCGCGCTGTCGCGGCGCGTCGCCCTCGCGCGCGAGCTGCTGCTCGGCACGTCTCTCCCGATCACCGAGGTCGCGTTCGCGTGCGGCTTCTCGAGCGTGCGTCGCTTCAACGCCGCGTACCGCGAGCATCAGCGGATGACGCCGTCCGAGGTGCGCCGCCCGACGTCGAAGCTCACGCCCGACGGACCACGGATCGTGCTCGATGTGCGGCCACCGTTCGACCCGGCGCCTGCGTTCTCGTTCCTGCGCGCACGGACCGTTCGCGGCGCGGAGATCGTCGCCGCCGACCCGGTGTCGAAGCACATGACGTACCGCCGGGCGACCTCGCTTCACGGCAAGACCGGCATCGTCTCGATCCACGCCGCGACGGATCGCAGCGCGATCGTCGTCGATGTCTCCCCCTCCCTCGCGCCGATGCTCGCGACGATCGCGACGCGGGCGCGGCGCTTGTTCGACACCGACTCGGATCCGTCACGCATCGGCGCCCACCTCGCGAAGGATCCGGAGCTGAAAAAGCGCATCCGCAAGCGGCCCGCGCTCCGCGTGATGGGCGCGTTCGATCCGTTCGAATGGGCCGCACGTGCGGTGCTCGGGCAGCAGGTGAGCGTCGCCGCCGCGCTCACGATCGCCTCGCGGTTCGTCGCGCGCTTCGGGGCACCGATCCCGAAGAAGATCACCGCGCCGTTCTCGGAGACGCCGATGCATGCGTTCCCCGATGCCGCGAGCCTCGCGAACGCGTCCGAGAGCGAGATCGGGGCGCTTGGCCTCACGCGATCGCGCGCGAAGACGCTCCGCGGCCTCGCCGTCGCGGTCGCCGATGGAACGGTCGTCCTCGACCGCGCAGCGGATCCGGAGAAGACGAAGGCCGCGCTCCTCTCGCTTCATGGCATTGGTCCGTGGACGGCCGAGTACATCGCGATGCGCGCGCTCGGCTGGCCCGACGCGTTCCCCGCAGGCGACCTCGGCCTACGCAAAGCGCTCCTCGGGATCAGTGAGGCGGCGCTCGAGAGGCGATCGGCGAGCTGGCGACCGTGGCGCGCCTACGCCGCCGCGCACCTGTGGATGGGCCTCTCCGAGGAGACAGCGTAGTGCACGACGAAGACCGGGCCTGACGCCGGACGAAGCGTTCAGTGACTGGCTTCGTCGCGTCCGCCGTCGCCTTCGGAGGACGAGTCGTTCGGATCCTGGATGCATGTCCAGTCGGTATCTCGGCAGACGTAGCCCTCGCTACATTTCGGCGAGCTCCAGAGCGAGGGGAAGCAGCTCTCTCCGGGGTCCACCTCTGTCTCGCAAGCCGTCACGACGAAGGCACATAGGCAGAGGGAACAGGCGGATAGGAGGCGAGCCATCGGGGATGCTTTGTCTCGTGCGTCTTCGTGACACAAATGAAGCGACCTGATGCGTGAGCCCGGGACCGAAGGCATCAGGCGCGCTAGGGTCGGGATCGTGACTATGAAGAGGTCGAGCCAGATCCCGCTCGCGATCGAGAGGCCGTTCGCGAAGAGCCCACTCGTCTACGCGCACCGCGGAGCGAGCCTCGAGCTGCCCGAGAACACGATCGAGTCATTCGCGCTGGCGCTCGAGCTCGGCGTGGGCGCGATCGAGACCGACGCGCACATGACGCGCGATGGGCGCGTCGTCCTCTCGCACGACGCGATCGGCGAGCGCATGGCGGGCGTGAAGCGCGCGATCGCGAGCGTGACATGGAGCGAGCTTCGAGGATGGGACGTGGGCGCGCGGTTCGAGCCGAGGCCTGGCGTGAGGAGCGCGCCGCATGGGCCGTACCGCATCCCGCTGCTCGAGGACGCGCTCGCGGCGTTTCCCGGCGTGCTCTTCAACGTCGACGCCAAGCAGACGGAGCCCGACATGATCCCGGCGCTCGTTCGCGCGATCCGATCGGCGCGCGCGGAAGATCGCGTTCGCATCGCCAGCTTCTCGGCAGAGAACCTGAGGCGCGCGCGCGATCTCGGGTACACCGGTGAGACGGGGCTCTCGGCCAAGGAGCTCGCGCGCATCATGTTCGTGCCGAAGAGCGCGCTCCGATGGCTTCGGGTCGATGGGCACGCCGCGCAGGTCCCGAGGCGCGCCTATGGCGTCTCGTTCGCCAGCCAGCGCGCGATCGATCGCCTGCATGCCGCCGGCGTGCGCGTCGACTTCTGGACGATCAACGACAAGACGGAGGCCGACCGCCTCTTCGCGATGGGCGCCGACGGCGTGATGACGGACGATCCGCGCGCGCTCTGCGCCAGCTGATCGGGGCACCCCCCCCGTTTTTTCCGCCTTTTTGGGGCGAAGGATCAGAATCGGACAGCGGGCACCTTGACATCGTTTACTGTAACGGTCATAAGTGTAGCACCGGTCGACGTGACATTCTCGGGTGCGAAGAGCGCCCTTACCGCTCGACCGCGGGAGGCATTCATCCATGCACGCTTTGTCCACCACCCCGCCGGGTGGCTCATCATCCGCTTCTTCTGTTCCTTCTTCGCCGGCGACGGAGGACAGCGATCAGGCTCGCCTCAAGCGATTCGGGATCGCGATCGATCAGATCAAACGCGACATCGAGGCAGAGGTCGGTCCTGCGGATCTCACGCGCGTTCGCCGCCTTCGGTGGCTCTCGCGCACGATGGAGGTCATCGGTCGCACGACGCTCCATTTCAGCTTCGAGCCGATCGGCTTCTCCGTCGGCGTCTTCGCGCTCTTCTTGCACAAGCAGCTCGAGGCCACCGAGATCGGTCACACCGCGCTTCACGGCGCCTACGACCGCTTCGGCGAGAAGACGGGCTTTCACTCCTCGACGTTCGACTGGAAGGTGCCGATCGACGAGACGTCATGGCGCTACGGGCACAACGTCCGCCATCACGGCAACACGAACGTCGCCGGCAAAGACCCGGACATTCACTTTGGTCCGATCCGGCTCACCGAAGACACGCCCTGGAACCGCGCGCATCGCTTCCAGGTCCCCTTCGCGCTCGGGTTCCTCTTTCCCAACTTCGCGTTCCTGATGAACCTGCACTTCACCGGCGTCACCGACGCGTGGACCGGCAACGGCCGCGGCGGGATGGACTTCCTCGCCGATCGCTCGCGAAAGACGGTGCTTCGTGCGCACTGGCACGCGCTCCGAAAGTACCTGCCCTACTACGCGCGCGAGTACGGTCTCTTTCCGCTCCTCGCAGGGCTCACGATGGGCGGCGGCCTCGGCGCGCTGAAGGTGCTGCTCGGCAACTGGCTCTCCGAGGTGATGCGCGATCTCTACTCGGCCGCGACGATCTTCTGCGGACACGTCGGCCACGACGTGGCGCACTACCCCGAAGGCGACAAGGCCAACGGTCGAGGCGCGTGGTACGCACGCCAGGTCGAGGCGACGAACAACTTCGAGCCCGCGCCCTGGGCGCCCCGACCTCTTCGCTATGCGCTGAGCGTTCTCTGCGGCGGCCTCGACCGGCAGATCGAGCACCACCTCTTCCCGAAGCTCTCGCCCGAGCGGCTTCGCGAGGTCGCGCCGCGCGTCCGCGCCGCCTGTGAAGAGCATGGCGTTCGCTACAACACGGCGAGCTGGGGCGCGACCTTGAAGAAGGCCTTCGCGCACATCGGAGCGCTCTCTCACCAAGCCCCCAACACCACCACCGTCGTGCGCAATGCGATGCGCGTGATGAGCTGAACGAGCTGACGTACTGCCATGATCCTGCTAAGTCCCTCTTCGGTATTCGAAGCAAACGCGGCCGAGAGCGAGCCAGCGGTCGCCTCGGACGATCCGATGACCTCGAACACACCTGACGCAGACAGCGATGAGAGCGCGGGCGCCGAGTACACGATCGACGATCTCGCGAGCGTGTCCCAGGTGCCGAGCCGCACCATCCGCTTCTACCAATCGAAGGGTGTCCTTCCGAAGCCCATCATCAAGGGTCGCGTCGCCTTCTATGGCAAGCCGCATCTCGAGCGCCTCGAGCTGATCGCGTCGCTTCAAGACCGCGGCCTTCGCATCGAGGCGATCCGCGAGCTGGTCTCGCGGATCGATCGCGGCGAGCTCGACATCGGCGAGTGGCTTGGCCTCGAGGCCCAGCTTCAAGAGCCATGGGCGAACGATCAGCCCGTCACCGTCAGCGAAGCGGAGCTCTACGAGCTTGCAGGTCGCAAGCGGCCGGCGCTCATCAACGATCTCGTCCGCGGCAAGCTCGTCGAACGACGCGGCAACGTGTTCTTCGTCCCGAGCCCAGCGATGCTCTCCATCTGCGCGCGCCTCGAGTCCGCGGGCGTCGACATCGATGACGTCGTGCGAGCCAAGGCTATCCTCGAGCGCTACATCGGCAAGGCAGCGAAGGAGCTCACCGAGCTCGTGATCTCGCGCATCGACGATGACGACGTCGCCGAGATCGACCACGCAAAGGGCGCGCGTGAGCTGCGTCCGCTCATCATGGAAGGCGTGCGCGTCCTCTTCGCGCAGGCGATGCAGGGCGAGCTTCGTGAGCTCACCGTGTCCGGACGAACCGCGAAGGTCGCGCGGCGCCGCCGCCGTCGTTGAGGATCTGTTTCGAACGTACGACTAGAAGTCGTCGTGGAAGAGCGGCTCGCGGTTGCGGACGTAGCGATACACGAGCTGGCGTGCCTCCGGGGTGATCCCGGTAAACTGCGCGCCGAAGCCTGGGGTCGCGTCGTCGCCTTGCTCGCGGGTCCACTTCACGACCGCGTTCGCCTCGAACTCGTAGCCGCCGGGTAGAGAGACCTTCAGGCGGATCTGCGTGCCGATCTTCGGCGGCACGTACGTCGAGACGAAGAGACCACCATGATCGATGATGTCGTTGCCGGAGAGGCCCTTGTAGAAATTGGTCGCGCTGTGCGCGCCGAGGTCCGCGACGATGAGCTGAACGTTGCCGACGCGCGGAGGCGCAGGCACGGGCATGCTCGGTGACGCTGGCTTGCCGGCCGGAGGCGGCGCGGCCGCGCCCATCGGGACAGGCGCCTGCTGCTGATGCTGCGGGGGCGCCGCGAACGGATCGCGGGCGATCATCTGCGGAGGAGCCGCGGCTGTCGCTGCATGCGCGAGCTGCTGCTGTTGGGGCGTCGGTTGTGGGAACGCAGGCGCGGGCTGCGCGACGGGCGGAGACGCCGGCATACCTGCCGTCACGCCACGCGGATTGGCTCCTCCCGCGTTGAGGTTCACGGTGCCGGCGAGCGCCGCAGGTTGCGCGGGCTGTGGTTGTGGTGGCGGTGCTTGAGGTGCAGGTGCCGGCGGAGCTGCCGCGGGTCCGTTGGCCATCTTGCTCAGCGAGTGGACGAGCGACATCGACTGCGCGACCGAGTCCGTCGCGGCGAGCACCGCCGGATGTCCGGTCCCCGCGGCCTGCAGCTTCGCGAGCGCGCCACGCATGTGCCCAAGCGCAACGTCTGCATGCGGCGCAAGCTGGTTTGTCTTCTCGAGCTGATGCAACGCGCCCATCGCTTGCGCGATCGGAGCGGCGAGATCGACGAGTTGAGGCGGAACGCTGGGGTCCGCTTGAAGTGCATTGAGCCCGCGCGCAAGCGCTTCGCGCGCTGTCCGTGAAGTCGAGAGGGGATCGCTCACGAAACGCATCGTAGGCGAACGGGTTCTTCGAACAAACCCTCGTCTCAAAAGGCCACGTTTGAGCCACAAAATGGCCCTTTGCGTCGCGACCGGTCGCCCGTGTCTTTCTGTCACGCGCCTGCGGAGTCACCGGCTGGCGCGCGACCCTGCGTCGCGTGCACGAGGTCCCCCATCGCCGTTTCGCGGCCGCACATACCCGCACAAATTCGTCTCAGGTCGGTCGCATACGACCCGTGCTCACAGGCTCGCTCCATGCAGGGTCACCGCCATCATGGATCATCATTGGGACGAAGCACAAAAGCAGTTGAGCGGCGCTGGGCGAATCGAGCGCGAGCGTTACGCCACCGCCGCGAAGACCACGAACGTGGTCGAGGATGACCCTGAGGTCGTGAGGCTCGACCGCCTTCACGAGACGGCGCGCCAGCGCATGAAGAACATGAGCCCATGGGAGATCGGCGCGGTCTTCTACGATCAGCGCGATCTGTACACGCGAAACGGCGAGGTCGACGAGCGAGGCTACGGCCTTGGGCCCGAGCGCCATCCCGACGAGGGCAGCTACGCGTACGTGCGTCCGGCGAAGCGCGTCGAGGATTTGAGCAACGCAGGTGAGGATGACGACGACGACGAGGACACCACACCGACGATCCAGCAGCGCGAGGCCTGGCCGTGGCTCAACTACCACGACATGGCCCACGACCCGTTCTTCGCGAAGCTGAGCGAGCCGTCGCTGTGGGATCGCATCAAGGAGACGCTCCACATCGGCCATGTCGAGCCGAAGACGCTCCGCTCCGACGCGCACATCATCGAGGACATCGATCGCGCGATGGACATCCACGTCGATCTCGACGCCTCCGACATCACGGTCACGGCGAAGGAAGGAATGATCACCCTCGACGGCACCGTGATCGATCGGCGATCGAAGGAGCTCGCAGGCGAGATCGCGTCGGGCATTCGAGGCGTGCGTGGCGTTCACAACAACCTCACGCTCCGCGACGATCCGAGCGACGCGAACGTCGCGTTCGTGCTCGGTCTCGGCGGCCTCTTCACCTGAAGGCGCCCCGCGCCGGTCGCGCGAAAATGAAAATGCCTAGATGTGCGGCGCGGGGGTGACGGACGCGAGGCGATGCTTAAGGTCTCGCTTCGTGCCTCACCTACCCTCTCCTCTCACCTACGAATCGATCGCCCGTCGCGTCGAGCGGAAGCAGGCGGAGGCGTCCGTTCGCTTGGCGACGACGTCGATCCCAGTCGCCGATGGGTTCGCGGCGTACGCAGGGCCGAAAGGCTACGTGAATCGCGCCTGCGCGATCGGCCTCGAGGGGCCGGCGTCGGCCGCGGAGGTCGATCAGGTGATCGATTTCTTCACTGCGCGCGACGACGACGCCACGATCGAGGTCTGCCCGTACACGCATCCTGCGCTCGTTCAGGCGGCAGGCGCGCGCGGCTTCGTCGTGAAGCATTTCGTGTCGGTGCTCGCGCTCCCGCTCGCAGAGGCCAAGACGATGCGCATCTACGCGGAAGAGCCCGTGGTCGAAGGCGTGACGATCGAACGCGTCGACAAGCAGGACGATGCAGCGCTCGAGGGCTTCGTCGACACGGCAGAGCGAGGTTTCGCACCCGACAACACCCCGCCTCTTCGCGTCTCGTACGACCTCACGATGAAGTCGGCGCGAGGCGAGACGACCGACCCGTTCGTCGCACGCGACGCGACGACGGGCGCGATCGTCGCGGTCGGTGGATCGGAGTCGAGCGACGGCATGACCACCCTCTACGGCGCCGTGACCGTAAAGGAGCAGCGCGGCCGCGGGCTTCAAGCCGCGCTCATTAGAGCCCGTGTTCGGCTCGGGATCGCGCGTGGCCAGGAGGTCGCGGTCGTGATGACGGCGCCAGGTGGCGCGACGGAGCGCAACGCCGTGAGGCTCGGCTTCGTGATGGTGACCACGCGGGCCGCGCTCGTGCGCCCTCGCGTCGTGTCGTGATTCACGGATCGCGCTAGGTCTTCACCAGCGCTGCGATCTCGTGCGCGCGGAGCACACGCTCGTCGTCGTCTTCTTCGAGGCGAGCCTCACGGTGATGCCGTCTTCGGGGCGGACGAACGCTTCGCCGGGCTCGATCGCACGCGGGACCGAGGCCGCGACGCGGGCGCGCGTGATCGTCACCACCTCGTCGCCGATCTCCGTGAACGCGCCTGGCCACGGGCTCGACGCGCGCACGCGACGAACGATCGCCTCGGCGGAGCTCTCACGCCACCGAAGCTCGAGCAAATCGTCGCCGGGCTGCGGCGCGGCCGTCGCTTCCTTCTCGTTTTGCGGGATGGGTGCGGGTGGCTCGCCACGAGCGAACGCCGCGACGACCTCGCGGAGGATCGCGAGCGACGGTCGATCGAGCTTCTTCGCGAGCGTCCACGAATTCCAAGCGGGATCGATCCGCAGACGCTTCTGTCCGAGCATCGCGCCGGTGTCGTAGTCGTCGTCGAGCACGTGCGCCGTCACGCCGGTCTCGGGATCCCCTGCGTCGATCGCCCAGAACGTCGGATCCGGCCCGCGATGTCGTGGCAAGAGCGACGGATGCACGCCGATCGCGCCGAGCGGCGCGATCGAACGGATCGACGCGGGGATGCGCTTCGTCCAGAACCAGCTGACGAGGAGGTCGGGCTTCCGATCGCGGATCGCCTGCTCTTGCTTCTCGAGCACGGGGACGATCGCGACGTTCTTCGAACCGAGCCGCTTCACGAGGCGACGCGTCCCGAGCGCGCCCTTGCGGCAGATCCCCGCCCAGACGATCTCATGACCGTCGCCATGCAGGAGCAGCGCGGCGAGCGGAAGTCCGACGAACCCGATTCGCACGAGGTGCTCGCGCGGTTCGGCTTACGTGTTCGAGTTCGCCGGATGACCCGACGTCTGCGCGAGCGACGGGTTCGGCTGCTCTTCACCGAGCTGCTTCAGGAGCGCTTGCCTCGCGGCGTGCTCGACGAGCGCCCAGAGCTGCGCGCGATCGGTGGCTCGGCCGAGGAAGCCGATCGGAATGCGGAAGCCACCTTTGTCGCGGCGGCCGCCGCCATAGGCCTTGCCGCGCTCGTCGTGACCGAACGCTTGCTCGAGCCACACCGCCGGGTCGACGCTCGGGGAGTGCGTGCGGAGCGAGCCTTCGATGAAGCGCTCGCCGACGATGCCAAACACGACGACGGTGTCGATGTCTTCGCGTCGGATCAAGAAGTCAGCGGCCTGAGCGATCGTGTCACGCTCGCTCTCGGAGACGAACCCGACGCCCGACATCGCGAAGTTACGACGCACGACCAGCGCCGCGAGCGCGCGCGCGATGACGTCCATCGCGCTCGGCGCGATCAGACGTCGCGAGAGATCTTGGAGCAAATCGCGATCGCAGATGTCCGCGAGCTGCGCAGCGGCGCGGAAGTCCGTCGCACGCGCGAGCGCGAAGTCGTCCGTGTCGGTCGCGAGCCCGTGCATGAGCGCGGTCGCGACGCGGCGGTCTTCGTCATTCTCGGTCGAGAGAGGGAAGAGCTCTTGGAGGTACTCGACGAAGATCGTCGCCGTGGCGCCGACGTCGTTTCGCATGTCGACGAAGCGAGCGCGCGGCGGCGCATGCGCGCGATGATGATCGACGATCGTGAGCGTCTCGATCTGATCGGCGCCCACCATGTCGGGATCGACATCGTGTGCGTCGACGAGGCCAACGAAGTCTGCGGGCTCGACGAGGTCGACGATGTTCTTCGTCTTCTTCATCTCGACGTTGAGCAGCTTCACGAGCGCGCGGTTCTCGCGGTGGCTCAGCTCGTGGCAGTAGCAGATCGTCGTCTTCGCGACGCCCAGCCGCTGTGCGATGTGCGCTTGCGCGAGCGCAGAGGCGATGCCGTCGGGATCGGGATGACCGCGGAGCGCGATGAGGAGGTGCTTCCCCTTCGCAGCGCCGAGTGCATCCGCGAAGCCGCGGGCTCTCTCTGCACGATCGTGGTGTGGCAACGGCAACCGACGGACCGGCTCGTTCATGGTCTTTCGCTCGCTCCTAGCGTCGCTCGTTACGATTCCAAGTCAAGCTCGACTCGGAACAACAGCGCAGTCCTCGACGACTCATCAGACGCCCACTCACGGCGTGAGCAAATTCTCGCCCATGGGCGTCGCGGAAGTCGAGCCCTTCATGCTCGAGCCATGGCACGGCCGATGCTCTGTGGATTCCTCGGAAAGGGCTAAATTCAGGCCTTTGCGCACGGTGTCAACGACTCGTGTAGTGTGGCTCCGCAGCAGCCTTACGGTCCATGACGTCGCAGCAAGAGGTCTCGGAAGACGAAGCAGGAGACGAATCGAGTCGGCGGAGCTCGCCGAAGACGAAGGCCCGCGCGCCTCACGAAGGCCCTCAGGGCACCGCCACCAGCACGACCGCCTCGCCCGCGGACGAGCGTGAAGCACCCGCCCGACCTGGTCGAACGACGCTGCTCGGGGCCGCGCCCGCGCTCGTCATCGCGCTCCCGGCGTTCCTCTTCGTGTGCGCTGCGACATGGAAAGCGTCGTGGGCATCGCTCGGCCGCGACCAAGGAATCTTCCAATACGTCGGTTGGGCGGTCGCGCGTGGAGACGTGCTCTACCGCGACGTGCGTGACGTGAACGGTCCGGTCATCGCGATGGTGCACCTGATCTTCCAGAAGCTCGGTGGTGAGGACGAGCATCGCTTTCGCGTCCTCGATCTCCTCGCCAGCGGGATCGCCTTCGTGATCACCGGCGCGCTCGTGCCGTCGATGGCCGGCGCTTCCCCTCCGACAACTTCAGCGACGAAGACCATGCGCGCGGCGACCGCGATCCCTTGGGCGCTCGCCGCGTGGGTGATGCTCTCGGCGCAGTACCTCGTCTACGGATTTTGGGACAGCGCGCAGCGCGAGAGCTTCCTCGGATGGTTCGTCATCGTGGCGATGGCGCTGCAGGCGGCGATCACGAGCAAGCCGGATCGCGGGGTGCGATCGCGGGCGACGTGGATGCTCGCCGCCTCGGGCGCTCTCTCGGCGATCCCGTGGCTTGGCAAGCCGACGTTCGTCCTCTTCACCTTGGCGCAGGTGATCGCGCTGCTCGTCGAGCGTGGAGATACGTGGCGTGATCGACTACGCCGGCTCGTCGTCTTCGCGGGAGGCTGCGTTGCAGGCCTCCTCGTTCCGCTTCTCTTTCTCGTGCTCTACGGCGACGTGAAGGCGTGGATGCGAATCACGTTCGTCGACGTGCCGACGATGTATCGCTTCATTTGGCCCCGTCCTGCATGGGCGATCGTGAGCCTGCCGGGTTACGACACGATGTCGCTCACCGCGGGGCTCACGTCGCTCGCGCTTCTCGTGATGATCATCGCCGGCAAGCTCCCGCGACGCACGCTGCCGATCGCGCTCATGCCGGTGCTCGGCCTCGTGTCGGTGATCGCGCAAGGGAAAGGGTTTCCGTATCACTTTCATCCGGTCACGCTCGGCACGACGCTCGCGTGGCTCGTCGCGATCGGCGTGCTCTGGCGGTCTTCGCCGGCGCTCCCGTGGCGAGCGGTCGTCGTGATCGCCGCCGGCCTCGTCAGCATGCGTTCGATGCACTATGCACGCATCGCCCCATACCCCGACGCGCCGGGCGCGGACATGCGCGACAAGGCCTCGCTCGAGAGCGCGACGCGGCTCGCCGCGTACGATCGCGTCGACTTCTTCCCGCGCGCGCTCCGTGACGCGGCGGAGTACGTCGAGGCGAGCACGTCGCCGAACGACCGCGTGCAGACCTACGGGATGGATGCGTACGTCCTCTTTCTCGCGAAGCGAAAGAGCGCGACGCCTTACATCTACGCGTACGACTTGAACGCCGACGCCGCCTTGCACGGGAGCTTCGATCCGGGAGGGCTCGTCCCGAACGACGCGGAGCAAGCGCGGATCCACGCCCTCCGTGACGATCACGCGCGCGACATGCTCGAGCGCCTCGAGCGCGCGCCGCCACCTGCGTTCGTCTTCATCGATCGCTCTCCTCTCATGAGCTTCGAAGACTCAGTGGAGGACTTCTCCTATCACTGCCCGGAGGCGGCGCGCTGGCTCTCCGCGCACTACCGCCAAACGGCGAGCTACGAGGGCATCCGCGTGTGGCTTCGCAACGACGTCGTGACACCTGTCCGTCACGAGCCACCGGAGCCTGGCAAGCCGCTCGGTGGCTGAGCGCGACCCTCGGGCGCACCGAGGCGCAGCTTTTTCGGAGCCCGTCTCTCGTAAAGAGGCTCCGCTCCTGCCGAGCGCGCAAGCGCCCCGCAAAAACGTCGTGATTCGTAGTTGTTTTCGCCATTCGGCGGCAGGCGCACTAGACTCGGCAGCTCATCATGCCTCCCTCTGGCCCTGAGCTGCCCCCCACGTCGACATCGACGCCCGCGGCTCCTGCCGTTGGCAGCGCGAACACCACGACCACGACGGGCGCGAGCGCGACCACGTCGCCTCCGTCCGTTCGCGAACAGCAGCTCGCGATCGTCCCAGCCCTCCCTGCGGGCGCAGGCGCGGCCGCGAACGCGACGGCGCCCTCCACTGCGCCGACGCCGAGCGCGAGCACCTCACAAACGATGGCCGCGGTATCCGCTCCGGCCTCGACGAGCACACCCACGACCACACCCGCGGCCAACGCTTCGGCGAGCGTGCCGCCGCAGCCGCCGCTCGCGAGCACGAACGGCGAGATCGATCTCCGATCGCCCACGCTCTACTTGAACCGCGAGCTGTCGTGGATCGAGTTCAACGCGCGCGTCCTCGCCGAAGCAGAGAACGAGTCGGTGCCGCTGCTCGAGCGCCTCAAGTTCCACGCGATCGTCGCGTCGAACCTCGACGAGTTCTTCATGGTGCGCGTCGCCGGCCTGAAGCAGCAGCTCACCGGCGAGGTCGGGGAGCTCGCGGCCGACGGGCTCACCGCGCACGAGCAGCTCGTCAAGATCTCGCTTCGCGTCCACGATCTCATCAACCAGCAGATGGCGAGCTTGATGGGCGATCTCTTGCCCTCGCTCGCGCGCGACGGGACGTTCGTCCTCGTCAAGCCCGACACGCTCCCGCCCGAGACTCTCGGCGGCCTCGACGAGCGGTTTCACAACGAGGTCTTTCCGATCCTCACCCCGATCGCGATCGACCCCGGCCACCCGTTCCCGCACGTCCGCAACAAGAGCCTGAACCTCGGCGTCATGTTCTCGCGCGAAGGCGAGAGCGAGCCGGGCTTCGGTGTCGTGCAGGTGCCGATGATGCTCCCTCGCCTCCTCGAGGTGACGAGCGTCCGAAGCGAAGGCGGCGTCGCGCGGCACTCGTTCGTGCTCCTCGAGGACCTCATCGCACGTCACGTCGGGATGATCTTCCCCGGCGTGAAGCTGAAGGGCGTCTACGTCTTTCGCGTCACGCGCAACTTCGACCTCGAGATCGACGAAGAAGAAGCGCAAGACCTGCTGCAGACGATCCAGCAAGAGCTTCGCCGTCGCGAGCGTGGCGCCGCCGTCAGGCTCGAGGTCGCCGGCGAGCCCACGCCCGACTCGCTCCACAAGCTCGTTCGCGCGCTCAAGCTCGATCTCGACCGCGACGTCTATCGCTCGCCGCTCCTCAACGTCGCCGACCTCATGGGATGGGTTCCACGCGAAGAGCGCCGCGATCTCCGTGACGATCCGTTCAGCCCGCAGAACGTCCCGCCGCTACGTGACGCCGAGGACATCTTCGCGATCATCCGCGAAGGCGACATCCTCTTGCATCACCCGTACGAGTCGTTCGATCCGATCGTCGAGCTCATCACCCGCGCGGCCGAAGACCCGGACGTCCTAGCGATCAAGCAGACGCTCTACCGCGCCGGCGGCGACTCGCCGATCGTCAAGGCGCTCGCGCGCGCCGCCGAGACCGGCAAGCAGGTCACCGCGATCGTCGAGCTGAAGGCGCGCTTCGACGAAGAGTCGAACATCGTCTGGGCGCGCACGCTCGAGCAGAGCGGCGTCCACGTCGTCTACGGCCTCCTCGGCCTGAAGACGCACGCCAAGTGCCTGCTCATCATCCGGCGCGAGCGTGGCGGTCTTCGTCGTTACGTGCACCTCGCGACCGGCAACTACAACACCGGCACCGCGCGTCTCTACACGGACGTCGGGCTCCTGACCGCGCGGCCCGCGGTGGGCGCGGACGCCTCGTCGCTCTTCAACTTGCTCACGGGCTACAGCGCGCCCGCCAAGTGGAACTCGCTCATCGTCGCCCCGCTCGGCCTGCATGAAGCCACCCTCGGCCTCATCGCGCGCGAGACGGAGCACGCACGCCAAGGGCGTCCGGCGCGCATCGTCGCGAAGATGAACGCGCTCGTCGACGAAGACGTCATCGAGGCGCTCTACCGCGCGTCGCAGGCGGGCGTCCCGATCTCGCTCATCGTCCGCGGCATCTGCTGCTTGCGCCCGAACGTCGCGGGCGTCAGCGAGAACATCGAGGTCCGCGCGATCATCGATCGCTACCTCGAGCACGGGCGCATCTTCCACTTCGCGAACGCCGGCAAAGACGAGGTCTACATCTCGAGCGCCGACTGGATGCCGCGTAACTTTCATCGCCGCGTCGAGGCGATGGTCCCGATCGAGGATCCGGCGCTCCGCACGCGCCTCATCGACATCCTCAGCATCCAGTGGTCGGACAACGTGAAGGCATGGCTGCTCGGTCCGAACGGCGGATACACCCGCCTCGTCCCGAAGCCGAACGCGCCGCTCATTCGCTCGCAGCAGCGATTCATGGAGATCACGCGCGACAAGGTGAAGGTCGCCGACCAAGCCGCGCGCCCGTCGAGCCGCTTCCACATGATGCCCACCGCGCAGCGCCAGCCGCTCGAGGGCAAGGTGCCGCGCGCGCAGCGGCGCCGCGTCCGCAAAGACGATCGTCAAGATTGACGGCCGTGCTCACGCTCGCACGGACCGTAGCGCCGGGCGAGCGCGTAGAGTAGATCGTCGTCGTGGCCGACGATCCTGAGAAGAAGAAGCGACGTGCGCTCGTCCTCGGCGCGACCGGTCTCGTCGGAGCGCGCTGTCTCCACCACCTCGCGAGCCGCGACGAGTACGCGAAGGTCGTGTGCCTGGTGCGCCGGGCCAAGGCGATTCGACCGCCGGCCACGAGCACACCGGCGATCGACGAGCACGTCGTCGACTTCGCGGCGCTCGAGGCAAAGGACATCGAAGACGTCGACGACATCTACTGCGCGATCGGCTCGACGATGAAGAAGGCCGGCAGCAAGGAAGCGTTCCGCCGCGTCGACTTCGAGATCCCGCTCGCCGTCGCCAAGCTCGCGGTCGCCAAAGGCGCGCGACGCCTCGCGCTCGTGTCGAGCGTCGGCGCCGACGCCTCCTCGAACAATTTCTACTTGAAGACGAAAGGCGAGCTCGAGGACGCGCTGGCGGCGCTCTTCGAAGAGCACAGCGGCAAGGCGCTCCACATCCTCCGTCCGAGCTTCTTGGTCCCGCACGCCTCCGCGGATCGAGGCGAAGCACGGCCCGGCGAGAAGCTCGGGATCGCCGTCGCCGTCGCGACGCGTGGCCTGATGATGGGCGGGCTTCGCAAGTACCGCCCGATCAACGTCGATGTGGTCGGGTCAGCGATGGTCGCGGCGACGCTCGGCCCGGATCCGACGCCCTTCAAGAAGACCTACGATCACGACCAGATCAACGCGCTCGCCGGCGTGTAAGGTCACGGCCGAGCCAGACGTTTCCTCCTCGTATCCATGAGGATGTCGTTCGTCTCGCTCTCCGCCACGCTGCTCTTTGTCTCGGTCTCGCTCTCCACGCTCACCGGCTGCCCTGCCGAGCCGCCGCCCGCATGGCCGCCGCCGCCACCGCCGATCGAGCTCGACGAGCGCGCGGCGCCGATCGCCGTCTCGCGCGACGCGAGCTCGCTCAAGCGGGTGTGCGAACAGGAGCGTGAACGCCTCCGCGAGGTGATCGATCTCGCCGAGCGGCGCGAGATCCACGAAGGAGGACCGCACCTCCTCAAGGAAGCGAAGGCCGAGGCCCGCACGCTCGATTCGATTCAGGCGCGCATCGAGGCGGCCCAGGGCGGCGTCTCCGAAGACGAGCTCGACGAGATCCACGTCGAGCTCCGCCGATTCTCTGCACGCCTCACGCTGCTCGCCGACAACCTTCGGTGAGCGGCTTGGTTACAGCCACATCGTTCCCCCGCGAGGTCTCCTTGCCCCACCTCGAGATCGCGTCGGACACTGGATCATTTTTTCGATCAGTTGTTGCCGAACCATGGGATGGCCCTCCCCGATCCAGCTCGTTTTAACCCGCAGCGCTGCCTTGTCGCGGATTTGCACGAACGGCTGTGGTGCTCGATTGCGCAAATTCCTCCCGACGGGGCCGATTGGGCGTTGGTAGACCCTGTGCAATACGTCCCTGCACGGTCATGAAGAAGTCGCGCCGCTGCCGCCAGCCCCGAAAAAAGGAAAAGGTTCTGGGACCTTGGATGCGCGAGCTCGCGTCGATGGCCGCCGAAGCCAGGTCGGATGGGGGCGCAGGCCTCCAGAGCCTCCTTCAATACGCGAAGTTCGACGAGCGCCCGCAGCTCTCGCTGACGCCCAAGCGCGCCGCCGCCTGAACGGCGAGCGTCGCGTAGCGCCGCCGACCTCAGAACGGCGTGGCCGTCGCCCAGTCCGTCTCGAACGTCGACTTCACCGTCGCGGCGTTCGTCGTCTCCGAGACAATGAGGCCGACCTCGCGGTTCTTCGTCAGCGACGTCCAGCTCAAGTTCTCCGAGCCGATGTACGCCGCTTGATCGTCGACGACGATCGCTTTGACGTGCACGCCCGGTGACTTCATCCATCGCGCCGGGATCTGCTTCTCGGCGAGGAACGTCCCGGCGTCTTTGTTCGTGTCGATCCAGCTCGGGTCCGCGAGGAGCGCGCGGACAGCGACGCCCGCGGCCTTGCGCGCCGCGATCGCATCGCGGATGTCTTTGTCACCGAGCTGCATCGACTCGATGACGATCTCCTTCTTCGCGCTCGCGATGAAGTCGATGAGCCGCTGCTTCGCGTTGACGGGCGCGACGATGAGCCGTGTGCACGTGAGGTCGGGCGCCGTACGCGAGAAGTCGGCGGCGTAGAGCTTCGTGAGCACCTCGATGTCGGCGGGGTCGGTGTTTCGTACGGCAAAATTGCGCTCTTTGCCCATGTACGACTCGCTGTAATTGCCCGTCGAGATGATCGCCTCGACGCCGTCGACGAGGATGACCTTCGCGTGCATGTACGTGAACTGCGGATCGCTCCAGATCACGTTCGCTCCCGCGGCGAGGAGACGGTCCATGTACTTCTGGTTCACGTTCTTCTGCGAGAGGTCGAGGATCACGCGGACAGTGACGCCCGCCTTCGCCTTTGCCTCGAGGCCGTCGAGGATCGGGCCGTAGCCCATCTGGTAGACCATGACGTCGATCGTCTTCGTCGCCTTCGTGATCGCCGCGACGAACGGCGCGCTCCCGACGTCGGGTTGAACGAACAGCTCGAGCGGCTTCGTACGCGGCGTGAGCACGTCGCATGCGGGCGCAGGCTTGCTCGGTTCGTTCGGGCTCGGCGCGCTCCCGTTGCCATCGTCCTTCGGGGCTTCGATGGCTGGCGTCTCCGCAGCCGTCACCGGCTCGCCGCCGTTCGCGACGGCGTCCGCGCTGCTGCACGCGACGCTCGCGAGGGTTACGAAAAGAGCCGCCGAGAGGAACGTTCGTTTCATCATGGTGGCTACTCGATGTCACCCGCAGGCCACCCCGCCCACTCAAAGCCGCTCAAAGCTCGTCTTGGGCCCGAAAAGCGGCGTGAATTCCACGTGTTCGAACCGGCGGTGCACACGGCTCATTCGCCGTCGAGATCGAGCCGAATCTTAGGATCGAGGAAGTAGCCTTCGTCCGTCGAGAGGAGCGCTTCGTCGAGGCCGAGGCTTCGCAGCGTCCAGATCGCGGTATGAAGCCGCTTCGTCGCGGCCTCGGCGCGCATCTTCTCCGAAGGCCAGCCGGCTTCGATCAGCGCCTCGGGCGTGAGCGCGCCGCCAGGACGATCGCGACGTGCCTTCGCCAGCGCCAACAGGATGAGGCGCACGTTCTTCCGACGAGACAAGTCGACCTCGCGACCGTCGGGCAAGACGAGGCGTCGCGCTTCTTCGCGGATCGCAAGGCCACGGCGCGCGCCGACGAACGCGAGCGCGCGGCGAACGTCGCTCGACGCACGCACCGCCAGCGGCGACGGCGCGGGCGGCTCGGACGACATGATCGCGGCCTCGAGGATGAGCCTCGCGGCTTCGACGTGCGGGTTCTCGACCGAGCGCGTCTTCGCGCGTGCCTCGTCGAGGAGCGGCTGCAAGGTCGCCTGTCGATCCGATGGCTTCGCCCCCATACCCCGATGACGGGCGAGCGCGAGGTACGCCGGCGTGAGCGCCTCGAAGCCAACCTCGACGTCCGTGCTCGCGGTGCGGGCGGCTTCGTACGACGATGACGCGGCCGCGAAATCCCCGACGCCAAACGCAAGATGACCCGCGATGAGGTGATGCGTCGCCTCGAGACGCGGCCATCCTTTGGGCATGAGCTTCTTTGCGCGCGCCAAGAGAACGCGCGCGGCCTCGACGTTGCCCTCGTCGGTCTCGAGGCTCGCGAGGAGCACCATCGCGAACGCTTCGAGCCCGCGCGCGCCCGACGCGGCGAGCACGCGCTCGGCCTCGCGGAAGAAGTCACGCGCGGGCGCCGGCGCGCCGAGCTGATGATGCACGTACCCGAGATGAAGGAGCTCGGCGCCTTCGAGCCGGCGATGCATCGCGGCCCGGTGAAGATCGAGCGCGGCTTGGTGGAGTGGGATCGACGCGGCCGGATCTCCACCACGATGCGTCGCCACCGCGAGGTACGACCGCTCCACCCCTTCGGCGCGAATGCTCCCTTCCGCGACGTGAATGGCGATCGCCTCGGCGTGAAGCTTTCGAGCGCGCGCGAGCTGGCCGAGGCTCTGGTAGGCCGCGCCGATCTCGCCGAGCACGATCCCCGCGAGCTTTTCGTCTCGCGTGGTGAAGAGCGCGTGGGCCCGTTCGAGCAGCGTGATCGCGCGCGCCGCCTCGCCGCGCGATCGCGCCACGTTGCCGTGGAGGCGAAGCGCCTCGGCGAGCAGTGTGTCGTTCCCCGAAAGCGCCTCCGCCTCGACGACCGCTCGCGCGGCCACGAGCTCCGCGTCGGCCGAGCGGCCCATCAGGCGAAGCGCGGCGCCTCTCGCGATCGCGAGGCGAACGCGAAGCACGTCGTCGCCTCCGCCTTGGCTCTCCACCGCGAGGACGATCTCGAGGACGAGATCGGGAAAGCCCGTGACGAGGAGAAGCGCGGACACCGCATCGGCCGCGCGCTGCCTCGTGCGAAGATCGATCGTGCGCGCGGCGGCGGCGATCAAGTCTGCGCGACGTCGCGTGAAGGCACGCGTGAGCGCCCCACCACGCCGAACCGACGCGGCGTGCGGCTCCGCGCGCGCGAGCACAGCCTCGGCGTGGCCTTGTTCGTCTGCGGGCGTTCGATGCTCACGCGCAAAGTCACGCACCGACTCGAGCAGGTAGAGCGACGGGAGCTTGTCTTCGTCGGACGGCTCGCCCTCGCCGCGATCATAGAGGCGCGCGCCGGAGCCATGGATCAAGGCACGCTGGCGGAGTCGCTCGAGGACGTCCATCACGTCCGCTGATTCCTCGCGGCCCATGCTCTGCTCGACGAGGACCGCGTCGAACGTCCCTTCGAACATCGCGCATCGCGTAAGGACCTTGCGCTCGCGATCGTCCGTGAGATCGAACGACCACGCGATCGCCGCGCGCAGCGTCGCATGCCGCTCGGGCCGGCCCGCGCTTGGATCGCGAAGCACGTCGAGCTTGCGATCGAGACGCGACAGGAGCTCGCGGGTTCCGACGAGCGACGCGCGCGACGCCGCGAGCTCGATCGCGAGCGGCAACGCGTCGAGGCGACGCACGATCGCGCGTGCGTCATCGTCCACCTCGGCGCCCGAGAGCGACGCGAAGAGCGCGAGGGCGTCGTCATCGGGGAGCGGCTCGATCGAGATCGCGTGCTCATTCGGGATCCCGAACGCGTCACGCGACGTCATCAGCATCCGGACACGAGGCGCCTCCGCGATCGCGACGACGATCGCGCGGCCTTCGGGCGTGAGCTGCTCGGCGTTGTCGGCGATGAGGAGCAGCATGCCCTCATAGGTGGACACCGCGCGGACGAGCGCGTCTGTGGCATCGCGCTCCTCGCCCTCGCTCGCGATGCCGAGCGCGGTCGCAAAGGCCGCGCGAACGTCTCGCGCCGACCGCGCGGCAGCAAGGTCAACCCATCGAACGGTCTCGCGGTCACGCGTGCGCGCCCGGTCGAGGATCTGGCGGGCGATCGTGGTCTTGCCGACGCCGCCCGGCCCCCAGAGCGTCACGAGCGACGCTTTTTCCTGGAAGAGGAGAGACGAGAGCGTCTCGAGCTCTTTTCCCCGTCCGACGAAAATCGACCTCGGGACCATGAACCTTCGGGAACCTACCGCGCCTGCCGTCGTTTAACGGAGCAAAAGGGAGCGAAAATCCTCCGCAAAGTCGCGAACGACGACGCTTCTCGAAGAAAAAGCTCCACCTCCGAAATTTCGGCCCCCCTTGAGCGACATGAAGGGGGAAAGCAACACAGAGAGCAAGGCCGGAGCGAGCAAAGCCTCGCGGAAGCGCTCTCGTGCAACACCCGTCTCGTTCTTGGTCACACGTGCGTTCTTCGCGCGTCGTCCATGCACGCCCTCCAACGCAACCACCACACGGAAAGAACATCCCATGCGCCTCGCCCTCACCACCCTCCTCTTCTCCGTCTTCGCTCTCACCACCGGCTGCGCCGCGTCGCTCGAGTCCTCGTCGTCGACGTTCCAGCCAGGCGGCGCGCCTCAGGTGCTCGGCCCGATGCCGCAAGCGAACTCGCCGCGCAACGACGACCAGAGCCCGCGTGAGCGCAACACCGAAAGCCGCACGCGCACCGAGCTTCGCGAGCGCGCTCGCGTGAACGAAGTTTGCCTTCGCTGCCGCTGATCGCGAAGACTCAGAGAAGCTGGACCAGGTTCCACGTCGCGTGCACGACAAAGGCCGCGAGCAGACCACCCTCGGCGAACGCCACGCCGAACCCGATGCCGAGCAGCACGGTCTGGTAGAGAGCGACCTGGTAGATGCCGAGATGCGCGACACCGAACGCGAGTGACGCCGCGAAGACGCCGTAGGAGCTCCCGTACTTGCGAGCGAGCACGTCTTGGAGCAGGCCTCGGTAGATGCGCTCCTCGGCGAACGGAAACACCGCCGCGGTCATGATCACGAGCGGCGCCGACGCTCGAACCGCGGCGAGCGCCCGCGTGAGCTCGGCGGCCTCCGCGTTGTGCGCGAGCCGCGCCTCGGCGTCGAGACGATCCACGCAGCGAGCGAGCTCCGTGCCCACGTCGAAGAAGAGCCGCGCGGCGGTGATCGCCGCCGCGGTGAGCGCGAGGCCGATCGCGACCCCGATCAGGATCCGCGCCGGCGGAAGGCCTTTGGGGGCAGGCGCCGAGATCGGCGTGGGCTCGCCGACGAGGCGGCGCGCGGCGATCGGCGCGAGCACGCCGAAGCCGACGAACACGATCGCTTGCACGGGGAGGTTCGCGCCGAGCATGCGCACGAGATGAAGGATCGCGGGCAGGCCTGCCGCGCATCCGATCGAGGCCGCGACGAGCGCACCCGGCGGCTCGTCTTCGTCGCGCGTGGCGGTCGACGCGAACAGCTCGGTGCGCGTGATCCCGAGCTTGTCGAGGAGCTCGAGGGCGATCCGTGATCGTGGAGGGATGATCGTCGCGAAGACGATCGCAGCGAGCGCGCAGAGCGACGCCGCGACGTAGACGAGCACGTGCACATGACCGCAGAGGCGCGTCGCGACGAGCGTCCAGCGAAGACTAACAGCGAGAAGAGCGAGCGCGGTGATGCGCGGCATGCGCGGCGTTGGACGTGAGAGCTCGAAGACGATCCACGCGGTGAGCACGAGGTCGACGACCACGCGGCTCACGCTGGTGTTCTTCGCGACGATGAGCTCACGGTCGAGCTCGAGAAGCATCGCCAACGGAACGACGACGAGCGCGAGAAGAATCGTCCGCAGACGCGCGTAAGAGACGGCGACGCCGAGCACCGAGAACGAGAGGCTCGGGATCGGGATGTCGCGCGCCAGCACGTCGCGGAGCGGCGCGTTCGCGAGCAGCGCGGCGCCCAGCGGCTCGAACGGCCCGCTCTTTTGGATGGCGACCTCCGTGTCTACATCCACCTGCACATCGCCGCCTTCTGCCCGCAACGCGGAGGGCGCGAAGGCCTCGACCTTCCCTTCGTCTCGCCCAGCCACACGCCGGACGTGAATTTTTGGCGCGTTGGCGGGAGAAGACGGCACGACCGGGTCAGTCTAACCGTGGTGAGGTGCCACGCACGCTTTGCTCTTTCGTCGGATTTGCGTTTCCTGTGGGCAAACCAGCCGCGAATGACGCGTCATTGGTGGTAATAAGAAGCCGTGCTGCAGCTGCTCGGAATGACCCGCGGAGAGCTCATTCTCGTCGCGATCATTTTTGGTCTGATCTACTCGGCCGGTCTCCTGCCGAAGCTCGTCACGCTCGTGGCGGGTGGTGGCAAGGGCGTCACCGACGCAGACGCGCACCGTGATCCGAAGGGGGAGTGACGCGGGTGGTCGACGGACCAAACAAGCAACCAGGCCCTGAAGCCGAAGGCGCAGCCGTCGTCGCCGCGCCAGGCTCGCGTCCGAGTCGAACACCGATCGTGTTCGTCACGAACATCGGGGACGAGCCGCGCATCGCCGAGACGCTGCGCGCCGCGGGGTACCTCGTGGTCGAGGTCGTGCTCGCCTCGCTCTCGTCGCGCGCGCAGACGCAACGCCCGCACGTGGTGATCCTCGACGTCGACTCCGCCGGCGCGCTCGACGAGGTCGCGCGTCTTCGCCGCCTCCCTGGCGGCGGCGCGATCGACTTCGTCTATGTGGGCGGCGGTGAGGGCACGATTCGAAACGCCGACGACGCGATGGCGAACGAGGGGAGCGCGTTCTTTCCTCGACCGGTCGACATCGGCGCGCTCGTGCGTCGGATCGAGTCGCTCACGGGCGGCCCGATCGCGCGTCCGGAGGCACGGCCTTCGACGCCGCCGCCATCCATTCCCGTCCACGGCGCGCTCGAGGGCCGGCAAGTGCCGCGGCATCCCTCGTCGCGTCCGCCCGCCGATCGTCCGAGCACGCTCTCGCTCCCCGCGCCCGGCCTTCGCACGCCAGGCCCGCCACTTCCGATGAGCACGCCGTCGCTCGCGGACCTCGTCGATCCGCCGCCGCGATCGATCGCGACGTTCGGGACCGTGTCGAGTGAGCTGCAGCAGCTCCTCGCCGAAGCCGAGCTTCGCGCCGACGGGATGCCCAACCACGCGCCCGAAGTCGCGCTGCCTACGCCCGAAGAGGAGATCGAGACGGTCCTCCCCGCCGACGTGCTCGCGTCGCTCGACGAGCCGATCGAGGGCGACGAAGACGAAGAGCAAGACGGTCGGCTCGGCGATCGCGACGCCTTGATGGGCGCGCATGCGAAGGGAACGACCGCCGGCGGCTCGAAGCAGACGACCGCGTCGGGTCGAGGCTCGACGGGACCAGGCTCGTCGTCGCATCCCACGCGCGAGCGCGAACGAGATCGGGAACGCGATCGGGAACGCGATCGCGATCTCACACCAAGCCGGCGCACGAGCGAGATCCCCGCGCACCATCATCAACAACAGACGCCGCCGCTCCGGCCGTCGCCCATTCCACCCTCGGGAGGACCGGCGTCGCGATCGGTGGATCCGGCGACGATCTCGCTCAAGGGAATGCCAAGCGCGACCTTCGAGGCGCTCCAGAGCGAAGATTTTCGGACGCAGAAATTCCGGCCCTTCGACGCGATCGACACGGCGACGATCGCGATCACGGGGCCACCTGCCAGCGCGGCCGGCGCTTGGGATGCCCAGGCGCAGCAGGCGCAGTCGCCGCGTGAGAGCATGGTGAACACGACGCGCACGTGGGATCCGGCGAGCGTCGCGCCCGCGGTGAGCTCGGGTCGCGGCGAGCGCGAGGACGCGCCCGCCCGGTCACCCGAGGCGTCGGGGAGCGTACGGCCTCCCGCGATCGCAGGGGTCGTCATCCTTCGTCCGGTCGACGCACGGCATTTCCTCGCGGACGCGATCACGCGACGACTGAGCGGCGCGCTCTGCTTCGAGCACGAGCGCGTCGTCCGTCGCCTCGTCTTGCGTGATGGAGATCTCGTGACCGCGGCGTCGGGCGCGGAGCGCGAGTCGCTCGTGTGCTTCCTCGGTGCACGCGGCGAGCTCCCACGCGACGAGGTCGATCGGCTCGCAGGCAAGGTCCCGCCCTACGGTCGCCACGCAGGCGCCGCGCTCGTCGCGCACGGTTGGCTCGGCCAAGATCAGCTCTGGGTCGCCCTTCGCGCGCACGCGGAGTGGATCGCGACGGGCGTGCTGCGCCTTGGCGGAGGCACCGCGCAGCTCGAGGCCGAGCCGCCCGGACGCCTTCGCTCCGAGCCGAGCGTGTTCGGCGCGTCGACCGGCGCCGAGATCTTCGTCGAGCTCGTACGTCGTGCCGTCGCGCCGCGTGACGCGATCGAGGCGCTCGGCGGCGAAGCGAGCAGGCTCAGCGAAGGGCATGCGTACTCGCTCCTCTCCGAATGCGCGTTGCCTCCGCAGGAGCTCGAGCTGATCACCCGATCGCGCGGAGGAAGCGTAGGCGACGTGCTCGCGCGCGCGCCCGAGGCAGACGTCGCGTCGGTGCTTCACGCCCTCCACCTCCTGAACGTGCTCGACATCCTTCCCGCGTCGGATCCGTTGCTCGCGGAGCGCGGCGCAGGAGCCGCTCGAGCCGCCGCTCCGCAGCCAAGCGAGACGGAGCTCGAAGCTGCCGCGCTCGACGAAGAGGCCCTCCGCGCACGCATCCGCGCGCGTCTCGAGCTCGTCGACGAGGGGGACTACTTCTCGGTCCTCGGCCTCTCGCGTGACGCGACGAGCTACGAAGTGCGGCGTGCGTTCCTCGAGCTCCGGCGCGCGTTCGAGCCCACGCGCATCCTCTCCCCTCGTTTGGCCGATCTCGCCGAGGACGTACGCAAGATCGTCGTCGTGCTCGAGGAGGCGTACGAGATCCTGCGCGACGTCGCGCGGCGCGAGCGCTATCGGAAGGCGATTGAAGGTCGACCGAGCTAAGATCCAGCTCTTGCGGTCCTCTTCCACCTCCTCGTTCACGCTCCGTCGCGGTCTATCGCTCGCGGTGCTCGTCGTGATCGCGGTCGCCGGCTGCTCGCTGTTCACCGACCTCTCCGAGTACGATCAAGCGACCGGCGTGGACGGCGGAAGCGCCAGCGAAGGCAGCACCGACGGCAACGCCGTCACGACCGACGGCCCGGCCACGAGCGATACCGGAAGCGACGCCGGCTCGGGATCGACGTGCAGCGACGGTGGCTTCTGCGACGACTTCGACGAGCTCCCGCTCGGCGCGCGCTGGTCGAGGGTCGTCGTCCAGAACGGCGGGTCGCTGTCGCTCGACGACGCGGGCCTGTCTCCGCCGTTTGCGTTTCGACCACGGACGACCGTCGCGGCGAACCTCGCGATTCAGAGCGCCTACCTCGAGCACGTGGTCGACGTGATCCCGAAATCGCTGTCGTGCAGCTTCGTCATTCGGATCCACAGCCCTCCGCTCGGAGACAGCGTCGGACCGCTCGATGTTCTTCAGCTCTATGCCACCGCGCCGGGCATCAAAGAGTATTACCTCCGTCTTGGACAGCTCCCCGACGGCACGATCTCGCTACGCGAAGACCTCTTTCCGAGCGATGGCGGCGTCTGCGGATGCCCGCGCACGAGCGTCTCCGGCACCAAGCTGACGACCGACAGCTGGACGCGGGTGTCCCTCTACACCGACTTCACGACCGCGCGCGTCTCGTTCGACGACGTCATCCGGATCTCCGCGCCGTTCTTTGGCTTCACGCCTTCCACGCTGAGCGTTCTTTTGGGAGCGCAGGTGTACGGAAAGGCCGAGACCGACGTCTCGTACGACGACGTCGCGTGCAGCTTCACGTACTAGGCGCCATCATCCTGCGTGCAGAGCTCATCCGAGGTCGATGACCTGACCCTCGGTGAGCGCCGGGATCTCGCTCGAGGCGAGATCGAATTCGTCGGGGTAGTGGATCAGGTGCATGCGCTTCTTGATGTCGTGGTCGACCGTGAGGAGGTCGGCGTAGGCCGTATGCGCCGGCCCGTGGTTCGTCTCGTGGACGATCAAATCCGCGCGCGCGAGAAAATCGCCGATGAGGTCGGGATCGAAGGCGGTGTCGCTCGAGATGCCGATGCTGCGTCCTTGGCACTCGATGAAGAGCGCGCTCGTCGGCACGTGATGCTTCGTCATCCGACCGGTCACGGTGAACGGGCCGATCTGGGTAGAGCGCTCGATCGTGACCTCGTTCCACGCGAAGTAGTCCTCGAACGCCAGCTCGCGAAACGTCTGTCCGTTCCAGAGCTGCCCCATGCTCGAGACGAGACGCTTCTCCCAGAGCCCCTCTTTCACCTTCGACGCCGTGTGGAGCTTCAGCGGCCGCTGCTGCGCGAAGTGCTTGAAGAACGCCACGCCCTCGAGGCCGTTCATGTGATCGCCGTGAACGTGGGTGATGAGCACGTCGTCGATGCCGAAGAGATCGAGCGCGCTCGCGCTCGCCGGCGGCGCTTTCTCACGCGCTTGGCGAAGGACGCGCCGGTAGGAGTCTGGACAATCGATCGCGAGCTTGAAGCCGTCGTGCTCGAGCAGAAGCGCGTGCGTCGTGTGTTTCTCCGAGAAGGTGTCGCCGACCCCAAGTACGTAGAGCTTCACGCCCACACCGTACACGACGATGCGCCCGCGTGAGAGGGTCGACGATCTCTCTATTTTCACGGCCTACCGTGATGTCACCCGACGTGATGACACCGATCGCATGACCGCATCTGGGTGACGGCACGAATGCGAAGAAGGATGCACACTGATTCGTCAGACAGGGGCAACAACGATTCGCCAGCAGGAAGGGAGAACCGATCTCATGGACCGCACCACCAAGTACATCGCCACGAAGGAAGGGCTCCTCCGCGCGCTCGCCAAGGCGAAGGTGGCTCGCATCACCGAGACCACGCCTCCTCCCACGCTCCAGTCGCCGTGCGAAGAGGTCTCGCCCTTCACGCTCCGTGAAGGTCTGTTCTACGTGTGCCCCGAGCTCTGATCCGAGATCGGATCAGTCGTTCGTGCCCAGCTTGCGTTCGATCGCCTCGAGATGGGCGCGAACCTCGGGGTCGGTCGAGCGAAGGTGCTCGACCTTGCGAACGGCGCTCATGACGGTCGTGTGATCGCGGTTACCGAACGCGCGACCCAGCTCCGGGAAGCTGCACTTGAGGCGCTGCTTGCAGAGGTACATCGCGACGTGGCGCGCGAAGGCGATGCTCTTGTGGCGATCCTTCGAGAGGAGATCGCTCGTGCGGAGCTTGAAGTGGTGGCAGACGACGCGCTGAATGTCGTCGACGCCGGCCTCGTTCGGACGTGGGCTCGACGTGGCCGCGAGCTCCTGGCGGGCGAAATCGAGGTCGATCGCTTTGCCGAGGAGAGAGGACTTCGCGGCGAGGCGAATGAGCGTGCCTTCGAGCTCGCGGACGTTCGAGCGAATCGTCTGCGCGAGGTAGAGGACGACTTCGTCGGCGAGATCGATCTGCTCGAGCTGCGCCTTCTTGCGCAAGATCGCGACGCGCGTCTCGAGCTCGGGCCCTTGGATGTCTGCGACGAGACCCCAGGAGAAGCGCGAGACGAGTCGCTCTTCCATGCGCTCGAGCTGCTGCGGATACTTGTCGCTCGTGACGATGATCTGCTTGTCAGCCTGATGAAGCGCGTTGAACGCGTGGAAGAACTCTTCCTGCGTCTGCGTCTTCGAGGCGAGGAACTGGATGTCGTCGACGAGAAGGAGATCGCAGCGCTCGCGGTAGCGGCTTCGGAACTCGCTCATGCGGTTCTCTTGGAGCGCCTGAACGAACTCGTTCACGAACTTCTCGGCCGAGACGTAGAGGATGCGCGACTGCGGGCGCTCGGCGCGGATGCGATGCGCCACCGCGTGAACGAGGTGCGTCTTGCCGAGCCCTGTGCCGCCGCAGAGAAAGAGCGGGTTGTGACGAGGGCCGCCGCCGCCGGCAGCGCCGATCGCCGCGGCATGCGCGAGCTGGTTCGACGGACCGACGACGAAGTTCGCGAACGTGTACTTCGGGTTGAGCCCCTCGAGTGGAGGCGCGGCCTTCATCTGCGCGGAGCGACGCGAAGGCGGACCTTCGATGTCTTCGCGCATCGCCGGGGTGAGCCCGACCTCACGAAAGGGCATCGAGCCGTTCATCATCCCCGAGCCGTCGACGTCGTCCGTCGGACGAACGACGCTCGTGCCGTTCGGCGAGTAGCTGCGCGGGCGGACCTCCGACGTGACGACGGCTTGGTTCCCGAAGCCGGCCGCGACCGGACGTTCGAGATCTCCGCCGACGCTCCACGCGATCTGCACACTCCACCCTGTTTGGCTGCGCAGGTAGTCGACGAGCGTCGGCAAGAAGTGTTGATCGACCCATTCGCGAACGAACTCGTCGCGTGCACGAAGGCACACGACGCCGTCCGTCATGCCGTCGAACTGCACTCCTGAAAACCATTGCTCGAAGCTCGCAGGCGATTTTGCCCGCGTGAAGGCCACGGCTTCATTCCAAAGCGTTTCGTGCTGCATCTCCATCCGTTCCAGCGAATGAAAACCCGGCGCATGCGCATCCCAGTCGCGCGCGCGCCGAACCTGTCCTTACGTCCTCGAAGGAGGACGAGAATCCTCGACCCCACCCACAACTTCTCCACAGAGGTGTGGACACCGCTCTTCGGCTACTTCGAGCGATGCCTTCAGTCTCGTAGAGCTAATTCCAGACAAAAAGATTCCCCGTTCGTGTTGCTTCGCTTTTCGAAACAACCCGACACCCACGACCAAGACCAACTATCCCTGCTCGCGACGGACGATCGAGGATGAGTGCTCCGATTCGATGCTCGGCCAGGGGGTTCGAGACCACCTCGTCGAGGGTCGGAGCACTGATCGCCGACCTCCCGCCCAAACGGGAATGATGGAGCTAGCACCCTCTTTGCGCAGTCGTCATGTCCATTGTTTCGAAAGATGACAACTCGTCGACATCGCTTCACATTATTGCTTGTAGACCGCCTGTGAATTGCTGGTGATGTGCATGCAATTTCGCGCGTCGCCGTTCGGCTGTGCATAAGTCCAAGAGAGGACGCCTTAATCGGCTCGTCACCCAAATGAGGACGTGATGACACATCGCGGGAAGGCAGATTTTTCCCTCCTTTCACGTGTCAAGAGTCGACGATCCGCTGGAATTTCCGAGTGCGTTAGGGTGGAGCAGAGGCCCTGAGGGGCTCACGGATTTGCCGAAAATTTGTCCTCTTGCATCAGGGCTTGGTTAGGGTGCCGGTCAGTGCTCCGTCGCTCAACGAGAAGACATGTCGGTTCGGAATGCGACGCAGGCGGAGCCTCGGGCCTCGTAGGTCGTCTCTTCGCCCTCGCAGGCCTCGTCAAACGAGCGACTCACGTTCGCATCGCGGTCGGCCTCGCCACCGCCGTCGCGACTGTCTGTAATCCAGAATATGTGCATGCTGCACCTTCCTCGACGACGATCGAGCAAGGCTACGAGCTCGGTGAAGTACAGCATCCGCGCTCGGTCGCGATGGCGGGTGCGCAACAAGTCTGGGGCGCTTCGACGACGGCCGTGTTCGTCAACCCCGCCAACCTGACGTTGTTTCGCGTCTATCACATCGAAGGCCTCGCGGCGTTTGGCCCCGAGGCACGCCGCCAGAGCTACGGCGGCGCCGTGGTCGACTCGAGCACGAGCAAGCTCGCTGGCGGGTTCGGCGGAACTTGGTCGCAGATGGACCCGGACGGCATCAAGCGTCAGTGGACGGATCTTCGCCTCGCGCTCGCCTACCCGCTCGGCGATCGCTTCAGCCTCGGCCTCACCGGTCGCTACCTGCGCGCCAACCAGGGCACGACACGCGGCCCGTTCGGATCGACGTTGGCCTCGGACGGCACGTCCTCGGAGCCGATCCTCAACACCTTCACGTTCGACGCAGGCGCAGCGATCGCCATCACCGAGCAGTTTCGCTTCGCCGTGAGCGGCCGAAACCTCACCGCGCCGGGCAATGGCCTCATGCCGCTCGTCCTCGCTGGCGGCCTCGGCTGGTCGAACCAGGTCGTCAGCGTCGAGGCCGATACGCTCGTCGACTTCACCACGTTCGACGGCGCGCGCATGCGTGAGTCCATCGGCGGCGAGGTCCTCCTCGCCGACCACATCCCGCTTCGCCTCGGCTACCGCTACGACGCCGGCACCAAGTCGCACGGCATCGGCGCCGGCGCGGGCTATGTCGATCGCCGCTTCTCGATCGAGGTCGGCGGCCGCCGCGACATCGTCGCGGATCACCCCGCCACGATGATCTCGGTGGGCATCCGCATCTTCATCGACGCCGGCGGCGTCGGCGGCAACAACGAGAACACCGGCCAATCGAGCGACGCCTTCTGAGGACGCCGCCAGCGCCCGAGCCGCGCGCTTGCTACGCTTGGCAGCGGCCGTGAACGTCGCCGCGCTTCTCCAGAGGATTCATTCGCTCGATGCGTTCGGCGGCGCCAGCTTCTCGCTCGTCGTGAACGTGCTCGTGTTCGTCGCGACGCTCCTCTTTGGTGAGGTCGTGACGCGCCTCTGGAAGAGGCATCCGATCGCGTCGCCGCCTCTGCCCGTATCGAGGACGGAGGTCGCGCTCGCGGCGAGCTGCGTCGTCTTGAACTCCGTCGTGATGTTCGTCGGATGGCTGCTCTTTCGCGTCGACGTCGTCCGCGTCGACCCGACCGAGTCATGGCTTCGCTGGCTCGTCGACGCGCTCGTGCTCGTGGCGGCGATGGACTTCGCGATGTACGTCACCCATCGCCTCGCGCACCACCCGATCGCGTTTCGTTACGTCCACGGCATCCATCATCGCTACGACGCCGTGCGCCCGCTCACGCTCTTCGTCCTTCATCCGATCGAGGTGCTCGGCTTTGGCGGGCTGTGGATTGGTGTACTTTGCATACATTCGTTCTCGCTCGGCGGGATGATGCTCTACCTCACGATCAACACGACGTTCGGCGTCATCGGACACGTGGGCGTCGAGCCGCTGCCGCGTCGCTGGGTGTCGATGCCCGTGCTCAAGCTGATCGGCACGAGCACGTTCCACGCGCGCCATCATCAGACGCCCACCTCGAACTTCGGCTTCTACACCTCGATCTGGGACGGGCTCTTTCGCTCGCTCGATCCGTCGTATCGCCCGCGCTTTCGCGAGCTGCCTATTTCGGCGGAGGCGGAGCCGCGACCGGAGCGTGACTGACCTTGATGCAGAGGTCGTCGCTGGCGTGACGCACGGCGAGCACCGGCGCGATGACCGGCTCGGCATGCGGCACCTTCGGCGTCACGTTCACCGCGAGCGCGAGGGTGCTCGCTTCCGGGCCGCAGAGCTTCGCCTCCGCGCGCGCGATCGGGAGCCCTGGCGGTGACGACGTGGCGACGATGCGCCCGAGCGTGAGCGGCGTTCCTCGCGACGAACCGAGGCGAACCACGACGGACTCCTCCGGCTGATCGGGCGTCGTGACGTCCGCGACCGATCGAATGCGCAGCGACGCCATGTTGCCTCCGCGCGCGAACGCCTTCGCGAGGACGTCAGGGCGGAGATGGACGACGATGCCTGCCATCGAGTCGCGCCCGAGGAGCGAGTAGGCGTTCGCGGGCCGCCGCGGGACGCGCTCCGTCGTGATCGGCTCACCCGGATCGTCCTCGGCGGGCTCGAGCTCGCCGTCGGCGACGGGCACGAG
>JBGAFW010000152.1:0-13775 GCA_044227045.1 Labilithrix sp.
TCGAATTCGGCGGCGAGGTCGATGTTCTTGATGCGCTCGGCCTTCTTGCCCAAGAAGGCGAAGTGCCAGCGACGCGCGCCGAGCCGCTCGAAGATCGTGACGAAGTCTTCGAAGCCGAGGCCGAGGAGCGGGAGCGCCTGATCGTAAAGGTCCATTTCGTAGATCACGGGCTCTTTGCCGCCGCTATAGAAGTCGATCGCGAAGGCGACGGACTCGCCTGGGATGCGCACGAGGAGCTTCAGGCGCAGGAGGAGGTTCGCGCGCGCGAGGTCGGCGGGCGTCGTCGAGATCTCGATGTCCGGTGAGTAGAGCTCCTCGACGAACGTGCCTTCGGAGAGCGCCTCGTAGACGTCGTCTTTGCTTGTGAGGACCTTCGGCGGAGAGAAGACGTTCGCGAACATCTCCTTCAGGCCGACGAGCGTGACCTCTTCGTCGTCGTTCACCTTCGTCGTCAGGCCGTCGCTCTTTGCGTAGAACGCCGCGACGCTCTTGGGGAGGCCGCCGGGGATCGCCTTCGCGATCGATGCTTTGAATTTGGCGAGCTGGCTCTTCGGCTTCCGGACGTCGGGCTTCATCGCGGGCAAGATACCTCACGTGCGGCCGGCCGCTGGTAGGATGAAGGAATGAGCCGCTCGGTGATGTTCGTGACGGGCTTTCTCGCGATCGGCGCGGCGGCGCTTGCCGGTGTGGCCGCGTGCTCGAGCGACGACGGTGGGCCAGGGCTTCGCGCGGGCAGCTCTTCGTCGGCGTCATCGTCGTCGTCGGGATCCTCCGGTGACGGGGACGCGTCGTCGTCCACATCGTCGTCGTCATCATCCTCGTCGTCGGGATCGTCAGGCCAAGGAGACGGTGGAGGCGGGCCTTCGAGCGGATCGGACAAGCCGAAGTGCAAGTACACGGCGCACAAGACCGGGCTCTCGACGTTGCAGCAGGCGGGTGGGCTGTCGTTCACCGTCTATGCGCCCGCGAGCTACGACCCGAACGTCGGGCATGGCGTCGTCGTCATCATGCACGGGCAAGACTCGGACGGCGTCGGGGAGCTCAACGCGTTTTGGAAGGCGATCGCCGATCAGGAGTCGCTCGTGCTCCTCGCGCCGAAGGGATCGCGGCCGCCGACCAACGGAGGGACCGGCGCGAACTGGGCGACCGCGGACTTGAACCTCGTGCAGGATCTGATGACCGACGTGGACGACTGCTACAACGTCTTCACGAAGAAGCACCTCCTCTGGGGATTCTCCGAAGGCGCCTTTTATGGGTACTTGCTCGGCATCGGCGCGGCGACGCAGTTCTCTGGGCTCGCGATGGGCGGCGCGAACACGTCGTTCTCACGCCAGAGCGGGTATGCGCCGGCCGACGCGCCGTGGAAGATCCCGGTGAGCCACGTGCATGGCGTGCTCGACCAGAACGCGATCGACATCACGCGGCAGGACAAGGTGGACTTCGAGGCGGCCGGTCACGTCTTCACGCTGCACGAGCATCCGGGTGGTCACTCGATCACGGCCGCGCAGGTGCGCACGCAATACGACGACTTGAAGGCGTCGAGCTCCCCTGACCCCTGATCCCTCGTGAACGCGAGCGAGTCGGCTCGATCCGAAGGACCAACGGGAACGCTCCGACCGTTACTCGAAGCCTCTCGGCTCGAGAGCGCGAAGATACGTGACGAGGCCCTCGCGCTCTTCGGTCGTGACCTTCCAGCGGTGACCGCCCTCGGCCGAGATCGGGGTTCGGTTCTTCACTCCCGTCGTGATGATCGTGGCGATGGCGCCGTCGGTCAACGAGGCGAGCGCTGCCGGGGAGTGGTCGATGGCGGCCCCTCCGGAGTGGCACTGCGTGCAGGGTGGAGAGGTGCCACTGCCGCTGAGGTAACGCGACTCGCCTGCCGCCCAGCGGTTGACGGAATACTCGGTGACGACGAGCGGCACCTTCGCCGTATGTCCTTTGGACGTCGCGGTGAGCTCATAGCTGCCGGGCGCGGTCACCGAGACCATGAAGTACTGACCGTTGTCGATCATGCCATCGACCGCCGGCGCCTTCAGTCGCGTCTTCACGAGCGACACCGAAGGTGACGACGCCGTGACGGAGAGATCGCTCGCTGCGTCGTAGACCGCGACCGGGACCTTGAACGTGTGCGTTCCATCCGAGCCCGAGTAGAGGGCTTCTGGCATGAATCGCAGCACGCCGAGGCCCGACGTGGGCGACGGCGTCGAGTCGTAGACGCTCCCATCGCGCCCTGCCGTCGGGGGCCCTGTGTCGTCGTCGGCGTTCTTCGGTGCGTGGCCGCTTCCGTCAGGAGCCGACGCGCACGCCGAAGCCGCGCCGAGGATCGCCGCGACGACGGCGATCCGAGGGGCGTCGAAGGTCATAGGGACCTCGCCTTCTCGATCTCTTGCGTCGAGCCGTCGGAGGTACGCGCGCGCCTCTTTCGCAAGAACACGAGCCCAAGGATCATCGTGGCGACGCCGGCGAGCGAATCGCGAGCGCGTGTTTGCGGCGCGGCCTGGCAACCCGACGTGACCGCGACCTCGCTCGCGTCGTTGGTTTCTCCCGTCGTCGTCTTCTTCTTGGGGGCTGAGCTCGGTTCGTCATCGGCCATCTCGGCGTTGGGGCTCCCCGTCCCATCGCTCTTTTTCGGAGCGCTCGGATCCGCCTGATCGGGGACTCCGTTCTCGCTCGACTCGGGAGCCCCGGCGTCCGATGACGGTACGCGGGGGCGACCGCTCAGGCCGACGCAGGCGCCCGTCACCACGCCGGTAGCCTTCCATGCACAATCGACGATGTTGTGCTCGTCCTCCGAAAAGCCCAAGTCCGTGGCGGCTTGATCCATGGCGCGTGCGGCGGCCGCAAAGTCCGAGGACGCGAGCAGATACTTCGCGTTGATTCGGTACCAAAGCTTCTCGCTCTTGTCGAAGCCGATACCGGCTTTCACCTGCACCTTCGACACCGGATTCGTGCCGCCCACCGTCATGAGAAAGCCAGCGTGGTTGGGGATTTCGCTGTTGGTGTGTACGCCGCCGTTGTCTTGCGTCGTATTGACGAATTGCGACATGTGCGCGGGATGGCCGACGCGGTTTGGGTTTTCGTAGTCGCGGTCCGGCTTACCGTTCGTGTTGTACGCCGAGCCTGTCGTCCACCGCGCCTTGGTTGGCGTCATGAAGTTCTCGAGGAACGTCCCGAACAGATCGGAGATCGATTCGTTGAGCGCGCCGCTCTGCCCTTTGTAGGCGAGCTTGGAGGTCTTTTCGGTGACGCCGTGCGTGAGCTCGTGGCCGACGACGTTGGCTTCGGCAGCGATCACCCGAATGGTGCCATTCCCTTCGCCGTAGACCATTTCGATCCCGTCCCAGAAGGCGTTGCCGACGTTGGTGGGATCGCCGTTGTGGATCGTCGAGAAGATGGGGCTTCCGAGGTCGTCGATCCCATTTCGATTGTGCCGCGCTTTGTAATAATCGAAGGTGGCTGCCGTATACGCGTGCACGTCGACCGCGACGGGATCCCACGTCGTGAGCGATTTCGACGAGACGATGGTCGCGCCGGTGTCGTGAAAATCGGTCCCGCCCTTCGTATCGTACGTCTCGATGACGGCGCTTCGGGTCGTATCGCGCATCAGGAAGTCGTCTCCTTGCTGCGTGACCTCGAACTTCTTCGCGTCTCCCAGGATGCCCGTGCCGGTCGCTTGCACGGACTTGAGGTCGTTGTAGCGCTCGAGGATATGACCCGTGCGCGCATCCACCGTCGTGTTCCAGATCGCCGGGTGCTTGCCAGCGATGGCGCGTGTCTCGAGCTGAAAGGCGAGCGCCGCTCGGCTGCGTCCCGGCGCAAAGATGGCGAGCTTCGGCACGCCGACGTGCAAATCGCTCTCCTTGACGTCCGGCATCGCCGCGAGGACGTCTGCCTTCGCGATCGCGATCACGGCGCGCGCGTCGAGCTTCGGTTCGACATCCATCTCGAGGTCGGCGACATAGTTTGCGTCGATCGATGTGAGGCGGCCCGCCTTGTCGTAGTGAGCCATCAGCTCCGCGCCGATGACAGGCACGCCGTGAACGACCTGCTCGAAGCGCGCGTGCGTCATCTCGAGCTCGTCGATCTCGGTGCGCGAGAGGTGAAGCTCGGACGCGGGGGCGCGCATCTTGAAGAGGGAACGGTAATTCCGGAGGAATTCGTACGTCACGTTCTCCACGGTCCTCGAGCGCTGGCTGGGCTCGAGGATCCCCGCTCCCGTCCTCGGCGCGGAGAGGTGCGCAAGCGTGTCGTCGGATGTTGCATCCACGTGCTTCGCCCAGCTCCAGGTGCGACCGGTGTCTTTGGAGAGTCTGTCGAGCGTGTCACGTTGCGCCGGAGCCAAGCCTTCCTCCGCGGCGGGTCTGCCCTGACCAACGACGACGTCGCTGCACCCAACCACCAACAGGCAAAGCGTCAGGCACGTGAATGCGTTTCTCATCTGGCCTCCCGAGTCTCAGCGTCAAAGGTGAGCTCGGCTTCCCCGCGAGCGAACACCCGTCACGATGAGGCTTGGTGCAACGCCGGTGCCCGACGGCGTGCGTTCGAGCCGACGTCCCTCGCGCACGTCGTCGACGAGCGAGCATGCGCGCGTGCACGCTCTCCAACCCCAATGGGATCGGCATCTTGGCGTCGACGATCCGTGCACGTACCGCGGATGGATCATCCCGATAGCGATCTCACGAGGAGCGGAACATTCCTCGGTGGAATCAATGTGAGCGTGACAGCGTGACAGCGTGACAGCTGTCACGGTCTTGCCGGATCAGTGCGCGGACGTGGACCCGTGCTCGGTGCCGACCATGAAGCTGACGTTCGGGTAGCCGGACCACGCGGCGGTTTGGAAGACGCTCTTCACGACGACCGACGGGACGTCTTGATCGATCTGGAGGAGCACGACGCCGGGGAACGCGCGATCGGGATGAAGCTGCTTCCACGTCTCGCGCTTGGCCTTGAGCGCGTTCGAGAGCTCGTCGATGCGCTGGAGGCGCTTTTGCTCGTCGATGATGCGCGTCGTGCCTGCGGGCACGCCGTCGAGGAGGATGATGCCGCCGGTGATGCTCACCATCGGGCAGTCGACGATGTCCATCGTGTTCGTCGCGGGAGGCACCTTCACGTTCTTCGTGATCGCGCCTTCGCTCGACGCGCTGAACGTGAGGAGGAGGAAGACGACCGAGACGACGAGGAAGTCGATCATGCTCGTCAGCGAGAGCGAGGCGGTGATTGGCCTTTGGCCACCTCCCTTCACCTTCTTTCGAACGAAAGGAAGAGGGATCGTGTGGAGCAAACGTCGTCCTGGCTTGGCGATGGTCATCGTCCGTTGGACGCAGCGTGAACGCTTTGCCTTTGGACAAAGCGGCGCGCGGACGAAAGTCCAGCGCGAGCGATCTTTTCAGCGCTCAGCGAATCGTCCACACCCAGACGATTGTCGGGAACGTTTTCGATTCGTGCGTTAAACGCCTCTTCGAGAAGCGTCTTGGGCGATCAGTGCTGGTAGGCGCCGATGTCGAAGCCGCCCGAAGCAGGACGCGCGACGCTGAGGAAGTCTTGGGGGACTTCGCCGACGAGGTTCGTGCCTGCGCCGATCGCGGGGCTGCCGGCGAGCGGGCGGAAGTCGGTGGGGCTCGTCAGCGTCGGATCGAGGAGGAGCGAGTGCGCGTCTTGGCCGGCGGGATGGCTGTCGCCGTAGGTGATGCCGTTCGAGCTGTTCCAGAACAGGTTGTAGTCCATCTGGAGGCCGCCCTCGTTGCCCGCTTCGATCTGCATGACGTGGGCGATGAGGCCGCGCGGGCTCGTGACGAGGTTGTTGATGATGCGCGTGCCGACCGAGGCGCGTGACTGGCCGTTCGTCGTCGCGTTGGCGAGCTTGAAGACGAGGTTGTTGCGGCCGGTGTCGATGATCGTGTTGTTGAGGATCGAGCAGTTCTTGCAGGCGAGCACGTCGAAGGCGCGCACCGATCGGATGAACACGTTGTTGACGGCCTTCGCGTTGACAGCGCCGTAGTGCTCCGGATCGTTGTCGCAGGTGTTGCCGCAGTTGTCGCCGAGGGCGATCGTGCCTGCGAACGTGGCGACGTCTTGGAAGAGGTTCTTCTCGAAGAGCGCGTTCGCCGAGCCGCCGGCGAGCTGCACGGCGCCGTTGTCGCCGCTGTCCCAGTCGTGGCAGTAGTTGGCGCGGAAGACGAGGCCGCTCGCGCCGGTGAGGCCGACGGGGACGTTGCCCGACTTGCCATAGAGCTCGTTGTTCTCGACGAGGACGCCTTGCGTCTTCTGGAAGATCTTGATGGCGGAGACGCCGCCCGTGACCTTCGAGTTGCGGATCGTCGAGCCGACGCACTTGCTGTTGTACTGGCCGTCGAAGCGGACGACGTGGAACATCGACGTGACGGGCGACTTGAGATCGAAGCCGTCGATGACGATGTGATCGTTTTTGACGTCGATGACCGGGCCCGTCGTGTTGTTCGTGCCGTCGACGATCGCCATGCCCTTGCCGTCGGCGCTCTGGAGGACGACGGGCTTGTCGACCGCGCCGTCGACCGCGAACGTGATCGACGTGGTCTCCATGTACGTGCCGGCGTGAACCTTCACGCAGTCGCCTGCCTTCGCGGTGGGCGTGGCCTTCGCGATCGTCTTGTACGGTTTGCCGGAGGTGCCGTCGCCCGTCGTGTCGTCGCCGGTGGTGGCGACGTGGATCTCGCCCGTGCACGTGTAGACCGTGGGAGCCGCGGGAGGGACGCTGCCGTAGGGGAGAGGGCCTGCGTCGATCTCGCCGCCGCCGCCGTCGCCGCTCGAGGAGCCGCCGTCGCCGCTCGAAGAGCCGCCGCCGTCGCCGCTCGAAGAGCCGCCGTCGTTCGTGGTGTTGTTGTTCGAGCTGCTGTCGGAGCAAGCCGCCGCGATGAGCGCAGCCGTCACGAACGAACCAAAGAAGAAAGCTTGTCGAAGCACGATCGTCCTCCTCAACTTACTGCTCACTGCCGCCTTCGCCTTCGCGAGCGCAAGCGTGACGGAACGTCACGAACAACGGCAGAGAATGCGAATACCGAACCAGCCTAAGAGCGCCTCTCTATCGTAATCGACGGAAAGCACGCATGCTCGGGTATTCTCACGGAGCATCATGCGGGCGCGACGTGGAGCGATCGAAGTGTGCGTGCGTGGAGCAGAGGCAAAGACTGCGGCGGCAGCGCACCTTTTGCTCGGCGCGGCGCTCGTTTTGCTGGTCGCGGGCGGTGGCTGCCAGCCGGGCGCGACGCCACCGGCACGTACGGCCGTTGAGCTTCAGATCGGCAAGATCGGCGAGGGCGGCACGCTGGTCACGCTGCCCACCGCCGAGGAAGATGTAAAATGCACGTTTCGTCTCATCAGCGGGCCCATCACGAAGTCGTCGCCCACTTGCTACTTGGACGAGCACATCACCGAGAAGCCCGGCGTCCTTCGTTATGCATGCCGCGGAGGCAACGCGGAGGCCGTCTTCGGCGAGCACGGTGAGCAGACCTACCGCGGCACGGTGAGCAGCCAGGGCGAGATCAACATCACGGCGAGCGGCGAGCTCGATTGGGAAGACGGCTGCCGGTGGGGCACCACCGCGATCATCTCGGGATGGGTGCCGCTTCACAACGTCGACAACGTCACGCGCAGGGTCGACGAGACCGACGGGAAGCTCGAGTGGACCTACAGCGATCGCGTGCTCTCCGGCAACGCATGCTCGGGCGTGTGTTACGCGAACACGCAGCTCAAGGCCGAGTGGGTCACGAAGCCCAAGGGCATCACGGGCGCACCAAGCCCACCGGACGATTGGCACGGCGGCGGCGGCGACGAAGACTTTTGATCGCTCCATTGCCTATCCGGATGGTGCTGGTCGGGACGATGTGACGAAGTGCGACTTGGCGACGAGGCTCGTTTCCCACGATCTTCGAGGATTTTCGTACGAGCTGTATGGATACATGTGGGGCGCATCGCTTGCAGTGCTCCATCTCCATGAAAAGGCACCACGTCACGCCGCAGCGGAGCTCTCGTCAGGATGATGGCAACGCATTCCTCCCGGACTACGCGCGCGATGGAAGCGGACCTCGACTGCGAGGCTCCAAAACCGGAAACGACGCCGACTACCTCGCCGAAGAGATGCTGACCTCCGCGACCGCCGCTGAGCCGGTCTACGAAGATGCCAGCGATGAAGTGGTCGATGAAGAAGAAGGTGGTCCCTTCCTCGTCCTCGACGACGAAGCGCGCCTGCCGAAGTCCACGCGGGACATGGAAGCCGACGAAGAAATCGACCACGAAGGTCACGACCAGGTGCACCGCGAGCAGGTCCTTCGCGGCGCCCTCTGGGTCTCGCGCAACTGAGCGGCGGCTTCGGGGAGGGGTTGGCTGCGCCTGTGGCGTGAAGCTCGGACCGGACCGCGCTTAATAAGTCAGTGGAGCTAGATCCTCGCCTCTATTAAAGAGAGGATCGGTCCTGACTCGAGCTGCTCGATCCGCTCGATCCGCTCCTTCTAGTTCGCATGGCCGCGCCACCTCCGAAGCCAAAGCCAAAACAGCCCGAAGATCTCGCCGAGGTCGAGCGCGCGCTTTCGGTGCTTCAAGGTCGTCATCCCGAGACCGAGCGCCTGAAGCGAGAAGACGCCGAGCGTCGTGCGAAGAAGCAGGCAGAGGTCGACGCCGTCGTTCGCGCAGAGGCGAGGCGCGTCCGCGCACGAAGGCTTGCGATGGGCGCAGGCGGCGCGGTCGTGTTCGCGATCGCGATCGTCGGCGCGATGCTCTTCCGAAGCGAAGTCGCGCGCCGCGGTCGGCTCGAGCAAGCCTCCGATCCGTATCGCGCGATGGGCTTCACGCTCGTCGAGACATCGAGTCGAGGCGAGCCGTCGAAGCTCGAAGCGAGCGTGCCCGCAGGCTGCATCTTGGCGACCTCGACGGTGACGGGCGCGAAGATCAAGGTGACGCACACGGGCGGCGCGGTCGAAGGTCCTGGCCCGGTCGTCCTTTGCCTCTGCGAAGGCGAACAGGTGAAGGTGAGCGCCGAGGGCGTAGGCCCGGGCGAAGGCGTGACGCTCGTACGCACGGACGCCTCGACGATCGGCGGCTCGTCTGCGTTTCCGTTCTTGCCGTTCAAGCCCGGGGCGACCGCGGTCGCCGACGGCGCGTGCGCCGACATGTCGCTCGACCTTTGGGTCGACGCGAAGAAGTTCTCACGCGACTCGTCCTCGCCGTCGTCACCCGTCGCCAGCATCGACGACGCCGCCGCCGCGAAATGGCTCGCGGCGGATCCGAAGCGCGCGGCGCTCGCGAGCATCGCGATGAAGCCGGTGGGTGTCCTCAAGAAGGGCCAGCCCTTCGCGGTGCTCGAGGTCTTCCCCGAGACATGCCTGCTCGTCGCGAACGACGGCGACGAGGTCGGCTTGCGCCTCAAGGGCGGCGAGTATGCGGTCGCCAAGTCACGTGGCAACCTCGGATGGTGCACATCCTCCGCGACGACCGTGCTTGTGCAGCGCGCCGGCGGCGGTGCTGGCGCGGCGGTCACGATCGCGGCAGGTCCCGCGGCGCTCGCCGGCGGCCTCTATGGCCTGCGTGAAGTCGCGAGCAGCGCCGGCCTGCCGATCGACGTGGCGAGCGTGTCGACCGACGACCACGGATGGAGCGCGAAGCAGACGCTCATCGCGAGCGCCATCCCCGAGACGCTCATCACCGTCGCGGGCTCACGCGATCTCGGCGCCGATCCCGAGGCGCGCATCGTCGCCTTGTCGACGACGAAGCCCAACGCGTTCGTCCCCGAGACTCCGCCCGACACGTATTCGTTTTGCGATCCGCTGCTCGCCAAATCGACGTCGAGCGTGTGCGTGTTCTCGGGCGCGCAGAAGTGGCGCATCGAAGGCGCCGACGCCGCCGGCGGGCTCGCGCGCGCGAAGCTCCCGTTCTGGCTCTTCGCGCTTCAAGGCGTCAACGATCCGAACGCGCTCAAGATCGAGACGACGCTGATCTCGCTCGCGCGCCGCCTTCGCCGCGAGCGCTTCGAGCCGACCACGCTCGACGCCGTCACCGAGCTCGACAAAGGCGCCGAGGTCCTCGGCCGCGCCAACGAAGACGCGATCGTCGCGGTGGGCCTCGCCCCGACCGAGCCGTGGGTCATCCCGTACACGAACGGCCCGGCCTGGTCCATCGACGGCTCGACGCCGGTGGCGATCGTCCCGATCAAGCCGCTCGAGCGCGTCGTCGTCAACGCCGTCACCACGCCCGGGTCGAAGCCGCTGCCCCCGAAGAACACACGGCGCACGATCGTCTTCCGCCGCCGCGCCTCTCCTTAATAGAGAGAGGACGATCTGGCCGCCCGACCGAACGGCGTGCCAGGCGGCCAGCCAGGGTTGCCTTGGTCAACCAGGGTTGTCTTGGTCAACCAGGGTTGCCTTGGTCAACCAGGGTTACCTTGGTCAACCAGGGTTGCCGTGGTCAACCAGGGTTGTCGTGGTCAACCAGGGTTGTCGTGGTCAACCAGGGTTGTCTTGGTCGAGCGGGGTTGCCGTGGTCAACCAGGGTCGCCTTGGTCAACCAGGGTTGCCTTGGTCAACCAGGGTTGCCTTGGTCAACCAGGGTTGCCGTGGTCAACCAGGGTTGCCTTGGTCAACCCGGGTTCCTTTGGTCAGCCGGTGCCTTGCGCTTCGTCGAACTCGCGTTAGAGTAATTCGTACTCTATTCGGGCGACAGGAAACCTCATGGCAAGCAGCGACCTTCGGTTCAGCGACTTCGAGCGCATCGTCTTCTTTACGGGCGCCGGCATGTCCGCCGAGAGCGGGATCCCGACCTTTCGTGGAAAGGGCGGGATGTGGGCCCAGTACAACTACGAGGAGTACGCGTGCCAGCGCGCGTTCGAGGCGAACCCGGAGAAGGTCTGGGACTTTCACGACATCCGTCGCGAGACGGTCGCCAAATGCGATCCCAACCCAGGGCATCGCATCGTCGCGAAGGTGCAGGAGAAGCAGCCCGGCACGCTCATCGTCACGCAGAACATCGACGGCATGCACCAGCGCGCCGGCGCGCGTGACGTCGCCGAGCTTCACGGGAGCTTGTGGCGCGTCCGATGCGACCCGTGCAACATCGTGCGCGAGGACAAGACGGTGCCGATGAGCCCGCGCAAGCACGACGCGTGCGGCGGCTATTGGCGTCCCGACATCGTGTGGTTCGAGGATCAGCTCGACCATCGCATCGTTCGCCGCGCGCGCGAGGCGATGGAGGAGTGCGATCTCCTCGTCAGCATCGGGACCTCGGCGGTCGTTCACCCCGCCGCGGAGCTGCCGCGCATCGCCAAGCAGCACGGCGCGATGACGATCGAGATCAACCTCGAGGACACGCCGATGTCGCATCTGTACACGCACCGCTTGCGCGGCAAGGCGAGCGAGATGCTCGCGATGCTCGACCGCTGACGCACCCCGAACAACCGAAGCAACCCGAGGTCGCCGGTGATCATCCGAAGGACAAGGCCATGATCATCGACGACTTCGACTCCATCACGAAGCTCCTCGAAGGAACGAAGCGCATCGCCGTCTTGGGCATCAAGACGGAGCAGCAAGCGGACGCGCCGGCGTTCTACGTCCCGAGCTTCCTCGTCGCGATGGGCTTCGACGTCGTGCCGGTGCCCGTCTACTTCCCGGAGGCCACCGAGATCCTTGGCCAGAAGGTGTACCGGCGCGTCGCGGACATCCCCACGCCGCCTCCGATCGACATGGTCAACGTGTTCCGTCGATCGAAGGATCTCTTCCCTCATCTCGACGATCTCCTGGCCGCGAAGCCGCGCTCGGTGTGGCTCCAGCAGCAGATCCGCGACGACGCGTTCGCCGAGCGCCTGTCGGAGGCCGGCATCACCGTCGTTCAAGATCGCTGCTTGATGGTGGAGCTCCGCCTGCGAAAGGCGCTCCTCGAGAAGCAGAAGACGCCTGCGCGCTAGTCAAAGCGGCCGTATCCGTCGCCGCGGTCGAAGGGCATCCGTCCGAGTCAGAGTGGGGCGGCGTAGGGGCTCGTCCAGCCGTCGTCGAAGATGCGGTCGAGTCGCGGCGCGAGCGTGCCGCCTTCGCTGACGATCGCGACGTTGCGGGTCTTCGTGAAGTAGTCGCCTTCCCAGTTGCTCGTGCCGATCCACGCGGCGCGGCCGTCGACGATCATGTATTTCGCATGGGCGACGCGCGCGAAGGGGATGTCGCCGCCCGACCACGGCGGGATCGTGAGGACCTTCACCTCGACGTTGGAGGAGCTCGCGAGCGCTTCGATCGCGCGGCGTGTGTCGCTGCCTTTGTTCGCGCCCCAATGCGAGACGAGGAGGCGCACCTTCACGCCGCGCGCGGCGGCTCGGCGGATCGCGTCGTCGAGCGTCGTGAAGTCGGACTTGTCTCGGTTGTGCGTCGAGTAGAGGAGCACCTGAAGATGGATCGACGTCGCGGCGCCGTCGAGCAGCGCGACGAGGCGCGTGAGGTCCCAACGTGACTCGTCGGGGAGCCATCCCTTCGGGTCGACGAAGAGGCCGATCGACTCGCCGGTGCGCGTCTTGACGTCGGGCGGCGGCGCCGACGCGTCATGCACGCGTTTGTCGTTTGGCGTCTCGCCGTCGGCGAGCGCCCAGTCGGTCGCGAACACCTCCTCGAGCGACGTCGCGATCGCGCGTGAGGCGACGCGCACGCCCATCTCTTGAATGTGCGCGAGCGCTCGCCAGTCGAAGTTCTGGCTGCCCACGAACGCCTCGTCGCGATCGACGATGAAGTACTTCGCGTGCTGCACGCCGCCGTAGCGCCGCGCGCAGTCGAGGATCTTCACCATGACGCCCACCTTGCGGAGCTGATCGAGCGTCGCCGGATATTTCGGCGCGAACACGGAGTCGGCGAGGAAGCGGACCTTCACGCCTCGCTTCGACGCGCGCTCGATCGCTTGAAGGACCGGCGTGAGCCGGCTCGTCCGCAGCGCCGGCTCGCTGTCGGCTTCGCTCGCGTAGAACTCGGAGAAGTCGATCGATCTCTTGGCGCGGTCGATCATCTCGGGCCACACGACGGACGCATCGCGGACGTCCGCGTGATCGAGCGACGTCTCGACCGGCGCCGACTCGACGAGCTCGATTTGCGAAAGCTCTCCGGAGGAGGCAGAAGAAGAGGAAGAAGAGGAAGAGGAAGAAGGAGAAGAAGAAGAAGAAGAAGAGGATGGAGCCGCTGTCGGTGTGGTGGGAGCGCCACACGACTCTGCGCAAACTGCGCAAATGAGGGCCAAGAGGCCGGCGAAATGCCTTTGGGTTGTCACGCGATCTCCATCGTTGAAGCGGTACACCGTGTCGTTGTCCGAGGCCGCGAAGGCGGCCGTCTCGACCGCATTTCAACCTCAGGGATTCTCAGCCGGGCGGGTGGTCCGAGGGTACCGTGGCTGCGGTTTCGGACGAGGAGGGATCTCGCCATGGCTGACCGCGCTCATCTTACGCGACGTGCTGCTCTGCAAGGGCTCGGCATCGGGCTCGGCTCGGTCGCGATTGGTTGTGGTGGGGACGAAGAAGGCGCTCCGGCGCCCGAGCCCACCCCGAACGGATCGGGAAACGGGAGCGCGACGCCGCCAGCGTCGACGGGAACGGGCGCGCCGTCGCAGCCCGACACCCCCATCTCGACGAACCCTCCGGCGCCCGCGCTCACGCCTGCGCAGCTCTTGAGCGCCACGGTCGACAACATCGTCGTCCTCATGATGGAGAACCGCTCCTTCGATCACTTCCTCGGATCGCTCGCGAACGATCCGGCGTACGCGTCGAAGGCGAACGTCGAAGGGCTCAAGGG
>JBGAFW010000153.1:0-13666 GCA_044227045.1 Labilithrix sp.
GGCACGCTGGTCAACGGCATCCGCGTCGGGAAGGTCGCGCACGTTCGCGTCGGAGACGTGATCGAGGTCGACAACGAGCACTTCCAGATTCAGCGCGTCGTCCCGATCGCGCAGCAACAAGAGACGCAAGACCTCGCCTACATCCCCGAGGACGACGTCACGACGAAGAAGGACGAGCCGCGCGCACCGGACCATGCGCGCGTGGCCGCGTCACCCCCGCCGCGCACGTCGAAGATGCCCGACCTCGCCAACCTCGGCACGGCGACGCCTCCGCCTCACGCGATCCCGCAGGCGCCGCGCATCTCGCAGGCGCCGCCGAACCGGAGCTCGCAGCTTCCTCCGACGATCTATCCGCCGCCTCCGCCGCCGGTCGTGATGGGCGCGCCGCCGCCGGCCGGACCGCCCGCGGATCTCAGCGCGCCGACGACCGAGGTGAGCGCGGCGCGCGTGCGTCCGGAGCAAGGCGAGATCCCTTTCGAGGTCGAGGTCGTCGAAGACCCGGCCGTCTCCGCGATTCGCTACCGCGACGCGGTCCGCTTGATGGATGAGCAAGCGCTGCTCGTCATGACGGACTTCGCGGGCAACGAGACGATCGCCCCCGAGCTCGTCTCGCAATGGAAGGCGGCGGTCCGAAAAGCCGGCTCGAAGGGCAAAGGTCCGGACGAGGTCCTCCGTATCTTGAACAAGGAGCTCACCGAAGCGAACCTCCAGGCGACCGCCACGTGCGCCCGCCTGAACGTCCGCGAGCGCTTGATCGCCATCGCATGTGCCGGCACCGCCCCACCGTTCGTGCTGCGCGCCGGCAACCGCGTCGCGCGCGTTCAAGCGACGCCCACCGTCGCGCTCGGCCGCGTCCGCGCCGCGCAGTTTCAAGAGCGCACGATGCACTTCGATCGTGGCGACACGCTGCTGCTTCCCTCCGCGGCGTTCTTTCCGCCGCTCGACGCGCTCCTCTCGCAGCCGTTTCAGCTCAATCCCAACATGCGCGTCGCCGAATGGATCCGGCATCACCGGATTCATCCTCCCGGAGGCTCGCTCCTCTGTTTGAGCCTTCGCTGAGCCGGCGCCCTCCTCCGAGACCCCACCGCACATGATCACCAGGCGAAGGCGCAGTCGACGGGACCTCTTCGATTGGGCAAAGCGCGCGCTCGCGTGCGCCGTCGTGCTCGCCAGCTCGCTCGGAGCGTCGTGCGAGAAGACGACGCCGGCGCCGCCCACCCCGGCCAAGGTCGAGCCGCCGTTCGTGCCCGAGGTGCTCGCGTGGGTGCTCCCGTACGAGAACAGTCTTCAGAGCTTCGAGCGCAACGCCCGCTACATCACGGTCGCGAGCCCGACGTACTTTCGCCTCGCCGTCGACGGCAAGAACGCAAAGCTCGAAGACTGGGATCCGAACGTCCCGTTCCCGCGCCCTCGCCTCACCGCCGCGATGAAGGGCGCGACGCCCGTCGTGCTTCCGCTCGTCGGCTGCATCGGCCCGTGCGGCCCGAAGATCTCGCGTGTGATCGACGATGAGGCCGCCCGCAAGGCGCACATCAACGATCTGATGCGTGCCGTCCGCGAGCAGAACCTCGCCGGCCTCGTGATCGACTACGAAGAGGTCGACGCCTCCGAGGCAAACGTCTCGCGCTTCGTCGCCGATCTCGCGAAGGAGCTCCACGCCTCGCAGAAGAAGCTCGTCCTCGTCATTCAAGAGCCGTGCGGCGTCGACCCCGCGTGCAAACGAGCGCCTTACCCCTTCGCGCTGAAGTCGCTCGTGAAGGACGTCGATCAGCTCGCGGTGATGGAATACGACTTCGTCGTCGACGGCACGGGTGCGCCGGCGCCGCGCGCGTGGGTGGAGAAGGGCCTGCGACGCGTCGCGACGGAGATCGGCGAAGGCAGCCCGGAGCTCCGCAAGGTGCTCTGCGCGATCCCATTCTATGGACGCGTGACGAAGGGGATCGCCGACGACACCGCGGTGCTCTTCGACGAGGTGAAGCCCGGGGCGATCCGCACGTCGAAGGTGACGATCGGACCGCTCTCGTTCGACAAGAACGCGCTGTCGAAGACCGCTCCGGTGACGGGCGGCGCGGGCGGCAAGACGACCGGCACGCTCTACCTCGAGGACAAAGACACGATCGCGGCGCGCGCCGCGCTGCTCGCTCCATTCAAGATGGGCGGCGTCGCCATCTGGCGCCTCGGCGGTGAAGACCCGTGTATGACGAGCGAGCTCGCGAAGCTCCGCCAGATGCCGCCCGTCCCGTGCAACGCGCCGGCCGCGCCGTCGTCCTCCGCGCGCTGACGATCTGAGTGCACCATGCATGCATGCACACTGCATGCATCAAGATCTTCCCTGCCTCAGCCGTAGCAACGCCAAAGCATCGGCCGTGCCGAGCGAACAGACCTGCGTGAGAAAAATCGTTCGCGGTGCCTGTCGGATTTCCATGCAACCCTTTACGGCGCATTTAGCTTGCTCCGCACAAGACAACCGCGCGCGCCCTGCAGCGCGCGCGTGAACAAGAAGGAGCAATACCGTGCGTCGTTTCCGGTTAACGACGACCGCAAAAGCGTTCAGCGCTGCGGTCGTTACGGGCGTCGTGTGTTTGACGTTTTGGACGAACCCTGGACTCTTCAGGAAGGTCGCGCCAAACGCCTCGGGCTTGGGATCGAACGAGCCCCCGCGCGTGGTGCTTCCCGAGGAAGGCGCCGGCACGTTCCCGGCCGTCACGGAAGGAGCTCCTGGCTGCGCCGATCTGCCGAAGGTGCGCTTCTACCACTGGGCGTGGAACGCGCAGATGGGCCTCATGCTCGCGAACGGCGGCAAGGTCGCGCAGAAGGACAGCTTGATGTGCAAGAACGGCGTGAACCTCGAGCTCGTGCGCGAGGACAACACCGATCAAATGCAGAACGAGCTCGCTGTGTTCGCAGAGAGCTACGCGAAGAACCCGAGCGCGAAGGTGACGCCCGACAAAGGCGCTGCGTTCGTCGCGATCATGGGCGACGGCTCGGCGCAGTTCCTGAAGGGCATCAACGATCGCCTCTCGAAGCTCGGTCCGGATGTCGCGGCGGTCGTCGTCGGCTCGGCGGGCTACAGCCGCGGCGAAGACAAATTCATGGGCCCTGCCCAATGGCGCGACAACCCGCAGCGCGCGCGTGGTGGTGTCGTTGCAGGCGTGCTCCGCGACGGTGACTGGAACATCGCGCTGAAGTGGCTCGGCGACAACCGCGTCCCGAACAACCCGAACGACAAGACCTACGATCCGGACGCGCTCAACTGGATCGCGGCGAGCGACTATGTCGACGCCGCGCAGAAGTACGTCTCGGGCTTCTGCGCCGATCTTCGCAACGTGAAGACCGGCAAGACCGAGAAGCACTGCGTCGACGCCGTCGTCACCTGGACGCCGGGCGACGTCACCGTCGCCGAGCAGCGAGGCGGCCTCGTCTCGATCGTCTCGACGAAGGAATACCGTTCGCAGATGCCGAACGTGATCATCGGCAACAAGAGGTGGATGAACGACCATCGTGATCTCACGAAGGGGATGCTCACCGCGATCTTCGACGCGAACGACCGCATCAAGGCGGACGACAAGAACCTTCGCGAGGCGGCCGCGGTGAGCGCGCTCGTCTACAAGGAGCGCGACGCGGCCTATTGGTACAAGTACTTCACCGTCCAGAAGGAGAAGGACAAGCAGGGCGTCGTCGTCGAGCTCGGTGGCTCGAGCGTCAACAACCTCGCCGACAACGCCGAGCTCTTCGGCATCGCGCCGAAGTCGACCAACGCGTTTGCGGCGACGTACACGGTGTTCGGCAACGTCGTCAAATCGCAATACCCCGAGCTCTTCGCGAGCTTCGCTCCTGCGAGCGACATCATGGATCTCTCCTACGTGAAGGAGCTCTACGCGAAGGGACCGAAGACGAGCGCCGAGAGCGTCTCGTTCTCGAACGACGCCAAGATGAAGCAGGTCGTGAGCCGTAAGGCTTGGGACATCCAATTCCAGACGTCGAGCGCCGGATTCACCGGTACGTCGAGCACGGAGCTCGAGCAGCTCCTCGCCGATCTCGTCGTCGCGAGCGGCACGATGGTCGAGATCCACGGCCACACCGACGCGGTCGGCAACCCCGAAGCGAACATGCGCCTCTCCGAAGAGCGCGCGTTCGCGGTGAAGCGCTGGCTCGAGTCGCACGCACCGACGAGCTTCCCCGAAGGCCGCATCAAGGTCGTCGCGCACGGCCAGACCGAGCCGATCGCGCCGAACAGCACCAGCGAAGGCCGCGCGAAGAATCGCCGCGTCGTCATCGTCCTCGGCACCTCCGAAGCGATCTGACGCCGTCGATGTCGCTGCCTTGCGCGACGACACCAGAGAGATCCCATGGTCGCCACCACGACAAAAAGCAAAGATCCTTCCGCGCGCGGAGCCTCGAATGCGCGCTCCGGCTCGACGCTCGGAAGGCTCTTCTCGTTCTTCGGCGGTCGCTCGACCGGCCGCGCGCACGTCCCGTTCGGAGTCCTCGCCGCGGGCTGGGCAGGCGCGCTCGTCCTCGCATGGGCCGCTTCGCCTGCGGCGACCCTCCCTGGGCCACGTGAGGTGTGGACGGCGCTCGGCGATCTCTGGTGGAGAGGCGGGCTCGGTCCCGAGCTCTTCACCACCCTGAAGCTCGTCGGCGTCGCGTCGCTCATCACCGTGGTCGTCTCGTTTCTCATCGCGTATGCGTCGGTCATCCCGATCGTGCGCCCGCTCGCGCTGGGCATCTCGAAGCTTCGGTTCCTCGGGCTGACCGGCCTCGTCTTCCCTTTCACGCTCGCGACCGGCGGCGGCTTTCGCCTGAAGGTGGCGCTGCTCGTGTTCGGGATGACGACGTTCCTCGCCACGTCGCTCGTGCGGATCGTTCAAGAGGTGCCGCGATCGCAGCTCGACTACGTGCGATCGCTCGGCGCGAGCGAGTCACGCGTCATGTGGGAGGCCGTCGTGCGCGGCACGCTCGATCGCGCGATCGACGCCGTTCGTCAGAACGTCGCGATGGGGTGGTCGATGATCACGATGGTGGAGGGCATCGCGCGATCCGATGGCGGCGTCGGCGCGCTCCTCCTCGCAGAGAACAAGCACTTTCGCCTCGCCGAGGTCTACGCCGTCCTCGTCGTCATCTTCGTCGTCGGCGCGCTGCTCGACGTCGCGCTCGGTGCATTTGGGCGTGTCGCATGTCCGTACGCAAGCGAAGGCGCGACCGACGAAGAGCGCGCGCCTGAGAACCACGAAGAAGAAGATTTGGAGACCGCATCCTCATGATCCCCGGAGCACACAACGGTGACGTCGTTCTCTCTGTTCGCGGCGTGTCGGCGAAGGCACGCAGCGGTGACGCTCACGTCCTCGACAACGTGAGCTTCGATGTCGTCGATCGCATCCGCGATGGGCGCATCACCGGCCAGATCGTCTCGCTGCTCGGACCTTCGGGCGTCGGCAAGACCACGCTCCTCCGCGTCATCGCCGGGCTCGATCGCCCCACCCATGGAACGGTGCTCGGCGCGGCAGGCGAGCCGCTCTCCGTACGCGACGTCGGGATCGTGTTCCAGGACTACCCGCTGCTCGGGCACCGCACGATCATCGAGAACCTGATCCTCGCAGGACGCGCCGGCGGAATGAACCGCGAGCGCGCACGCAAGCGCGCGACCGAGCTGCTCGCGCGGGTGGATCTCGAGGGACGCGCGACCTACTGGCCGGCGCAGCTCTCCGGCGGTCAACGGCAACGCGCCGCGATCGCGCAGCAGCTCGTGCTTCGCCGCCGCGTGCTGCTCCTCGACGAGCCGTTCAGCGGGCTCGATCCCGCCGCGGTGGACGACGTGACGAGCCTCGTCTCCGAGGTCGCGAACGATCACCAGCTCAACACGATCGTCATCGTGACCCACGACGTTCGCGCCGCGCTGCGCGTGAGCGACACGGTCCTCTTGATGGGGCGCGGCGCCAAGGGCAAGGGCGCGACGATCCGCGCGACCTACGATCTGGTCGATCTCGGCCTCGCGTGGGAAGAAGGCCTCCGCGCACCGGAGCGCGTCTCCTCGCTCGAGCGCCAGATCGAAGGCCGATTTCGATCGTTACGAGAGTGTCCTTCGGATGGCGAAGGCAACAAGCGAGAAGCTGCATGAGCACGCATGTGCATCACGATGGACGCGAGGGTCGCGCGGCCTCTTCGGTTCGCGCGAAGCCGGATGAGCCGCCGTATGGCCGCTACGCGTTCCTGAATCCCTACAACCTCTCGGTGTTCCTCGGCGCCACGGCGCTGGGCCTCCTCACCGGTCATCACTGGATCGTCGTCCTCGCCTGCGCGGCGGAGCTGATCTGGATGATCTTCGCGCCCGACTCGAAGCTCCTTCGCCGGCTGTGGTTCGATCGCACGTTCGCGCGCGCCGAGCGGGCGTACAACGAGGAGCGCTGCAAGCAGAAGGTCGCCGAGCTCGCCCCGAACGACCGCTCGCGCCTCGCGTTCCTCGCGGAGCAGCAAGGCCTGATCGAGAAGCTCGCGAAGGACAACCCCTCGCTCACGGTGGATCTCTTGCACGACGAGCTGGCGAAGCTCGACGCGCTGCTCGAGGACTTCGTCGACCTCGCGATCAACGCGGGCCGCGCGGAGAAGCACGCGCAGACGTTCGACTTCACCGCGATGCGACGGAGCTGGCACATCTACGAGCAGACGGCGTCGCTCTACCCGATCGGCGATGCTCGCCGCGTCGTGGCGGAGAAGAACCTCTCCGTTCTGCGCAAGCGACGCGCTCGCTACGACGATCTCTGCCGGAGCATCCAGGTGGCGCGCGGCCAGATGGAGCTCATCGAGCAGACGTTTCGCCTGCTCGCCGACGAGATCGTCACGATGGCGAGCCCGCGCGAGCTCGGAGGGCGCATCGACGAGCTCCGCGTCGCGGTCGACGCCGTTCGTGAGACAGCCGACGACACATCACGCTTCGAGGACCTCGAGGTCGTGGAGCTCGAAGCGCAACAACAGCAAGTGAGGCAACGGTCATGAAGGGGTTAGGCGAAAAGGTCCTCGGTTGGTTCATCGTCGAGGAGGGCGCCGAGGCGCCAAGCCATGCCGACGAGGTCGAACAGACGGAGGTGGTGGAGGTGAAGCGACCACGGAAGGTCGAGGAGCCCATCGCTGCGCCTTCGAAGGCCTCGAGCAACGCGCCGACGTCGACGTCCCTCATCGAGATTTGCCGCGCGAAGGGCATCCCGCACGAAGACTGCGAGCGCCTGCGAAAGGTGCTCGACCTCCTCGCGACGCTGCCGCCCGAAGCCCCGCAAGAGGTGAAGCGCGCGATCGTGAGCGCGGCGCTCACCGCGTTCGGTGTCCCGATCGATCAGATCACGATGACGGCAAGCAGCGCCGTCGCGGCGATCGACGCGCACGTCGCCGAGGCCGATCGGCGAACGAGCGATGTCGTCGCAGAAGCCGAGGCAAGGATCCAAAAGCTGACCGCCGAGATCGCGGAGGTGCGACGACTCGTCGATTTGCAGCGAGCGAACCAACGCGACATCTCGCTCGCGGCCTCGTCGGAGAAATCGCGCGTAGAGAGCGCGATCGAGTTCTTCGGCGCCACCCGCGCGCCGCGCGAGCCGAAGCTCCGGTAAGTCAGTTGCCCATCCACTCGAGCAGGCGCGGGATCGACTCGTACTGAAGCCGCCAACCGGACTGCTGGAGACCGATCACCTTCGAGAGGATCGCCTCGATCGTCGCGCGCTGGCACTTCTTGTCGGCCATGTAGTTCTGCGCGTGAAGACCGAGGTGAAGCGGCGCGCGGTTGCCGGTGTACTGCGCCTGCAGGTTCTCGAAGAAGGCGTCGACGGTCGCCTTGTTGGGGCCGTCGCCAGGACAGCCTTGCTCCTTGAAGAGGTTGTCGTCGAGCGGCGGCACCCAGATCTTCGCGGTGCCTTTGACGATCGCCCACGAGTACACCGGCACCTCGAGGATCGCGTGCTTGCCGATCGTCACGCGCGTGTCGAGCTTCTCGGCGTACGGCAAGATGACGTCGGGCGACGGGATCGGCGTCTCGAGCGAGAAGGGCCACACGAGATCACGCGGCGACGGCGGCTGCCCGACCGTATCGAGCTTCGCGCCGTTCACGATCATCGAGGCGTCGTATTGCACCCGCGGCGAGGTCTGCTCGAGCGCGGTGAAATATTGATCGGTGAACCACAGATAGGGAGCGCGTGAGCCCCACGGATACTCGTTCCACGTCCAACCGGCGGGTGGCTTGAGCTTCAAGAGCTCGCTCATCACGCCGGTGTCTTCGGTCTTCCACGTGCTGACGTCCCAGCCTTCGCGCTCGCGGTTCGTCGGGTCGGTGCGGAGGCCGTGGATGCCGATGAACGCCTCGTTCGAGAACGTGTTCCACCAGAGATCGACGTTGCTGCTCCCGAGGTTGTTCGGGCGGCCCTTCGCGTAGTTGCCGGTGATGAAGTAGGTCGCCTTGCCGGTGACGCCGTAGCGATCGAAGCGGTCGAGCAGCCACTTCATGCCCTGCGCGTGCCCGTTGTCGTCGACGGTCACGAGGATGGTGAGCGGCACGTTCTCTTGGAGGTTACGGCGCTCGTCTCCATCGATCTTGTCGTTGCCGTTCGAGTCGAACGACGCCTTCGGAAAGAGCGACGCCTTCCGCGGAGGCGTCGTGAGCTTCGCGAGCGAGACCGGCGCTCCCCGCGCGGGCTTCGTGCGGTCGGCGGGCGGATCCGGATACTCCGTCGAGCTCGACCCACCCCACGCGCCTTGAAGAACGAGGCGCTGGCCGGAGCGGAAGTAGTAGACCGCCGCGGTGACGAGACCGCCGATCGCGAGGAGCGAGATGAGGTAGAGGCCCCACGGCTTGCCTTCGCTCGCGGCCATCTTCGGGCCTGCCCCGAACGCGCCCGCTTCCCCGTTGGCCATCGCAGGCAGCGTGTACTCGACGAAGTATTGGAGCACCTTCTTCGTCGCGGCTGGCTTCTTGCGGGTGCGCTCGCGCGCCTTGTAGACGCCATACGCGAACAAGCCACCAAACACCGTGAGGACGGTGATGGCGAAGATCAGGCTCGCGAGGGGTCCGGCGATGTTCACGCGAAGAGTGCCTTCTTCATACCTACACTCGGCCCTTGCGATCCAGTTTGCCCCACGACATTTGAATGCCGAAGAGCTCTTCGATGCTCGCGAGGACGCGGCACACGTCGAGGAGGATGGTGAACATCATGCGTTCGACAGGCGCGAGGAACGCGTAGAGCACGTTCTTCTGATCGATCGCGAGGCAATAGAGCGTGGTGGCCGTGTCGAGCACGACGAGCATCGTCCAGAAGTAGATCGCGGCGGGACGGATCGCGGTGTCGATGCCCGCGACCAGGAGGAAGATGACGGTCACCGCGGTCATCACCGGCCAGATCAGCGCCTCGAAGAGCATGTACCAGAGCATGACGGTCGAGACGAACGACCCTTTGCGTCCGAGCAGCGCGCCGCGGTGCTTCCTCATCGCTTGGAGGATGCCGCGCGTCCAGCGGTAGCGCTGCTTGATGAGCGGCACGAGATCCTCGGGCGCCTCCGTGCGAGCGATCGCGCGAGGCTCGTAGCAAATCTTCCAGCCGTCCATCAGCAGCTTCAGCGAGAGGTCGCAGTCCTCGGCGAACGTGTCGTGGCCGTAGTTGCCCACGCCTTCGACCGCGCTCTTGCGGAAGAGACCGATCGGCCCCGGGACGATCGAGACGCCGCGGACGAAGCCTTGGGCGCGGCGGACGAGGTTCAGGCCTTTGATGTATTCGAGGTATTGGAGCTTGCTCCAGATCGTCCCGAGGTTCGTCACCTCGACGGCGCCGGCCACCGCCGCGACGTCGGGGTCCTCGAGGTAGCGGATCGCTTCCTTCAGCGCGTCCTTCGAGAGCGCCGAGTCGCTGTCCATGCAGAGGAAGAAGTCGCCCGCGGCGCGCGCGAGGCCGAAGTTCAACGCCGACGACTTGCCGCCGTTGGGCTTCCACAAGACGCGGATGTCGGCGTTCGCGTACTCCCCTTCGAGCGCGCGAGCACGCTCGAGCGTGTCGTCGGTGGAGCCGTCGTCGATGATGAGCACCTCGTAGCGCGGGTAGTCGAGCGTGAGCAGCGACCGGATCGACGCCTCGATCACCTTTCCTTCGTTGAAGGCAGGCGCAAGGATCGAGATGAGTGGCTGGAACTTCGGCCCTGTCTGCTTGTTCCAGCGGCGATCGGCGGCGGTTCGATCGATCTGATCGAGCACGGAGAAGAGGAGAAGGAGCACGTGCCGGAGCATCAGCACGAGGAAGAACCCCAAGAAGAGGAAGCTCACGATCGTGCGCGCGGCGAGGTACGGGGTGTCGAAGAAGATCGGCAGCGACACGTTCGCTTGCGACGCTTCACGCATCCCGAGGTAGCTCACGAAGAGCAGCGCGGCCGAGAGGATGACGAACAGGAGCGCGTGGAGAAACCCACGAAAGCCTCCTTGCCATCTCTCCATACCGCTCATGATTCGTGAAGCGCTCCCCCACCCCGCATGGTCGAGCAGCGCGACGAAGGATGACGAACAGGAGCGCGTGGAGAAACCCACGAAAGCCTCCTTGCCATCTCTCCATACCGCTCATGATTCGTGAAGCGCTCCCCCACCCCGCATGGTCGATGCCATCAGCGTCGTGGTGGGTTGGATTTGCCCGCGCTCGGCAAGGGAATGGGTCGATTGGACGGCCTTGCCGGAGGCACGGACTTGTTTCCCGCGTTGTTGTGGAGTGGCGGGAGCGCTGGGCCGAGGGCTACCTGGCTCGCCCCTGGGAGGATGCGCGTCGGATCCTCGACGCTCGCCGGAGCGCCTTCTTCCTCGGCGCGAAGCGCGGGTGACTCGGTCACGATCGTCTTCGAGCTCGAAGGTGGCCCCGCGTCGATGAGCCCCTTCACCTCGATGCGCGGAGGCTCGAGGCGAACGTTCGGCCCCATCGTCGCGCCGAAGTTGTTGGCAGGCGGAGGGTTCGATCCGGTGGGGTTGGCCTTGGGCGACGGCTTGTCGTACTTCGTCGTCATCGCCAAGCTCGGGTCGACCCGCGCCGGCGCTTTGTTGAACGCCGTGGTGGCCGCGAGGCTCGGATCAGGCACGCCGGCTTGCGGTCGCGCATACGGATCGCCGGGCTGAGGCTTCGGGCGCTCGTTCATCGTCGGCGCGTTCATCGGGTTCGCGTTCGCGTTCGCGTTGGCGTTCGCGTTCGGAGTGAACGCGATGCCTGCTGGATGCGACGATCCTCCAAGCGATGTCTGCGCGGCGGGCGGCGCTGCCGGGACGGGCGCCGCGGCCGGGACGAACGGTGAGCCATGAGGCGAGGTGTGAAGTGGGCTCGGCGACACCTGCGGAAGCATCGACGCCGGGAGCCCTGGCCCCGTCGGCGGACGCTGGAGCGCGTGGTGTTGCCTCTGCTCGTGCTGCTGCTGTTGCTGCTGCATGTGCGCCGCCGCCGCCTTCGCGTTCGCGGCCATCGCGCTCACCGCCATCGGGTTCACGGGCTGAAGCCCTGCGTTCACCTGCGGCGGCATCGGCGAAGGCTGCATCGGCTGCGGCTCGTGCGCTCGCGGCGCCGGCATTCCAGGCGGCGTTTGCTGGAGGCGCGGCGTCGCGGGCGACACGCTCATCGGCGCGTGGATCGAGACGCCGCCGCCCATCGGCTGCTGCATCATCGGCTGCATCGGCGCCATCAGCGGGTCGCGCTCCGACCCTTGCTGCGGATGCACCGGCGGCGGAGCGTGCGACTGCTGCGGCGTCGACACGCGCGGCTGGTCTTTGATCAGCACCGCCGCGGCTTGCGCGCCGAGGAGCTTGTTCGCGTCGCCGATGAGCGACATCCACGGCTTGTGCTCGCCTGCGCCCGTGTTGCCCGTCGCGCCGAGGTTGGGCTTTCGCTCCGAGTCGGGGAGGAGCGGCGCCGCGGCGATGAGGGACATGTCGCTCATCGCGGCCTTCGCGGCGGGCTTTCCTCGACCCGCGTTGGCGCGAACGACGAGCCCACGACCTTGCACGAACGCGAGCGGAGCCTCGATGTCGTAGACGTTGCACCATCCGGCGTGGCGCACGATGAGCTTCTCTTCGGCGAGCTCGAAGCTGCCGCTCGCCGTGCGCGCGAGCTCCGCGGCGGCGGGCGCGTTGCCCGTCATCGTGCACATCACCGAGCGGCCCCACGTCTGGATCTGCCCGAGCATCGTGCGAACGAACGCCTTCGCGTTGGCGCCGTCGATCCACGAGAGCATCGGATCGAGCGTGTCGATGACGATGTGCTGGATGCGCCGTTCGCCGACGAGCTCTTGCAGCTCGGCGAGCGGGGGATCGTTCGAGTTGAGGCTGCGGACCTTGTTGACGAAGAACGGCGAGAACGACAGGAGCGTGAGATGACCGCTCGCGATATGCGGCCGGAGGTCTTGCTCCATCATGCCGCGGCATGTCTCGAGCACGGCTTCGGGCGTCTCGCTCGTCAGGTAGCAGACGCTCTGCTGGCGGCGGAGCTGCGCGAGCGCAAACCCGAGCGCGAGGCTCGTCTTGCCGGTACCGGCCGGACCAATGGCAGCAACGACGCCGGCCGCGGGAAGACCGCCGATCTCGGTGTCGAGCCAGTCCATTCCGGACGGCACGAGAGCGACCCACATGGCCCACTACGGTATCAGAGCCCTCGGCGCTGCGCGCCTGTTCGGCGGGGCCCTGAAAAAAAAGGGGATCCGAGGACTCAGGACCCAGGTTCGTCGGGATCGCGCTTCGCGAAGGTCACGACGTATTGGTCGATCGCCCGATCGAGGATCCGAAGCGCCTCGAGCTCGGGGAGACCGGCGACCTCGACGATCGTCTCGAGCGGCAAGAGGCCGTCGACGAACCCCAAGATGTACGCGGTCTTTGGATCCTCGATCACAGGGCCGAGCTCGGTGATCTTCCGCGTCAGCGCCGGCACGCGGGTCATCGGGGCGAGCCGCGCGCGAAGGAGCGCGAGCTGCTCCTCGGTCGAGAGGGCGTCGACCTCGGAGTACTTCACCCCGATGTCGGGCGCCGAGTTTTGCCGGGCCTGTGGCGGAGGCTTCGAGTCCATCAGGACCGACGCGATGCGCGCCTCTTCGGTCGCGGCCTCATCGGTGATGGTGGGGAGCCGCTCGCGGCCGACCGTATCTTCGGCGTAACGCTCCACGTCGAAGGCAGGCCTCACCGTCTCGCGGGGCTCGTTTCCAAACCCTGCGATCAGCCCGGACTCGCTCACGCTTCCGCCCTTCGGCAGCTCGCCCGACTCGTCCCAATCATCACCATCATCGGTGGTGGGATGTTGCTGTTTGCCGTCACGCGGTGCAGCGGCCATACCAGCAGCAACACTACCAGAGATTCACTACTCTTCGCCTTCATTCAGCGCAGGTCCGCCGATACGAGCTCTTGCGCGGGCGTCTCTCGAGACGCCGCCGCTCTCGGGAGGAAGGTCGCGCGGGTCGGCCACGATCTTTCGGCTCGCGTCCTTCCATGTCGACGGCGCGAAGAAGAGCTGCCCGTCATCGGACCTTCGAACACAGACCCACCGCGCGTACTTCGCGTTTGGCGGCGGAACCACCCATGCGCCGGATTTCCAGCCATATCGCTCGCCTGTCCACTCCCACGTCCCATCGACCCACACGGCCTCTTTCGAGGGCGCCGGCGGAATGATCTCGACCTGCGGCGGTCGTGGTG
>JBGAFW010000154.1:0-13263 GCA_044227045.1 Labilithrix sp.
CCGTCGAGGTTCGCGGTCCAGACGACGTCGGGGATGTTCTGGATGAGCGTTCGGTATTTTCGTTCGCTCGCGTCGAGGCGACGGGCCGCCGCCGACCGCTCCGTGACGTCACGGGCGACGCAGAAGATGACGGGCTCGCCTTCGGGGCTCACGGTCGTAGCGGTGACCTCGAGGAGAGCGACGACGTGATCCTTCGTCAGGATCGGGAGCTCCATCGTATGGCTGCCGTTGCCGCGGACGTGCGCGAGGAACGTCGACTCGAGGTCAACGCTATCGGGCGGAAGGAAGCTTCGAATGTGGCGGCCAACGATCTCCTCGCGCGACAGGCCGACGATCTCTTCCGACTTTCGATTGACCTCGAGAACGACGCCGTCGAGCGACAGGACCGTGAGCGCGTCGGTCGCGTTCTCGAAGAGCATCTCGTAGCGGGCCTCCGCGGCGGACGACTTCTTCCGCATTTGCACGAGATGATGGGTGAGCCGTTCGGTGTGGAGCGCGCTCACCGTCTTCGTGGTCGCCGAGAGCGGGGAAGGCTCGGGAGCTGCGCCTTTCGTCGCGGATGGCGCTCCCGGCGCGGCCTCGAGCGCACCAAGACCGGCGCGCTTGGTCGAAGGCAGCGCGCTCTCGGGCACGGACGAGGCGCTCGCGCCATTCGACGCGTGCGGGTTGGGGATCGAGAACACGTCGCTCGCCGACGCCGGCGGCGAGGAGGAGGAGCGATACGAGATCGCGACGTCCTGCGCGTGGCAAGTCGTGAGCGGGATCCTTCGCGTTCTTCGGCGTCGCGCTCGGCGGCCTCTCGACGGCCGCGAGGCTCAGCACCAGCACCTCGATCGCCTTCTGCAGATCGGGGGTACGCGGGACGAGGTCGGTGGCGCCCATCGCGTGAGCGAGCTCGCGATCGAGCGACTCGCGAAAATCGGCGCTGATCAGGACGATCGGGGTTCGCGGCGGGAGCTCCTCGAGCTGACGGAGGCGCTGGCACAGCCAGAAGCCGTCGTTGTGATCCATGACCACGTCGCTCAAGACAGCGTGGATCGGCTCGTACTCCCTCGACTCGAGCATACGGAGCGCTTCGCTCGCGCTGCGTGCGGCGACAACGGCGAAGCCTGCGTGCTCGAGCAGCAAGCGAACGAGCGCGAGCTGACGTGGATCATCGTCCACCGCAAGGACCTTACGCCCCATCCCCGGAGCGACGAGCTCTTCACCCTCGAACCCGGTCGAGAGCGGTGGGATGGTGATGTTTCGGCTGGTGATCATCTTCGAGCTCCCCCAAGCATGGATTCAGGTCCTGCCAAGCAGGCGCGCGATGACGGCGATGAACGCGTCGCCATCGAGCGGTTTGCGCACACACGCATCGCATCCTGCGTCGCGCGCGAGGCGCAGGATGTCGTCTCCGTTCAACACGGAGGCGGCGACGACGACGATCGGCTTTGCAATGTCGAGCGACACGAGCCGACCCTTCTTGAGCTGCTCGACGAACGAGAGACCGCTCATCCCCGGCAGCAGAAGGTCGACGACGAGCAGATCCACCGGCTCTGCGCCGACCGCGGCGATCGCCGCCTCGGCGCTCGAGACGCAACGCACACGGGCGCCTGCCGATTGAAGAAGGAGAACGAAGAGCCGCTGGCTCGGCAAATCGTCCTCGACGATGAGCACCCGGACGTTCGCGAGGATCGTGGAGCTTTGGTCGGGTGCGTCCTTGGGCACGAGCGGCGCGCGCTCGTTGTCCATGTTTCGTCCAGGTCGCTCTTCTGTCAGTCGCATCGTCACGCCGTGAGCGTGCATTTTGCGAGCCTGCGAGCAAAATGGTTTCGGGCGCGAAGCGCCCGACACGCGAACAAACCTGGAACGACACATGCGTGAGTCGTGCCGATGTCGTTAGCGCCTGATTACAGGGCTACCGTGCGAGGTACGAACCGACGAGGTCGGGGAACGTCGAGACGTCGATCGGCTTGGTGATGTACCCATCGCAGCCCGCCGCGGTGACCTTCAGATCGTCGCCTTTCATCGCGTACGCCGTGAGCGCGACGATCACGACGCGCTCGTAGCGCGCGTTCGCTTTGAGCTGCCGGGTGAGCGAGAGGCCCAGGCATTTGAACATCCATCAGAATCAGGTGCGGGAGCTCGCCCTGCTCGAGCACGCGCATCGCCTCGTCGGCGTGGGCCGCCGTCACGACCTCGTGTCCCTCGGCTTCGAGCAGAATGCGAACGAGCTTCAGGTTTTGCGGGTTGTCGTCGACGACGAGGATCCGCGCCTTCCGCACGTCATGCGCGACGTCCTCGCTCATTCGATCACCGTGGGTGACGTTGCGGGGCAAGACGACCGAGAACACGCTGCCTTGCCCGAACGTGCTCTTCACCTCGACGCGTCCACCGTGCGCCTCGGCGAGGCGCTTCGTGAGCGCGAGCCCGAGCCCTGTTCCTGCGTATTTCTTGGCGGTGCTCGCGTCGAGCTGCTGAAACTCGACGAAGAGCTTGCCGAGCGCGTCCTCGCTGATGCCGATGCCGGTGTCGATGACCTCGAGCCGAAACCACGCGTCCGCGTCGTCTTGTTCGCCGGCCTCGAGCGGGGATGCACGCACGAGGATGCGCCCTTGGTCTGGCGTGAATTTGATCGCGTTCGATAGGTAATTGTAGAGGATTTGCTTCGTTCGACTCGCGTCGATGAAGACGTTGTCGACCTCCGCGGCGACCTCCTGTTCGATCGTGATGCGCTTCGCAGAGGCGAGGCCACGAACGACATCGCGCACTTCGCGAATCAAGCTCGTGAGATCCACCTCCTCGGGCCGGAGCTCCATCTTTCCCGACTCGACCTTCGCGAGATCGAGCACGTCGTTGATCAGCTGCAGGAGATGGCGCGCGCTCGAGAGGATATCTCCGAGATATTCCTTGTGGTTCGGGGCAAGCGCGCCGACCTTGCCCTTGTACATCAGCTCGCTGAAGCCGATGATCGCGTTCAGCGGCGTACGCAGCTCGTGGGACATGTTCGCGAGGAACTCGCTCTTCAGGCGACTCGCCTCCAGCATCTTCGACTCGAGACGCTTGCGATCGGTGATGTCGCGAATGGCGCTCGAGACGAAGGATTTCCCGTCGATCTCGATCGGGCTCAGGCTGATCTCGACGGGGAACTCCGACCCGTCCTTACGCAGGCCGTAAAGCTCGAGACCGCTGCCCATCGCGCGGACGCGGGGCTCGGCGAAGAAGCGCATGCGGTGCTCGGGATGATGCCGGCGGTAGCGCGAAGGGATCAACATCTCGATGGGATGACCGAGGAGCTCGTCGCGTGCGTAGCCGAAAAGCTTTTCGGTTTGTGCGTTCACGAGGACCATGGTTCCACCATCTCCGACGATGATCAGCGCGTCGGGCGCTGCCTCGAGGAGCGCGCGAAAGCTCGCGTCGGTGAGCGCCGTCGTTTCGTCGGATTCGTTACTCAAGCCAATCCCCCCAACGCGCGCCGAGCATAAGACGCGCCCACCTCGAACCCCACCCGTCCACACGTTCGGTACCGTACCGCACGCAAGTCCTGACGCAGGACTTGCACATTAACGCAATCGGCGCGGTCCTCACCGGAATCCGCCCGCGAAATGCACGCATTGCAGCGCCCGCACGCAGACCGTTCGGGTGGAATGGTCGTTGCGAAGGGCCCGTTCGAAATGAACGGCTCGCCACGACGAAAGGACATCCTCCCTCGGTCGTCCTCCGGAAAAGCCGTACGCGCAAACTGCCTCCATTGCGGCACCCCGATCGTAGAAGCTCTCGAGGTAGCGGACGCTAACTTCTGCTGCCGCGGCTGCGCGGAGGTGTACCGGCTCCTGAGCGATGCGGGTCTCTCGCGTTACTACGATCTCGGCGGCGGAGCCGGCCATCCGGTCGACGCGCTCTCGTCCCGCACGGGCACCGTCGATCGCAAGTGGCTCGAGCCGATCCTCGCGCGCGTTCAGACGCTTGCGTCGGCCTCTGCCGCCGCCGGCCCGGCCCCGCAGCACCGTACCCGCGTCGTGCTTGACGCCCAAGGCGTTCATTGTGCCGCCTGCGTCTGGCTCTTCGAGAAGCTCTTTCAAAAGCGCGCGCGCGCTTGCGCGGCTCCAGCGGGCGAAGGTCAACAAATCATCGTCAACCCTGCGGTCGGCTCGATCGAGCTCACGATCGCCCCCGACTTCGACATCGCCGCGTGGGTGGGAGATGTCGAGTCGTTCGGCTATCGACTTGGCCCGTCGCTGAAGGCGAAGGACAACGCCAAGCAGAGCGATCTCGTCTGGCGCATGGGCGTGTGCATCGCGATCGCGATGAACACGATGATCTTTGGCTTTGCGTTGTACTGCGGTCTCTCGAGCGGCCCCGTGTTCCGCCTCTTTCACGCGCTCGACTTCGGCCTCTCGCTCCTCAGCGTGATCGTCGGCGGAAGCGTCTTCTTCCGCTCGGCCTGGCAGGCGCTTCGGCGGCGCGTTCTCCATCTCGATCTCCCGATCGCGCTCGGCATCCTGCTCGTCTTCGTGAGCTCGACGTACACCTACGCGACGCGCGGCGGCGCGACCTCGTACTTCGACACGCTGAACGTCTTCATCGCGCTGATGCTCGTCGGGCGCTTCTTGCAGGAGCGCGTGATCGCGAAGAACAAGGCGATGCTCCTCGCCTCCGACGGTGCGGAAGGCATCTACACCCGCCGTGTCAGCGAGGCGGACAGCGGCGGGGACAGCATCAAGAACGTGACGCTCGTGCGTTGCACCGAGATCAAAGAGGGCGACATCCTCTTGCTCGGCCACGGCGACGTCGTCCCGGTCGAGTCGATCCTCCTCGCCTCGGAAAACCAGGCCTCCGCGCTCTTCTCGCTCGATTGGATCTCGGGTGAGAGCGCGCCAAAGAGCTTCGAGCCTGGCGCGATCGTGCCGGCTGGCGCGTTCTCGCAGGGCGCGCGCGCCGTGCGCGTCAAGACGATCGCTCCCTTCGATGAGTCGACCCTCGTGTCGCTCCTCCGCACCTCGACACGTCGCGACGAAGACCTCGCGCGCTCCACCTCGTGGCACAAGCGCCTTACGGGGATCTACGTGGTGTCGGTGCTCACGATCGCCGCGCTCACGTTCGTGGGCTGGATGATCGGCACCCATGGAGACGTCGCGCGCACGCTCGATGTCGTGGCGTCGGTCCTCATCATCACCTGTCCCTGCGCGTTCGGCATCGCGACGCCGCTCGCCTACGAGCTTGCCCAAGCAGGGCTTCGCCGGGTGGGCCTGTACGTTCGAACGCCCGGCTTTCTCGACCGCGCCGCCGAGCTCACCCGCGTCGTGTTCGACAAGACGGGGACGCTCACCACCGGCGAGCTCGTCGTCGCGGAAGACGCCAAGAGAGAGCTCGCTGCGCTCTCGGAGAACGATCTCAATCGGCTGTACGCCCTGACCGTCTGCAGCGCGCACCCGAAGAGCCGCGCCATCGCGAGCGCGCTCGAGCACCTCAAGGGCTCCGCTCGCGCGTTCAACACGAGCGCGGATGTCCGAGAGATCCCCGGCAAAGGCCTCGAGCTGCGGGACGCCGCGACGGGCGACCTCTATCGCGTCGGAGCGCGCGCGTGGACGCTCGCGCCGGCGGTCGTTCCCTCGATCGGACCGACGCAGCAGCAGCCTCACGCCTCGCCCGCGCCGCATTTCGGCGATGTCTTCTTCACCCGCAATGGAGAGGTCCTCACGTCGATCGCGACGACCGAGCACCTCCGAACCGACGCCGCGAGCGAGGTGAAGGCGCTGAAGGAGCTTGGCTACGACGTGTGGGTGCTCTCGGGTGACGAGCCCGTCGCGACGCGTGGGATGGCTCGCGCCGTGGGTATCCCCGAAGACCAGGCGATCGCGGGCCACTCGCCGACGAAGAAGGCCGAGTGGCTTCGCGGAGGCGCGAAGACTTTGTTCATCGGCGACGGCATCAACGACAGCCTCGTGGCCGAAGAAGCGTACTGCGCAGGGACGCCGGCGATTGACCGGCCGTTCATGGCGTCGCGCTGTGACTTCTACTTCGTGACGCCAGGTTTGCGCCCCATTCGGCAAGCCTTGCTCACCGCGCGGAAGCTCGCGCAAGTCGTGCGTCGCAACCTCCTCATCGCTCTCCTCTACAACGTCATCACGGTGCTCTTGGCCGTAGCTGGCCTCATGACTCCGCTCCTTTGCGCGGTGCTCATGCCGCTCAGCTCCGTCTCCACCGTCCTCGCGACGACGGCACAACTTTCGCTCTCAAGCTCGCGCGGCAAACGCGACCGAGCCAACCAGAACCCCCTCGACGTTGGCCAGAACTGACCATGGAAATTCTGATCATGCAGGTGTTCGTGAGTCTCGCGCTCGTCGTGGGCTCCGTTCTCCTTTTTCTCTTCACCGCAAAGCAGCGCACCTTCGATCACGCCGATCGACTCGCGCTCTTGCCGGTCACCGATGACGAAGACGACATCGAACGCGACGAGGTAGTTGCGGCTCTAGTCAAAGGCCACAAGGAAGGCCAAGGAACGCGATCATGAACCTAACGACGACTGACGAATCGTTTCGAGCGACCGACGATGATCACAGCGCGGGGGCGACCGCCGCTCCGGTGCGCATCACGTACGATGACGAGACGCCGCGACGCTTCATGCTCGCCTCGGTGATCTGGGGCATCGTCGGAATGCTCGTGGGCGTGATCGTGGCTCTGCAGCTCGCGTTCGCGCCGGCCAACGTCCACTCGATGTTGAGCTTCGGACGCCTGCGCCCGCTCCACACGAACGCGGTCATCTTCGCGTTCGTCGGCAACATGATCTTCGCCGGTATCTATCATTCGACGCAGCGCCTCCTGAAGACTCGCCTCGCGAGCAATGCGCTATCGAGCATTCACTTCTGGGGCTGGCAGCTCATCATCGTCGCCGCGGCGATCACGCTGCCGCTCGGTATTACGCAAGGAAAAGAATACGCCGAGCTCGAATGGCCAATCGACCTATCCATCGCGTTGATCTGGGTCTGCTTCGCGATCAACTTCTTCTGGACGCTCGCCAAGCGTAACGAGAAGCACCTCTACGTCGCTATCTGGTTTTACATCTCTGCGATCGTCACCGTCGCTATCCTGCATATCGTCAACTCGATTGCGATTCCGGTCTTCGGCGGCGGTCTCAAGAGCTATTCGGCTTATGCCGGCGCGCAAGACGCGCTCGTGCAGTGGTGGTACGGCCACAACGCCGTCGCGTTCTTCCTCACGACGCCGGTGCTCGGCATCATGTACTACTACCTGCCAAAGGCGGCAGGACGTCCGGTCTACAGCTATCGCCTCAGCATCATCCACTTCTGGGCGCTGATCTTCGTCTACATCTGGGCCGGTCCGCACCACCTCCTCAACACCGCGCTCCCAGACTGGGCGCAGACGCTCGGCATGATCTTCAGCTTGATGCTCTGGGCACCGAGCTGGGGCGGCATGCTCAACGGCCTCCTCACGCTGCGTGGCGGCTGGGGCAAGCTTCGTGAAGACCCTGTCCTCAAGTTCTTCGCGGCGGGCGTCACGTTCTACGGAATGGCGACCTTCGAGGGACCGCTCCTCTCGATCAAGAGCGTCTCCGGTCTCGCGCACTACACGGACTGGATCATCGGCCACGTTCACTCGGGCGCGCTCGGCTGGAACGGCTTCATGGCCGCCGGCATGTTCTACTTCCTCGTCCCGAGGCTCTCCGGCAAGAAGCTCTACTCGCCGTCGCTCGCGAACCTGCACTTCTGGATCGGCACCTTCGGCATCCTCCTCTACATGGTCGCGATGTGGATCAGCGGCGTCACGCAAGGAATGATGTGGCGCGCGACCAACGCCGACGGCTCGCTCCTTTACCCCACGTTCGTCGAGACGCTCGAGGCGATTCGCCCGATGTACTGGATGCGCCTCATCGGCGGCTCCATGTACCTCCTCGGCATGCTGATGATGCTCTACAACCTCGCGTGCACCGGCCTCATGTCGCGTGCACTCGAGACGACCGTGAGCGTCGTCCCGCTCCCCAAGACGGTCGAGGTCCCCTGGAAGGACGTCATCTTCGCCCGTCCGATCCTCCTCATCGTCGCGGTGCTCGGCATCGCGGGCGCTGGCATGGCGCTCAACATGTACGCGAGCCCGATGTTCTACATCATCGCGTTCGTCGTCGCGCTCTTCGGCGGCCTCGCGCTGCAGGCCGCGAAGCGAGGCGGTGAGAAGCCCTTCCACCGCATCCTCGAAGGACGCGCGCTCCTCTTCACCGTGCTCGCCGGTATCGCGGTCCTCGCGGGTGGCGTCGCGGAGCTCGTCCCGTCGCTCATCGTGAAGCTCCCCGTCGACATGGCGTCGGCCGACGCGCCGAAGCCGTACCGCGCTCTCGAAGTCGAAGGCCGCGACGTGTTCATCTCCGAAGGTTGCTACACCTGCCACTCGCAGATGATCCGTCCGATGCGCTTCGAGACGGTGCGCTACGGCGAGCCGTCGACCCTCGCGGACTCGGCGTTCGATCACCCCTTCCAGTGGGGCAGCAAGCGAACCGGACCCGATCTCGCGCGTGAGGGAGGGAAGTACCCGAACCTCTGGCACTACCACCACCTCATGGACCCGCGCGCGATCACGCCGGGCTCCAACATGCCGCCCTACGCACACTTCGCGAGCACGAAGATCAACTTCGCGCACACCGCGGACAAGATGCACGCGCTCTCTCAGGTCGGCGTGCCCTACACGGACTCGCAGATCAAGGGCGCCGAGGCCGACGCGCGCGAGCAGTCGAGCAGCATCGTGGCCGACCTCGCCAAGGAAGGCATCCAAGTGGAGCCTGACACGGAGATGGTCGCGATGATCTCGTACCTCCAACGACTCGGCCGCAAGCCCGAGGCGTCCCCCAAGAAGGCGACCGAAGGTGTCTCGATGACCGGCGCGCCCGATTCGACGAAGCCGGAAGGAGCGGTGGCGAAATGAAGTCCGAGCTCCTCGCCAAAAGCCCGCTTCTCGCGCTCCCGATCGGCGCCTTCCTGCTCTTCATCGTGGTCTTCATGACCGTCGTGATCGTCACGATGAAGCGCAAGGCGCCCGCCTACGACCCCATCGCACGGTTGCCGCTCCTCGATGACGAGGATGTCGGCACGACAGCTGCGGCAACCAAGAAAGAAGACGTCCAGGAGAGTCAGTCATGAGCACCCCGCACGACCACAACGAGGACACCGCCGATCGCGTCATTCACGAGGTGGATGGCATTCAGGAGTACGACAACAAGCTCCCGAATTGGTGGCTCTACACGCTTTACGGGGCCATCCTCTTCGCCGTTGTTTATTGGTACGGGTACGAGACGAGCAAGTTCGGACAGTCACCCTCCGAGGCGTACAAAGCCGAGATGGATCGCGCGGCGATCGCACAGGCTGCAAACATCAAGGTCGGCGAGGCGACGCCTGAAGCGCTCGTCGCGCTCTCGAAGGATCCGAACGCGGTGGCGCTCGGTAAGCAGGTATTCGTGTCGACGTGCGCAGCCTGCCATCGCAACGACGGCGGCGGCGTGGTCGGCCCGAACCTCACCGACGAGTTCTGGCTCCACGGCGGCTCCGCCGACAAGATCTACCTGACCGTCTCGAAGGGTGTCCCCGAGAAGGGAATGCCAGCCTGGGGACCGCAGCTCGGCGCGCTCAAGACGCAGGCCGTCACGGCGTATGTGTTCTCGAGCCTTCGCGGGAAAAACGTGGCTGGCGGGAAAGCCCCTCAGGGGGAGCGCGAGAGCCTCTCGAGTCTCTAATACGCAATCGCGTGACGGTCATTCGTCAACAGGCAGCATAAACAGATAGAGACCCAAGCCATTCTCCAAGCATCGAAATGACGGAGGGGATTGTCGTGAGAATCCAGCGAACGCGGGCGAGCTGCATATGGCTTCGTCGCTCGCGCTCGCTGGGAAGGAACCGCGAAAAGCGATCGTGTCATGGCCAATATTCATCTTCCCATTCTGGATCAGCCGCCTCGTCCTTCTAAGCCACCCACAGACGGGCACGACGAGCACGAGCACGAGCACGAGACGCTCGAGCGAACGAGCAAGGCGCCAGGCGCGGGCTCGCTTGGAAAAGATGGACGCCGACTTCGACCTTATCCGGCGGACGTCACAGGGAAGTGGATTCGCCTCCGGCGGGTGACCTATTACCTGCTCATCGCGCTTTGGGCGGCGCTACCGTGGATTCCGATCAACGGCAATCCAGCCGTGTTCCTCGATATCGAGAAGCGTCAGTTCTTCCTGTTTGGCGCGACGTTCAACGCGCAAGACATCTGGCTGATGTTCTTCCTCGTGACGGGCTTCGGCTTTGGGCTCCTGTACTCGACGACGGTGCTCGGGCGTGTGTGGTGTGGCTGGGCGTGCCCGCAGACCGTGTTCATCGAAGGTATCTTTCGGCCGATCGAGCGCCTCATCAACGGCCCACGCAACGTCGCCCTCCGGCGCGCCAAGTCGGGGCTAGGCTTCGATCGCGCGTGGCGGCAGGTGGCGACGCACGCGCTCTACCTCCTCGCGGCGCTCTTCGTGTCGCACGTGTTCGTGGCCTACTTCGTCTCGATTCCGAAGCTCTTCGCGATGATGTTTCACGCGCCGTCGGCGCATCCCGAAGTGTTCGCCTGGATGCTCGGGACGACGCTCCTCTTTTATGTGAGCTTTGGCCTCTTCCGCGAGCAGTTCTGCGTCGTGATGTGCCCATATGGCCGCCTCCAGTCGGCGCTCCTCGACGACGACTCGATCGTCATCGGGTACGACGAGCGCCGTGGAGAGCCGCGCGGCAAGGCGACGGCGAAGCTCGCCAAGAGCGCGCTCGAGACGCCCGCGAAGACCAAGGGCGATTGCGTCGATTGCAGCCGCTGCGTCGTGGTCTGCCCGACCGGCATCGACATCCGCGATGGCCTGCAGCTCGACTGCATCGGCTGCACCGCGTGCATCGACGCATGCGACGAAGTGATGGTGAAGCTCGACCGGCCACGCGGGCTCATTCGTTACGACTCGCTCAAGGGTCTCCGCGGTGAGAAGCGACGCTTTCTCCGCCCGCGCGTCTACATCTACACCGTGCTCCTCGTCGCGGGCATGGTCGCCGCCAGCATCGCGGTCGGCCGCCGCGAGCCGTTCGAAGCGAATCTCTTGCGGCTCCCTGGCATCCCGTACACGCGTGACGAGGCCGGCAACATCCGCAATGGCTTCGAGCTGCACATCGTCAACAAGACGAACACCACGACGCATTTCCAGATCACGCCGGTGCAAGACCCCGCGAGCCCTGGGTCGTTGAATTACATCCTGCCGATGAGCGCCGTGGACATCGAGCCGCTCGGCAGCCGCCGCGTGCCGTTCTTCGTCACGATGGACGAGAAGCAGTTCACCAAAGAGCGTCCCATCATCGTTCGCATCGACGCCTCGCACGCGACCTCGTCGACGACCAGCACGGCTGCGGGCTCGGCGAAGACGGTCAACGGTCGCTTCCTCGGATCCCCCCACCACGAGGCTCACTGAGTCATGACCGGCGGGACGATCACGCTGCTCGGCTCGGCGCTCTTGATGGGCCTCTTCGGAGGCGCGCACTGCGTCGTCATGTGCGGGGCGGCGTCCTCGAGCCTATGCGCCAAGCGAGGTCGCTTCATGGCCGCGTACAACGCCGGGCGCGTCTTCGGCTACACCTCGCTCGGGGTCGTCGCCGGCTTGCTCGGCGGCGCGCCGCTCGGGATTTGGGGAGGCAGCACGTCGGTCATCGACGTGATTCGCTTCGCGCTTCGCGTCGTCGCGGCGATCTGCTTGCTGACGGTCGGCCTTCACCTCGTCGGCTTGCCATCGTTCGTGAAGTCGCTCGAGTCGGTCGGCGCGCCGATCTGGCGGCGCGTCCTCCCGGTCGCGCAACGTCTCCTTCCGCTTCGTTCGTCGTGGCAAGCGCTCGCCGCCGGCGCGCTCTGGGCGCTCATGCCGTGCGGGCTTCTTTACGGCGCGATCGCCCTCGCGGCGTCGTCGGAGTCGGCGCTCGTCGGCGGTGCGACGATGTTCGCGTTCGCGCTCGGCACGTTGCCGCTCATGTTCGCGCTCGGCGCGTTCGCCGTCCGCGTCGCGCGCGCGATGTCACGTGGTTGGGTGCGCCGTACGGCAGGCGTCGTGTTCCTCGGCTTTGGGCTTTGGAGCGCGAGCTCTCTTGCGCAGCATGTCGAGCTCGGTGGTGCACCTACCGGCAGCCACTGCGCAGCACACGACTGACGCGCGTTCGGGCGAACGAATTCGAAGACATCTCGACGGGTTATGGAAAAACGCCCCACGGCTGCCTGCCGTTCACGGCAGGCTGGCACTGTGACGTACCAGACGGTTCGGCCGCGTTTCACTCCGGCCGATCACGAACCAACGAGCGGTTGGGACGCGCCGCCGCTCCGTCTTCGTTGGAGAGCCCCATGAGAGATCCTCGACTCTATCTCGCTGCGTTTGGACTCGCCTCGATCGCGATCGGTCTCATGGCGGCGTGCGGTGACGAGGCGCTGAATCCAGCGCGACCGCGAGACGGCGGTGCGTCGTCGTCGGGCGATGGTGGCGCGGACGACGGTGGAGGGAATGGCGAAGGCATCAACGCGACCGGGCAGGGCGCAGGCACCGGCGCGAACACCGGACTTCCGTGCGACGTCCAGCAGCTGCTCGAGAATCGCTGCATCGGTTGCCATCTCGGCACCTCGCCGCCCGCGCTGCTCACCTACGACGACTTGGTGAAGCCCTCGGCGAAGGACCCAACGAAGTCCATGGCGCAGCGCTCGATCGATCGCATGAAGGATCCCGCCGCGCCGATGCCGCCCCCTCCCGCCGTCGCACCAGCGGCGGACGAGATCGCCGTGCTGCAAGCGTGGGTGGACGCCAAGACGCCGAAGGGCGCAGCGTGCACGGGCGTCGACGGCGGCACCCCACCGCCCACGGGCGGCGTCTACAACACGCCCACGGTGTGCACGAGCAACAAGACGTGGAACGGCGGCAACGAAGGCTCGAGCAGCATGAGGCCCGGCGGCGCGTGCATCACGTGCCATACGATGCGCGGCGGACCGAACTACCAGATCGCCGGGACGGTGTATCCGAGCGCGCACGAGCCCAACGACTGCAACGGAGTTGGTGGCAACGGGCTCACCGTCGTCGTGACCGGCGCCGATGGGGTGGTGACGAACCTCACCGTGAACGGCGCAGGCAACTTCTATTTGAGGCAGGGCAGGGTGACTGCGCCCTTCCATGTGAAGGTCACGAACGGAACGAAGGAGCGCGTGATGGCCGGCTCGCTCACGGCGGGCGACTGCAACAGCTGCCAC
>JBGAFW010000025.1:0-121279 GCA_044227045.1 Labilithrix sp.
GACGAACCGCGAACCCCGAGCGCGGCAAGAAATGCAAAAGCGCCTGCGGCGATCGCAAAGAACACGGCCCACGACGCACGCCCGGCGAACTTCTGCTGCGCTTCGAAGCGAGGATTTGCGATCTCGCGATAGCGCTTTCGCGTCGCGATGTAGACCTGCAGATCGGCAGGGACCGTGACGCGCGAGGTGGGCGAGCCGTCGTCGGTGCTGCTCGTCTCCTTGCCGGCCGCGCTGAGCGACTTGCCCGCCTTCGCGGCGGCGACGCGGCGGAGGTGAAGATCCAGGAGCATGCGCAGATCGGGCGTCGGGAACGTCGCGAGGTCGTAGTGGTGACGAGGCGGCACCGAGATGGCACGCGAGACGAGGCTACCGGCGAAGCCGGGCGGCCTCTCTTCGGTGCTGACGACATGACCGTCTTCGAAGAGCGTCTTCAGCGAGATCGCGTCGCGGCCCTTCGTGTGCGTGAGGGCGAGCATCACACCTCCGTCGGGCGGAAGCGCGAAGACGCGGCTGATCAGGATCTGCGTGAGCGGGCCCGAGGAAGGACGCGCGGTAGAGCGCGCGTCTCCATCGTTGCCGTTGCCCTCGCGAGACTCCGGATCGGAAGAGCTCTCGCTCACTTCGCTGCGCGCGACGGCGGCGACCCAGCCGAGGTCGACGAACCCGAGCGCATGCGCACGGGCGACCGAATCCAGGGCGATCCCGGACTTCCGTTCGACCGAGGGGTCATCTGTTACGTCGATGTACTCGAACACGTCTAGAGATCGAGCTTACTCCGCGCAGCGGCCGAAGTAAGGGGCGAGGCCTCGAAATTCATCTGATCCGAGGACGTATGCGAAAGATGACGCGCAAAGATGACGCGAAATCCACCGCGCGCAGCTCAGGGCGGATCCTGGAAGCGCAACACCTGGCGCCATTCCGGCACCATGTTGTCGTCGGTGATGATCTTCGCGCCTGCGGCGTCCGCGCGCTTGAGGACGCTCTCCCGCGTCTCGAGGCTGTCGTCCGTCGGTGGTTTGTGGATCGTATCGGCGTACTCGACCTCATCGTCGAGGAACGCCTTGGATCGGAGAGGTCGACGACCGGTTGGTTGTCGATCTTCATGTTCGTCAGCGTGTAACGCCACCGCTCTTTGTCGTAGGTGAACGGCGAGTCGCTGACCGCCATGAAGTTCCAGACGCGCATGGCGTGCGGGAACACGGTCGCGGCCGTCTTCTTCGCGTCGTCGGACGAGGTGGTGTTGAAGTAGAGGATGCCGCCCGGGTTGAGGCGCGCGCGCGCGAGCTCCATGAACTCCACCGAGAGCAGGTTGGTGCTGTGCCCGCGCCAGTTCCAGGTCGTGTTCATGACGATGAAGTCGAACTTCGACTCGGGATGGCGATTCAGCCAGCGGCGTCCGTCGTCGATCACGATGTCGACCTTCGGGTTCGTGAGCAGGCTCTTCACCGCGTCGTACTTGGCGATGAGCTTCAGATAGCCAGGGTTGATCTCGACGACGGTGAGCTTCTCGACCTGAGGGAGGTTGCCGACGACCTGAGCCCACGCGCCGGTCGCGAGGCCGATCATGAGCACGTTCTTCGGTGCGGGGTGCATCGCACCGACCGAGTGGGCGCGGAAGATGCCATTGCGATCGTAGCGAATGGACGTGCTGACCTTGCCGTCGTACGCGCCGCCGCCATAGACGACCTCGTCTTGCGTGACCGCGATGACGCCGCTCTTCGTCTCGACGATGTCGAGGAAGCGCGTCGTCTTCTCGTCGAACTTCCACTTGTACTGGAGGCGCTCCCAGATGCGGTCGTAGACGTTCGGGGTGGTCTTGACGACGAGCAGCGCCGCGGCCGCGAGCGCGGCGAGGCTTCCCCATCGGCTCGCGCCCTTGAGGTCGGAGAGGAGGATGAGCGCCGCCACGAGCGTCATCGAGATGCACGCGATGACCGCGCCGATCGTCTGCAGCGGCCAGAGATCGAGGAAGACGAAGCCTGTGATCAAGCTGCCTGCGGCCGAGCCGACGATGTTCGCGAGGTAGATGTAGCTGAGGTTCGCGCCGGCCTTGTCGTCGGGCTTGATGCCGAAATGCGCGACGAGCGGCAGGATCGCGCCGAGTAGCGCGGCGGCGACGGCGACGGCGGCGAGCGCCGGCGGCCAGTCGTACTTCTTGGCGCTCCAGCCAAACGCTGGGACGACGAGCCACGCGACGATGTTCGCGACGAACGTGAAGATCGCGAGCGCGCGTAGCTGCTTCGTGTCACCCGCCTGCGTCTTGTCTTTGCAGAACGCACCAGCGAGGCGTGAGCCGAGCGCGAGGCCGAACAGATAGGCCGCGAGGAGGAGACCGAACGCGCCGGGGAGACCCCAGCTCGCGTACGAGATCACGCGATACCAGAGGATCTCGTACGAGAGCGCGATGAACCCCGCACACGCGGCGACGACGAGCGCAATTCCAAATCCCATGACGACTACACCGACTCCATGGCCTTCTCGGCCGTGCTGTTCGAGAGCGATGCCTTCGCGGCCGCGACCTCGTCGTCCTTCTCGTCCGAGGCTGCTGCCTCGGCGTCGCTCACGAGCTTCGCGTGGGCGTCTGCGATCTCTTGCGGTCGCATCGCGCGTCGATGCGCGATGTACGCGAGGAGGCTCACCGTGATGTTCAAGAGCGCGGCGATGCGAACCGATCCCGACTGACCCGCGCGGCCGAGGATGAGGAGCACCGACGCCGCCGAAGCGAAGGCCGAGCCGAGCGTGTTCACGAAGTAGAGCGTGCCGACGCTCTTGCCGACGTTCTTGTTCTCGCGAACGAGGTGCGCGACGAGCAGCGGGAGCGTGCTGCCCATCAGCACGGTCGGGACGAGGACGAGCAGGAACGTGACGATGAACGTGGGGACCGCGCTCATCCCGAGCGTGGCCGCTCCGACGGCGTGAAACACGCTGAGCGAGATCGCGCCGAAGATCCCGATCCCGAGCTCGACGAGCGAGAAGTAGAGGAGGACGGGGCGCTTTGGCTCCTTCGAGACGACGCCGCCGACGAGGCTGCCGACCCCAAGGCCGAGCATGAAGGCCGTGACGACCATCGTGACGCTCTCGATGTTGATTCCGTAGATCGCGTAGAGCGCTCGCTGCCAGACGATTTGGTAGAGGAGCGCCGCGAAGCCCGAGAGCAAGAAGATGACGTAAATCCAGAGACGGCCCGGCATGATGGGCCGGCACGCTACTACAAAAGCCATGTTTCTGCGGCGCAGGGCGATGAACGCCTCGGAATTGCACCGGATTCAGGAGCGGCGACGGCGCTCGCGCACGTGCGATCGAGAAGGCCGCCTCCTCACAGATGCCGCGCGAGCGAGCTCAGAAAGTACTCGCAGTCGGTCACGATGCCGACGGCTTGGTGCGTGCCGCGGTCCACCAGCTTGATGACGTTGTCCGCGCTCGTGTCCACCGTGAACGTGAGCACGCTCGCGGGCAGCATGTTGCCGGTCGCGACGCCGTGGAGCGTCGTGGCGACGACGATCGCCACCGCGACGTCGAGGACATGCTCGCGCATCGTGTCGGCGGCCTTCACCGAGTCGGTGATCACGTCGGGCAGGGGACCGTCGTCGCGGATCGATCCGCACAGCACGAACGGCACGCCTTTCGTCACGCACGCGTGCATCACGCCGCTCGTGATGAGGCCCTGCTCGACCGCGTTCGCGATCGACCCAGCGCGTCGCACGCGGTTGATCGCGCGGAGGTGATGTTGATGCCCATGAGGCACGCTGTCTCCGCGTTCGAGCGAGATCCCGAGCGACGTCCCGAACATCGCCGCCTCGATGTCGTGCGCAGCGAGCGCGTTGCCCGCGAAGAGCACGTCGATCCATCCCGACTCGACGAGCGACGCGAGCAAGGGCGCGCTCCCGCTGTGGACGATCGCCGGACCGCCCACGAGCAGCACCTTCTTCTTCGCCGCGTGCGCCTCCTTCATCGCGATCGCGACGTCGCGGATGAGGCGAGCCTTCGGTCGCTCCGTCGACACGCCCGACGACATGAAGCGAAACGCCTCGCGGGCTGCGGGTGACACGACGGGCGGGACGCGGACGCGCACACCCGCGGTGCCGACGACGAGACGGTCGCCCGTCTTCACGCGATGCATCGGGCATGCGTCGGCGCTCTGTTCGTCTGCGGCGATGCGAATGCCGACGTCCATCTCCGGCCGCGCGACTTCGAGCCATCGTCCTCCGACGCGCACGTCGGTCGGGAAGTTCGTCGTCGAGTAGAAGCCTTCGGGGAAGACGCCGTCGAGATCGGCGATCGCGATCGTCGCGTCGACGTCTTGGGCCACCTCGTTCGTGCTCTCGTCGTTCGCGATCTTGGTCATCGGGGAGCGCCACCCATACTAGACGACGTGTGCGCCGTCATTTCCTCCGGCGAGGCTTTCGAGCCGCGAAACACTGTTACGCCAGCGCAGTGAAGCGGCATCAGCGGCTCCGTCCTACACGGCCGCCATCTCGAACGCTGCGGCGCGATCATCACAGCGAGGGCGTCCATTCGCGAAACGCGCTCGCGTGGCGTCGCGGGCGCCGCGTGTTGAGACGCATCTGTGAGAATCACCACGTGCATCATGCATGCAATGACGTTCAACCCTGACGTCATCGAACCGCACGAGTGATCGCGGCGATCATCCGTCGTGCTGGCTCGCGGCGTCTGCGTCCATGTGCTGTTCGTGGTGGCGGCGGTACGACCGATCGTACGTGCGTGCTCGTTGAGACGCCTGCGCGACGACGAAGATCGCGACGCGAGTCCGTAAGGTTTCTTCGTTCGACGACTCGTCGAATGGGGGAACGGAGGATCGATTCATGAATCGCACGAGCTTCTCTCTTCGCAACACGCTTGGCTCTCTCTTCGCGTCGTCGGTGGTCTTGATCGGCGCCTCGTCGCTCATCGGATGCACGCAGGAGGCGGCAGAAGAAGAGGTCGAGTCGAGCACCTCGCAGATCGTCGGCGGAACGCAGGCCGCCCCGAACGCGTGGCCAGGCACGGTCGCGCTCTTCAGCAACGGCGATCAAGTCTGCGGCGGCGCGCTCGTCGCGGATCGTTGGGTCCTCACCGCCAGCCACTGCGTCGAGCCGTCGATGGGCGCCTTTGGCGGTCTCGATCACGTCGTGATCGGCCGTCAGACGTTGAGCTCGTCTACCGGCGAGACGATCGCGGTCGATCATGCCTATCGCCACCCAGGCTTCAGCATGAGCACGATGAACAACGACATCGCGCTCCTTCATCTCGCGTCCGCGTCGAGCGCGCCGAAGACGAAGCTCGTCGCCGCGTCGCAGGCCAGCTCGGTCACCTCGGGCGCGAACGTCACCGTCGTCGGCTGGGGTCTCACGAAGGAGACCGCGTGGCAGTCGAGCAACGTGCTCCGCGAGGTCACGATCCCGATCGTCTCGAACGCGCAGTGCAACACCTGGTACGCGAACGAAGGCGGCGTGACGGACAACCAGATCTGCGCCGGCCTCCCGCAAGGCGGCAAGGACTCGTGCCAGGGCGACAGCGGAGGCCCGCTCTTCATGAAGATCGGCAGCGAGAACATCCAGGTCGGCCTCGTGAGCTGGGGGATCGGCTGCGCCCGCGCCCACGCCCCTGGCGTCTACACGCGCATCTCGAGTTACCTGACATGGCTCGCGCAGAAGTCGGGCGGCGAGATCGCGGTCGACGTGACGCCGAACAACTGACGGCGCCGGCGCACGAGAGCGCGAAGAGATTCGTAGAGGGGGGCCAAGGCTTCGATTAGAGTCGCCGCGCCGTGTCCACCGCTGCGCCTCGCTCTTCCTCACGATCGCTCGCGTCGCTTCTCCTGCTGATCGCCTTTCTCCTGTCGTTCGAGGCGGGGTGCGCGCACACGACGACGCCCGAGATCGCCGCGCCCGCCGCGGCGCGCAGCTATTACGACGCGATCGATTGGCAGAAGGCGGGCGACGAGACGGTCGCCGTTCTTCGCGACTACCTGCGCGTCGACACGACGAACCCGCCGGGGAACGAGACGCGCGGCGCGGAGTACATGGGCGCGATCCTCGCGAAGGAGGAGATCCCATACGAGATCGTCGAGTACGCGCCGGGGCGTGGCAACCTGATCGCGCGGCTCGAGGCCCAGCATCCGACCGAGAGGCCGATCTGCCTCCTCTCGCACATCGACGTCGTGACGGCCGAGGCCGACAAGTGGCCGAAGGATCGCCAGCCGCTCTCGGGCGCGCTCGTCGACGGGTACATCTGGGGGCGCGGGGCGCTCGACATGAAGGGGCTCGGGGCGCTCGAGCTGATGACGATGGTGTACTTGAAGCGCGCCCACGTGCCGCTTCGACGGCATGTCATCCTCCTCGCTGTCGCGGCAGAGGAGTCGGACAGCCAGGGCGTGCAGTTCATCGTCGACAAGCACTGGGGCAAGATCGGCTGCTCGCACTCGGTCAACGAAGGCGGCATCGGGATCAAGGATCTGCTCGTCGAAGGGCAGACCGTCTATGCGATCTCGGTCGCGGAGAAAGGCGTCCTCTGGCTCAAGATGACGGCGCACGGCGAGGCGGGTCACGGCTCGACGCCGGTGCCGGGCCGCGCCCCCGAGCGTCTCCTTCGCGCGCTCGATCGCCTGCTTCACGTGCGCGATCCCGACCCGATCGTCCATCCGTCGATGTACGAGCTCGCGGCGCGCGTGGGCGAAGAGACGGGCGGCCTGAAGGGCTTCGTCTTGCGCCGGCCGTTCTTGGTGCGCCAGCTCGTGATGGGAAAGCTGCTCGCGAATCCACCCGCGCGCGCGACGCTCTTCGACACCGTGAACGTGACGGGCTTCGAGGGAAAGAAGGAGCCCAACGTGATCCCGAGCGAGGTCTCCGCGATCCTCGACTGCCGCGTGCTGCCGCGGACGCGGCCGATCGATCTCTTCGTCGAGCTTCGGAAGGTCGTCGACGATCCGAACGTCACGTTCGAGATCCTCGACGCGCTCGGCGGCAACGAGTCTCCGTGGGACGATCCGTTCTTCTCCGCGATGGCTCGCCACGTCGTCGACGGACGAAAGGGCGTGGTCGCCGGACCCGCGCTCTCCCCCGGCTTCACCGACTCGCTCTACCTCCGGATGAAGGGCGTCCACGCGTACGGCTTCGTCCCCTTCGAGGTCACGAAAGAAGAGCTGAACGGCTACCACGGCCGCGACGAACGCGTCAGCGTGGCCAACGTCCATCGCGGTCTCCGCGCGCTCTTTCGCGCCGTCGTCGACGTGTCGGTCGCGCGGTGAAGAAGAGGCTGCGGGCCGCCCAGGCGTTCGTCATGAGCGCGGCGCTGCTCGCGAGCGCGCCGTCGAGCGCAGAAGAGCCGCCCGCGTCCACTGTGCCCGCGGGTGATCTCGCGCCGGCGAGCCTGCCTGCGCGCGTCGCGGAGATCCGGATCGAAGGCTTGATCCGAACGAAGCCGTTCGTCGTCCGCCGTGAGCTCGGCTTCACCGAAGGCGACGTCGTGACGAAGGAGATGCTCGACCTCGCCGTCACGCGCCTCTGGAACACCACGATCTTCGCGCATGTCGACGCTGACGTGCTCCGGAGCCCGACGAGCGGAGACGTGATCGTCGTGCTCCGGCTCGAAGACCGATGGACGCTCAACCCGCTCTTTCGCTTCGGCTCGGGCGGCGGCGCGGTGTTCTTTCGCGTCGGCGCATCGGACAACAACATCGCCGGCCGCTTCCTCGAGCTCCAAGCGCAGTACGAGTACTTCGACGGCTTTCACGGCGGGCAGGCGATCTTTCACCATCCCCGCGTCTTCGATCAGCGCGCCGAGCTCTTCGTGCAGGTCGATCGCCTCGTTCGCCCGCGGCAAGGCTTCTCCGATCAACGCACGCAGGCGATCGTCGAGGTCGACAAGCTCTACGATCAAGATCGCTTCCGCGTCGGCATGCGCGTGAGCGGGTTCATGAACCGCTTCCTCGCGCCGCTCGACTCGCCGCGGTTTTATCCCGCGCCCACCGAGACGTTGCTGTTCGAGCCATCGCTTCGCGTGGGGCGCGTCGATCTGATCCGCCTCCGTTACCGCGGCGCGAGCTTCGAGGTTCGACCGGGCATCGGCTTCACGACGAGCGACGTCGCCGACGCGTACGGAACGGTCACCGGCGAGGCGCTCGCCTTCTCGATGCTCGGCGAGCGGTGGAATTTCGCCTTCCGGCTGCGCGCGTCCGGGATCGGCAAGGTGCCGCCGCACCTCGAGCTATGGGCCGGCGGCCTCGATCTCGTGCGTGGCTTCCCCGACAACTACGTCCGCACGCGCGCCTTCACGCTCACGAACATCGAGGCGCGCTTCACGGCGTTCGACTCCACCTGGGTCGCGCTCGTTCCGACCGCGTTCGTCGACGCGATCGTCGCGCGCTCGCCTTCGGGCAAGCCTGGCGAGGCGATCTCCGTCGGCGCCGGCCTTCGCGTGCTGATCCCGAAGTTCGTCGGCTCGGGGCTTCGCGCGGACCTCGCGATCCCAATCGGATCGAACCTTCGCGGCGTCAGCGAGACGGAGCAAGCGCGCTTCGGACCCACCACGCCGGTCGCCGACATCGGCAGCCTGCAGCCGAGCTTCGGCGTGTACCAGTTCTTTTGAGCGATCAGAACGCCGGCGCGGGCTTCAAGCCGTCGCGGCAGATCTTGCTCGTGCGCACGTCGAAGTCGACGAGGTTGCCGAGCACGACGTTGATGTAGAGGTTGTCGTGGCTCGTGAGCGACGCGACGCGAAACTCACGCCAGAGCGCGTAGAAGTGGACCACCTTCGTCGGCGCGACGGAGTAGTACGCCTCCATCTGGTAGTCCTGGTTGAACTCCGCGTCGTCACCCGCGATGAACGTGGCGGGCGCGTCGAGGATCGTGCGGCTGAGGAGGATCGGGCCGCCGTTCGGCGCGGCGGTGGGGAGAAAGCGCGCGCCGCCGGTGAGCGTGGCCTTGTACGTGCGGTTGATCGCGGTGGCGGTGTAGTCGGTCTTCCACGTGAGCGTGGGTGACGCGTTCGAGAGGAAGGCGTTCACGTCCGATTGGTACGTGCGCGTGTAGGCGTCGTACGTCTTCGGATAGAGATCCGGCTGGTTCTTCGCGACGACGAGCTTCGTGATCGCGTCCATCGAGCAGTCGAGCTCGGTGATGATCAGCATGCCCTGCGCCGTGGCGGAGTCGCGCGTGATCGTCGCGACGCCGAGGTTGTCCTTCGTCAGCGGATCGATCGTCACCTGCAGCGGTCGCGACCCGGCGCGATCGACGACGCCGGTGATGTCGGCGACGGCCTTCTTCACGTCGTCGTCGGTCTTCTCGTACGTCGTCCAGAGCCGAAGCGCCTGGGTCGAGACCTCATCGGAGCCCTGCACGGCGTCGTCTTGGGAGAGGTCGTCGAGCGTGCCGAAGTCGCAGCCGGTGATGGACGCCGCCAGCAGCAGAGCGGCTACGCCGTACACGAGAGACTTCGTCGCAGAGAGAAGCGAGCGCATGACGGCGCTGAAATAGCAGATTTGCGCGCGCGCTCCTCATCCGAGAGGCGAAAGTCCGAAGAACGTTCGGGCGACCCGCTGGGCACGGCGATGGAGCAAGCATGCCGTCCACTTGAGACGAGACGATCGCCGCACGTTGGGCTAGAAGACGCCCGCCGTCTCATGATCCAGCGGAAGCCGCGGTACGCGATCTCGACCCTCACGATGCTGGTCTCGGCGACCGTGGCGTCGTGGTCCGCCGAGGCGCATGCGCAGCCGCAAGACGCGCCGCCTCCGGCGAGCGACACCGCCACGCCGCCGCCAACCGCGACGGCAGAGACGACCACGCCGCCGCCGCCGCCGCCACCATCCACACCGATCGAACCAGCGCCGGTGAGGCCGCTTCGCTTCACCGGAACGCTCGGGGCGATCAGCCTGCCGCGGCTCCTTGCCCTCGAGCTGCTCGCGCGCTTTCGAAAGAAGGATGATCCACGATGGGATCTCTTCGCGGTGGGCGCAGGGATCGACTACCTCCCGCCCGGCGTCGCGAACTTCGGAGAAGACACCACGCTCTCGTGGCTTCAATTCGGCGCCGACGCGCGCTTCTTCGTCTGGCGCTTCCTCTTCGCGGGCGTGCGCCTCGGATGGCAATTCTCGCGCGCGGACTCCGAGAAATTCGGCAGCGAGGTCGACTACGTGACGACCGCGTTCGTCATCGCGCCAAAGATCGGTGCACTCTACACGTTCGAGCGATCCGGCTTCACGATCGGCGGCGACCTCGGCGCGACGATCCCGATCGCCCCGGAGACGACGCTCTACTCGGACAGCACGCAAGACTCGAACGCGCGAAAGGCATCGAAGACGTTCGGCATGTTCGTGATGCCGCAAGTCGCCCTCCGCGTCGGCTGGACGTTCTAGAGCGCGAGCAAGATCGCGCCGCCGGTGACGATCGCGGCGCCGATCACGCCAAGCCGCTTCGGCCGCTCACCCAGCACGAACGCAAACGCCTGGGCGAACAGGATTGACGTGTTGCGAAGCGTGAGGATGACGCCCGCGCCCGCGGTGCGCATCGCGAAGAGAAACACGATGAAGCCAAGCCCTCCGAGCAGCCCACCGACGACGATCCGGATCGGCTCCGCGCGCAGCGCCGCCAAGGCAAGCGCGCGCCGCTTCGAGCCGACGAGGACGGCGTAGAGGACCGACGCGCTCACGAGCGGGATCGTCGCGACCGCCTCCGGCGCGCCGCCTGCGTTCAGCGCGAGCTTGTAGGCGAGGTGATATCCGCCGACGAACAGCGAGCAGAGGGCCGCGATGAAGAGACCCGATCGGAGCTTCGACCCCGCGGTGCTCGCGGCGCGATCCGCGAGGCCCGTCGCGGCCAGGCCCAGGATGACGAAGGCCGTCCCGGCCACGCGCACGAGCGAAGCATGCTCGTCGAGGAGGAGCACGGAGATCGGCCACACGAGGACGAGCGCGCCTCCGCGAACGATCGTGTACACGGTGCCGAGCGGTGCTCGCGCGAGCGCACGCGCCAACGTCGCGAAATATCCAGCCTCGAGGAGGCCCGACACCAAGCACCAGAAGAGGCTCGATCCTCGCGGAAAAGCCGCGCCGCGAGAGATCGCGACGACGCATCCCGACGCGCCGCCGATGAGCATCATCGTGACCATCGCGTTCTCCGGATCCTTGCATCGCTTGAGGATCGCGTTCCATGCGGCGTGCATGAACGCGGAGGCGAGGATGAGAGCGACGATCGCGGGCGGCATCGTGGTCGAGCGAGGATCGTCAGCGCTCCTCGCGTGACAGAGTACGCTCGGCAGCGCTAACGTCATCCACTCAGAATCGCATTGCGAACGCGACGGTGCCCATCGGCGTCCACGCCGACAGGTGCTGGGTGGCCTGAGGACCCGTGCGAGGCGGCTCGCTCATGATCGTCGCTGCGCGCTCGCCTTGCACCGCGAAGAACGGCGCGTCGAAGCGGAAGGCGACGGTGCCACCGACCGTGTTCGTCCGCAGCACGTCGAGGCCGATCTCGGCATACGAGCCAAGGCCGGTGTTCTTCAGCTCGGTCCGCTGCTGGTCGTTCCGGCGAATCGACACGTGATCGAGCCCGATGCCCATCCCGACGTAGATCGCCGTGCTGCCGCCGTTCAAATGATGGCGCACGCCTCCGGCCAAGCTGCCAAACGACGACGGCGCGTCTTTCTTTGGCTTCCAGATGCCGAGCGACGCGACCTGGCCGGCGATGCCGACCGTGTCCTCGAGCGCGTCGCCGGTCAGCCGAATGTCGGTCACGAACGACCAGCGAGCGTCGCCCGCGGCGATCGCCATCATCAAGCCTGCGCTCGGATCTGCGCTCGTCGTGCCGGTGCCGATGACGCCGAGGTTGGCGTTCACGCGCGACTTCTTCGCCTTGGCGTTACGCACCTCACCGCCCACGATGTTGTCGACGTTCTCGGTCTCGGCGACCGTTCGCGCCTCGAGTGACGCGTCGATGAGGCGCGGCGCGGCGACGACGACCTCCTCGACGTTCGAGACGATGATCTGGCGATCCATGCTTCCGTTCGGGCTCGTGAGCCGGACGATGATCTGTCCGCCGAGCTTCGAGACACGAACGCGTAGCTTGGCGGTCGTCTTGTTCTTCGCGCGCGCCTCGGAGCACACCACCTCTTCGATCGCGATCGCGTCTTCGTAGCTCACCCCGAGGTAGTGCTCGAGCGCGCAATCGGCGTCGGGCGCGACCTTCGGAGCGACCGCGGTCTGAACGACCGCGTCGTCTGTCTTCGTGGGGTTCTTCGGCGGAGCGGGGTCCTGCGCGAAGGCCATCGACGACGTGGTGATGGCCGAAGCCGCGAGAGCAAGCGCGAAGACCCGAGGAGTGACGTTCGACATGCGCCATAGGTACGGCGGCCCGCGACCCGGCGCGTTCAAGCAGGCGCCCATCGCGTTCATCCAGACGCCAAACGCTGCGGTCGGTGAAAGTCGAAGGAATCCGAAGGCTTTCTCCGCATGTTCTGAAATGGATGCCGTCGCTTTTCGAGACGAGCCATCGAGGCCCGTGGAGGCTCAGGCCTTGCGGCGATGCGCGTCGCGGAACGCGGTCGGCGTCTGCCCGACGTGCTTCTTGAACAGCGTGCTGAGGTGCTGCGGTGAGGCGCAGCCGACGTCGATCGCGATCGTCGTGACCGGCTGATCCGTCAGCGCGAGGAGACGCTTCGCCTCGCGGACACGCGCGAGCTGCAGCTCATCGGCGAACGTCGTCGAGGCCTCACCAAGGCGGCGCTGGAGCGTACGCGACGCCATCGCCAAGGCGCGTGCGGCCTGGTCGAGCGTCCCGTCGACGAGATGATCATCGAGCCACGCGTGCAGATCACGAAGCACGTTCGGCGTGCCGCTCGCCTCCGCCTTCGCGTGCTCGATCGCCTCGGCGACCTCGCCCGCGTTCTTCACGCCGAGGCTCGCGAGCGCCGGCTCGAGGGCGTCGAAGAGCGTGGCCTCGAACGTCTTGGGGACCGTCCCGAGAAACCCGGCAGCGACCGCGCCGGCGAGGTCGTTGCTCTTCACGATCGCCGATCGTGTCACGACCTCCGCGAGCCGCTCGGCATGTCGCCGGAAGTAATTCGCGAGCTCTTCGAAGCTCGGCGCGAGCGCAAACGAGAGGCCGCGGACGTCGACGAGCGCGGCGTGAGGCGGTCGATCGACGATCTCGAGCTCGAGCAGACGCACGAGCTCGCTCATGTCCCCCGAGGACGGCGAGCCCCAGAGAACGAAGCCGTAGAGGTCCGCGTCGACGCAGAAATAGAGCCAGGTCGAGCGTGCGACGTAGCCACCCTCGGGCCTCGACCGAAACTCCTCGGCGTCTTTCTGCGAGAGAAGAGCACTCACACGCGTCCTCGAGCCTCCATCGTACGTGCTCGAGGCCGTGTTTTGCTCGAGAGATGAGTGATTTCCCGAGCCGTTGCGCTAAGAAGCTGCCGTGGTGCACGACGCAAACGCAAAGGCAGGGCCGAGCCAGAAGAAGCCCGAGGTGCTCGCGCCTGCCGGCGATCGTGCGTCGCTCGAGGCGGCTGTCCGCGCTGGCGCCGACGCGGTGTACTTCGGCCTGCAAGGCTTCAACGCCCGCGCTCGCGCCACGAACTTCGACGTCGCAGAGCTCGAGAACACGCTCGCGTGGCTCCATGCTCGAGGCGCCAAGGGGTACGTCACGCTGAACACGCTCGTGTTCGACGACGAGCTCGTATCGGTCGAGCGCGCCATTCGCGCGTGCGCCGAGGCCGGCGTGGACGCGATCATCGTTCAAGATCTCGGCGTCGCGAAGCTCGCGCGCGAGATCGCGCCAAACCTCCCCGTGCACGCCTCCACGCAGATGACGTGCACCGACGCGGCGTCCGTCGAGCTCGCCAAGGAGCTCGGCGCCACGCGCGTGATCCTCGCACGCGAGCTCTCGCTCGACGACATCGCGAAGATCCGCGCGAGCACGGACGTCGAGGTCGAGGTCTTCGTCCATGGCGCCCTCTGCATCTCGTACTCGGGCCAGTGCCTCACGAGCGAGGCGATCGGTGGACGCAGCGCCAACCGCGGCGCTTGCGCGCAAGCGTGTCGCCTTCCCTACGAGCTCGTTGTTGATGGCGAGCTGACGCCGACCGAGGAGAGCGCGTACCTCTTGTCGCCCGAGGACCTCGAGGCCTCGTCGGTCGTGCCGGAGCTGATGCGCCTCGGCGTCTCGTCGCTCAAGATCGAAGGCCGCCTCAAAGGACCGGAGTACGTCGCGGCGACGACGCGCCTCTACCGCACCGCGGTCGACTCGGGCGCGGCGCCGGCGCCGAACGATCCGCATCGCCTCGACGCGCTCCAAACGTTCACGCGTGGATCGGGCCCGGGCTTCTTCCCTGGCGTCGACCACCAGCGCCTCGTCGAAGGGCGCTCGTGCGATCATCGTGGTCTCTTCCTCGGCGAGCTGCGCGGAGTGGAGCGAGCGCGTGACGGCAAGCGCACGTGGCTCGTGATCGACAAGCTTGCGTGTGAGCTCGCGCGTGGTGACGGCTTGCTCGTCGAGGGCGGCCTCGCCAGCGAAGGTGAGCTCGGCGGCCGCGTGTGGCTCATCGAAGACGTGAAGTCGGGCAAGGACCTCGAGCACGCCGGAGAAGGCGCATGCGTTCGGGTCTGGCTCGGTCCCGACGTCAACGTGTCCGGTGCCCAAGCAAGAAGGCGCGTCCACAAGACGAGCTCGCCGCGTGTCCTCGCGCGCATTCGCGAGAGCATGTCGCTTGGGTCGCGAGACGACGGAGTGACGAAGCAGCCGATCGCGCTACGCATCGCGGGGCATGTCGGCGAGCCGTTCGTCCTCGAGGGCACCACGCCGTCGGGTCACTATGCGCGCGTCACCGGCGACGGGAACGTCGAAGCAGCTCGCTCCGCGCCCGTCACCGAGGCCGCGCTACGCGAGAAGCTCGGCAAGCTCGGTGACACACCCTTCGAGCTCGGCGCGCTCGACGTGGCGCTGCCGGACAACGTGATCGTGCCGCTCTCGGCGCTGAACCGCGCGCGACGCGCCCTCGTGGCGGCGCTCCTCGAGGCTCCGATCACGACGCCGCGCGCCGAAGAGAAGAGCCATCCGACGACGGATGTAGACTACACGAAGCTGCTCGACGCCTCGTCACCGCCGAAGGATCGGCCTGGGCCTCCGCCTGGCCTCTTCGTGCTCTGCCGTACGCTCGAGCAAGCCTCTGCTGCGATCGCGGCGGGCGCCGAGGGCGTCTACCTCGACTTCCTCGAGCTCACCGGGACGGGAGACGCCGTGCGCTCGCTTCGTGACGCGCACGCGGGCGCGTTCATCGGCGTCGCGCCGCCGCGCATTCGCAAGCCTGGCGAAGAGAAGATCGATCGCTACATCTCCACGCTCGCGCCGAGCGCCGTCCTCGTGCGAGGTCTTGGCGCGCTTCGCGAGCTCGACGCCGCCGCGCCGGCGCTCGCGATCGCAGACTTCTCGCTGAACGTGACGAACCGCATCACCGCCGGCGAGATCCTCGCGCGGGGCGCGAACGCGTTCACGCCGTCGTTCGACCTCGACGCGGCGCAGCTCCTCGAGCTCGCGCGCACGTCGTTCGGGCCGTGGATGGAGATCGTGCTTCACCATCCGATGGCGCTCTTCCATATGGAGCATTGTGTGATCGCCGCGCTTCTCTCGGAGGGCCGTGACTACAAGACGTGTGGCCGGCCCTGCGAGAAACACCGCGTCTCGCTCCGCGATCGCGCAGGCATGGATCACCCGGTCGAGGCGGACGTCGGCTGCCGCAACACCGTGTTTCACGCGAAGCCGCAGAGCGCGGTGCAGCTCCTTCCGGAGCTCGCATTGGCCGGCGTGCGTCGCTTTCGCATCGAGCTCGTACGCGAGACAGCCGACGACGTGACGCGGCTCGTCCGCGCTTACCGGCGCGCGATCGACGATCCGAAGACGTCGCCATCGATCTGGCGCGAGCTCCGCACGGAGGGTGGCTACGGCGTGGTCAAGGGATCGCTTCGCGTGATCACCTGATCGGCGAGGCCGTCACCACTCGATGTCGCCAAGGCACTCGGCGATGTCGACCGGGTCGAAATCGATCCACGAAGGCTCGAGGCGAAGTGTGATCGCGCTGACCTGCTGGTTCGCGTACGCGACGGTCAAGAACGCGGCCCCCCGTGAGAGGAGCTTTCGCGTCTGCTGGCCGGCGAAGAGGGTGTAGCCGCGCTCCCGGAGGCGCTTGCTCATCTCTTCGCTCGTCACGCCCTTCGGGCTTCGCGTGAAGACGCGCTCTTTCTGCTGATCCGGTGGAGCCGCCCGCACGGCGCGACCCACCTGCGTGAACGGCTGCACGATCCGGTAATCGAAGAACGTCTGCACCCAGCGCGCGGCCTCCTCGTCATTCTTCGCCCGATCCGCGTGGAGGCGACCGGGATGCGCGAGCCTCACCGGCAACGTCGGGTCGAGGTCGAACGTGTGGTCGTCGACGTCGGCGAACGTGTCGTCTTCGGTGATACGAAAGCGCTTGCCTGCTTGCTCCCAGAGCAGGACGCGACCGAGATGCCGGAGGAGAGGATGCTCGATGTAGCGGCGTCTCAGCTCGGCGGGCGTCCACGTCGCGCCGCGGATCATCGCCTGCTCGAGCCACACGAGGCGGCGCGCGACGACGGCCGACACCTCTTCGCGCAGGTCTTGCCAGACGAGCTTGGCGGCCTCGACCTTCTTCTTGTCGTCGGTCTTGCGTCCCGGCGGGAGCGCACGAAGGCGCGTGCCGTCTTCGCCGGCGATGAACACCTCGAGCCGCTCATCGAAGCCGACCTGAAAGACGCGGCCGCCGTAGTCGAGCTCGAAGCCTTTGTAGTCGACATCACGCACCGGCAAGATCGCGTCTTCGAGCTCGGCGGCGCCCGCGAGCCCACGCTCGAGCGCGATCTGATCGATGCGGTGATGGATGACGTTGGCGGCCCACGAATAGCGGTTGTTGCCGGAGGCGGCGCGCGCCGCGATCGTGATGAGCTCCATCACCGCGGCGTCGGTGCCGATGATCTGGAGCACCTCAGAGACGGCCTGACTTCGCATCGCGGGGGTCGTTCGACGCACGACCTCGTCGTCGGCGAAGTGGATGAGGCTCTCCATCATCCACTCGGTGTTCTTCTTCCCGCCCGCCATCTCCCAACCCTTGGCGAGGTCCCACGCGAGCTCGGCGAGGCTTCGCGGCTCGCACGCGGCCTTCACGTCGGCGATCCCGGCGTAGGGCAGCCGCTTGCTCGTGAAGGCGAGCATCGTGCCGAGGTGCGTGAGCGCGCCGATCGGGATCCGCTTTCCGTTCTTCAAGAGCGGACGCGTGATCGACTCCGGACGATAGATCGGCGGAAGCTTCGGGAGCCGCGCGGGCAGGTCGTAGCGAGTGTCCCACGCGAGGATGGTCTCGAGCGCCGTGATGCTCTCCTCGCCATACGGCTTCGCGACCGCGAGCACGTCCACCTCGAGGTCGTCTCGCAAAAAACGAAGCGCTCGCTCGGCGTCCTCGTCACCGGCGAGCACCGCAGGCACGAGCCCGATCACGGCGGTCTCTGGATACAGGCGCAGCCATCGACGCACGAACGGACCCCACGTCACCTCCCAGTAGCCACGGCTCTCGACGGTGAGCAGCTTCGCGAGCCCGGCGGCGATGCGCGGAGAGTCGATCGCGAAGAGGATGCGCTTGTCGCCTTTGTGCTGAGCCGCCGCGCCGGGTTGCGCGAGGAATCGAACGAAGCCTGGGATCGCGCGCACGCCGAGCCGATGCACGACGTACGCGAGATAGTCGGTGACCCCGCCGAACGATCGCGTTTGGCTGAACAGCCCGACGCGCTCCCAATGCTCGAGGAGCGACGCGTCGTCGATGTGCTGGGTGTCGGCGCCTTCTCCGCGCGTGAGCGTCGCGTTCGTCCCGGCGTCCGCTTCGAGCTTGAACGTCGGCGTCGATGGATCGAGCACGTCGCGTCCGATCGCGTCGAGCTCCTCGGTGAGCGTCACGCGCTCTTCGCGCGAGAGCATCGGCACGTCCGCGATCACGGGGCGAACACGCTTCGGGATCGCCTTGCGATTCAGCCACGGCGGCTTGACGAGGATCCACGGCAGCTCGTCGGCCGACGCCTCCTCTGTCTTCTCCTTCGGGAGCTCGGCGTCGATCGCGTCTTCGTCCGCAGGCGTCTCGCCGTCTTCGCTGGACGCGGCGTCGATCGCGGCGTTCGCCTCCGTCTTCTCGATCGCCCGAAGGAGCTCATTGGCGAGCTTCGCGATGCGCCCTTTTCCCTTCGCGAGCGGCTCGAGCGCGGCGCGCCCCGTCTTTGGGAAGCGAACGCAATACTCGGCGATCGACGGGCGCACCTTGGCGTTCCCGAGACCGCTCACGAGGAGCTCCGCGGCGCGCGCGTCGTCGAAGAGCGCGAGGGCCGACGCAGAGTGCTTCAAATCCCACTCGTCGCGTGGGGTCTTGAACACCTCGGCGACGATCGCGAACGCACCGTCGCCGAACGTGCGGACGACCTCGAAGAGGCTTCGCGAGGCGAGGCGCTTCTCGACCACGCTTCGCATGAGCTCGACGTCCTTCACGATCGTGTAGAGCAGATCGATCGGGAGGCGCTTCACGTTGGCGCTGTCCTCGACGTACGTGCGCGCGACCTCGTGCGCCCAGTCTTCGTTCTCGAAGAAGGTGTACGCGAGCGTCGCCCGCTGCCCGAAGGCCGCCGAAGGCCACAATCGCTTCGCGACCTCGGCGCATTGGGCGCGCACGTCGCTCGGCGCCGCGAGCAGCCGCGCCCGAAGTGACATGTCGTTCATGCCCGCGGTGCTCGCGATGAGCACCACGCCGGGCCCGCGTGTCCATTTCACCTCGTAGCCGAGGCTGTCGATCCGCGCCTCGAACGCAGCCGGCAGGCCCGAGAGCGCCTCGATCGCGTCGAAGCCACGGTTGGGGAAGAACACCATGAGGGCGGACGCGACCTCGATCGGCAGCGGGGCGGGCGGAGGGCTCGGGTTCTCCTTGTTCGCCTGCTCTGCTTCCATCAGGGCGCGAAGCGCGAGGACGCGCGGCTTCAGGTCCGGAGGCGTCTCTTCGAACGCGACCTCGAAAGCGACCTCGAACGCCGTCTTGCCGTAGCGGGCATACGCGGCCATCGCTTCGTAGACGCGCTTCCACGCCGTGGCCGCGGTGACCCGCTTCACCTTGCCGGCCTCCTCCGGCGACCGGGGCGCGAGCGTCTTCGAGATTTCCGGCGGAAGGACGACCGGCATGGGTGCGCGCGAGCTTAGCTTGCGTCACGACGCTTGCGCCACGTTGGCTCTACGCCCTTGCGCCACGCGGATCACAGTGGCCCGTGGCGCAACGAAATGCCTCAAAAGTGGCGCCTTCGTCGTTGGTACACGCGGTGCTTTTGCCGGCGCCATCATGAACACTTCTCGCGGCGTACGTGGCGCCATCTTGGTTCTCGCTCCCTTGTCCTTCATCACGGTCGCGGCCTGCTCGGGCGGCGACGGCTCGACGTCGTCTTCTTCGTCAGGAAGCAGCGGCAGCAGCGGAGCCACCAGCAGCAGCAGCGGTGGCGGTAGCAGCAGCGGCAGCAGCGGCTCGTCCGGCAAGACGACCGAGACCAACCCCAGCACGCCCGCGGGCAAGTCGTGCGGCTCCGCCGACGACTGCGCGAACTGGTTCTGCAACTGCAAGGACGGCGCGGTCGTCAACAGCAAGTCGTGCACGAACGGGACGTGTCAACCGCCGAGCGAGCACTGCCCGAAGGCGTGCTCGACGTTCAACCACGGCGGATGGACCGGCACGGCCGGCGGCGGTGACAAGGCCACGAGCAGCAGCTCGTCTTCTTCTTCTTCGTCCTCATCTTCGTCTTCGTCGTCGTCCTCTGGCGGTGGTGGCTGCAACACCAACGAGCAATGCCCGTCGTTCGAGTGCGGGTGCACCGACGGCTCGCGCATCTCCGTCCGCGATTGCTACAACAACCAGTGCAACAACGCGGCGGGCGGCTGCCAGAGCGCGTGCTTCGACAGCGGACGCGGAGACTGGGACGGGACCTGATCCTGACGCGCGTTTACTCGCACGCGGACGCGCGTGAGAACCACTTGTTGGTTCGGATCGCTTTGCACGTGCTGAGGCATTTGCCGGGGCCGTTGTCGCATTCGTTCCAGCGATCGGCATGCGTCGGAGGCGGGCAGGTGGCGGGGAGCACCCAACACCGCCCGCCCTTGCCGTGGCATTGCGAGGACGGCTTGAAGCCCGAGAGGTGCGCGCAGACCGCGCCTTCCGGGCAGATCTGGGTCGGCGACTCGTCGCATTCGAGGCCGGCGATCCCGCACTCGCCCGCGCGTGAGCCAGCGACGCCGTAGGCGCGACGGAGGCAGTCGTTGAAGTACGTGACGCCATCGCATCCGCACACAGGCTGCTCTTCGTCGGTGCACGAGACCGGAAACGGCTGGCATGTGCCCGCGCCGTCGTCGCAGGTCTTGTGATCGCAGAAGAAGCCTTCTTTGCAGTCGGCCGAGAGGGCGCAGCGCTCACCGCTCGTCTGCGTGCCGTTGCCGGGGATCTCGGCGAGCGAGATGATCTCCTCGCTGCACGCGCCGCTCGCGAGCGCGCCGAACACGGTCGCGAGCGCGATGACCGCTCTCTGAGCGCCGCTCGTGCGGAGGCGGGCGCGGCTCACTGCTGCACCCCGCGGCTCTCCCCGATCGCGGTGAACGAAAAGCCCGCGAGCAGCACGGGCCGCAGCGTCCAGGGCATGAGCACGTCCGAGCGCTGCCCGCGATCCTCGAAGACGTAGCGTCGCGTCGTGAGGTCGACGTCGGCGAGCGCAGAGAGCGTCACCTCGACGTCGGACGCGAGGAGGATGCGCGCGGTCACGTTGGCGCCGACGATCGGGTCGGCGCGCGTGGTGGAGTCCTTCAGGTACTGGCCGTTGATCGTGTCCGAGCTCGGATCCACGCTGAGGAAGTCGACGCCGCCGCTCACGCCGACGTCGATCCCGAAGCGCGAGCGCCGCAAGACCTCGATCGCAGGCATCAGCCGGAGCGAGACGATGTGCGCGCGGGAGGTGAGCGCGCTCGTGCCCGACTCGAACGGAAAGGCGTAAAACAAGCCGAGTCCGAGGCTCGGGCGGAGACCACGCCGGTACGCCAGCGTCGCCGATCCGCCGATGCGCGCGACCGGGCCGACGTCATCGGCGAAGAGACCCGCGCCGCCATACGTCGCGAGGTCGAGCGCGAAGGCGCTGCCTCGCGGTGGCGAAGGAAGCGGCTTCTCGTTCGGTACGGGTTGGGCCTCGGCGACGACGGGAGGCGACGGAGGTGACGGCAGCGGCGGCTCCATCGACGCGACGGGAGGCGAAGGCGGAGGCGTCGGGATCGGCGGCGCGCGACCGGCGACGCGATCCTCGTCGGCGAGGATCTCGGCCTCGGCCGCGCCACGCACCGCGTGCGCGATCTGCTCGCGCTGGATCGCCGCCGTCGAGTCGCGCGCGACGGTGCGATCGATCACGGTGGAGCCGCTCGCGGACTTCACGACGAGATGCGCGGCGCCGTTGGCGGAGGGCGCGCCGAGATCGATGTCGACGCTCGCGAGGAGCGAGGAGGCCGAGACCGAAGGCGCGAGCACGCCCTTGCCGACCATCATGAGCTGGAGCCGCGAGAGCAGCTCGCGGATCGTCTCCTCGAGCACGCGTGCTTCGTCACCTGCGCCGCCCGTGATCGACACCGCGACCACACGCCGGGGCGATGGCGACGAAGCCGGAGCGGGCTCGGCCGACGCGGGGCGCGTGACGGCGAGGACCGACAGCGGCAGGGCGAGCGCGGCGGTCAACGCCATGTTGTAGAGCCCGCGTTTCACGCTACGCACCACCATAGCCAGAACGCCGCGGTCTCTACTACGGCATGTTCGGTCGTGAAGATTGGACGCGCGTGCGAGCGTGCTCCGCGTACGGAGTCTCGGGGAACGAGGTGAGAAGCGCACGCCATGCGCTCTTTGCTTCTTCGGTGCGCCCGAGGCGCTCGAGCGCCGTCGCGCGACCCACCATCACGGACTCATCGAGCGCGCCCGAGCCACGTGCCTGGTACGCGTCGAAGCTCGCGAGCGCACCGGCGGCATCACCGCGATCGAGCAGCAAGCGGCCCACCGTCGCGTGCGAGGTATGCGCCTCGCGACTCGACGGATGCAGGTGTTGCAGGCGTCGCGAGATCGTGATCGCGCGCGCGTAGTCGCCCTGCCGGCGAGCTTCGTTCGCGGCGTCGAAGAGCGCGGGAGCCGTGTCCGTCGCGGTTGGTGCGGGCGCTGCCGGCGCCACGACGGGGCTCGGGATCGGAGCGTTGACCGGGACGACCGCTTGCGGCGGGGCGACGTCGGTGGGCATCACCGCGTCGACATCGGGCGTGGGCGTTGTGTCGCTCGGAGGAGTCGAGAGATGTGCCGGGCGAGCCGCACGCGATGGGCTCGTCGGCGATGGCGACGACGCGTTCGGCTCTTCGGCCGCGGGCGCAGGCTCCGACCACACCGCCGCGAGGCGCGCCCAGACGCGTGCGCCTGCCCCTGCGGTGGCCGCGCTACCGACGAGCAACGCCGCGGCGACGAGCATCACCATGCGCATCGTTCGACGCGATCGTCCGCTGCCGCGACGTGAAGCGATCCCGGCGACCTTCAGCGCCTCTTCGTCTTCGCGTGTGTCATCGAGCGGCAGGGGTTTGGGACCAGGCTTGCGCTCTCTCGAATCGCCTCGTAGCGGGGTCTTCGCCACCTCGTCTGCGACATCGGCCTTCTTCGGCGCCGCGACGTGCGTGCCTTCGATGAGCAGGGCGAGGCGCTGCGACGACAAATCGATCTCGTCATCGCCGAGCTCGTCGGCGAAGTCGGCGCGGACCTCACGCTCGAAGCGACACGTCTCGCAGCGCGAGAGGTGGGCGTCGAGCATCGCGCGCTCGTTGTCGGTGAGCTCGCCGTTCGCCTCCTTGTCGAGGAGATCCTCGGGGTGCAGGTCGATGATCTTCTTCATCGCGGCACCTGCACTTCGAGCTTCTCGAGCAAGACGGGATCGTTCTCGATGCGGTTCTTCAAGCGTTCCTTGGCGAGTCGAAGTCGGCTTCGCACCGTGTTGAGTGGCGATCCACTCTGCGTAGCGATCTCTTCGAGAGAGAACCCAAGGACGATTCGCATCGCGAAGGCCTCGGCCTGCTCGGCCGGAAGCTCTTCGAGCAGATCGCGGATCGCTTCCTTGCGACGACGTGCATCGGCTTCGTCGCGCGGAGAGGGACGACCCGCAGGGATGGCGTCGGCGTCGGCGCTGTCATCGTTGCGGGTATGACGAACGCGCGCTCGCTTTCGTGCAGCGACGGCTGTGCGAACGGCGATGACGCGACCGTAGCCCGTCGGATCGCAGTCGCCGCGAAACGAGGGCAAGCCTTGGACGAAGCCGATGAGCGTCTGCTGCACGGCATCGTCGAGATCCGGATGCGACGCGCCGAGCACCGCGCGAACGACGCTCACGAGCTTCGGCGCGACGGTACGAAGGAGCTTCGACATCGCCGCGCAGTCGCCTGCCGCCGCCTCTCGTGCGAGCGTCACGAGCGCACTCGGCGCGACGGATTCCTCCGAAGCACGCGGGTCACTGGTTCGCACGGTCGATTCCTCCATGGACTCTCTGGTTATGGTGGCCCGAGCCCCACCGAACCGATCAACAACGCTAACGAAAATCGCCACGCGCGGAGCGAATCCAACACGTGTCCCGGCGACACTTGTGAAAGATGCGCTCCAACAGCGAAGAACCAAGAAGAATTCACTAGTTGTCGGATTCGCGCGGCGCGCTTCACGAACGCGACCGTGCTCGCCCAACGTAGCGTTTCGCGACGGTCGGAAGAGCTCAGGGCTCGGCGAACCGTGGTACGGCCGCCTTGCAGGTCGCGGCATCCACGCTTCCTTGGAGCCACGACGTGATGCACACATCCGCGGCGTCTCCGGGGACGACGCGGCCGCCGCCCTTGTGAGCCTCTGCTCCACGCGCCTTCCGAACGAACGTGAGCCGCTCCGGACGCGTGCCGCCTTCGCTCGTGACGGCGCGGAGCACCTCGGGCTCGAGCGCCACGACGGCGTCGTAGTCGTGATCGACCTCGGCGCTCGTCGTCTCGGGCGCGTCGGGATGATCGTTCGGATCGAGCCGCGCGGTGCCGAAGCCTCGTAGGAACATGTTTCGGTACTTCGACCCGTGACAGTCGAGCGACGCACATCGATCCACGAGCACCTGCGCGACCGGTCGAAACGCTTCACCGCTAGGCGGCGCAGAAGAAGAGAGGGTGGGATCCACACGCGCGTTCGGATCCTCCGCTTCGCAGCCCGAGGCGATGCTCACGAGCGCGAGGCTCACGGCGAGCGGAAGGATCGTCCAGCGCGAAGATGCATGCTCTCTCGAAGGCGCGCAGGTCATTTGGCTTTGTCCTCCAGAAACACGCCCGGCATGAACGTGGAGTCGCCCGCGCCGCGATGACATGCGGCACACCCGCCATCGCGACCGATCGTCGTCGTCATCTCCTTGCGCGCGCTGCCGTCGGCCGAGCGGATCGCGACGCGCAGCGGAAAGCGCGGCGTCCACTCCGCCTTCGTGAGGAAGAAGTTGCCGGCGACATTCGATGTCGTCGTGCGCGTGTCGCCGGCTGCGTCCACGATCGTCACGATGGCGCCTGCGAGCGGCTCGCTCGACCCGCGAACGGCAAAGATCGTCCCGGCGACGACGAAGTCGGGCTCGCCAGGTCCGTCACCGCCGTGGCACGTCGTGCACGGTTGGCCGGCGCGATGCGTCGGTCCACGAGGAATGCCCTCCACCTCGGGGCCGAGCGACGCGACCGCGTCTTGATGAACGGGGTCGTAGCACGCGGCCATCAGCGCCAGCGCGAGCAGCAGGACGATCGAAGGTGTCTTCAAAACGTCACCTCCACCGACGACGTCCCGATCACGCTGAAGCGATTCTTCACGTAGATCGCGTCGGTAAACGAGGTCCATGTCCCGTCACCCGTGAAGGAGAGGACGAGGTCGTCCTTCTTGCCCGAGCGGCCGAGCGCGAAGCGAGCGCCTCCGCCGGCGCCGAAGCTCGCGAGCGGGCCGAGCTCGCGATCGCCCGTGCGCAGCGCAGGGAGATCGTGCACGTCGCGCGCGACGTAGGCGCGCTGCCAGAAGTCGACGCCGCCTTGCACGTGCGCGCGAAGATGCGGCCACACGGTGACGCGCTCGGCCACGTCGACGAACCAGCGGAAGTCGGTCGTCGTCGCCTTGAGGTTCCAGCTGTCGTTGTAGAGTCGCTGCTCGAGACGAAGCGTGGTGTGCTCCGTGCGCCAGCCCATTCTTCCGGTGACGGCCCACCGATCGCGAGAGAGCGGGAGCTGCTCGAGCGGCCTCGCGACGATGCGGCTGTCGGCCACCGTGATCGCCGACGAGCCGCGCGCGATGCTGGGTGCCACCTCGGGCGCGAACATCGGGACGTAGCGGTAGGGCTTGGATTGATCGCCGCGCTCGAAGATGCCGTCGCCGAAGAGGCCGAGGACGAGCGCCTCGTTGACGACGCGCGAGAAGCCGAGCGAGACGGCATGCGTGGTGAGCTCACGCGAGAACACGTCGAACGGCGTGCCGGTGCGTCCGATCGTGTCGCGTCCGATCGAGTAGCCCTCCACGAGCGTGAGGTTCTTGTCATCGAGCTCTTGAACGAGCTGCGCGTTGGCGCTGAGCGCGAGGTAGTCCGGCGTGTACGACGCCGCGCCGCCAAGCGCGACCCCAAAGCGCCCAGGCTTGTAGCGAACACCGAGATTTCCCGCGTGCCGGACCTCGCTCCATCGCGGCGACGCGGTCGCGACGATGTCGGGCGACGCCGCCGACACGACATCGACGAGGTAGCGCCCATTCGTGCCCCAACCCGACGTGGGGCTCTCGACGCTCGCGGCGACGCTCGGCGTGAACACCGAGACGCCAACCGTATCCGTGTATCCCGCAACTTCGCCGCCAACACGCGTGGTGACCTCGTCGGCGAGCGCGCGGGTCTCTGCGAAGGCGATCGCCACGCTGGCAGCCACCATCGCTGCGCGCGCGTGCCGTCGAGCACCTAGTTGCATCCGCAGCCACTCTCCGCGGCCGCTCCTCCTCCGACGGCGCCCTCGTGAACGGCGTAGACGTGCTCTTCGGCAGGACCGGCGAAGCTCGACGTCGCCATCGTCGGATGCGCGAGCTTGCCGCGCTGCCACGGCTGCACGTGCGTGCATCCTCCGAGCGCCATCAGGGCCGCGAGCAGGAGCAGGGATTTGCGAGCGATCGTCTTCATGGCGCCATCACCCGTCCCGGGGACTTGTTGCCCCACTCGGAGTGACAGCCGTTGCAGTCACCGTCGGTCTGCGGCGTCTTCATCTCGCGCACGCTCGTCCCGCGAACGACCAACGCGCGGTACGGGAGCGGGAAGCTCGTGACGCGGACGAAGTTGCCGGCGGCGTTCACCGGGACGGTGTGGCTCACGCCGTTTGCGTCGATGAGCACCACGTTGAGGTTCGCCGCAGAAGAGCCGTTGCAGTTGTTCGGCTCGTGAAGCGTGGGGTAGACGGTGCCGGCGACGAAGAACGTCTTCGCGCCCGTCGCCGCATGGCACGCGAGGCACGTCTTGCCTGGCGCCATCTGCGGGCCGACACCCGCGTCCGACGAATAGAACGTGCCGCTCGTGCACACGCTCGCCTGTGGCGGCGCCGCGTCGACGCCGCCGTCGGTGGCGGGCGTGCTTGCGTCCTTCTTCGCGGTGCCGGCGTCGTCCTCGTTGCACGTGCCGCGCGGCATCCCGCTTTTGATCCACGTCTCGAGGACGGCGACGCGGTCGGCGCCAAGCTTGGCGTCGGGCGGCATCGGCCTCTTCGTCGACTTCATCCGCGCGAGCGAGACCTCGGCGACGGTCTGCGACGGATCGCCTTCGGACGGCGCCGTGAGATCTTCGTACGAGAGGAGCCGATTGGGCGCGCCGTTCTCGAGGTGCGCGCCATGGCATTCGGCGCACGACGTCGTGAGGAGCGAAGCGACGTCGCACGGCAGACCGGTCGGCACGCTCGGCGAGCCCTTGCCTTCGCCCGTCTTGTCGTCACCGCCTTCTTCGTTCGACGGATCGGTGCCGTCGGTCGACACCGAGGGCGAGCCGTTCGGCGATCGGTTCGTGTCGACGGCGCTGCCGGTGTAGCAGCCGACCGCCGCGGCGAAGACGGAAGAGGCGAAGAAGAGGCGAAGGTTGTTCTTCATGCGAGGGACGGCGTATGTCGCAGAGACGCGGCAGAGAGCAAGTCAACGACCGTTTCCACGTGGGAAATGAACGCACAATCGCCCATGAAAACAGGGCGATCACGCTTGCTGTGCGCGCCCGAGCCGAGCCCCGATGGGAGCACACGAGCACACTTCAAACGGCGGGTTCTGTGACGTCGCCTGGCGCGAGCGGTACGCTGCGAGGGCATGACAACGCGACGCCAGGCGAGGACAAGCAACCCCTACGTGCTCGCCATCGTCGCCTTCGCGGCGTCGTCCGCGCTCGCGGTCGTCGCGTGCGTGGGCGATGAACCGTCGTCCTCCTCCTCGAGCGGCGGAAGCAGCAACGCCGGCGTCGCGGGAGCCGTCTGCTTTCCGAACGGGGCATGCAACGCTGGGCTCACCTGCCTCGCGGGCACCTGCGTCGCGAGCGGAACGTCGTCGGGCACGTCGAGCTCGTCGGGCACGTCCGGGTCGTCGGGCACGTCGGGTACGTCCGGCACGTCGGGCACATCGGGGAATCTCGACGGAGGTATGGACGGCGCGAGCAGCAGCAGCGGCGACGCCGGACAAGACGCGGCGACCCATCTCGGAACGAAGTGGCTCAAAGGAAGCCTCACCGCGGCGGGCGTCTCGTCTTCGGGCGGAGCCGCGGGCGGCGGCACAGCCACCATCCACATCACGTTCTACGAGGGCACGAAGAAGCTCTGCGGAAAGGCGACGACATCGAACCTCGCCGGCGCCGATGCGCTGAAGCTGTACGACGGCTTCCCGTCGTTTCAATTCTTCCCTGTGGCTGGCGTGTACGAGATCAACCAGACGGGTCTCAGCGCGGACAACATCAAGAGCTTCAAGATGGGGCTCTTCAACTACGCCGAGATCAGCGACTCGAGCAGCGCGGCGCTCGTCGGCGGCGCGCTCGTCGACGATCCGACGCAGACCGACGACGTTTGCCCGTGAGCCGGCAACATCGGTTAGAATAGTCACGATGAAGTGGGCGCTCGCGTCGATGATGGCTGCTGCGATGATGGTCGCTGTGGCCAGCTGCGTAGGCGATGATCCGACACCTTCGTCGTCGAACGCCGCGGGCACCGTCGGCGGCGCCTGCTTTCCAAACGGGACCTGCAACCCCGGCTTCGCGTGCCAAGGCTCGATCTGCGTCGTGCCGGGCGACGGCGGCTCGTCGGGCTCGTCGGGCTCGTCGGGCTCGTCGGGCTCGTCGGGGTCGTCGGGGTCGTCGGGCTCGTCGGGGTCGTCGGGCTCGTCGGGCTCGTCGGGGTCGTCGGGCTCGTCGGGGTCGTCGGGCTCGATCGACGCCGGTACGCCATCCGCATGGTTGAAGTCGACCATCACCGCGAAGGCGGATGGCGGGACGGCGACGCTTCACGTGACCGTCTATTCGGCCACGTCGAAGCTCTGTGGAAAGCTCGAATACGCAGGGGCGGTCTTCGCGGCGGCGGATCGGCTCGGGCTTCAGAACGCGGCGGTCGGCATCGACTCGCTCTCGCTCGGAGCGCCGCTGAAGTCGCCGTTCAACATCAACGTCGATCTCTCGAGCGACCAAGTCACGAAGCTCACGGGCGGCCAGATCGACTCGGCACGTCTCATCAACGCGACGGGCGGCGTGCTCGGTCAAGATGGACTCCTCACGGACCCGACCCAGAAGACCGATCCCTGCCAGCCGAACTAGCGGGCAGGACCCAGGCGCACGGTGGTGAGTGTCCTCCTCGCGATGAGCACCATCCAGAGCGCGAGGCCCAGCGCCGCGACGCGCTCGAGGACGGGAACGGCGAGGCGTGGACCGCCATTCGTCGCCAGCTCGTGCACGTAGAGGCCGAAGTCGAGCGCCGCGACCAGCAACGTCGCGAGCCCCACGATCGCCATCGCCGACCGACGCAGCCTCGGTGACCGCAAGAGCGCGATCATCGCAAGAACGGCGGCGCCAAGGCCGGGCACGCCTGCGACGACGATCGCGACGCCGTGAAGGACGCCAAATCGATCGGTGGGCATGAACGTGACCGCGATCGCGCCAGGCACCGAGACGAGCCCGAGGGCGCGCACCCACGTCGCGACCGCGGTCATGGAAGAGGGGCTCGCGAGACGCAGGCGAGGCCGCGGCTCGAAGTGATGAGGTAGGAGCCAGAAGAGCCCGCCCATCCCGAGCGCCATCGTCGACATCGCGACGCGCGCGAGCAGGGATCCAACGCGGTTGTCCGCGCCGCCGATCGCCGTGCCCCGCGCGACATCGCAGAGCGAGTTACGCCAAAAGTCGTGGGCCTTCGCCGCATGGTCGAAGTGATTGCCGCCGGGATAGGCCCACGCCGCGAGCGCGAAGATGACGAGCGACGCCAGCGCGGCGCCAAGCACGAACATGGACGCGATCCGGAGCGCATGTCGCGTGAAGCGAGCGCGCACGAGGAGGACGAATTCGCTCGAGGAGATGCTCATGGCCGGGCTCGGTTCTCTTTCACGGGAGATGTCCCCTTCGTTTTCTCGTTCGCGGTGTTGGTGAATATGGATCTCAGAGACCATTGCCGATCGAGGGCAGCGAGACGGCGTGGTGAAACGCGATGAAGACGGACACGGGCGGGACATCGCTCGGCCGCGGCTCCGCCGACACGGGGACACCCACGTCGACGCGCAGCACGGTCCGATCGATTTGTGGAAAGACGATCCGAAGGCCGCCGCCCACCGACTGCTTCGGGTCGAGGTGACCCGAGCTCCATGCGTCGCCGACGTCGTAGAAGAGCCCGCCGCCCACCTGAATCGCGGCGAGATCGAACGAGCGCGTCCGGTACTCGATGTTCGTCGCGACGAGATCCTTGCCGGCGAGGTAGCGGCTCGGGTACCCGCGAAGGAGCGTGTCGCCGCCGAGAAACGACTGCGCGTTGAGGTAATTCTCCGTGCGGCTCAGCGCCGTCGTCGCGAAGATGAGCCGTCCTTTGAACACGCTCGGCCCGAACCTCGGCGTCGCGATCGCAAAGGATCCCGTGACCGACGCGTCGGTGACGCGTCGATTCCGCGCGGCGTCGGGCAGCGACGAAGACGACGGGTCGAGCTGCGTCTCGACCGTGCTCTCCACCGCCGCGCGCACGATCCCATCACGCCCGAGCGCGATTCCGTACGACGCGCCGCCGTACACGCCGATGAGATCGCGTGTAGATCCGAGCGCGTGCGCGAGCGGATACGCGCGCACGTAGACGTCATGACCCAGGCGGTGATCTTCCTGCAGCCCGAGCGAGTCGAGATCGTAGGTGCGGAGAAAGTCGCTCCGGTACGAATGCCACTGCACGAACGGTCCGACGCGGTTCTCGCCGACCGGCACGGCCGCCTTGGTGAGCTCGGCCACCGCGCGCGGATCGAGCACGGTCCCATCGGCCCCGATCGCGGGCGCGCGATAGTCGGCGTGCGAGAAGGCGCCGCCGAGCGAGACATCGTTCTTCGTCTCCCACCCGAACGACCGCGTCACCTTCACCTCTTGATGGACCGATCGCTCGCGCCACATCCACGGCACGAGCTCCGCCGGCGTCGCGCTCGCGTGGTCCACGTACGAGGGCGTGAAGCTCGCGACCTCGGCGTTCACATAACGGCGCTTCAGCTGGTTGGCGAACTTCGTCGTCGATGACCACGCCCACTCGGTCCGCGACGAGAAGAGCGGCCGCTCGGCCATCACCGAGCCATAGCCACCTTCGAGCGCGCCGCTGTCACGGTTCACCACGGCGTTCATGTCGACGTCGACCGACAGCCATCGCCCTTCGAGCCGCGGGACGCGATACGCCCCGCCAAACGACATCGTCTTCGGCTCGAGGATGAAGCGACCGGTGGCCTCGTGATGAATGCCGGCGAGGTTCGACTCCTTCGGTTCGAGCGTGAGCTGCTCGAGACCTCCGGACGTCACCGCCAGATCGAAGTCGACGTACAAGCTCCAGACGTCCTTCGTGATCACGACGAGCCGCACGCGATCGGGCTGCGACCCGGCCATCGCGACGCAAACGACGAGCGAAAGCTGCCTCAGCTTTCGAAGGTTGCGCGCCGACTCGTCGACGAGCACGGTCCTCCACCGCTGCCCTTCGGCGACGAGCAGGTTGCGGCGGATGACGAACGCCTTCGACGTCGTGTGCGCGTAGTCGAGCGCACGCGGAAGCGGATCGTGCTCGTCGACGGGATCGATCCGAACGAAGTCGATCCGTTCGATGATCTTGCCTTCGGGCGATCCATCGACGTGAAGCCCGAGCTTCTTCTCGGCGTCGTTGATCGCGATCGTCTCGTACTCGGAATACGCGCCCGTCAACGACGTGGGCTCCGCCGCTGCTCGCAGCTCTCCAAACGCCGCGAGCGCGAGACCCATCACGATCCGCCGTCGTCTCGAAGCTGCGAAGAAGGACGCCATGGATAGCCGAGGCAGCCCTTTAGAGCAGCCACGGTGCCAACCCCCGATCCTCGATAAATATCGAAATTCCGGAGAAAAAGCGTGCATTCGAATGCATCGCGTCTGTGCAGACCGCTGCACACCCGGCGACGCGCGAATCAACGAATCAGCGACACGCTCTTGACGTAGGAAGCGTCAGCGCCAGTTCCCGCACACGTCGAAGATGGCGTCGTAGCAAGCTTGAAACTCCTTGCAGGTCGGCTTGCCGAGGCAGCCGTTGAAGCTCGCGCGCGCCCCGTCGTTCATCGCCGCGAAGAAGTCACAATGGCCCGAGAAGCTGTTCTTGCCGGGATCGTTGCAGCCACCTTCCGCCGGAGGCTTTGCTGCCTTCTCCTTGCACGACGCGATGAAGTCACGAACCCCAGGCTCGTTGATGTGCGCCTGCGACGAGATATCGATGAAGTCGTCGATGTCCTTCTTGCACTCGCGCGTCGCCATGCTGTCCGAGATGGACGGCGCATCTCGAAAGTTCGCCCACATGCATCGCGCCGCGAGGCAATCCTGCTCGCCCGCGCGAGGTCGCAGCGGCCCCGCGTCTCCGTCGCACTCGATCGTACGCTTCTTCGCCGCCTCACACGCCGAGTCGGCCGAGCTGCTCGCGCCGGTCGTCCCTCCATTGGAAGAACCAGAGCTCGACGACGAGCCTCCGCTGCACGCCACCACGAAGACAAAGACGCCCGCGCCCATAGAGGCGACCCACGTACGAGGACCCTGTCGCATCCCGCGCTCTTGCCACATGCGGGCACGAGCGTCGACCGTTCGCGACATGCCGGAAATGAGCGCGAGACGCTCGTGACGGGGAATCTTGCGAGAGGGCGGGATCAACTAGTCGATCTCGCGAAACGCCGTGACGACCGAGGAAGGCGACGACGCCCAGGCCTTCGTTCGCTCGACGGCGAACGCATCCCTCGACGTACTCGTGAGCGGTGGCTTCATCGCACCGCTGCGCAAATGGTTCGGGACTTCGAAGCGCAGGATGACCCTGCTCGCTACTCCGCTCTCTGAAAGGGTTTCGTTTCTGCTTGATCAGGGCGGTACACACGGCCCCACGTAAAGCGCCGCCGCCAGCTTCCGAACCGATACACACGAGCCGTCGGGGCCACGTTCTCAAGCTGTTGAGGAAGTGCGAGGCGGAGTCGATGAGTCTTCCGGAATTCTAGGCCTCGTCAAAAGCAGGAGACAGCCGTCCGGACGGAGGGGCCTGCGGTGGAGCGCTAGGTCGCCGACGAGTCGTCTTCGCGCAGGAGTGGATGGGCACTTCGAATCTGCTCGTAGAGATATCGCCCGATGATCGCTGCTCCCCTTCCACCCTCCAGGAGTAGACGAAGCTCGCGCAACGTAATCTCCTTCTGCGGAAGAAGAGCGTAAAGATGGTCGGCGAGAGCGAAGATCATCATTCCGATGTTCACTTCTGCGAGCTCGGTCACACCCGTGCGGCTCGCGCCATCAGGCTGCACTAGGAGTAGCATCGCATCTCCGATGCTCTCGCCACCGGGGCCGATCTTGCCCAGGTGCTCGCGCATGTCTCTGCCGACTCGAACGGCGAGATTGAGAATGCGCTGCTTCTGGCTCTGCAGTGCTTCAACGATCAGGTCGTGGCGTTTGGCGGGCTGTGTTTCGCGGGTGGCGTTGAGCCGGTTGACGAGATCCGGCGCCTCTTCATCCCATTGGCGCTCGGCTTGCTTTGCGATGAGTGTCGCGAGTCGGTCGGTAACGTAGGGTGCAGGATCTTCCGTCGGTTTCGTTGGCGGGTAGAGCGCGACGCCCTCGAGGCGCTGGACGTGGATGTCAGTGGGTCGATGCGCAGCGAGGACATCGACGTCATGGATAAGCGACGACTCGTGATTGACCCTTCGTGTCCCGAAGAAGACAGCTATCTCAATAACTCCGAGCAAGCGCACGCGCGCGTAGACACGATCGGTATCGAAACCGAGGACGAAGCGGTTGGAGAAAGCGAACGCCTCGACAGGTTCGCGCGGGTCGACGTCGGCGAATTCGTACCAAACCCACCGCTGTATATCTCCGCCGTTCTTCAGGAACGCCTTGAAGTCGTCGAGCCATGGTTCCCGTACGAGCGCGGGAAAGTGATGAGCGAGAACGTTGAGCGCGAGGCGTGCCACCGCACGAAGCGTTTCAGGTCCTCCGAAGTGCCAATCGAGCCGCAGCGGCTCGGCGAAGAACGCGGGAACGCGTTCACGGGAGGTGACCTTCACCTTCTTGCCTTCCGCTCGCAGTCTCGCCACGAGCTGATCCACCTGTGCCTGCGTCGAGCACAGCGCGTGAAGCGTACCGTCGACATCCTTCAGGATAGCCACGTCAGGATGCGCGACTCGGCGCCCATGAATCTGGAGCACACGACCCGATGTTGGATCGCGAACCTTCGCAGCGAGCGCGTCGCCCGTCCGGCCGTGGTGAGCGCCGATCATCCCGTTGAGTGGACGCAGATCACGCGCAAGCGCATCGTCGAGCTGGCTGAATCCGTTGTTGCAGGTCTCGCACAGGATGCCGCGATCCTCGTGGAGACCACCGAGCGCTGCCAACGTCGTGTGCTCGCGAGAGCCATTCGGGTTTCCACAGAAGATGCAATCGGGAAAACGGATTCGATCCTGCACAGTGCGTGGACTCTAAGTCGCGACTGCTTGCTTCGCTAGGAGGTGCTTGTGCCAGACACGTCGGCGTTGACTACCAGCGTACCCGCCTTATGTTGCGCCTCTTGGTCAACGGAGAGCCGACGATGAGAACTCTGCACCCTGACGACGAGCAAGCGCTCGACTTCAAGTTCGACCCACAGACCTACGCGGACGAGCGAGACTTCCTCGTTGCTGAAAAGCTCGGCATCGATATCGCGGCGCCGCGAGCGCTTGGCTCCGAGTTCGAGCGAGATTTGAGCGTTCCGATGCCCGCGCCGAGGGACGAGAACGAACGCGCGATAGCTACTGCGAACACTCCGCTTCCGGACGAGGAGAGCTTCGGTATTGGGTGGTGGACTGGTCATTCGTTAGGAACACGACGGCGCATCCTGATCGGCGACTACCTCGTGGAGACCGCACACGCCGTCGCGGACAACTTGATCGAAGCTCGTCTCCACTTTTCCGCGTTTCGCGCTCACGTGGCGAAGGGCGGGAGTGGCTACAAACCCGAGACAGGGCTCCGATACCTCGACGACCGACAGATCCAACTTCACGTCGCGGGGATGCTCAGGGCCGTCGCCTCGACATCAGATTGCCTTGGCGCACTTGCTGTAGGTGTTCTTGGTCTTTCTTCCGAAGGGCAGCGGAACGAGGCACGGCGTTACAAGATTCTCTTCGCCGACTTCGGGACATTGGAAAAATGGGAGCGGAGTGCGCTCCCACGCATTGCCGCTGGACCGGCGCGTAACCTTCAAGAGAACGGCGTTGCCGCCGTGCGCGAGGCTTTCTCGACGCCGCAGGGATGGTTCCAGTGGGCGCGTCAGTATCGCAACACGTTCGTTCATCGTGGCCGTCGCCAGCAGTCGTGGCACCAAGACATCGGCCTCCGGCTGCCGAGCAACCCTGAGTGTTCGGAGATGCATTCGCAGATTGCCTTCGGCGCATATCCCGGCTGCCTTGCGGAATCCGCGGAGACGACCTTGCGCGGCGTCCTGGAACGAACCCAAAGCGCGGTCTCGTCGGCGTGTGGAGCTCTTCTAGCAGCGTGGCGCGAGCGTCGCGCAGAGCCAAATCTGATTCAGCAGCCCGAAGAGCAGTGGCCTGACCTCACGCCCAACTCCGCGTCCGGCTTCGACGGCTTCGCTCCCCGCGAGTTGGCTCACACCCCTGCTGCGCGGGTTAGCCCGTCGCAGTTGCGTCGCATGCTCTCTGCCGCGATTCCGTGGCGAAAGAACTGGGACTCGTTCACGTGAACGACCGATACGATTTTGCCGGCGCAGTCGTTCGCATCCGTCGCGGCATGATCGCTGGGAAGTCTTTGCGGGAGGGCGGGATTCGAATCCGACGTCCGATCATCGTTCGCCTGGCGAAGAAGCCCCTTCGTCAAACGACGCGACCACCGCCGAGGGACACGAAGCCGACGTAACTTGCGGACACTTGGTGAACGCGTCCCGAGGGACAACGACAGCGACAGCTCGCATCGCGACGCTCTGCGGTCGCGCCAAGCACAAGGTCGCGGTGCTTTGCGCGCTCGTGAAGGATCGCACCGCGCTCGTCGAGCTGGACGAGCTGCGCGCCGTCGTCAGAGAAGCGCGAACGACATCTCGACGGCGGCCGCAGCTCCCACGAATGGCGCGACCTTCGCGGCCTGAAGCTTGTGCACGATGCACGTCCCGGAAGGCGTGGCGTCGTACTGCGATCCCTTCATGAACGTGACGCTCGGCACCCGACGATTCGAACGTCACCGTCAGGGCGCTTCGGCCCTTGGGGCTCGTCGCCGTCTTGCAGCTTTGGAGCGGAATCGCCTTGAGGACCTCGAGCGCACCGGCCTTGTCGAACTGCGGCCCCGGCGGCGGACCCGGCCGCTGCTCGCGCGTCTCCGCCTGCGCCGCTCGCGTGCCCACCCCCATCATCGTCGTGACGACAGCCACCAACGCCAGCCGAGAAAACCGGATGCTCATGGTTTTTCCATCTAGCGAAAGCCGAGGTCAGCGCAACCAAATCCACCCAAAACACACGAACTCCAGCTCGAAACGGGCTTCTTTGCGCCATGGCGGCTCGCCAGAGTTGATTCGGTCGCTTCCCCGCTGTAGATCGTCACTTCCTTAGGCATTGCCACTCTAGGAGAGGTGACCGAGTGGCCGAAGGTACCCGCTTGCTAAGCGGGCGTTGGTCAAAAGCCAACCGCGGGTTCGAATCCCGCCCTCTCCGCAAAGATTCTCGTTCGGTGCTCGTTACAGGGACAGGTCGAGGGACAGCGACGGCGGGAGACGACGTCGCATCGCCTTCGGATAGTTTGTTCGGGTCGTCGTCGCCATCGGGATCCGTACCGACGAGCGCGACCGGCAACAACGGGAACGCGGCCGTCCGATTGCGCCTGCGCGCTGGACCGGTCACTCGCTCGAAACCGACGTCGCTGAAGCGGACCGCCTGCGGCCCGAATACGACTTCGCGGAATTCTATGACGAGCGCTATGCGCAGCTTTGTTGGCACACGCATGGCAACATCAACGAGGACCACTTTCCTGGAGTCGCGGCAATCGCGGCGGCCGAATGTGTTCGCTTTGGGTTCATCGCGACCGAGCTGACGCTGCACTACTTTGGCCTCGAAGACGAGCCGGTCACGTTCCAGCGTCTGCGCATTCTCGCCATTGAAGGTCAGCGCGTAGCGCGAGAGGTGCTCTCCGCGACACGTTTGGACTGAGACCCTCGCGCTTCCCGTCGTAGGTATCATCATCGCGTGGCAGCGGAGAATCAGGAGATAAAAACGGCGGCTCGTGAGTTCAACGAGCTGATCGAATCGCAGCGCATCGAACCGATGCGAAGGACGCTCAACGCTGACGTGTTGAGTGCCGGCATCGAAGGGTTGGAGGCGGCGCATCATCTTGACGGTGTCGCGATCGCTGATGCAGAGCCGGTCCTCTTCTTCAACGGGGCCGAGCAGCCGATATCGATGCTCGCGGATTGCGCTTCGTGCCCTACGGATGGGACACGCAGTTCGGTGGCGCGCTCACCGTGTCCGTCGGCGCACGTCCCGGAGGGTGGCTGGGCCGGCTGATGCTTGCGAGAGACCATTCCGTTCTTCCGCAAGTGGGCCGCGGTCGATTCGGCGCTGTTTTCATGAAAGGGCGTGCACCCGCGCTGCGCTTCGACGTCGACTTCGCCAGTTCGCCTGCGTTCAACGCTTTTCGCGTGAACGTTGAGCGAGTGCAGACGCACGTTGGCGACTTCGACGATCCGGGCGCACTTTTCTGGGAGACGGTGCGGCTCTCGGAGAGCGTGAGCGAGGGCCTCGGACTCCGACGCGAGGACCATCTGGCGCTCGCGTGGCTCGATCGCTACAAAGGTTCGCTCGCGTGGCTGTCCGCGCTTCTGCGCGAGTTCAGCGCGATGCCACCGTTGACGTTTCCACCTCCGCCCCCCGCCTACGAAGGCGTGGTGGAGCTGTTGAAGCAGACGCCGCCGCCGACAGAACGTGACCTCCTTGCGCTGGTAGCTCGCGAGCACGAGCGCGGAGAAGGTACCTTGCTCCGACTCATCCTCAACGAATGGCACGACTACGTTCACACGGTCGTCGGGGATCACTCTCCCCTCTGCACGTTGACGGCTGCCGCGGTTGACTCTCTGCTCTTCTCCTCGGCCTTCACGCGATGTGGTTCGCGCATTCCGCGTCTTGCGAAGAACCTCGCCATCGAGCACCTCGACATCACACCGACAGGGTTCGCGGACGACGAGGCACCGAAGCAGTACTGGGGACGCATTGAACGCTTGCCGGTGGAGTGGCCGTCCTTCGTTACTGTTAGTAACCTCACCAACACTGGTTACGAAGCCGACAACGGGTGTTTGGATGCGTGCATACTGCATCGAACGTCTGGCAAGGTTCGCGTGAGGCGCTCTCGTCGCGCGGAAGCATCGATCATCGGAACGGTACGAGTGCCGTGCGGCGCGCGACGTACAACGGATGGCGCGGCGCACCGGCGAGGGTCCGGCCAAGGCAGAACGCCGTCTTCGGCGCGAGCATCGCGCTCACCTCGGCTGCTCGTCGGGAACGCCCACCCTCGGCCCCCCACGCCGTCACTACGAGGTCCGATCGTTTGACCGCTCGACGGATCGCAGCGTCGTTACGGGGCCCGACGGGATCAGCAGCAGCAGTGAGTGCACGGGGATCCGTCGACCTGAATGCGAACAGGTTACAGACCTCAAGCTGACCGAATCCCCAATCACGAGCGAACCCCACGCACCTACGAATGGTCGGATCGTCTTGAATCGCATCTGCGGTGCTCGGGTTGAGCATGATGAACAGCACGCGCCCGCGCGCGTCGCTGATTTGACGCAGCAGCGTGTAGCGATACGGACCTTCAATCTTCGCGCCGGACCGTACCCACGAGGTCACTTGCTGCTGACCTCGCTCTGCTTTTCCAACGAAGCGATCGCCTTTCCGAGCGCGTCACACGCGCTCGTAACCAACGTGGCATCCTCTTTGTCAACATCGCTCATCGCCTTCCGGATTTGGTCAGCAGCTTCGGTGAGGAGTTCGTTCAGGGCGTGAAGCTCTTTCCCTTTTCGCACTCCCAGCGACGGAATGAGCCCGGCAAGAACGCTCACGAGGCGCTCTAGTCCTGCGACGTCGAGGTTTTGGCTATGGGTGTGCGCCTTCTTCTCGGCAAGAAGAGCCGTCAGCTTGGTAACGTGTACCCCTTCGCTTCTTGTCACACCGCTGACGATCTCTACCAGCTCCCGCAACGTCAGCTCATCGAGGTCCGTGACGAAGGCCGCCTCTACGTTCTTCTTCTTCCATTCCGCTTCAGCGGCGAAGAACGTGATTCGTCGCCGCGTCAGGCCGAGGCGCTCGGCAGCCCAGTCGAGCAGCTCTGCTAGCTCGAACATGTTGACGACCCACCAAAACGACAGCTCGATTTTTCTGAACGTTGCAACCACGTCGAGGTGGGAGTCGTCCGGGCGAACGAACTGAATGCTTAGAAGCGCGGGCAGTGGTTCTCGACCTTCCGCGACAACATCCACCGCTCGACTGAACAGCGACACATACGCCTTCGAGTTCGGAGCGTTCTTCAGTCGGTCGACGGCGCGAACGATGGGTGATGCCTCGGGGTCGTCTGCACCGCCTGCCAATCCAAACAGCCTCGGCCCGTGCTGGAACTGAAACCGGGGACTGAGGCCGCGAAGGGACCGTTTGATCAGAGCGAGCTTTCGCCATTTATCGGAAGGCGTGTACTCGGGATGAAGCGCTTTGAACGACCGCAGGACTTCGGCTCCCGTAACTGGCCTGCCTTCAAGTTTCGCGGTAGCCGGGTGGCGGTATTGGCTCTCGTTCACGATGGAGATGAAGTTGGCGACCTTCGTTCCGAAGAGCGCCCGCTTGATGAGCGCGTGACACTGATCGGTTCGGTCCGCGTGAAACACGGCTGGAGCGTCGTGTTCGTCAGCACCGCTATCGTGCACATACTGAAAGTGCGCCTTCGCCTGCGGGTACGCGCCTGTCTCTGAAACCTCCCGTACGTCGACCTGGACGTTCCAGCGTCGGACGGTGCTTCGTAACGCGGAGATCACGTTGTACGTGTGCGGCTCGGGCGTCACATGCTCTCGCTCGACGCTTGCGCTACCCGCTCCGACAACGACGAGCTGCTGCCCGTCAGTATGCTGCCGACGCCAGAGGCGATCGGCGCGACCGTGAGCTTGGTGCTTGTGGCCGTGTAGGACGACGTGAAAGCCCATCTCCGTGAGCCAGTGCTGGAGACGCGCGGAGTTGCCGACGGTGGTGGGGTCCGCCTTATCGGACAGTTCGTGCGTGTCTGTCGACGACTTCCAGTGCGGGTCCGCGAACGGCAGGATGTGGTGGTGAAGGATGAAGATGCGGAACGCCTCAGGTGCGATGCCTTTCAGACGCGACGCGATCACTTCGAGCACCTCCGGACGGACATACGCCGGCGTGCTGTTCTTCGCATTGAGGTGCGCTGCGGAGTTCACGGCAACGATCACTCCGGCCTCGCCATCGGCGACGAAAGACCGGATCGTTATCAGCTGCTCGCGGGCGCGTAGGCTCGTGTCCCGAACGAGGTAGTCGTCCTCGTTCGGGAAGATCCCTTTCACAAACGAGAGATACTCGTCCTGGGCTCGATCCACATCTGCTGCCGCCTGATCGACGTCATGATTCCCGGGCGCGATCACGAGCGTCGCCGACCCCCACTTGGCGCGTAGGAGGTTGATGAACTGCGTCGCATAACCGTAGTCGTCGGGACAACATGACCAGCCGACGTCGCCGGAGATCACAATCGCATCCGGGGCAGAGACGAGTTCGGCATCCGCGAGTACTACGTTCGCGAGGCCCTTTGGATTGACATCGCCCGCCGCGGTAAAAAGGTGCGCCGACTTCTTCGGCTTCCCGTGCTCGTCTCGGATGAAACCGAAATGGAGATCGGAGAGATGGAGAATGCGCATGCTTACCGCATGGCTTCGAGCTGCCTAATGATCTCGGTCACGTCCGCCGTCTGCGTGTTCAGCACGGGGAGCCGGCGACCCTCGCTCTGGTGGACAGTCCCTCGCACGTCGACGAAGACGGCTCGCAAGGTGTCACGTGGAGTCGCTCCGCGACCAAGTGCATGACGAACTGCGGAACTCAGTACGAGGTTAAACGCGGAATCCTCGTGCAGTGCGGCCACGTCTCGTAGAAAACCGGATGTCAGTGTGGTGGAGAGGTTTGCTCCCCTCCCTTGCGCCGCCGGGGCGAGTACGTGAAACCGAGACGCTCGCATCTCGCGCGCAAGACCCGCCACCGCACGCGCGCGCGAACCTCCCTCAACAAGGGGGACGAAGTGAACACCAAACTGGATGCCGAGGGCTCGGCACAGTCGCATCGTCTCAAGGACGGCGGTGAAGCTTCCCGCAGTACGTGTGACGGCCTCATGCTCCTCGGGACGATTCGAGTAGACGCTGAAGTCGATGCGCGAGAGTCCACGCATCGCCACCGTCGCCAAACGCTCCTCGGCCACGGGTATAGCCCTGCCGGCGTGGCGCTGGGTGCCGGATGAATAGATCACGACCTCGCGAGCGACGTGCCGCGAGAGGTCAACGAAGCGTTCCAGCTCGCCGTGCTCAAACGGCTCGCCACCGGACAGATAGACGGCTTGCAGCTGTCCGAGTTTCTGCAGGAGCGATTCGTACACCGCGACGGGGAAGAAATCCGTTCGTTCGGGTGATGCGTCAGCACTGCAGTGCACGCACCGCAACGGACACCGGCTTGTGACCTCGATGCAGAGCGTGTCGACGGTCCCCATTCTCCCCTCCAAGCTACCGCGATCCTTCGCTCCGTCGATACGGTCGAAGGCCGCGTTCTCGAATGCTGGTTTTTCCTTCATCTTCGCTGCCCCACCACCGCGACTTCGAGCGAACTGCGGCTCGCTTGCCCGACACGCCGAACCTCGATCGCGCGATGCTCCTTCCGCATCTTCGTCGTCGTCCGCATGCATACGGCGCGCGGGTCGACATCGGCCACGTGCTCGCTCGCGGCTTCGAGCAGTCCGAGCGTGAGCTGGCCGGTGGCCGGCGCGAACGTCACGTCGTCAACGACAGCGACGACGGCGTTGCCCTCGCGCCGCATGCGGGCGTGTAGCAGTGGATTCTGCACGCCGTAACGCTTCGTGAGGGCGCGGCACGCGTTCTCGATCGCCTTCAGTCTGAGCCGTCGACCCGTGGCGAGGGCGTCGACACCGCCGGCGAGATCGATCGCGACGCGAAGGCAGGCGAGTTCCGTGAACGAGAACCTCGCCCACTTTCGCGATGCGACGGGTGAACCGCAAACCCTGCGGACGAGGCGGAAAAGCCTACGCAGCTGGCGATAGTCGATCCGCTGTAGCCCGAGGATTCGGACCACTTCGTTGGGGAAGAAGAGCCCTCCACCTGCGGAGCGGCGTTGCGGCGTGCGCGTCTGTCGCTTCTCAGCCCTCGGAGCCAAACTTACCTCACACTCGAAATAGACTGACCTTTATAGTCGCCTAATATAGGTCAATTTGTTCGTGAAGTCACGCTCGCGAGGCGCACGACGAGCCGCGCGATCCCCTGGACGGTCAGACCGCGGGCAATCGGCGTAGCACGTTCGATACCAACGACGGCATCCAGCATTCTCACGCACTTGAAGTGACTGACTATGGCCCGAGCCAATTTCGGGTGGCCCCAGGCCATATGGTCACGAAAGGAAAAGACGACCGCGCGCTCTCGCTCCTAGGAGGGAACCGCTCTCAATTTCTCGTGCAGCTCTTCGACGTCACGCCGAGCGGATCACGACGCACGACGTGATGCCGCCGATGCCGAGCATCAGCTTGAAGCCCACGCGCGATCCGTCCGACGACGAGGCGAGCGGCGCCTTCGCGCTCACGATCGCCTCGGGGCGGCGGACGTGCGGATGGATCGCCACGCTGCCGATGCTTCCGATGCCGGTCGGGTAGGCTTCGCCGGCGCGGAGGCCGAGGGCGAGCGCGGTGAGCTCCCAGCCGCCCGAGTTGGCCATGCCGTGACCGAGCTGGCCCTTGCGCGCGGTGATGCGCGTGCGCTCGCCGACGTAGTCTTCGACGAGCGAAAGCTCGTTGAGATCGCCGGGCGTGCCGGTCGCGTGGAGATCCGCGATCGCGATCTCGTTTGGCTTCACGTGGGCCTCTTCGAAGGCGCGGGTGAGCGCTCGCTTCGGGCCGGACACCGACGGCGTGATGATGTGCTCGGCGTCGGACGAGAGCGCGACCGCTTCGACCCAGCCGCCGACGGGCTTCGTGAGGCCCTTCGACGCGAAGTACTCTTCGTCGCCGAGCACCCAGATGCATGCGCCCCCCGAGAGGTGCGTGCCGCGCAGGGACGTGAAGGGCGCGTTGACCTCGCCGGTGCCGGACATGACGCGCGCCTCGTGGAACGCGCCGACGAGCGCCGGATCGGGACGCGGATCGGTCGTGCCGATGATCGCCATCTTCGCTTCGCCGCGGAGGATGGCGTCGCGGCCGCACTTGAGCGCGACGCCGAACGTCGAGCATGCGCCCACCGGAGCCCAGGCCGCGCCGTGCACGTCGAGCAGCATCGTGATCTGCGCGGCGGGAGCGTTTTGGATGTTCCAGATCAGGTCCGGGCTCACCGCGGTCCACGGCGGCGGCGGACACTCGACCTCGTCGAGCAGCGCACGGAGCGCCTTGACGCGTCGTCGAATCGCGTCGAGCTGCGCCTTCTCGGTGCCCGTCGTTCGTCCGTGCGCGGCTGCGCCTGCGCGGCTGCCGGACGGCGGCACGTCGGAGTCGCCGCCCACGTTCGCTTCGATCGCGACGACGCGCAGCATGAACTCCTTCAGCTGCGTCGAGCGGGCGGCCCAGAACGCGTCCCACTCCGCGCGCGCCTCGAGGCGCTCCTCGCTGTCGAGCGGAAGCGTGGCGGGGTTTGGAGGCGGCGCAGGGCCATCGACCACGCCGGACTCTTCGAATTTCTTTCGGGCGGCGCAGCGCTCGGGCGCGGCCCAGAACTGGTTCCATGCGCGTGTGGCGCGATCCAGGGAGCGGACCGCCGCGTAGCTCTGCGGGAGGTCGCCGACCCCCGATCCGACGTACACATGGCACTCTTCATCGAGCTCACGTGCGATCTTCTCGAGCTGGGGATCGCACTGCATCGCCTGCACGGTGGCGCCGAGGGCGAAGAGGACGTTGTCGCCCATCTTCTTCTTCAGGCGAGTCGCGAAGGCCTCACCTTTGCGCTCGGCGACCCACGACGTGTAGTCGTCGATCGAGAAATCCGGGTCGCCCACTGCGAAGAGCCCTTCGCCCAGCTCCGGGCGACTGGCGGTTTTCAGCGCGGTTCCGCCCTCGCGGAGCATCGTATCGAGCGCCGCGACGTTCCGGGCGCCGGGCGCAACGATGCCCCAGCCGAACACGCCGACTCTACGTTTTTCTGATGATTGGGTTGCCGAGCTTTGCCGCACCGCAGCGTTGGAGTATCCATCCCCCGCTGCGGACAATCCATTCGCATTCGTTTCAGGTTTAAGACCATGGCATCACGTAAGGCACAGACCCCGCGAAAACGGCCACAACAGGCGCGCGCGCAGTCCACTGTGCACGCCATTCTCGAGGCCACCGTTCAGGTTCTCGAGCGCGAAGGATCAGAGGCTGCGACCACCACGCGCATCGCCGAGGTGGCCGGAGTGAGCGTCGGAACGCTCTACCAGTACTTCTCCCATCGCGACGCCATCCTCGATGCGCTGCAAGAACGCGAGTTCGAGCGCGCGATCGAGCTGATGCAAATGGTGCTCAGCGAGAACAACCTCGCGCGCTCACCACGCGACACCGTGCTCGCCGCCGTGCAAGGCATGGTGTCGCTCTACATCGCATCACCCGGAATGCATCGCGTGCTCGCGATGGAAGGTCTCCGCGCGACGAAGGCCGATCGCCTTCACTCGTTCGACCTTCGCGTCATCGCGCTCGTTCGCCACTTCCTCGCGGCCACCGGCGCGCCCGTTCGACGAAAGAACGTCGACGCGGCCGCCTTCGTCGCGTTCCAGTGCGTGCGCGCGACGATGCTCGCGAGCCTCCTCGAGAAGCCCGCTGGCCTCAACGACAACACGCTCGTGCAGGAGCTGGTCGATCTCCTCCTTCGTTACCTCATCGAAGACGAGTGGCTCGCCGAGAGCGATCGCAAGCACGGCATCAGCGCGCCGACGGTGATCATTCCGGACGACATCGCGAACAGCAGCTCGAACGGACGCCACACGCCCACGGGCGTGAACGGCTCCCACGGAGTCAACGGCACGAACGGCACGAGCCACGCTCAGAAGAACGTGTAGCCGAGGCTCCCGCCGACGATGTTCGTCACGGTCCCTTTGAAGAAGTGATCGTAGCGAGCGGCGAACGTGAAGTAGCCCTGCCGGCAGCAGTTGCCGAAGTGCGCGACGAGCTCGGGCCCGATCGAGTAGCGAAAGGGCTCTTGGTTGCCGCGGATCTCGACGGTCGACCCGATCCCGATGCCCGGCCCGATGACCCACGACGTGGGGTGCCAGATGAAGCGGTAGCCCGGGCGCACGGAGAAGCCGACGCCGCGATTGCTGCTGACGACCGCGGGCTCGACGAGGAAGCGGTGCACGCGATGGCCGTGCACGACGAACGTCTCCTTCTTGCGTGAGCACGCGTACATCGGGCCGATGACGAGCACAGAGAGGGGCCACGACACGGTCGCGGCGGGCGCGTCACCACGAAACTGCGCGCCGACGTGAGGGATCAACGTGGCGAGGACGAGCTCGCCGGAGTGGCCCAGCGCGCCGAAGAGGCCGCCCCACGGCGCGTTGAGCACGTTGTCTTCGCGTGGATACGCATACGGCACCGCCGGCTGCGTCTTCTCCCACGCGGCGAGCTCCTTCTCGTTGCGCGCGCGAAACGCACGGCAGTCGGTCGAGCCGTTGGCGTACTCGCTGTTCGCGTCTTCCTCTGCGTACGCTTCGCGCTCGGCGATGGTGCTCGCCCCAACGAACGACGTGCACGCGGCGAGGGCGGTCGTCAGTGCGAAGGCAGAGCGGCGCAGCGTCCGGGGCACGCACGCACTTTACATCAAGAGATGTTTCTTTCGGCTACTCGAACTGGAACGTCTTTCCCACCGTCACGGGATCGCCCTTGAAGGCAGGCACTTTGACCTTCTTGCCAAACTCCTTGGCCATGCACTTCGCGACCGGGGTACCGACCCACGGTCCTTTGTCGACCGTCACGGCCTGCGGCGTCCCTGCAGGCGCGAACGTGATCGTGACGTGGCCTTCGCCTTTCACCGCGTTCGTCGCCTTGCACTTCTGGAGGCTCGCTTCGGTGATGGAGGTCGCGGCGGCTTGCTTGTCGAAGTCGGCGGATACGGCCGGCGTATCGTCGGTCTTCTTGGGCGCCTCTGCCGTGGTGGTTGGCTTCTTCGACTTCTTTGGCGCTGCATCGGCGAGCATCGAGATCGATGCCACGCATGCGATGATTCCCAGCGCAGCCAACTTGGGCAGGCGATTCATGCCACGTGGTCGTGCAAGCAAGGTGCCGCAACATGGAATCTACATGCATCTCCACACCGGCGCGGCGTCGCGCTTTGCGGCAGTGGTTTTGTTGGTTCGGTTGCGCGAACCGCGTGTCTCCCACGACGGACGATCATGGATCGGTCGAAGACCAGATGCCGCTTCGTTCCCTCACTTCGACCGATTTGGTTGCCTCGCGAGCACGCGCATTTTCGTGCGTGATTTGCGTGGTTTTCGCGGTTCTCGGATGTGCGGGCGAGACGCAAGAGAGACCGCGAGACGCGCGACGCACGACGACGAGCGACGACATCAAGCCGAGCGCCGCGCCGTTTCCATCGACCGCATTCGTGGATCCGAGCGAGGGCGGATCAGGAGCGCCACAGGCCGCGACCTCGGTCGATCCTTCGCGATCGTCCACGACGTCGAGTTCGTCTGCCGATCGTTTCTCCACACGCACGATCGGCGGGCACGGCGACGGGCAGGCGGCGGGGAGATTCCACGGCGCGCCGGTCGATCTGGATCTCAAAGACGCGAACGTGCACGACGTCTTTCGGCTGCTCGCGGACGTCGGTCGCGTCAACATCGTCGTCGCAGGCGAAGTGACCGGGACGGTGACGATGCGACTCCGCAAGGTGCCCTGGGATCAGGCGATGGACGTGATCGCGCGCGCACGCGGCCTCGCCTACGAACGTGAAGGCAACGTGATCCTCGTGCGCGCCCAAGCACCGTCGAGCACGAAGCCCTGAGGTTTGCGAGGCAGCCGCTCGGCAGGATCAAGTATGTTCGGCGGTCCGCCATGTCGTCCTCGCCGCCTCCCGATACCGCCGCGCCGACCGCGCCTCCGTCGCTGAAGGATCTTCCTCCGCGCGACGCGCCGAGCGACGTGATCCTCAGTGCGTTTCTGAGCTACGTCGGCTTGCGCGGCCTGAACCTCTACCCGGCGCAGGAAGAGGCGATCCTCGAGATCATCGACGGCGCGAACGTGATCCTCAACACGCCCACCGGATCGGGCAAGTCGCTCGTCGCCGAGGCCGCGCACTACCACGCGCTCGTCCGCGGGGAGCGGTCGTTCTACACGTGCCCGATCAAGGCGCTCGCGAACGAGAAGTTCTTCGCGCTCGTCCGCGCGTTCGGCGCAGAGAACGTCGGCCTCATGACGGGTGACGCGACGGTGAATCGCGACGCACCGATCATCTGCGCGACCGCCGAGGTGCTCGCGAACATCGCGCTTGCGGAAGGTCCTCGCGCGAACGTCGACGTCGCCATCCTCGACGAGTTTCACTACTACGCCGATCGCGATCGCGGCGTGGCCTGGCAGATCCCGCTGCTCGCGCTGACGAAGGCGCGCTTTCTCTTGATGAGCGCGACGTTCGGCGATCCGGAGCCGTTCGAGAAGCTGCTCACGAAGACGAACGGCTTGCGCACGGCCGTCGTTCGCTCGATCGATCGACCGGTCCCGCTCGACTTCGAATACCGCGAGATGCCGCTCCACGAGACCGTGGCCAACCTCGTCGCGCACGGCAAGGCGCCCGTCTACATCGTCAGCTTCACGCAACGCGGCGCGGCCGAAGAAGCGCAGAACCTGATGAGCATGGACTACTGCACGAAGGACGAGAAGAAGCAGATCGTGGAGGCGCTGAAAGGCGCGCGCTTCGACTCGCCGTACGGCAAGGAGATCCAGCGCTTCGTACGTCATGGCATCGGCATCCATCACGCCGGTCTCCTCCCGAAGTATCGCCTGCTCGTCGAGAAGCTCGCGCAGCGCGGGCTGCTCAAGATCATCAGCGGCACCGACACGCTCGGCGTCGGCGTCAATGTGCCGATCCGCACGGTGCTCTTCACGCGGCTCTGTAAATTCGACGGCGAGAAGACGGCGATCTTGAGCGTGCGCGATTTCCAGCAGATCAGCGGACGCGCCGGCCGAAAGGGCTTCGACGATCGCGGGAGCGTCGTCGCGCAAGCCCCCGAGCACGTGATCGAGAACCTCCGCCTCGAGGCGAAGGCCGGCAACGATCCGGTGAAGAAGCGCCGCATCGTGAAGAAGAAGCCGCCGGAGTTCGGCTACGTCCACTGGGACAAGTCCACGTTCGATCGGCTCGTCACGTCGCTCCCCGAGTCGCTCCAGTCGCGCTTCTCGCTGTCGCACGGCATGGTCGTGCAGGTCCTCTCACGCCAAGACGACGGCGGCTGCATGGGCCTCGCGAGGTTGATCAAGGCGTCGCACGAGCGCTTGCCGCAGAAGCGCATCCTCGGCCGCCAAGCGATCGAGATGGTGAAGACGCTACGTGAGGCCGGAATCCTCGAGTGGGACTACGACGACGACGGCCGGCGCTATGCGCGCGTGAACGCCGATCTCGGCGAAGACTTCTCGATTCATCACGCGCTGTCGCTCTACCTGCTCGACATCTTGCAGCGGCGAGACGAGTGGTCGCCCGAGGGATCCGAGACGTACGCGCTCGACGTGCTCACGTTCGTCGAGTCGATCCTCGAAGACCCCGATCCGATCTTGCGACGACAGCTCGACAAGCTCAAAGGCGAGAAGGTCGCCGAGATGAAGGCCGCCGGCATCGAGTACGACGACCGGATGGCGGAGCTCGAGAAGCTCGAGTACCCGAAGCCGAATCGCGATCTCGTCTACGACACCTTCAACGCCTTCGCGCGGCTTCATCCGTGGGTGAAGACGGAGAACATCCGCCCGAAGTCGATCGCGCGAGAGATGGTCGAGTCGGTGATGTCGTTCACCGAGTACGTGCGCGAGTACGGGCTCGAGCGCGTCGAGGGGCTCCTCCTTCGCTACCTCTCGGACGTGTACAAGACGCTCGTGCAGACGGTGCCGGCGTTCGCGAAGGACGAGCGCGTCGAGGAGATCATCACGACATTCGGCGCGATCGTGCGTCAGGTCGACTCGAGCCTCCTCGACGAGTGGGAGCGACTCAAGAACCCGTACGAGCTCTTCGAGCCTGCGCCCGTTCGCGACGACCTCGAGCCCGAAGGGTCGAAGGACATCACGAAGGACGAGAAGGCGTTCACCGTGCTGGTTCGAAACGAGATCTTCCGCTTCGTGCGCGCGCTCGCTCGCGGCGATTGGCCGGAGGCCGCGCGCATCACCGCCGCATCACCCGAGGTGGAGATGAGCGAGGCGCGCCGCATCGAGCAGGCGCTGCAGCCGTTCTGGGCGGCGCATCGGTCGCTCCGTGTCGACCCCGAGGCGAGGAACCCAAAGCACACGACGATCGTGCGCGAAGAGACGGCGTGGAAGGTCAAGCAAGTGCTCCTCGACGAGGAGGAAGACAACGACTGGTTCTTCGATGCGACGATCGATCTCGCCCGGTCCCGTGAGGCCGCGAGGCCTATTTTAAGGCTCGATCACATCGGAACGTGAGCCCGCCTCGATGGAGGGGTACGATGTCCATACGGTCCAGAGACCGGCCAGACGGGACACCACGTGGGCAAGAAGATCAACCTGCCGCTCTTCGCGGATGATGTCGCAAAGGCGAAGTCGTCTTCGTCTTCGTCTTCGTCATCCTCGCTGTCGTCGCCGCCGGCCCGCAAGCCGTCGATCGACGCGGCGCGCTCGCGGCTCGGCGGTCGTCCGACCGCGATCGAGCTCGACGGTCTCCTCCCGGGCTTGGCGCCGGGCGTGCTCGTCACGTTCGCGCTCTCGAGCGGCCGCCGTCTTCCAGGCGTGATCGTCTTTGCGTCGTCGGTCGAGGCGCACGTGCTCCTCGACGGCATTCGCCTTCGCCGGATCGCGCCGAGCGAGCTCACGATCCACGAGCCCGCGTTGGCGAAGGAGAGCGCGCTGCCGGACGTCGAGGTCAGCCTCGAGCTCACGAAGATCGCGGGTGACGCCCGCCTCTTCGGTCAGCTCACCGAGGGGCAATCGGTGCGCTATGCAGACGACGCGGGCGTGCTCACCGACGGAAAGGTGATCGAGAAGTGCCGCTGGGGAGCGCTCGTCCTTCGCGACGACGGCGCGGTCGTGGCGGTGGGCTTTCGAAAGCTCTGGCCGATCCCTTCGCAGAACGATGGCCGCCCTTCGAGCTGATCTCGCGGCGGTCGTCGAAGGCCTCCTCGCGGCGACACGCGAAGGTGACGCGATCGAGCTCGACGCGATCGGCGAGGCGATCGGCGCGCGCGCGATCTCGCAAGACGAGATCGACACCGTGCTCGAGATCCTCGAAGCGCGAGGCCGTCGCGTGGTCACGCCGGATGGTGGTCACGGCGAAGCGACGCTCAAGGTGGTCCTCGAGACCGCGCGCGCGTTGCGTGTCGAGATCGGACGCGCACCTCGCGCCGAGGAGATCGCAGGCCGAGCAGGCCTCACGATCACGGCCGTGCAGCACGCGCTCTCGCTCGCGCGCGTGATGCAGCGCTGACGAAGCTAGTCGGCCTTCGCCTTCGCTTCGACGCTCTTCATCTCGCCGGTCTTCGCGTCGAGCTTGATCTCGAAGAGCTGGGTGCTCGCTTCACGGACGTAGAGCTCGTAGATGGCGACGTCCGTCTTGACCTCCCAGAGCTCGACGTTGCCCGTCTTGAGCGCGAGGGCCTTTTGCTTGGCTTGCGAGAACGTCATGTACCCCGCTTGAGGCGCGGGCAGGTCGTAGTCGAAGGGACCGTTCTCGCCCTTGATCTCCATGAGCGACCCAGTCACGCGCTCGATCTCGACGGCGAGGGCAGCTCCGTTCGGAAGCGTCACGCTGACCGACCACCGATGCTCTTCGCCTTCGTCGAGCTTCGTCGCCTGTCCGACCGTCCCGCCCGGCGCCGCCGCGCCAGCCTTGCTACGGGCCTGTTCTTCGGTGATCTCCGACGTCGTCGAGCCGCCGTCGCTCGACGAGCAGCCGACCATCCCGACGAAGGCAGCCATGAAGATGAAAGTCATTTTCATGAGACCAGCTAACCGCGTTCTCGAGCGGTCTGCAAGCGAGATCGCGGATCTCGCTCCTCGTCGTGCTTCACGGCTCGCGAATGACTGCAAAAGCCTTCACGTTTTTGGAGTCGTCAGGTCGTGGCGGAGCGAGCGTTGAGGAGCTTCGGCGCTCCCGCGCGCATCCACGCGAGCGCCTGGCGTGCGCGTTCGCGTGCGTCGCACGTGACGACGTCGCCGTGCGCGACGACGACGCGCTCGAAGTCCCACGCGAGGATCTCGCTCGCGCTGCGCGCGGCCGCGGCCCGATCGCGTACGAGGAAGCGCCAGAAGCGGCTCTGCGCGGTCTTGTCCCAAGCCCCGACGGCCTTGAAGAACAGCTTCATCATGAAGCCTCGGCAGGCGTGCACGTTGAACATCAAGTCGCTCACGATGAGCGAATTCGACGGCGTGTGGAGGAACGCGTGCTCCGTCATGTACGGCGCGCCCTGCACGCGCTTGACGACGATGTCGTCGCCGAACGCCGCGCCGAGGGTGCCCTCCTCGGGCAGCGGATCGAACGAGACGCCCTTCATCTTTTTCTCGAGGCCGGGCGCGCCGAAGACCTTCGCCTTCGGAAAGCGCTTCTTTGCACCCGCGACGAACATCCAGTGAACGCAGCTCGGCGCGATGATCGCGCGCACCTCGCCGAGCTCACCGATCGCCTTCGCGGTCTCGTCGTCGAGCGCGAGCGGCGAATGAAGCGCGAGCGAGCCGTCACGCACGCGAACGATCGTCGCGCGGCTCGGCAGAAGCATTCCGCCGGGGAGCTTGATCTCTTTCTCGTGTCCCCAAATGTCCGTGGCGATGGCCTTCAGATGGCTTCGTTCTGATGACATGACGCGTTCTCCTCGCTCGTGGCTTCGTTGGCTGATTTGTTTGCGCTGACTCCTAGTTAGTAAGGCACGCCTGACTAATTGGTCAAGGTTGCTTGACGAAATTCGTGAGCGGTGCTTGATTTCAGGGGTACCGATGGGGTCAGAGGAGTACCGAGACAAGCTCGAAGCCGAGAAGAAGCAGTCCACCGTGCAGCTTCTCTTCAAAGCCGCGCGCCTCCTGAACGAGCGGGCGATCGCCGAGGTGCGCGCGCGGACGAACAAACCCGTGCGCGTCGCGCACACGTCGCTGCTTCCGCACGTCGACCTCGAAGGCACGCGCCTCACCGACCTGGCGTCACGCCTCGGCGTCACGAAGCAAGCCGCCGGGCAGCTCGTCGACGAGCTCGTCGAGATGGGCTTCCTCGAGCGCGCGCCCGACCCGACCGACGCCCGCGCGAAGCTCGTTCGCTTCACGAAGCGCGGTCGTCAATCGATCCTCGAAGGGCTCGCGCTGCTGAAGACGATCGAAGACGATCTCCGCGAGGTCGTCGGCGACACCAAGATGCGTGCGCTCCACGACGCGCTCGCCGCGATCGTCGCGCACGAAGAGGTGCGCGATTGATGCGTTCAGGCAGCGCGATCTCAGCGCGATCGTCAGCGCGATCGTGAGGATCGTGAGGATGATGATCGCGAGGAGAGGCGTTGCATTGGTTTTCGCGGAAGAGAAGGGATTCGAACCCCTGGTGCCCTTGCAGGCACTGCTGATTTCAAGTCAGCCGCCTTAAACCGCTCGGCCACTCTCCCAAAGCCGCACAGTGCGCACGCGACCGCGCCTTCGCCAGCCTCACCGGCGCATTTTTCGACGTCGCTCGATCGGCTCCGTCGTCGCAAGATCCGGCAGGTGCCACTCGTCGCAGGATCCGGCAGACGTCCTCGGTTGGCGGTTTTTGCGGCAGCCTTCGTCGAGCGTTTCGAGCGCTTTTCTCGGCGTATCGCGCGCGGCATGTCGAGTGCACTGGGCACGGAGAATGAACCGACACCTCTTCCGATCGTTGAACGTCGCCTTCGTCGCCGCCTGCTGCGGAGTGCTTGCTGCCGCATGTGGCGCACCCTCTCCGGCCCGCTCGGTGTCCGCGGAGGACTGCGCGGCGGTCTCGAGCGACGCGGAGCTCGCCGTGCTCTACACGCGTCCGGTGCAGAAGGTCGAACCGATCCGTCGGTACCGAGCGTCGATCGATCACCACGACCTCGAAGGCGTCGCGATCAAGGTGGCTCCGACGACGGTTTCCGAGAAGGACCTCGAACGCGCCCTCACGTGTCATGCAGCTCGACACAACGTCGCGGTGATCAGCAACATCCAGAAGCCGTCCGATCCGCTGCACCCGTCGAAGGGCCAGGCCGCCGTTCGCGTGGAGCGAAGCGGCAGCGACCTCATCGTCAAGGTGACGTCGACCGACGAAGAGGTCGCTCGTGACATCCTCCAGCGAGCGCTCTTGCTCGAACGTCAAGGCACCTGACGTTCTCCGTAACGGCTACTGCTCGGCGACGCTGCGGCGTGCGACGACCCAGCCTTCCGGCCGGCGTTCGAAGTCGACGTGTCCGGACACACCTTCACGCGGATAGACAAAGTCGACGGCTGCACGCGGCTCGTTGATCGTCAGCTTGGTGAACCGAAACGCGCACAGGCTCGGCTCCTTTGTCGACGAGCATGCGCCTTTTCGCGCCGCCGCCGCCGCATCGGGCGCGCCGACGTACGAAACCGGCGCGCCAAACATCGTGAGCGGCGGTCGATCGACGACGACCTCGGAGCTCGCGATCGTGAACGCCGACGTCTTGTCGTGCCAATAAGGTGCAAGCGCGTCGACCTCGAGCGTCTTTTGAAGGAGCGTCGCTCGGTCGTTCGCTGTCGCCGTTGTTGTCGTTGCTGTTGCCGCTGTTGCCACTGCCGTTGCGCTCGTGGCCGCGCTCCCGCTCGCTTTCGCGCTCGTGCTCGCGCTCGCGCTGACGTTCGACCTATCGGGCCGCGAGGCCGCCGCGACGGCCGCGGGCTCGTTCGGCCTCGGGTCGCATGCCGCGACGAAGAGCAGCGGAAGCATGCACATGCGAATCGCCTTGTTCACGTTCTCCACCTCTTTGGTTACGTCGCGCTCCTCTCGATTCTGCCGGCACCCTGACCTCTCCGATCATGAGTCGGCAACCCAGCGTCGATGTTCGTCGACCTCACGCTCACGTGCAGATGACCACAGAAATCACGGCAAATGGCGCAGTAGGTCAACCGCCTACATTGGCACCAGGCGTGCACTCGCACCGGCACCGCGAAAGGAATCGTCGATGTCAACGCTCCGCCATTTCTTGATCACCCTCCTCGTCCCGACGGCGCTCGCCGGCTGCGCCGCGAGCACGTCCGATTCGTCCAGCACGGACACCGCCACCGAAAACCTCGGCGAGAGCAAGTCGCTCCAGCTCCGCGCGACGACCGGTGAGATCATCGACGTCACGTACTCGCTGAGCGATCGCGTCTCGAACTCGAACAAGCCAAGCCGCTCCCGTGTGCTCGACACCTTCCGCGTCGCGCTCGGTGGCCTCCACGACGGTGACAGCGCGCGCGTCGTCTACATCCAAAAGATGCATACCCAAGGGCAGTGCGGCGTCGCTTCGTACGACAGCGAGACGGACCTCATCCTCGACCTCGGCCCCGACGGCAAAGGCGACGTCCTCCAGGGCAGCGCGATCCCGTATGTGTTCACGCCCACCGTGCGCATCGATGGCTACTGCTTCACGACCACGTCGACGCCTCAGCTCGCCGTCGTCGTGAACCCCGGCAAGTCGAACGAACGTTGGCTCATCGACCCGTACCACGCGAGCGACCCGAACCCGTTCGTGCAGCACAACTTCGGCCTGATGTTCGCCCAGTAAGCCGCGCGAGGCGTCGCGCCTCGGCTTGACAGCGCACCGGCCGTCGCCAATGCTTTGTCGTGGGCTTGGTCGAGCCCGGCCTCGTGACCGCGAGGCGAAGAGGGCACGGTCCTTCGGCGTTCCTGGAAGATCAACCTTCTACCTCGATACGACCGATGGGAAATCGACACGGCAACAAGAAGCTGCGCGCAGAGGTTCGCGCGCGTATGCGCAAGACCGGCGAGAGCTACCAAAAGGCGCTCGCGACGATCCTCGCATGGCGTGTGGCGGGTGCGACGGACGCGACGACGATGAGCTCCACCGTCGATCTCGTCCGCGCACACTACTTCGGGAAACCGATCTCGCTCGGCACCTTCGAGATCGCCGGTCGCCTTGCGTGCGTCGTCCTCTCGACCGCGCAGCCTTTTCCCGCGGGCCCGTTCGCCGCGTTCACGCACTCGTTCACGCACACGCGCGCCCTCGCGTGAGCTGCCCAACGTCCTTCGAGGTTCATCGTTGATCTTCGCGAGCCACTCGCGCGAGGTCGTCATGAACAAAGAACAACGCGCCAAGCTCTTTCGAGAGCAAGGCTTCCTCATCGAACCAGGCTTTCTCGCCTCCACCTTCACCACTACGTACCGCACGAAGCTCCGCGCCGCGTGCGACGCCGTCCTCGAACGCGACCGCGCCCAAAGCGAGGGGATCGGCCACACGACGCCACGAATCTCCCTCGTCGAGGCCATCCCAAACGCCGACATCGAAGAAATCCTCGCGTCCTTCGTGAGCGCGCCTGCGCTCTGCGCGCTCCTCCGCGACGTCACGAGCGAAGAGGTCGCGACGGCGCCGCCGAGGCTCGAGCGACTCGACTACTACCACGAGCAAACGAAGCGGGACTGGGACGGCGACTGGCATCGCGACAGCCAATTCGGCCGCCCCGACCCAACCGCCGAAGAGCGCGTCCTCACGGGCTCCCACGCCGAAGCTCCTTCCCTGCATCTGCGTGTCGCGTTCGAGCGCGACGACCACCTCGAGATCGTCCCAGGCTCGCATGCGCGATGGGACACGCCCGAAGAGCTCCGCATTCGCAAGGGCGCCGCGCGTGCCGCCTCGCCGATGCCCGACGCCCGCCGCATCACGCTCGCGCCAGGAGATGCATGCATCTTCCACGCATCCACCATCCATCGCGCGACGTATCGCCGCGACCCCATCCGCCGAACACTCGACGTCCTCTATGCGCTCGGCGCTGTCCGCCCACGTCAATTCCAGCGCTGATCCGCGACGACGAATCGTGGTAAGCTCACGTGAGCCTTACCGGAGGAGTGTTTTGAAAACCGCCGTAGGGCAACCTACCAGGAGTTCGAATCTCTTCTCCTCCGCCATCGAAACGACAGGGAAGTCGGCGCTGCGTCGATCTCCTGCGATCCCGCCGTCATCCGTTGCGACGTCATTCGCGATGTTACTGGAGCGCTCGGATTCGTCACCTCGTCCTCTTGGTCCGATCACCGACTGCTACCACTCTCCGCTGCGCGGCGAATCGCGAGACGACATCACTTCGAGCCGCGTGCTCGAAAGAACGCTGCGTTCGCTTCGATCGAAGCGCGCGAAGGTAGCGGGACATCATCCTCGTCGAAGATCGCTTCCACCGGGCATTCGGGAACACACGCTGCGCAGCAGATGCACTGCTCGGGATCGATGTAGAGCTGCATCGCCGCGATCTCGAGACGTCGCTTCTCCTTCGGGATTGCTTCGATCTCCGCGAGCGAGAGAGGGCCGTGAATGCAGTCGACTGGGCAGACGGTGGCGCATGCGGTATCGCACGTTCCGACGCAGGGATCCGTGATGACGTAGGGCATGCGTTGGCTACAGCACGCGACGGGCCACCATGTAAGATTATGATTTTACAATATAAAGTAGGCCGATCAGGCACCGATATCAACGATATATCGTTGCATCAACCACGAGATATCGTTGAATGTCAACGTGGGCCCGACGCTGCTTGTCGACGTGATGGAGGCGATGAGTCGCGCGCACACGGAAACGACGTGTGCCAACGCCGCGTTCGAGGTCCTCACGAAGAACTGCACCGTTGCCGCTCTCGAGATCACGCTGAACGAGGACGGGCGTGCGCGTCGGATTGTTGCGGGAACCCTCGGCGCACCGAATCGCCCCCATGTTCGGTCGATGATCGTGCCGCTCGACGACGTCGGAGCCGCGAGCGGTCGCGCGACGCTCGTGTTCGCGAACACGACCACGCCACCTGCGTTCACCGACGCCGACCTCATTCTGCTCGGACGGGTACTCTCCGCCGCCCTCCGTCAGGTGGACGCCATCTCACGGGTAGCAACGGTGTCGCGGATGGCCCACGCCAGGATCCGGCAGCTCGACGAGCACCTCAAGGACGCCGTCCTGCCCACGTCAATCGTTGCGGTGGCGCCGATGACCCGGCGGCTCTTCATCGAGATCATTCCCCTGGTCGCCAAGCGCGATACGAGTGTGCTCGTACTTGGCGAGACCGGGACCGGCAAGGAGCTGGTTGCGCACCGGATCCACGAGCTTTCGCATCGCGCACGACGGCCGCTCGTTCGCATCAACTGCGGCGCCATTCCTTCCGAGCTCGTCGAGAGTACTCTCTTCGGTCACGACCCCGGCGCGTTCACGGGTGCTCTGCGGCGACACATCGGCGTATTCGAGCGCGCCCATGGGGGAACGCTGTTTCTCGACGAGATAGGAGAGTTGCCACTTGGCGCGCAGGTGAAGCTGCTGCGGGTTCTGGAGTCGGGCGAGCTCGAACGCCTTGGAGGTGACCGTGTCCTGCGTGTCGACGTTCGGATCATCGCTGCAACACATCGCGACCTCCGAGCTCTCGTCACTCAGCGGCTGTTTCGTGAAGACCTCTACTATCGTCTCAACGTCTTCCCGGTTCATCTACCGCCGCTGCGAGAGCGGCGCGTCGAGATCCCTGCGCTCGCTCGTCAGATCCTGAGCGATCTTGCCCGCCGCTTCGGAGAGCCCGAGCCCGCGCTCGATCGCAGGGCTCTTGCGAGACTGGGTGGATACGCATGGCCAGGAAACGTTCGCGAGCTGCGCAACGTCCTCGAGCGTAGTCTCCTCCTTCGAGGCCAAGGCACCTTCGAGATCGATCTTCCGTCGCTCCCTCGCCCCACCGCGCACTCGTTCGAGCAAGCAGCACGACAATCGATCGAGGCGGCGCTCGCCGCGTCTGGTGGACGAGTCTACGGCGCGGGAGGCGCGGCGGCGCTCTTGGGGCTGAAGCCGACGACGCTCGCGAGCAAGATGAAACGGCTCGGTGTGGAGAGCCGTCGCTCACGACGATGACCGACCGCTCAGGTGTCGTCGCGAAGGAGGATCCTTGCCCCCACGTCACCTGCGGTGAGGAGCTCAAAGACGATAACGTCGCGCCAACGTCGCACGTCGCAGGTTGAGCCCCATGGACATCGTGAACCGCTGATGGACTCCGGTGGACGTCGGGATCGTCGTGTGATCCTCGAAGCCATTCGTTGCGACCGGCTCGGTCGTGACGGGAAGTGAGAGGACGCCATAAGACCGAGCCTGATCGAGCGTCCAACCCAGCTGGCCCGGGTGGCCCGGGTGGCCCGGGTGGCCCGGGCCAGGTTTGGGCCAGGTGGTGCGGGGCATTAGCCGGCGCGGCCGTTTGGATGGAACGTCTGGCCGTTTCGGAGCATCTCGACCAAGGCTGCGATCTTTTTCTTTCGCCCGGCTTCGGTCTTCATCGCGAGCGTGCGGAAGGTCAGTGAGAAGCGGTTCTGCGCCGAGAGCTTTTCGTACATCGCGAGCGCCTTCGGCTCGGCGCGGATCGCGGCGATGAGGTCGGCCGGTGGGTCTGCGTTCATGCGGTAAGCGTTCTCCCAGCGGCCGTCCGACTTCGCTGCAGCGACCTGCGCGAGGCCGGGAGGTTGCATTCTCTTGGCTTTCGTAAGGCGCTCCACGTTCGCGACGTTGACTTGGCTCCACACGCTTCGCTTTCCACGCGGCGTGTAGCGTTGAAGGAAGCTCTGCTCGTCGAAGCCTTTGCGGATGCCGTCGATCCAGCCCCAGCAAAGCGCGACGTCGATGGCTTCTGTCGGCGTGATCGACGCGAGCCCAGACCGCACCTTGTGGATCTTGATCCACACCTCCTGCTCGGTGTCCCCATGCTTGCGGAGCCACGCGTCGAAGCTCTGTTCGTCGCGGAACTCGTGGACTCTCGCGGGGTCGACCCGCACGGCTGCCATCGGCACGAGAATAAGCGAACGGCGCTCGATGCCGAAGCCGCGCTTTCGCGCGACGTGCATGAGCGCATGAGCGCCGCAGCTTCTCGAAGACCCGCGGGGCTCCGCGGACAGCCTAACGCGTTTCAGCGAACGCAGATGCGGCGGCCGTCGATGACCTCCCACTGCTGGCACTTCATCGCTGGGGTGACGGAGTCGGTGTTCACCGCGGGTAGCTTGGTCTCCTTGTCGCCCTTCGCGGGTGCGGTCGTGTCGTTCGCTTGTGCCTCCTTCGCGTTCTCGTTCCCGTTGTCGGGGTCGTTCGAGGTCTCGTCCGAGAGGGCGCAGCCGGTGATGGTGGCGAGCGCGAAGGTCAGAGGTGCGATCACGAGCAGTGCAAGCTTCATTGGTCATTCTCCTTGAGCGAGGTCGTTGGCGACCCGCTCGAGAGACGAGCAAGCGCTAGACCAGAGGTCCTCACCACGCAGACACCCGACGATCGCGATGCATGCATGCGTTCCTGTTCCTTCCGGGGCAACAGCGCGCGATCGCGCTGTGGTTCGCGGGGCTACAACACGAACGCCGGGCTACAACGCGAAGCCGAATGCGTGCTCGACGCTGAGAAGATCGCGGAGTAAGCGCTGGGCATGCCGGCGTGGGAACGTGGAGTGTGCGAGGCGCGCGGCGTGACGATCCATTTTCTTCGGACGGGCGGAGGCAAGCCGCCGGTCGTCATGCTTCACGGCCTGATGGGGAGCGGCGCATGCTGGACGCCCGTCGCGCGTGGCCTCGAGCGAGAGGTCGACGTCATCTTGCCCGACGCCCGAGGGCACGGCGACTCGAGCGCGCCGGAGGACGGGTACGGGTACGACGATCTCGCGGGCGACGTCGTCGCGCTGATGGATGCGCTAGGGCTCTCGCGTCCGGTGCTCGTCGGGCACTCGATGGGCGGCATGACCGCGGCGGTGGCGGCGAGCCGAAGGGCGGGGCTCCGTGGTCTCGTGCTCGTCGACCCGACGTTCTTGAGCCCCGAGCGTCAACGCGAGGTGCATGCGAGCGACGTCGCGGAGCAACACCGGCAAGCCCTCACGCTCTCGAAGGCCGAGCTCGTCGCGCGGGCGCGGGAGCGAAGCCCTCATCGGTCGATCGAGCTCCTCGAGGCTCAGGCTGAGGCGCGGCTCAAGACCCGCATGTGCACGCTCGACGTGCTCCGGCCACCGAACCCCGACTATCGCGAGGTCATGCGCGCGATCGATGTGCCGGCGCTGCTCGTCATCGGCGACAGCCCCGTCGTGACGTTCGAGATGGCCACGGAGCTTCGTGGCATCCAACCACTCCTTCGCGTCGAGGTGGTGCCGAACGCAGGTCACGGCCTGCCGTTCGACCAGCCGGAGCACCTTGCGCGTCTCATCCAATCCTTCGTGCAAGAGCTGACCTAGCTCACGTCGAGCTCACCGCTGGCCGAACACTGGCGCGCGGACATCGCCCATCTCGACGGCCCTGTGCGCGCCCCGTCGGTTCAGCATCCACGCCGCGAAGCCCGCGGAGAGCGCCATGCAGAGCGCGCTGCACAAGAGATCGGCGAAGGTGCTCGGGAGAGAGAAGTTGTGCGACGAGGCGTAGAGGCCGAAGTTGATCCCCGCCCAGTACAGCGAGCCCATGATGGCACCAACCTTCAGGCCGGAGACGGCTCCCTTCGCGCCGGACCACCGCACGACGATCGTGATGAAGAAGCCGAGCGCCAGCGCGGACGCGACGAGGGCCCAGAGGACAAGGTCGCCCATACCCCGGTTGAGCTGGCGCAAGAACTCAGGCGAGCCGGTAGGGTGCGCGGCGAAGAAATCCTTCAGAAAGACCACGAACAGAGCCACGTGGAGAAGGAGATTGAGCGCCGAGGTCAACAGCCCCGTGAGGATGAATCGCGCGTTCATGGTTCACCTAGTCGGTTGACGCCGGGTGAGCGTGCATTTTGCGCGCAGCGCCCGACACGCGAACCAACCTACGATGCACGAAGCGCGCCTTCACAACCCCGACCGGTTCCTCACCACGATCGGCGCGCGATCGCGAGGTCCGTCGCATGTCGTTCCTCACGTCGTCGTATCGCGAGCCGCAAAGCCAGCATCGCACGCGCGAGCTCTGCGACGGCCTCCGGACGGAGTCGAGCATCGCTCGCTTCGTGGAAGCGTTTCTGCGCGCGGTCGTCGCCCCACCCCTCGACAAGATATGCACAATGGTGTATATACATGTCCATGCAACTCGACGCGTTCCAGACGTTGGCGGATCCAACCCGGCGGCGCATCGTCGAGGTCCTGCGGGCGGGGGAGCAGCAGGTGGGGGATGTTGTCGCAAAGGCGGGCATCCACCAGTCGGGGGTCTCGCGGCACCTTCGCATCCTGGCGGAGTCGGGGTTCGTGTCGGTGCGGCCTGATGGACAGCGACGTCTGTACGCCCTGAAGCCCGAGCCCTTTCGTGAGCTCGATGCTTGGCTCGGTCGCTACCGGACGTTGTGGGAGGAGCGACTCGATCGATTCGGAGAGGCCCTCGAGAAGAAACAGAAGGCCCGCGCGGCCCGAGAGAGGAAGAACACGAAATGAACGGCGAGCCCAGCAAAGCGATCGTGAACACCACGGCGAAGACGACGGAGAAGACGATGGATAAGACGACGGAGAAGACGGTCATCGAGCGCACCTACCGAGCGACCCTCGAGGACGTGTGGGATCTCTGGACGACGAAGGAAGGCTTCGAGTCGTGGTGGGGGCCGCAGGGCTTTCGCGTCGAGGTGCAAGAGATCGACGCGCGTGTCGATGGATCACTTCGCTACGCGATGATCGCCGACTCACCCGAGATGATCGCCGAGATGAAGCGGATGAAGCAGGCGCCGACGCACGGCGTTCGTGCTCGCTTCGTCGAGGTGACCCCACGCTCGCGGCTCGTCATGAGGAGCGTGATCGACTTCGTCCCCGGAGTCGCGCCCTTCGAGAACGACATCGAGGTCGACCTCGTCCCGTCGGGGGATCGCGTCCGGATGGTCGTCACCCTGCACGGCATGCCGGTCGCCGAGCTCGGCGAGATGCAGAAGCAAGGCTTCACGAGCCAGCTCACGAAGCTCGACGCGCGATTCGCCTGAGCGCGCAGGCGAGCCGCGGGGGTCCGCCTGCGCGAACCGCCCACGTTCTCTAGGGTGCAGCGGGATGCAGCAAACCGACGCGGCCGGACGCGACCACATCACGTTGCCTCGACCTTGCGCTCCCGATGAATTCTGCGTAACCACGAAGTGGTGGAGGGGGAGCTTGGCGCGACCGAGACCATTCTCTTCGTCGATGACGAGCCGGAGAACGTCGACCTCTTTCGCCTCCAATTCGAAGGCGAGCTGAACGTCCTCACGGCGTCGGGGCCCGAAGAGGCGCTGGCGATCCTTCGATCGACGCCGGTCGCCGTCTTGCTCACAGACGAGCGGATGCCCGGCATGCGCGGGGTCGAGCTCTTGGCGTACGCCGCGGAGCACTGGCCTGATGTCGTCAGGGTGATCGTGTCGGCGTACGGTGACGCGCCACGCCTCCTCGCTGCGATGAATCAGGGGCACGCCCACGAATACGTGCTCAAGCCTTGGGACAAGAAGGAATTCGGCGAGTGCATTCGACGTGCGCTTGCCGTCTCCACGCGCCGGCGACTCCTCGAACGTTCGTCGGCCGCTCTCGCCGAGCAGATGGCGGCCGAGGCCGCGCTCCCGTACGAGCGCATCATCGGGAAGACAGGTGGCCTCGCCCCGACGATCGCGCTTGCCGCGCGCGTCGCCTCGTCGAACGTCGCGATCTTGATCCATGGCGAGCAAGGCACCGGCAAGGAGCTGCTCGCGCGGTTCGTCCACGCCGAGTCCGGTCGAAAGGGACCCTTTCTACGATTCTCCTGTACACACGTCGCCGAAGAGCGGATTTCGGCGGAGCTCTTCGGTGTCGATGGCCGCGCGATCGGACGGCTCGAGACGGCGGCGCGAGGAACGCTGTTTCTCGACGACGTGACGGCGCTTCCGCTCTCGGTGCAGACGGAGCTCGCGCATGCGCTCGACGAAGCGGCCACGATCGACTCCAAAGAGGTCGCGCCTCGCCTCATCGCGTCGACGCAGCGGGACATCGACGCGTTGGTCGCCGAAGGGAAGTTCTCCTCGTCGCTCCGTTATCACCTGAGCGTGAGCGTCCGCGTGCCACCGCTGCGCGATCGGGTCGACGACATCGGCCCGCTGGCGACCTATTTCATCGAGAAGTATTCCCAGAAGGGGCTTCGCCTCGAGGATGAGGCGCTTGGGGCCCTCGCTGCCTACTCTTGGCCCGGAAACGTACGTGAGCTCGAGAGTCTCGTCGCTCGTGCGGTGACGCTATCGACCGGACCCACGCTCACGATCGACGACTTCACGATGCGTCTGGATCTTCCCGCCCCGACCGGCGAGGCGCTGAATCCCCGCGAAGCGTCGCGCGCGAGCGAGGCGGTCGAGCTGCGGCGCCTTCTTCTCGCGCACGGCGGGAACGTGTCACGCGCGGCGCGGGCGCTGAACGTTCCAAGGACGACGCTCCTCAGCCGTGCGAAGAAGTTCGGCCTTCTGTGAGCACGAAGCTCGCTAGTCTGGTCTTGATCGTGGCTCTGCTCGTCACGCTCGCGCGGCAGGCTGCTGGCGCGACGCCCGTGTCGGTGCTCGAAGGCGGCCGAGTCGGATCACGCGCAGACGTGCTCGAGGACGTGACGGCGAAGCTCACGGCCGTGGAGGTCGCTTCAGCGGCAAGGTTCGTCCCGCTCGATCGCGCGCTCGCGAACCGCGGGCACACGACGTCCGCGTTTTGGCTGCGTCTTGGCGTCGACAATCCGGAGCCGACGTCGACGACGGTCATCCTCGAGCTCGCTGCGACGGCTTCACGTGTGACGGTCTACGACGAGACGGGTGAAGCGGTGCTCGCGCGATCGGGCGCGGATTTGCCGTTTCACCAGCGGCAAGTGCATTGGGCGAACGTGGCGCTTCGATGGTCGATCCCACCGCACGTTGCCCAGACGGTCCTCGTTCGTATCGAGTCGCGCGACACGACCATCCTCGACCCGACGCTGTGGAGCGAGCCGCGGTTCCTCGAGCACGTCGCGCGGGCGCGCCTGCTCGACGGCATCTACTACGGCATCATCTTCGGGCTCGCCTTCTACAATCTCTTTCTCGCCTTCGCGACGCGAGAGCGGGCATACCTCGCGTACTTCGTCTTTCAGATGACGATGGCGACCGCGAACGCGACGATCGACAAGTACACGTTCGCGTACGTCTGGCCGAACAGCCCGCTGTGGGCCCTTCGCTCGGAGCCGGTCTTTGGCCTCTTGGCGATCGCGACGGCGGTCCTCTCGGCGCGATGGATGCTCGACTCGGCGAGGTACGCGCGCGCCGTCGACCGATGGTTGATCGCGCTCGGCGTGGTGGCGGCGCTGCTCGCGCTCCTCGCGGCGACGCACGACATATCGTCCGTCGAGCGGCTCTCGATGACCGCCGTGTCGTTCGTGGGGATCACCACGCTGGTCGTCGCTGCGTGGATGGTGGCGCGTTCGGGCAGCCCTCACGGACGCATCTTCCTCGTCGCTTGGTCGCTCCTCTTCGTGGGCACCGTCTCGGCTGTTCTCTACGGCAATGGCGCGACCCAGAGCCTTGCTGGATACGATCTGCTCAAGATCGGGTCAGCCGCCGAGGCGCTGCTTCTTTCGATCGGCCTCGCGGCGCGGATCCGGACGATGCAAGCCGAGCGCGTGCGCGTCGACGCCGAGCTCGCAGCGGAGCGCGCGCGGAGAATCGAGTCGCTCTCTCTCCTCGTCGCGAGTGTCGCCCACGAGCTCGGCAACCCACTCAACTTTGCCCAAGGCGGCGCAGAGGCCGCGGCGAGCTCGCTGTCCGATCCGCTCCCGAAGGTGGACGCCGCGCGTCGCGGCCTCGCGCTCGTCGAGAGTGGACTGGCGCGCATCCGGCGCATCCTGGAGCACCTGCGCGCGGACCTCGGAGAGCGGCAGGCGAGAGCCATGAGCGTCGACGTTCAGTCCGAGCTCGAGGACGCGCTCGAGGTGCTCTCACCACTGCTGTCGTCACGTCGGATTGACGTGCGTCAAAACAGTGAGCGCGCCCACGTTCGAGCGCGTGCGGGTGACCTCGCGCAGATCTTCACGAACCTTACGAGGAACGCGCTCGACGCGATGCCAGAGGGCGGCGTGCTCGAGATCACGTCACAGCGCGTGAAGGACGAGGTCGTGATCACGTTCGCGGACAATGGACCGGGCGTCCCGGCCGAGATCGCGCCGACCATCTTCGATCCCTTCTTCACCACGCGCACGAGCTCGAAGCTCGGCGTCGGGTTGGGTCTTTATGTCTCGAAAGAGATCGCGGCGCGTTGGGGTGGGTCGATTCGCTTGGTCGAAGGCGTGAAGCAAGGCGCGACGTTCGTCGTGAAGCTTCCTGTCGACCGTGGACCCAACGCTCGCGAACAGACGTAGCTGACGAGCGTTTCGCGCGTGTCGAAGCGTCGTCGTCATTCTTCGACGACCGTCGTCGCTCTTCGACGATCTCGACGTCATCGATTTGGTGGTCTCAATCGCGTGGCGCTCGCTCACTGACCTCGTACATTGAGTCGAGTCGAGCCGGCTGCATCACGCGCCGGCGAACATCGAAGGTCTAAACGTCGACGCTGCTCACTCGTGTGGGTCGCGCAAAGGATGTCACGTGAATGTGCGTTTGGTTGTCGTGGTCGCATGCCTCGTCGCAGGCGTGCATGTTGGATGCACGGTCACCGAGGCCAAGCCAACCTCTCGAGCGAACGACGCAGGGAACGACGCAGGGGTTGCTTCTTCGGAAGCGCCGCCTCTCTCTTGCCTTCAAATCCTCCAGTGCATCGTCGACTGTCCTTCCGCGGATGAAGCCTGCCCTGATGCATGTGGGGAGAAGGGATCGTCCGAGAGCAAGCCGATCCTTCTCGCGTTCGCGACGTGTGTCGACCGAGAAAAGTGTACGGACGCTGACTGCGTTCAGACCAAGTGCGCCGACTCGCTCAATGCGTGCGTGACATCGAGCGCCCCGAAGAAGAGTCAGCTCCCGCTCCAAGGAGGCGCTCCGGCAGGGAGCGTTCCGGGCGAGCTCGTGGGTGTGTGGTCGGGGGCGTGGTCGGGCGCGACCGAGCGCCTGACGTTCAACAGCGACGGGACCGGCAGCTGGATGAGCGCCGTCGTCGTCACACAGCGCTCGGGTTGCTTCTCGTTCACGCGCACAACGCGAACCGGCACGGTCGTGATCGATCCGACCAAAATCACACTCTACGCGACCGAGATCCTGTCCCAAGTGCAGGAGTGCAAAGCGCCCACGACCGACAGCACCGAGCCCGCCGCTGTCTCGGAGATCTCTTGGGAGCCGGTGGACGCAAACACGATCCGCGTCGTCGACGCCGCCTGCGCTGCGCAATACGTCGGCTACGAGACCTCGATCGGCCTGTACTGCACGTACCGCTTGTCCCGTGAATGACCTCGCAACTCAGGAGATGCCTATGAAGAAGACGGCCATCGTTTGTGCGTTCATCGGGTCGGGGGTGATGGTGGTCTCGTGGGTGGCCTCCGGTTGCGACCCTGTGCAGTCGATCACCAACGCGAGCTCGGACGACCCTGCCGACGCTGCGAATCCGTTCTGCACCCCCGAGATCATCGAGGCGGGCGTGTTCGGAGCGCTCTGCGACGGAGGCTTCGAAGCAGGTCCAGGAGGTGGAGGCGGAAATGGGGAGTTTGACCAGATCTTCGTGAAGGTCATCGACATCACGGGGAAGTGCGTCGGCAAGGCGACGACCGACAACCAGTGCACGCTGACGCCGAGCGATTACACGTCGACCATCAGCTACGTCGCGCCCGCTCCCGGCCAGCCTCCAGCGGTCGCTGGCATCGTCAATCGCGCGATCAACCCGCCGGACCCCTTCTGCGGCGCCGCGTCGAGCAACGTCCACGTCACCCAGCCGGCCGCGTCGGGCACCAAGCTCTGTCCTCCCGCGACTACACCCGCTCCCTGCAACAACTTCAAGGGCAAGGACGAGATCGAGCCTTGGTCGATGTTGGCCGACATCGAAGGCGGAACCGGTGAGTCGGCGATGATCAAGTTCAAGGTCGCCAACCCGTTTCATGAGCCGTTCGCCTGCACGGATCATTCGTTCGCCGTCGATTCACCTTCGAGCACGGTCTTCGTTCCGCTCTCGCCGTCGTACAGCTTCGGCGCGCTTCGAACGACGGAGGTCACGCTGACCGGAAACGCGACGTTTCAGATCGCGAACCAAGGTCTCGTCGGCTCGGTCAACTGCGACTACACGGTGAAGATCCGACCCACGGACTCCACCGGCAAGTAGACACGCGATCGACGTCGTTGGCCCTCAGTCGCGCGAGGGCTCACGATCCATGAAGCGACCGATCGTACGAAGAGCACATGGCGTAGATGTGCGGCGCGCGACGTCTTGGTGAGGGCGGAAGCGGATCTTCGTGGTACCAAGATCACATGGTGTTATGCGACGGCACCGCCGATGCATCGGCGGATCGCATGAAGATCGACTTCGTGACCTCATGTCTCGTGGGTTGCCTCGCCATCGCTGTCGCTTGCGGGTCGAACGAGCACGGCTCGCAGCCCGCGCATGGCGCGCCCGATGCGCTCACGGGCCCCGAGCAAACCACGTCGTCGTCGTCGTCGTCATCGTCATCGTCTTCGTCGGGGTCGCCGTCGTCGCCGGAGGCGAGCTTGCTCACGTCGCTGCAGAAGCAGAAGGCCGAAGCGCTCACGAGCATCTGGGAGAACGGGACGACTGTCCTGCAATACGGCTACTGCGAGAACATCGACGATGGGCGCGGCTACACGTCGGGGCGCGCGGGGTTCTGCACCGGGACAGGCGACGCGGTGGATGTCGTTCGATGCCTCGACGGCAAGGTCGGCAAGAACGCGCTCTCGAAGTACCTCGCGCCGCTCGATGCGCTCACGGCGGCGCAGCAGGCGAGCGGTGAAGACCAAGCCGACACTTCGAAGCTCGACGCGGTAGGGAAGTACTGCACCGATTGGTCTGCGGTCTTCAAGGCGCCCGCGACCGGCGCGGCCTTTCGTGAGTGTCAGGACAGCGTCGTGACGAAGCTCTACTTCGAGCCTGCGCTCGATCGCGCGCGGCGATGGGGTGTCGTTTCGGCGCTCACGATCGCCGAGCTCTACGACGCAGAGATCAACCACGGGGAGGAAGGCGTCGACACGCTGATCGCCGACGCGAACAGCGATACCGGCAACGGCGCGCAGAAGACGGCGACGGCGCCGCTCAGCCGACAAGCGGAGTCCGCGTGGCTCGCTGCCTTCCTCACGCGTCGCGTGAAGACGCTGCAGGCCGACGCGACATGGCGTGACGCCGTGGATCGCGTGGCGACCTACGAGCAGATGCGCCGCGCGGGCGACTTCGACCTCGCCGGTCCGATTCGGACGAACGCGAAGGCAAAGACGCTCTTCCCCGCCGTCGCCGGCCTCAGTGACTCGGGTTACCCGGACTGCACGATCTCGACGGCGGGCGCCGTGAGCGGCGACGCCGATTGTACGAGCGCCACACCGAAGAAGTGAGCGGGCTGCACGAGTCTAGCGCTTGGGGGAGCCGACTTGCTTCCTTCGGAAGCATCCCTCGGTGTGATCGTTGACGATGCCGACGGCCTGCATCCAGGCATAGACGATCGTGGGGCCGACGAACTTGAAGCCGCGCTTCTTGAGGGCCTTCGAGATCTCCTTCGAGAGCTTCGTCTCGGCGGGGACCTTCTTGCCGTCGCCGACGAGCGGCTTGCCGTTCGTGAACGACCAGCAGAAGTCGGCGAAGGAGCCCTTCGCCTCACGCTCCATCGCGACGTAGAGGCGCGCGTTCGAGATCGTCGACTCGATCTTCAGCTGCGCGCGGATGATGCCAGGATCCTTCATCAAGCGTGTGACGTCGCGCTTCGTAAAGCGCGCGACCTTCGCAGGATCGAACTTCGCGAAGGCTTTGCGAAACGCGTCACGTTTTCGCAGCACCGTGATCCACGAAAGGCCCGCTTGAAAGCCTTCGAGGATGAGCATCTCCCAGAGCGAGCGGCCATCTCGCACGGGCACGCCCCACTCGATATCGTGGTACGCCTCCATCGCAGCATCGCCGCTGCTCGCCCAAACACAACGTTGCTTCGTCTTTTTCTTCGAAGGAGTGACCATCTTCACGTTCTCTTTCGCGACGTCCCGGCTAGGCGTCGACGACGCGGTCGCGGCCGGTGCGCTTCGCTTCGTAGAGCGCCTCGTCCGCGCGGCGTAGGAGATCCTCGAGGGTCTCGCCTTCGCGGTGCGCGGCGACGCCGGCGCTCACGGTGATGGTGAACGAGTCGCTCGTGGCGGCGGCCGCGGCGGTCTTGATGTGCTCGGAGCACAGCGCGTGGCGGATGCGCTCGACGACGGCGCGTGCGGACGCGAGCGTGGTCTCGGGCAAGAGCATGACGAACTCTTCGCCGCCGTAGCGGGCGACGACGTCGCTGTCGCGGCACATCCGCGTGCAGACGCGCGTGAGCGCCTTCAGCGCCTCGTCGCCGGCGGCGTGTCCGTGGAGATCGTTGACGGCTTTGAAGTGATCGACGTCGAGGATGGCGATGCACGAGCCACGTCCACGTCGCTCGGCGACGGTCATCGCTGCGGAGGCGGCCTCGAAGAAGTGGCGTCGGTTGAAGACGCCGGTGAGGCCGTCGACGGAGGCGAGGTTACGCAGCCGATGCTCGATCTCCTTCTGCTCGGTGAGATCGGAGAAGCCCACCATGAAGACACGCGCGTTCGAGAGCACCATCGTGCGCGCGGAGAGCAGCGCCCAGAAGGAACGGCCATCACGTCCGCGAAGACGCGTGGCGAAGCTGTCGACACGCCCTGCGGTCTGCAACATCGAGATGAACTGCGTGCGATCCTCGGGGTTCTCGTAGAAGTCGGGGGCACGTCTGCCCACGAGCTCCTCGACGGAGATCCCGAACATGTCCGCTGCGCGCGTGTTCGTGAAGCGCACGATCGCGTCATCGAGCCCAGTAACCACCAGCGGTGTGGGCGCGGCCTCGAGCATCGAGCGCAGCACCTCTTCGTTCTTGCGAAGCGCCTCCTCGGCGAGCTTCTTCGTCGTGATGTCGTGAACACCGACGAGGATCGCGCGCTCGCCGTCGAACGCGAGGCTCGCCGCCGAGACGGAGCCCCAGAAATGCCGGCCCGAGGCCGTCTTGAGCTCGGCGTCGAGCTCCTCGTGCACGCCTTTGCGGACGCGCTCGATCATCGTCGCGCGATCTTCGGGCCTGACCCAATAGTCGGTCGCGGGCATGCCGCGCACCGTCTCGAGGTCGACGCCGAACATCGCGGCCGCTCGTTCGTTCGCGAGGAGCACGGTCTGATCGACGGCGCGCGTCAACACGAGGGCGACGGGAGAGGTCGCGAAGAGCGCGTGAACGTTCTCGCGTGATTGGGAGAGCTCGCGCGTGCGCTCGGCGACGAGGCTCTCGAGGTTGCCGCGCAGGACGTCGAGCTCACGCCGTTGCTCGGCATGTTCGGCGGCGCTCATCGCCATCCCGACGACATCGGCGAGCGTCGCCGCGGCGAGCTCCTCCCACGGCTGCCACGTGCGCATCGGGCCGATGTGCTCGTGACAGATCACGCCGACGACCTCGCCACGCACGAGGATCGGCGCGTCGAGCATCGAGGTGATCCCGTTTGGCTCGAGGTAGGTCGCTCGAAACTCGCACGTTCGTGGATCCGTCTGCGCGTCATGGGCGACGATGCATCGCTCCTTCAGCGCCGCCTCGAAGTAGTTGGGCACGTCGGCGCGATGGATCGACGCGCCGTGCTGATGGCCGTTCGCTGCGGAGTCGAAGAGATCGAGGCAGTCGATGCGCGTTCGTGTCGGGTCGACGCGCCACACGCTCGCCCGGTGCACGCTGAGCACGTTGGCGGCCGCCTCCGTGATTTGCTCGAGCGCTTCGTCGAGCGAGCCCTGCGCGATCGCTTGGGATCGCAAGAGGCCCGTCATCGCGTGGCGTTGAAGCGCGAGGATCTCTTCCAAGCTGCTGCCCGCGCCGATCTTGCTGCTCGTCACGATGCCTCCACTCACGCTTGGCTCGCCCAGAAGCGGCGCACGACGTCGGCCGTCTGGTCTTTGCCTTCGAGCTGCGGGTAGTGACCAACGCCCGGTATCGTCTCGAGCCTCGCGCCCTTCACGCGTCGCACGTAGGCCTCGTCGAGCAGGGTTGGCGGAAGGAAGGGATCGTCTGTGGCGACGACGAGCGTGGGGCTCGAGATCGTCTCGAGCACGGCGTCGGCGCCGCGCGTCCACAGGTCGAACGCGTGCGCGATCCACGCGGGAGCGACGCGGCCTGCATCGTCGAGGCAGGCGTCTTTTGCAGCGGCGGGGAGCGCGAGGCATGCCTTGTCGAGGATGGCGCCCTGCGCGGCGCGCTGCCCGCCCGAGCTACGAAAGAAGCGAGCGATGTCTTCGGGCAACGCCAGGCCAGAGACGGGGACGGGGTTGAGGAGCACGAGCGACCGAACGCGCGAAGGCGCCGCCTGCGCGACGAGCGACGCGATTTGCCCGCCCATGCTGTGGCCGACGAGATCGAACCGCTCCGCGCCGGCATCCTCGGCGACGCGGAGGACGTCAGCCGCGAGCTCGTCGAGCGACGTGCTCGGCGCAGCGGCCGCCGCCGCGGCCGAGATGCGCAGGTCGGGTACGATCGCGCGCGTCTCGGGGAGCGCCTCGACGAGCGCGTCGAAGACGCGGCCGGACACCATCCAGCCGTGGACGAAGACCGCGGCGCGCGCACCGTCCTCGGAGGCCGGGCGCACGCGGTACGGAGTGGGGTGGGTGGCGGTCGTCGTCATCCTGCCCAGGTCATGTCATTCGCACGACCGCCGAGCGCGGTGAGGATGATAAAAGGGATACTTCGGCGCAGCATATCGTCCGATTAAACCAGCGGCGCCGCGCGCGCAACCAAATGAGCGGGCCCCATGACGAACCCAAACATCCCTGACCTCGAGACGACGATTCACCGGTTCGAAGCGGCCTGGAACGAACACGACGCCACGCGGCGAGCAGCGCTCCTCGAGCAGTGCCTCGCCGACGACGTTCGGATCTTCTCCGGTGGTCAGACGTGGCGCGGGCGCGGCGAGGTCGACGCGGCGATCGTCGACTTTCATCGCCGCCTCCCCAACGCGTCCGGCGGGCGATCGAGTCAGATCGAAGCGCATGGCGACGTCTTTCGCTACGTCGCGACCCTTCGCGACCCCGCGCTGCCTCGGCCGCTCGAGTTCACGGACGCCGGGCAGCGCGACGAACGAGGTCGCATCTGTCTCTTGATGACGTTTCGAGGTGCGGCCCCGCCGCCGCTCACCGAGCCGTGACGGCGACAGCTAGTGCGCCGAGGAGAGCGAGGCGTCCGGCGGCGTCTTCGCCGACTTCGGCCACGGCAGCGTCGACATCAAAAAGCCCGTGAGCCACGTCACGAAGAAGACGAGCGTGAACGGAAGCCAGGTGCCAAGCACGCTCCGAAACATCGCGAAGTCATGCAAGACGAGCCCCGCGAGCCCGGCGTCGAGGAGGGCGATGAGCGCGGTCCACGTGATCGCGACGACCCACGGCTCGCGCGGACCACGCACCCTTGCGTAGCGCCTGGTGAGCGCGAGAAAGACGAGAGGCGCCGCGATCGCATGGATCGCGAGGGCCGCGTTCTCGGGCAGCGCTCGAAGGAGAAGCATCATCAGCGCGCCGCAGAGCGCCCAACCGAGGACGCCATACGCGATGAGCCGAGGCCAACCTCGACCTGGCGGCTCCACCGCCGCGTGCGGCCGCGCGTAGGGCAAGGCCCGCGCGACCTCGCCGGCCCATTCGCGGATGCGGTCGGGGTTGCGGAAATCACGTCGCGTCAGCTTCTTTGCCATCTCGGTCGCCGGAAAGCCCTTCGCGTTGTCGAAGAGGCAGCCGCCGAACGTGACGTGACCTTGCGCGCCGACGCGCTCCATCAGCACCGCGACCTGGTTCGTCGGTGGGATCTCCGCGCGATCGGCCGAGTCGTCGAGCGGGCCGCTCGAGAACATCCAGACCGGCACGCGGCGAAGCGCGTCGATGTTGCGCTCCACGAAGCGACGCGCATCCGCTTGCCATCGATTGGCGTAGAGGCCGCCGCCGAGGACGACGGCGTCGTAGCCATGGGCGGCGCTCCGCAAGCGCGACGCGGGGGCGACCACGACCTCGTAGCCCTGCTTCGCGAGCACCTCGCCGGTGATCTTCGCGATCCCTTCGCATCCGCCGTTCTTCGATCCAAACGTGACGAGGACGCGCATGCCGACGAACCTCCGTGGATGCCCACCACGCTCCGCCAGCAAGAGAAGTGCCGATCGGGCGCGCCAGCGCGAGGCGAAGGGAGAGCGCGCAAGCCGCGCGCGACGTCGCACGCGTTGCACGCCGGCGCGCGGTTCGCATGGCGTTTTGGATGCGCTTCGTCGAGCATGGCTGCGCGGATGCGCTCTCTCTTTGTCGCGGATGGTCGCTTGCCCCCGAGGGCCATGCTCGCGGTCGTCGCCGTGGCCGCGCTTGCCGCCTGTCACGGACGGCCTGCCGCGGAGCTGCGTGATCCTTCGGAGAGGAAGGCCGCGGAGCCGCGCGCGATCGCGTTCGTCGACGTGACGGTGGTGCCGCTCGACGCCCCGCGCGAGCTCCCGCACGCGACGGTGGTCGTTCGCGGGGATCGGATCGTCGCGATCGGGCCAACGGCGACGACCGCGGTGCCGGAGGGCGCCGAGAGGATCGACGGCAAGGGCAAGTACCTCATGCCTGGGCTCGCCGACATGCACGTCCACATCACGCGCGAGGCCGATCTCGCGCTGTTCGTCGCGCGTGGCGTGACCACAGTGCGAAATATGTGGGGCGCGCCGATGCATCTCGCGCTTCGCGATCGCGTTCGACGTGGTGAGCTCGTCGGGCCGACGATCCATACCGCCGGCCCCATCCTCGACGGTGATCCGCCGGTGCATCCAGGAAGCTTCGTCGTGCGAAGCGCAGCGGACGCGGCCGAGGCGATCCGTCTCCATCGAACGATGGGCTACGACTTCGTCAAGGTGTACTCGCGCCTCGGTGAGCCTGCGCTCGAGGCGATCGCGCACGCGTCGAAGGACGCTGGGCTCGCGATCGTCGGTCACATCGCGCGTGACGCAGGGCTCGCGCGCGCGGTCGACCTTGGCCAGGCGGGCATCGAGCACGTGAATGCGTTCTACGAAGCGCTCCAGGCAGACAGCTCACCGGTCAAAGGGAAGTCCGACGGCGATGCGCTCGACCGAAAGCCGATGTTCATCGACGACGCGAAGCTCGCGCCGCTTGCGCGCTCGCTCCGTGAGCACGACGTCTCGGTGTGCCCGACGATCAACCTCGCGAACCAGCTCGCGCCTGCGCCCGCGTTGCGAGAGCGCCTCGAGCGCGCCGAGATGAAGTACGTGATGCCGTGTGATCTCGCGATCTGGCGAAGCGAGGCGAGCGAGCCGTCATCGGCCGAGCTGCGCGAACGCGAGGTCGCGGTGGGCAAGAAGATCGTGCGCGCTCTGCATGACGGTGGCGTGCGTCTGCTCGCGGGCACCGACACGGGCAATCCGCTCGTCGTTCCTGGTTTCACGACGCACGAAGAGCTCGCGATGCTCGTCGACGCCGGGCTCACTCCCTACGACGCGCTACGCGCTGCGACCCACAACGCCGCCGAGGTGATGTCGGCGGTGAACGAATTCGGCGTCGTCGCCGTCGGCGCGCGAGCCGACCTCCTCCTCCTCGACGCCGATCCGCTCGCGGACGTCGGGGGCGCAGATCGCATCACCGGCGTCATGCTGCGAGGTCGCTACCTCGACGCGAAGGCACGCGCGGAGCTCCTCGCGAAGCATCCGGCGCTGTCGCCTGACGCCGATCCGTTCGCGGGTGTGCCGCCGCTCCCGAGCGCGGGAGACGGCGCGCGGCGCGAAGGCGAGGAGATGCAGTACGCGATCTCGTGGAAGGGCGTCTCGTTTGGCGCCGAGCGCATGAGGATCGAGGAGATGCCGGACGGAGCGCGCGTCGTGTCCGCGCAGGCGATCGATCCGCATCGCGGTCAATGGACGACCGTGCACATGCGCCCTCAGCACGTGACCCTCGAGAGCGACGGCGCGAACGGACGTGGCCGCGTCGAGATCTCGCGTAGCGGCAAGACCGCGACGGTGCGCGGGACGCTGCTCCCAGGAAACGCAATCGCGCGACAAATCGAGACGAGCGCCGAAGCTGCCCTCGGCGCGCGCCAGTTCCTCGCGAGCAAGATGCTCCTCGTCCCGCGCTTGAAGGATTTGGCGGTGGGTGCGTCGATGCAGCTCGCGCTCACGGAGATCGCGCTCGAGTCCGACGTCGCGATGCCGTCGCGTACGCTCGATGTCCTTCGCCGGCCCGACAAAGACGGCCTCCGGCGCTTCGAGATCACCGAAGCGTTCAAGCGCACGCGTGGCGTCCCCGACGTGCTCACGATCGACCCGGTGACAGGGACGATCATCGACTACGACATCACCTCGTTCGAAGTGCGCTTCGAGGTGCGCTCCTCCCGGCAGCGTTAGGGTGACGCGATCGTCTACTTGATCACCGGGTCCGGGTCGGTCGCGCCGCAGTTGTCGATCACGCAGTCGCAGTTGTCGTCCTTGCCGTTGCCGCAGATCTCTTGCGGCTGGCACGTCTGGCAGTCGGCTTCGTCGGCGACGCCGTTGCAGTTGTTGTCGATGCCGTCACCGCAAATCTCGGCGCACCGGCACTGCTTCTCGCCTTCGACGTGCGTCCAGAACGCGCGATGGTTGCCTTCGGGCATCGACTGGAACGGAGCCCAGAAGGCCGCGTAGCCCGGCTCGCTCGGGAGTGAGGGATCGACGGCGGCGATCCAGATCTGATCGAGCTTGTCCGTCGCGGCGCGAAGCGTGCCGTATGCTCGCACGCTCGAGAACGCGAGCCAGAAGATGCCTGGCTTCGTCGAGGGCGCCCAGGTCGGCATCGAGTCGCCGACGCTCAGCACTCCATCGGCGTTGTTCACGCGTCGATTGAGGCGCGTCATCTCGATCGGCGTGCCGCCGCCGCTCGGCACGAGCTTGAGGATCGAGGTGACCTCGTCCTTCGAGGAGTCCTGGGCGTTCACGTAGGCGATGTACTTGCTGTCGGGGCTGAAGACGGGGAAGAAGTTGTTGTCCTTGCCGCCCGCGCTCGGGACGATCACCTGCGGCGCGCCCCACGCGCCGGCGTTGTAGGGGATGATCGCGATCGAGCCCGCCTGCACGTCCTTGTTGCCCACCTTCGTCGCGATCGAGACGACGACCTTGTCGCCGAGCGCCGACCAATCGGGATGCGTCGCGAGCTTGCCATCGAGCGGCACGACGCCGTTGTTCGGGCCGATCGGGTTGCCGGTGTCGGAGTCGATCAACGTGAGCACGCCCTTCGACGCGATGAGCAGCTGCTTGCCGTCCGGAGAGAACGTCGACCAACCTCCTTCACGTGTGGGTGCGCCCGTCGCGGGCACGATCGCCGCGCGCATCGGGACGGAGACCTCTTTCAGCTTCTCGCCTCCGTAGTTGACGGCGAGCCGCTTTCCGTCGCGTGAGAGCGTGTGGCATGCGACGCAGGTGTTCGCGTCGGTGGCGTTCGGGTCGGTGTAGAACTTCTCGGGGATGCGGTCCGAGACGAGCGCCTTCATGATGCCCGCCGAGCCGGTCGACCAGTAGTAGAGCGCGCCCTCCACCTCGGCGGCGCTGTAGAGGAGCGTGATGCTCTTCGACTGCCACACTTGCTGCGGCGAGGTCGTGTTCAGCCCAGAGACGGTGAGGGTCACCGAGCCGCCGCGGTTCGACTCTGCGATCCAATCCCACTGCTCATCGGTGGGCTCCCACGAGGTCTTGTTCGTGTAGATGGTGGTCGTCGTCTTTGGTCCTTCGAAGCGCAGCCGAAACAGGTTGTTCGTCCCGCCGGCGATCCATTCGTGATGAATGTGCGAGACGTTGATCGGGAACATCGTCTCGTGGCTCGGGTAGACGACGGCCGGCTCTTGCGCCGCGTTCGTGCCGTTCGCGTTTGGCGTGCCCGCTCCGAAGAGCCCGGCGGCGTTGGGCGGTGCATCGGGCTCGAGAAAGTCCTTCGGCCCCGCGTTGTTCGCGCATGGCTTGCCGCCGCACGTGTCGGTCGGTGGGAGTGTGTTCCCATCCAAGGCGCCGTCGTCGGACCCATCACCAAACCCCGTTCCGGTGCCCGAGTCGACGCCCGGCGTCGTGCCGTCGCCGAACTTCGAGTCGTCATCGCTGCCGCAGGCGGCGTCGCCCAGCGCGAGGAGAAGGAGAAGCCCTCCAAACAAAGCGATGCCGGACGTGTGGGTAAGCGAGCGTCGCATGGCGTTCTCCTTGTGCACCTGGCCGCGCGCCGGTGACGTAGGTAGCTATTCCGACTGGTACCTCCTCATGACCGGCGCTCGACATGAGGCCCAATTCGAGTGGGTCTCTCTCCCATCTGCAGTGCATGCAGAGCGCACGCTCCTGACCGCTCGACAGCGTGCCGAGAAAATTCTCGCGTGGTCATCCAAGCGTCCAGGGGGGCTGGATCCAAGTCGATCACACACAGAGAGCAAGTGCGTGTTTGTTCGAGCGCGATCGACGTGACGCGTGTGGCACACGCGCTGCAGCTCTGTCGTTCTTCTTACGCTTGCGCCCCGCGCGTGCGTCTTCTCACCCAGCTTGAAAGGAGAGCATGATGCGCTTCACCGTCCTGCTTGGCTGCTCTGTCATCGCCGCGTCCCTTGCCATCGCTTGCGGAAGCGACGAGACCACCTCGGGAGAAGAGGCCGCGCCTCTCCCCGAACGAAAGCCCGACGACCCGACGGCGCCGGCCGCCGACCCATCGACACCGCCAAACGGCGCGACCGAGCCTCCGCCGAGCGCCGCGATCACGACCACCACGAGCGTCATTCACAAAGAGCACCGCGCGATCCCTGGCGTGATGTTCGGAGGTTGGGGACCTCACCTCGGGCATCTCGTTCGCCAAGCCAGCGCGGACGGAAAATCGAGCACGCTTTGGTTCGTCGACGACGCGTGCGCGCCGGCTTCGTGCAACGTGAACGTGAACCAGCGTCTCGACTACCTGCGCTTCGTCGACGCGAACAAAGGATGGGAAAAGGTCGACTCGATCTCCTTGCCCGGGACGATCCAGCAAAACACCGCGACGATCTTGTCGGGGACCAAGGCCGTCTCATACGGCGTGGACTCCGGCGCGCAGTCCCTCATCGAGTGCTCGCGCGATCTCGCCGCACCTGCGGGGCAAGTCGCGAAGGGATGCTCGGCCGTCTCCTCGGCGATCGGCGCGAGCGCGAACTACGTCGGCGCAGCGCTCACGCCTGGCGGTGATCGGATGGCTTGGTACACCAACGTCAAAGACGGCGGCGGGGGTTCCTTCAGCTTCTTCATCAACTACGGCGGCGGCTGGAACGGCCCGCGCGCAGGCGCGATCGGCGGCTTCAACGACGCCTCGTACATCAACGTCGCGTTCGGCGTGAACGGCGATCCGACCCGCTTCACGATGTACTCGGAGCTCGTCTCGGGCGTCGCGCCGGCGTGGTCGTTCGTCGCGGGCGTCGGCGAAGGAAACACGAACGTCGCCGCGCCCGTCACCTGGGCGACGTCGCTCGCGGCGCCGCCGAACGACCCCGTCATCACCCCGAACGACGTGCTCGTCGATCCGCGAACCGCCGACACCCACTGGCTCGGCCGAACGAAGGCTGGCGCGACGGTGTACTACTTCCGCGCGAAGGGCAAGGCCGAGGTCGTCGGGCCGCTCGACGTGATCGCGAAGGCTTCACGCGCGCGCCTCGTCGCCCTGGCGAGCGGCGCGATCGCGCTCGTGCGAAGCGACGACGGGGCCCCGGGCGGCCTCGTCGTTCAGATCGCGGACGTGGCGGCGATCAAGGCAGGGTCACCCATCGCGTGGTCGGCGGCGAAGACGCTGCGCCCTGCGCTGCCTGTAGGATACACGCAGATCTATGCGATCTACACGGAGTCGGCCTCGTACTCCGCGGCCGCGCGAACGAGCCTCGAGATCGCGCTCGTCGGCAAGACGCACGAGAACGAAGTGCTCCACGTCTCGATGACGGGGCTCTAGCGCTCCGAGCTTCGCGAACGAACGGCTACTTCGCGAGGCGGTAGACGCCGCCTTGCGCGACGCGATCGGTGTAGTAGATGCCGTCGTTCGCGGAGACGAGGCCTTCGGCGTTGGCGTTCGCGACGAGCTCGCAGCCAACGTCGGTGCATTGTGCAGCGACCTGAGGCGTGCGGCGGATCGATTGCCCGGTCGCGCTCGAGTTGCCGGTGTTGGCCCAATAGACGAAGTTGTCGAGGACCGTGATGGCGTGCGGGCTGTCCTGGTTCGTGGCGATCACGGTCGATTGGCCTCCCGCCTTCGGAGCCTTGCGTACCGTGCCGCTCGTCGGCTCGGTCCAGTAGACGAACGCGTTGTCGACCGCGACGCCGAACGCGCCCGACGCGCTTCCGTACGAGACGCACGCCGACGAGCTCTCGGTGCACAGGGCCGCGGTCGCCGGAGCGTGGAAGACGCCGGACTTCTCGGAGGCCCAGAAGATCCCGGTGCCGTCCGTGGTGATGCCGCCGAAGCCGAAGAAGGTGGTCGCGGGGTTCGCGTAGTTTGCGATCGCGGTGACGTTCTTGCCGTCGAGATCCGCGCGGCTGACGTGCGCGGTCGGCTCTGCGTTGGCGAAGCCGCTCGTCCAGAACACCTTGCCGCCCGCGAGCGTGATGTAGCCAGGCTGGGTCGACGTGGCCGGGCCGAAGTTGATGATCTCGCTCGGCGGCGTCGTGATCGCGGTCGAGCGACGACCAATGTTGCCGTTTGCTTGGTTCGTCCAGTAGACGAACGTGCCGTCGCTCACGATCGCGGACGGTCCGCGGATCTTCGAGAGCGGGTCGCCGACACCAGAGCCCGCGAAGTCTTGCGGGCAGGGCGCCGCCGGCGTGCACTTGCCATCACGCTGTACGCGCTGGATGTTCGGCACGCTCGGGAAGGTGAAGTAGACGTGCGTGGCGTCGACGGCGATGCCGCTCGGCACCGAGACGCTCGCGAGCTGGAAGGGCTGGCACTTGCCTGCGTTGCACTTGCCGCCAAGGCACGAATGCCCGCATGCGCCGCAGTTCTCGGCGTCTTTCGACAGATCCGTCTCACAGCCGTCGGTCGACGTGGGGCTGCAGTGCGCGAAGTCTTTCTTGCACGAGAAGACGCACTTGCTGGCTTCGCACTTCGGCGCGGCGTTCGTGTTGATCGTGCCGCACACCTTCTTGCAGCCTCCGCAGTTGTTGACGTCGGTGCCGGAGGTCGCCTCGCAGCCGTTCGCGGGGTTGCCGTCGCAGTCGGAGAATCCGTCGTTGCATTGAAAGGCGCAGGCGCCCTCGGCGGTGCATGCGGGCTTGGCGTTCGTCTTTGGCTCGCAAGGCGTGCACGCCGCGGTCGCGCATCCAAAGAGCGGATCGGTCTTCGACACGCAGTTGTTCGCGCAGATCTTGTCGCATGATCCGCCGCTGCTACCGCTGCTACCGCTGCTGCCGCTGCTGCCGCCGTCCGTGGTGGCCTGATCGGAAACCTCGAAGTCTCCGAGGATGGCGGTGCACGCCGCGGTGCCGCCAATCAATGCAATGAGAAGAAGAGAAGTGCGACGCATCAGGGCTCCATCGTCCGGTGTTTTCTGCGAAAAAGAAGGCGAGACGATGTTGTCTAGGTATCACGGTTCGCGGTCGCGGCTAAGACCCGAACGGGTGACGGCCAAGGTCAACGGCGCGAAATGCGGGCCTTCGTCGGCCTCGAGGAATCCGGATCGGGACGCTTCGCCTTCTTGGTCTCACGGGAGGCGGTCGCGCTCGGAGCGGACCGGTGTTCCTCGCGGAGCTTCGCCATGAGCTCCTCCCAGTAGCGAGGGCCGCCCTTGTCCAGCATGCGGTTGAACGCCTTGACCTGAGGGTCACCCTTCTCGCTCTCAGGAACGTGATGGCGACCCCAGATCCCGATCTGCGCGAGGATCGGGAGAAGCGCGATGCCGTCGTCGGTCAGGCTGTAGATCGCCTTCTGCTTGTGCGTCGGATCGTCCGTCTTCACGAGGACGCCGCGTTCGACGAGCATCTTCAGGCGATCGGCGAGGATGTTCGACGAGATCTGCTCTTCGGACGTTCGGAAATCGCCGAAGTGCCGCTTTCCGGCGAACATCACGTCGCGCAGGATCAGCAAGGTCCAGCTGTCGCCGAAGATCTCGAGCGACAAGTTGATCGGACAGTACGAGCGTGGAGCTCGCGGGGACGGCTTCATCATGACGCCCCCGCATTCTATGCGATCGCCAATGCTTTGTTGCAACCAGTTGCGAAATGCAATTAAACCACTTGCGAAACGCAAGTGGTGTACGTACAACAAACTCGGCCGATCGCCGTTGGGGCGAGGTGGAGAAGGACAATCCCATGGGACAAAAGACATATTCGGGAAGCTGCCATTGCGGCGCGGTGACATTCACGGCGGACATCGACCTCAGCGAAGGCACGCATCGATGCAACTGCTCGTTCTGCACGAAGGCGCGCGCGTGGTTCGCGATCGTGAACGCCGATCACGTTCACTTCGCGCCGGGCGCCGAGGCCGCGCAGAGCGACTACCAGTGGACGCCGCCCGGGCGGCCTTCCGTCCTCCACTTCCAATTTTGCAGGACATGCGGCGTGCGGGTGGCTGCGTGGGGCACCGCACCTCAATTCGGCGGCAAGTTCTATGCGGTCGCGATCGCGTCGCTCGACGGGGTGAGCCGCGATGAGCTCGCGGCTGCGCCGATTCGCTACGTCGACGGACGAAACGATCGCTTCACCGAGCCGCCCGCCGACACGCGCCTGCTTTGATCACGTCACTTCGGCAGAGGCCCGCTCTGCCGAAGTACGCCGCGAATTCGGCAGAGGCCAAGTCGCTCGCTCTGCCGAAGTCCGCCGCGAGGTCGGCAGAGGCCAAGTCGCCCGCTCTGCCGAAGTACGCCGCGAATTCGGCAGAGGCCAAGTCGCCCGCTCTGCCGAAGTCCGCCGCGAGGTCGGCAGAGGCCAAGTCGCCCGCTCTGCCGAAGTACGCCGCGAGCTCGGCAGAGGCCAAGTCGCTCGCTCTGCCGAGGTGGTGCGATCACGGCTCGAGCGACGGGCGGCCGCTCTTGCCTTTGCGTACGCGTGCGTTGCGGGGAAGCTCGACGCGGAATGTGGTGCCGTGATCGGGGGAGGACGTGACGTCGATCGTGCCGCCATGCGCGAGCACGATCTGGCGCACGATGAACAGCCCAAGACCTAGGCTGTCGCGCGCGGCGCGGGAGTCGCGGCCGGTCTCTCCTCGCCGGAAGGGATCGAACAGCGTGGCCCTGATCTCCTCCGAGATCGCGCCTGCGTTGTGCACCTCGAGCACCATCGACGACGCCGAGCTTCGGATCGAGACACGGACGTCCGTTCCCTTCGTGCCGTAGCGAAGCGCGTTGCCGACGAGGTTGGCGATGATCTGCTCGATGCGTGACTCGTCCCACACGCCGGTGGTGGAGCCCTCGTCGTAGGTGACCTGGAGCGCGCGATCGGGGTACACGAGGCGTAGCTCTTCGAGCACCTTGTCGGCGAGCGCGCGGAAGTTTGCGTCCTTCGGATCGATCGCGATGCCGCCGCCGAGCCGTGCTCGTGCAAGATCGTAGAGCTGGTCGAGCATGCCCACCATTCGCTCGGCGCTCGAACGCACGCGCGCCAGCGTCTGCCTGGCCGAGGGGGAGCTGACCTCACGATCGAGGAGTGAAGCGCCCATCAGCACGCTCGAGAGCGGTGAGCGAAGATCGTGGCTGATCGCCGCGATGAACATCTCGTTGAGGCGGAGCATTTCGCTTCGCTCTTCCGCGAGGCGCTCGATCTCGAGGCGCTGGTGATGCAGATCGACGAACGTGGAAACCTTGTGCGCGAGGAGCACCGGATCAATCGGCTTGAAGAGGAAGTCGACGGCGCCGACCTCGTAGCCGCGGAAGACGCGCCCGACCTCGCGCGCGCCGGCGGTCACGAAGATGATCGGGACGCGGCGTGTGCGATCGGCGCCGCGCATCAGCTCGGCGAGCTCGAAGCCGTCCATCTCCGGCATCTGAACGTCGAGCAGCGCGAGCGCGACGTCATGCACGAGGAGCAGCTCGAGCGCCTCTCGTCCCGACCGAGCGGTGAGGACCTCGACGTCGGGGCGGTGAAGCAGCGCCTTCAGCGCGAGAAGATTCTCGTCGAGATCGTCGACGAGGAGGACCTTGGCGATCGTCGGAGGTGCGTGCGAGCTCATGTTTCACCCACCCCCGCAGATGAAGATGCCGAAGACGAGGAAGAGGAAGCGGGAGAAGAGCCCTGCGAACGCGTGAAGAGGTCCACGAGCAGCGGCGCGATCTCGGACAGCGGGACGACGCGGGCGCTGGGAACGGCGGCGATCGCGGCGTCGGGCATGGTCTTGATTTCGGCGGTCGCTGGATCTTGAACCAGCGACAAGCCGCCAGCTCGCTCCACGGCTCTTAGACCTTCTGCACCATCGCTGCTAGCGCCGGTGAGGACAATCGCGACCAAATTCCGCCCGTACACGTCGGCGGCCGACTCGAAGAGGACGTCGATCGAGGGGCGCGAGAAGTGCACGGGTGGCTCGATCGACAGGCCGCAGTGACGCGACCACTCGACGAGCAAGTGGTAGTCGGATGGTGCAAAATACACCGCACCTCGATCGATCGGGTCAGCGAGCTCTGCTTCGCGAACGCGGATGGCGCAGCGCGGCCGGAAGATCTCCGCCAAGAGGCTCGGCGCGGTCGGAAGGACATGCACGACGACGAGGATGGGCGGAGACTCGGCCGGGAGCCGCGGCAAGATCTCACCGAGCGCGGTCACGGCGCCCGCCGATCCGCCGATCACGACGGCCTCGATCGACGGCGCGCGATGCGCGTCCCCGGTGGACCTCGCTTCTAGCATCGTCGATACCATCGCTCCTCCGCCGCGAAGACCTCGAACTTGCCCTCGTGCTTCGAGAAGCGAAGCGTCTCTTTCATCCCGAGCCCCAAGAAGCCTCGCATGCAGAGCGAGTCTTCGAAGAGGCCGAACGCGCGCTCTTGAAGCGTCCGCTCGAAGTAGATGAGGACGTTGCGGCACGACACGAGCTGCACCTCCGCGAAGACGTTGTCGGTCGCGAGGCTGTGGTCGGTGAACACGACGTTCTTGCGAAGCGTTCGGTCGAACACCGCCGAGCCGTATTTCGCCGTGTAGTACGTGGAGAGCGAGCACGGCGCACCGGAGGCTTGGTGATTTTGCGTGAACGTCTTGAGCCGCTCGATCGGGTAGATCCCTGCCTCGGCGGCGCGGAGCGCGTCGCTGCTGATGTCCGTCGCGTAGATGATCGTGTTGTCGAAGAGCCCTTCTTCGCGGAGCAAGATCGCGATCGAGTAGACCTCTTCTCCCGTGCTGCACCCCGCGACCCAGATCTTCAGCGATGGATACGTTCGCAGCACCGGAACGACGCGCTCTCGAAGGACGCGAAAGTACGCGGGGTCGCGAAAGAGATCGCTCACCTGCACCGTGAGGTATTGGAGGAGGATCGTGAACGCCGACGGATCTTGGAGGAGCCGCTCCCTCAGCGCGGAGATGGAGCTGCACTCGAGCGCGCGCACGGCCTGCGTGACGCGACGTTTCACCGACGCAGGGCTGTACTGACGAAAGTCGTAGTGAAAGCGCTGGTAGATCGTCTCGAGCAATTGCCGAAGCTCGTTCTCGCCGGTGACGTCCAATCGTGTGCGCTCGCTTTCCTTCGTCTCGTCTTGCCGCTTCGGCGTCAGGCCCTCTGCATCCACACGCGTAGCAGCGAGAGAAGCATCTCGACGTCGAGCGGCTTCGCGATGTAGTCGCTCGCGCCAGCGGCGAGGCAGCGCTCCTGGTCGTCGGGCATCGCCTTCGCGGTGAGCGCGATGATCGGGAGCCGCGCGTGCTCGCGCATCTTGCGGATGCGTCGGGTCGCCTCGAGGCCATCCATCTCGGGCATCATGATGTCCATCAAGACGAGATCGATCTTCTCGCCCTTCTCGAGCACCGAGAGCGCCTCCTTGCCGTTGCGCGCGATCACGACCTTGGCGCCCTTCGGCTCGAGGACGCTCGAGAGCGCGAAGACGTTTCGAACGTCGTCCTCGACGACGAGGATGTTCTTTCCTTCGAAGGCGGCCTCGCGATGGCGAGCCTCCTTCAAGAGGCGTTGTTGGTCGGCCGGCAGCTCGGCCTCGACCTGATGGAGAAAGAGCGTGACCTCGTCGAGGAGTCGCTCGGGTGAGCGTGCGCCCTTGACGATGATCGACCGCGAGTACTTTCGCAGACGCGTCTCTTCGGCGGCGGTGAGCGCACGCCCCGTGTAGACGATCACCGGCGGGACCGAATAAGGCTCCTCGGTCGCCATCGTCTCGAGCAGGTCGTAGCCGCTCTGATCGGGCAGACCGAGATCGGTGACGATGCAATCGAACGTATGCTTTCGAAGCAAATCGAGCGCGGCTGCGGCCGACGCCGCCGTGCTGATCTCGACGTCGCTGCGGCCGAGCAGCTTGGAGACGCTATCGCGCAGCTGAGCGTCGTCGTCCACGACGAGCACCTTGCGAATGCGGTGCGTGCTGCGCGCCTCGAGCAAGCGAAAGGCGTCGACGAGCTGCTCGCGGCGGACGGGCTTCATCAGGTAGCCCGTCGCGCCCATCGACAGAGCGGGCGCGGTGAAGTCCGTCGCGGACACCACGTGGACGGGGATGTGTCGCGTCGCGGGATCGCGCTTGAGGCGATCGAGCACCGAGAGGCCGGTGTGATCGGGCAGCTTCATGTCGAGCACGATGCCCATCGGCGTGTGCTTCTTCGCGAGCTCGAGGCCGCGCTGCGCGGTGTCAGCGCGCACGCACCGAAAGCCCGACTCTCGCGCGACGTCGGCCAATACCTCGGCAAACGCCTCGTCGTCTTCGATGAGGAGCACGGTGTTGCGATGAGGGTCGAGCACGTGCTCGCCGTTCGTGTGACCGTTCGTCTTCGGCGCGGCGCTCACGATGGGCGCAGGCGCAGGTGCCGGAGCCTGCACGGGCGAAGGCACTGGCATCCGTGACACGGGGAGCTGCAGCGTCGCCTCTCCTGCGTAGACGCGCGGGAGCGAGAGCGTGAAGGTGCTTCCTTTCTGCGGCTCGCTCGACACGGAGACATCGCCGCCGAGCAACCGCGCGAGCTCACGCGAGATCGAGAGGCCAAGGCCCGTGCCGCCGTACTTGCGGTTCGTCGTGCCGTCGGCCTGACGAAACACGTCGAAGATGAGCTTCTGCTGATCGATCGGGATCCCGATGCCGGTGTCTCGCACCGCGAACGAGATCCGCTCGCCCTGGGCGGACACGTCCACGCTCACCTCACCGCGCTCGGTGAACTTCAACGCGTTCGAGATGAGGTTCTTCAGGATCTGCTCGAGGCGCTGGCTGTCGGTGGCGATCATCGTCGGCACGGACGCCGCGAGGTTGACCGTGAAGCGCAGCCCTCGTTGAACGGCGACGGGCTCGAATGTTCGTCGCAAGGATTCACGCAGCCGATCGAGCGCGACGTCACCGGCGTGAACGTCCATCTTGCCGGCTTCGATCTTCGACAGATCGAGGATGTCGTTGATGAGCGTCAAGAGGTCATTGCCTGCCGAGTAGATCGTCTCGGCGAACTTCACCTGCTCGGCGGTGAGGTTGCCGTCTTTGTTGTCGGCGAGGAGCTTGGCGAGGATGAGCGAGCTGTTCAGCGGCGTGCGCAGCTCGTGGGACATGTTCGAGAGGAACTCCGACTTGAACTGGCTCGCGCGCTCGAGCTCCGCGGCCTTGGTCGCGATCTCGGTCTGCGTCTGCGCGAGCTGCGCGTTCTGCCGCTCGAGGAGCTTCGACTGGTGCGTGAGATGATCGTTGGTCTGTTCGAGCTCCGCTTGCTGCGTCTCGAGCTGCTTCTGCGTCGTGCGGAGCGCGGTGGTCTGCGCCTCGAGCTCTTCGTTCGCCACGCGGAGCTCTTCTTGCTGCGTCTGGAGCTCTTCGGCCTGTCGTTGCGACTCTTCGAGCAGCTCGCGAAGGCGCTCCTTGTGCTCGGCCGACCGCACCGCGAGCGCGACGCTCTCGCCGAGACGACCGAACAGCTCGAGCGCACGCGCCGAGGGAGCCTTGAGGAAGCCGAGCTCGATCACCGCGTTCGTCTTGCCGTCGATGCGCGCGGGGATGACGATGACCTCGTTCGGCGCGGCCTCGCCCGTACCGCCACGAATTCTGAGAAAGCCGGCGGGGAGCTTCTTCAAATGAAGAAGCGGACCGTCGATGTCGGCCGCGCGACCGACGATGCCTTCTCCTTCGGGAAACGACTCGTTCGCTTCCTCTGCGCTCGCGTCGATCGCGAGACCCGCGCGGCGTCTCCACGACCCGGCGTCTTTCGTGAAGAACGCGCCGACGTCGGCTTTCGTGTAGGAAGCGAGCGTCGCGAGGCATTCGTTTCCGAGCTGCGCGAGCGACTTCTCGCCCTGTAGGCCCTTGACCACCTTGGCGATGCCGGCGCGAATCCACGCCTCCTTCTCGACCGCTCGACGCGCCTGCGTCTCGGCGCTGAGCGCAGAGCCGAAGGTGGCCGCGATCGTCGCGAGCTGCCGGCGAGAGAGGAACGCGAGCACGGCGGCGAACGATCCGATGAGGCCGACGAAGAGGATGCGGGTGAGCTCGGCCGATGCGTTCGACTTCGCGACCCGTTCATGTCGGATGTCTTCTTCGATGTCGAGCGCGCGCTTCATCGACTCGCGAACGGCGTCCATGCGCGCCTTTCGCTCGCGCATGCCGGTCATCGACTTCGCGGCCACAATCGACGCTTTGTCGTTGTCGCGCACCACCTGCTCGACGAGATGGAGCCACTGGTTGTAGCGCTCGCGCGCCTCCCGGAAACGCGCTTGTTGGATCGGATTGTCCGCGACCAAGCCGTTCAGTCGATCGAAGCTCTCGCCGGGACGCCCGGCGTAATACGGATCGAGAAACGAGCGGTCCTCCGTGAGGAGATAGGCGCGAACCGCCGTCTCCTGATCGATGATCTGACGGACGGTGTCGTTCATCGTCGCGATCACCTGGTCGCTGTGGTCGACCCAGCGCGCGTCATCGGACATCTGGACGATCTGGCGTCCGAGCACGACGCCAAGGATCAGGAGAAGGACGATCGGCGTGGCGATCGCCGCGGTCAGGCGGTTCGCGAGGGCTTTCTGCGAGGGCGCGCCGTTCGCGCTCGTGCCCGTCTTGTCCGTGTCCGCGGGCTTCGCCTTCGCGCGACTCTCTTCGTTGCTCATGGGGAAGAAGAAGAACGCCGGCCCACAAAAGAAAACCGACGATACGAGCTGCGTTCTAGCAGACGTATCGTCGGTCTTCGATGTGACGTTCGGGCGCCCGAGCTTGGTGCGATCGGGTGCCTTAGACGTTGGCCGTCAGATCACATCTCGGGGAGGTCGAGGCACTTCGCGTCTTGCGCGCACGTCGCAGCGGCCTTGCACGCGGCGTCTGCGCCGCAAGCCTTCGCGGCGTCAGGCTCGCAAGCGTCGCTCGCCGCCTTGCCGTTGAGGCAGTCGATGCACTTCTGCGCCGGCTGCTTCGTCGGGTCGGTGCAGACCGCTTCGCCCGCGCACTCCGTCTTGCACGAGTCGCCGCACGCGCACGTGACGAAGGCTTTGTCGCCGACGATGGACGCGCCGGTCGGGTCGCAGCACTGGAAGCACGCGTCGATGGTTGCCTTCTTCCCGCACGTCGCGGGGTCGACCGTGCCGGACGATCCGGAAGAGCCCGACGATCCGGAAGAGCCTGACGATCCGGAAGAGCCCGACGAGCCGCTCGATCCGGACGAGCCCGACGAGCCGCTCGATCCGGAGGAGCCAGACGATCCCGAGGAGCCGGCGTCCTTCGTGGTGCCCGAGCTACCCGAAGAGCTGCTGCTCGTCGTGTCCGTCGTCGAGGACGAGCACGCGGCGATGGATGACGTCACGCCGAGGGTCGCGACCAAACCCGACAGACCGATGATTTGAAAATTCTTGAATTGAGCCATTGGCGACTGCCTCCTCCAAACGAAAACGGAGACGTACCGTCGCAGGTTGTGGCGACTTCCCACATCAAAAAAGTGACGACGGTTGCTGTTTTCAAACGCGTCTCTTCTTTTCTTCTCGGCGCGTCGCGTCGATCACCCGCGAAAACCGTTTCCGATTCTCCGCGGATACGATCCGCGTGATCAGGGCGCGCGTTGTTCTTCGCGCGGGTGCGAACTTCTGCACTTCAATTCACGCATCATTTTGCACTTGGGGTGGAACGAGAAGCGGCATGGGGCAGCCGCGATCTGGATCGCGTGCCCTTCCCACCCTTGAAAACATGGGCCCCGGCGATGGAGCGGCTGATCCGGGCCATCGGTTTGTGAGATCGCTGCCTCGACAGCACACGACAATCGCGCCTACATCGGCGCCATTCCGTTTCCCACCGCAAATTGGAGTTGTGTAGAGAGCAACCCATGATCCGTGTCCGCGGCATCGACCTTGCTCGACATGCGCAAGGGATTGGCGGGACACGATGCTGGTGAGCTCAACTCTTCAAAAGGACGGCGATCGCTACGAGCTCTTGGGCGAGCTCGCGAGCGGTGGCATGGCGACCGTCTACCTCGCGCGTATGCGCAGGCCGATGGGCTTCTCGCGACTCGTCGCGATCAAGTGCATGCACCCGCAGTTCGCGAAGGACCCGAGCTTCGTCTCGATGTTCATGGATGAAGCACGCCTCACCGCGCGCCTTCGCCATCCGAACATCGTCCCCACGCTCGATATCGTCGCCGACGACGGACACCTCCTCCTCGTCATGGAGTACGTCGAGGGCGCTTCGCTCGCGCATCTCCTTCGCGCCGCTCGCACGGCCAATGTCCGCATCCCGGTCCCGATCGCGTGCGCGATCGTGCACGACCTCTTGCTCGGCCTTCACGAAGCACATCAAGCGAAGGACGACGACGACGGCGCGCCGCTCTCCATCATCCATCGCGACGTCTCTCCGCAAAACGTCCTCGTGGGTCTCGACGGCCTCTCGCGCGTGCTCGATTTCGGTGTCGCGAAGGCACGCCAGAACACGCACCACTCGAACGACAACGAGATCAAGGGCAAGATCCCGTACATGCCGCCGGAGCAGCTCTTCGGCGAGTCGATCGATCACAAGGTCGACGTCTACGCCGCCGGCGTGACGCTCTGGGAGGCGCTCGTCTGTGAGCGTCTCTTCGAAGGTCCGAGCGAGACCGCGCTCGTGCGCAAGATCAGCGAAGAGCCGATCGCGTCGCCCCGCTCGAAGGTCGCCGAGATCCCCGCCGAGCTCGACGCGATCGTCATGCGCGCGCTCGCACGCGAAGCGACGGATCGCTTCGACAGCGCGCTCTCGATGGCCCAGGCGCTCGCGGGCGTCGTGCAGCTCCCGACGCGCACCGAGGTCTCGGCCTGGGTTCGTCAGTTCATCACGCCGCGCGAGATTCCGTCGGGCAACAAGCTGCCCGCGTCGGCGGTCTCCGACAGCGCGACGACCAAGCTCCCGTCGCGCCCCTCGCGCGTCGAGGCCGCTCCGACGACGACCATCCTCGCGATCCTCGAGAAGGCGAGCATGCTTCGCCCGTCCGCGAAGCGCCCGAAGCCCGCGCCGCTCCCGTCGCGTTCCCGTTTCGCGACGCGTCTCGCGATCGGCGTGGCGGCGGTCGCGATGGCGGTGGCCGGCGTCGCCGTAGCGCGCAGCGCGAAGAACGACGCGCCTGCCGCGGTCGTTGCGCACGTGACCACCACGTCGAACGAGCAAGCGCTCGGGACGACGCTCGCCGCGACGCACCGCGATCCGGCTCCGTCGCTCGCCGCTCACGTGGATAGCGAGGAGGCGCCCGCCGTGACGCCCGCGCCCGCACCGCAGCCCGCTCCCGCTCGCGTCACGAGCACGCGCTCGGCGACAGCGCGTGCGTCGACGCCGAAGATTCAACAGCCGACGCTCGCGATCGCCGCGCAGCCCGCCGCGGCCCATGTAGACAATGCTGCGCCTGGGCCTCAGCCTGCGCCGGTGGCGGTCGCGGACACGAAGTCGAAAGACTGCCGCATTCCCTTCACGATCGATGAGAATGGGCAGAAGCACTACAAAGTAGAGTGTCTCTGATCGTCTGATCGCTTCTCGAGAGACTCTCGCTCCTGCCTTGAGAGAACGAATCGGATGCGCGCGATCTTCATGTGCGGAGGTGCGACTTTCCTTCGGAAAGATCGCGCGATCAAGACGCTCAGACGTACGGTCGCGGCTGCGATCGGCCTTGGCGCGGTATGCGCGGCCGACCGCGCACACGCCGACGGACCCATCACCGCCGCTCCCAACAAGGCCGCGTGCGTCGCGGCGCTCGACAAGGCGCAGGCGTCGCGCGCAGGCAGAAAGCTCCTCGCGGCGCGCTCGAGCTACGTGACGTGCTCGCACGAAGCGTGTCCTGACATGATCCGCGACGACTGCTCGAAAGGCCTTCGCGAGGTCGACGAGGCGCTGCCGACGCTCGTGCTCTCGGCGAGCGTCGACGGCCACGACGCGACCGACGCAAAGGCCCTCCTCGATGGCGAGCGTCTCACGGGCGGCCTCGACGGTCGCGCCATCCCGGTCGACCCAGGGCCTCACGTAGCACGCTTCGAGCGACCGGGCAGTGGCTTCGTCGAGGTGAAGGTCGTCGCGCGTGAAGGCGAGAAGAACAGGCTCGTGACTGGGACGTTCGTCCTTCCACGATCTGGGGGTGGGCAGGTACGGGGCGAGGGCCAGCATTTCCCTTACGTCCCTGTTGCCTTCGCAGCCACCGGTCTAATCGCGCTCGGAGGTGCATTCTACATGCATCTCCAGATGACGGACGACGCCAACAGGCTCGGCAGGGATTGTGCACCGTACTGTTCTCAATCGGACCGCGACGCGCTCAGTGACAAATTGGTCCTTCGCAATGTGTCGCTGGGCATCGGCATCGGCGCTCTCGCGATCGCCGCTGTCACGTACGTCGTGAGCCTGAAGTCCGCGCAAAAATGAGAACTGGGGCAGTGCCCCCACAGAAACGAGAACCGAGCTAGGATGAACGGGCCAACCATGACGAAACCTGGAGAGATGGCCACCATCCGCCGGACGCGTTTTTCGCGACCGGAGGCGGCGGGGTCTGCATTCGTAATCACCGTCGTCGAGGGCCCGGACGCGGGTCTCGTGACCTCCCTCGATGCCTCGGGGCCGACGCGCGCGCTGCTCGGTCAGAGCCCCGTCTGCACGATCCGCCTCTCGGATCGCGAGGTCTCGCGCCGTCATGCGGCGCTCACCGTCGCCGACACGAAGCTCGTCGTGCTCGATCTCGGATCGACCAACGGGACCACCGTCAACGGTGTCTTGATCAAGGAGGCGACGCTGCAGGGCGGCGAAGCGATCCGTATCGGATCGTCCGTGCTGTCGGTGCGCCGCGGTGAAGCACGCGCCGCCGACCTCGGACAGACGATCTCGTTTGGCCGCGTCGTCGGCGAGTCGCCCGCGATGAAGCGACTCTATCCGGCGCTGAGCCAGCTCGCGGGAAGCGATCGCCCTGCGCTGCTCGAAGGTGAAGCCGGGACGGGCAAGGAGCTCGTCGCCGAGGAGCTCCACCGTGCGAGCGGTCGCGCGGAAGGTCCGTTCATCACGCTCGAGTCGTCGACGATCCCCGTCGCCGAGCTGAACGATCGCTTGTTCGGCGCGGGCGGTCTCTTCGAGCAAGCTCGCGGCGGCGTCCTCTTCATCGACGAGATCGGCAACCTGCCGCGTGAGGTGCAGTCCACGCTCCGCGAGATGATGTCGAAGGTGCGTGACGTTCGCATCATCGCGGCGACGCGGCGTGACCTCGATCGGGATGTCGCACAAGGTCGTTTCGACGACGATCTCTTCTTCCTCCTCGCCGCGGGCCGGATCGAGCTTCCCTCACTTCGCGACCGCGAAGGCGATGTCCCGGTTCTTGCTAGACACTTCTGGGTGGAGCTCGCGCCGTCCGCAGGTGCTGCTGGTGAGCTGCCGGAGGACTTCCTCCCGCGCTTCGAGCACTACCCGTGGCCGGGCAACGTAAGAGAGCTTCGTTCCGCGGTTTTGGCGCGAATGACGATGGGCGAGCTGGGACCAACCTACCGATCCGATGAAGCCAAGCAGCAGGGGCTCGACTTCCTGTCGGCGGTCATCGAGGAGGATCTTCCATTCCCCACCGCCCGTGAGCGCGTGGTCTCGGAGTTCGAGCGCCGCTACGTCGAGCGCGTCCTCGCGCGCCACAACGGCAATGTCACACAAGCTGCGCGCGCAAGCGGCGTGGCTCATCGCTACTTCCAACTCGTAAAGGCTCGACTCAAATAATGCCCACGAAGCCGTCATCACGTCCTCGAGTGCTCTCTCGAGGAGCTCTGTTCGCGATGACGGCGTCGATGGCGCTCGCTTGCTCTCCTTCGACGTTCGAAGGGCTCGTCGGTGGTGAAGAGAAGAAGCCGCCGCAGGCGCCGGCCACCGACAAGGAACCGCGCAACACGGCAGGCACCACGACCGACGACGCGCTCGCGCCGCCGCGACCGATCGCCCCGCTCTCGGTCACGTGGGTGAACACGCTTCGCCCGAAGTTTCGTTGGGCTCCCACCGACGGAGAGGTCGGCGCCGTCGTCGAGCTCTCACGCACGCGCAAGTTCGAGAAGGTCGAGCACCGCTTCGTCGGCACCGGCACGGACGTCATCGCCGACGCCGACGTCGCGCCGGGCATCTGGTTCTGGCGCTTGAAGGGACGCACGACCGGCAGCGAAGGCTCGAAGGCCAGCCCCGTCTGGGAGGTGCTCGTCCGCACGCCGTCAAACGCGGCGATCAAAGACGCGCCCCTCGACGCGCCGACGGGCGGCGTCCTCGACATGAACGGCGACGGAATCCCCGATCTGGCGATGACCTACGAGGCGCTGCCGATGCAGGCGGGCGATCCGAACGTCATCGCGGGTGTCGTCTTCATGGGGCACGCCGACGGCACCTTCACGATCGAAGAAGATCAAGGCATCGCCTTCTATGCCGAGGCGCTCACGAACCCGATCACCGGCGGCATCGATCTCGACGGCGACGGCTTCGGCGATCTCGCGACGTCGGGCATCTACACGATCTACGACCAGGATGGCCAGGCCACGTCGGAGAAGGGCGGCGGCGTCCTCCTCTACCATGGTGGTCCTGACGGCTACAACGACGCGGCCGACCTCGCGCAGCCCGAGCTGTACATCCCGAACAACACGTCGTACGTCACGCCGATCTCCGCGATCGGCGACGTGAACGGCGACGGCTTCGGCGACGTCGGCGTCCAGTATCCCGGGCTTGGCTTCGTCGGTCTCGGCTCGGCCAGAGGCGGCTCGTCGATGATGATCTTCGCGAACGACGAAGATCCGAAGGGACCCCTGCTCACGCTCGCGGGCGGCGTTGACTTCGACGGTGACGGCTTCTCCGACGTCGTCTCCTCCTCGACGATCGCGAGCTCGCCCATTCGCTTCACCCGCGGTGACGTGAACCGCTTCAAGTCGCTCTCGACGCTCGCCCTCGCCCTTCCGCCGGCGAGCATCCCGTCCCGCGCGATTGCCGTGACGTCAGGCGACTTCGACGGCAACGGCAAGCTCGACATCGCGTTCTCGACCGTCATCAGCGCGCAGGCCGCGGTGTGCATCTACACGCCCAACGCGGGCGCGCTCACGATCGACAACTGCTCGCTGAGCGGCACCGCCGACGATGTCGCCACCGATCTCGTCGCCGGCGACCTCAACCACGACGGCATCGACGACCTCGTCGCGACGAGCGGCAAGGGCAACGTCACCGCGCTCGTTCGATCGGCGACCGGCTTTACGCCCGAAGCGATCGGCGGAGGCTTCGGCCCGCACGTCACGATGATTCATCCCGGTCGTGGCGGTGGCGCGGACGACGACGCACGATGGGCTGCGCTCGGCGCCGATGGTCAGTCGTTCTACATCTACAAGGGCACGAAGCCGATTCAGACGCTCGTGATCACCGGGCACAAGTTCCTCAGGAAGCTCGGCCCGTCGATTCGCTAGGCCCACGCGCAGGTGGAGACGATCGCGAGACGCGCGCGTCGCTCGTCGCGCACGAGACCGCGCGCGGGTCGTCTGATTCACTGGCAAGGCGCTAGGGCGACCTCGTACGCTTCGAACGTAGGCGCCTTTGTCTCGACCGACGTCGTCCACACGAAGAAAGCAGATCGTCACGATGTCGATCGTGGCGGCGATGGCCGCGTTTTCGCAGCTCGCGATGACGGCTGCGTGTGGACCACCCGCGTCGTTCGATGGGCTCGTCGGCGGGACCAAAGACGCGAGCGACGAAGGCGACCAGACGAGCCCCGACACGGGCGCCCCGCTCCGGCCGGATGACTCGCTCGCGCCTCCGCGTCCGATCGCGCCGCTCACGGCGTCGTGGGTCTCCGCCACGAAGCCCAAGTTTCGTTGGGCGCTGCTCCAGGGCACCACCGGCGTGCGCCTCGAGCTCTGCCCGACGCGCGCGTGCGACAAGGATACGAAGACGTTCGACGCGAGCGGCGCCGAGCTCACGCTCCCCGAAGACCTCACGCCTGGCCTTTGGTTCTGGCGCCTCCACAGCAAGACGGCCGAGACGTTCGGCACGCAGGCGAGCCCCGCGCGCGCGCTGCTCGTACGCGGTGGGAATCTCGGGAAGGGCGCGCCGGTCGGGACGATGTTCGATCTCAACGGCGATGGTCGTCCTGATCTGATGACGCTCGTCGAGTTCTCGAACGGCTTTGGCCTCATGCCCCTCCTCGCGGGCAACGACGACCTCACGAGCTTCCTGACCGGCGCCGAAGACCCCGACGCCGGTGCGTTTGGTGGCTCCGGCCTCGGCCTCGCGAAGGGTGAGGCCCAGATCGGCTTCTCCGACGTCGACGGAGATGGCTTCGTCGACTTCGTCTACAGCGATCAGTTCGCGACCGACCCACCGTACCTCGCGGTCGGCTTTGGAGCGTCGATCGGCCTCGACTACACGAAGACGTTCGCGACGAAGGTGACGACGGTGCCTTTCGGCGAGATCCCGTTCATCGCCGGCGCGGGCGATCTCGATGGCGACGGCTATGGTGACTTCGTCGCGACGACGAAGAAGGTCGCCGTGGCCGTGTTCGGCACGTCCACCGGACCCGGGGCGTCGCAGTTCTTGCTCGAGATTGTCGATCCGCCCGATGGCGGGTTCGACGCGGGGCCGGACGCGGGAGACGCGGCGTTCGGGGTCGAGCCGACGAAGCCGTTCGCTGCGGTCGGGGCGATCGACCTGAACGAAGACGGCTTCAGCGACCTCGCGATGGCGGAGCCGTTCTCGATCGACCCGCTCGTCTTGTTCCGCGGGTCGAGCGATCGTGTGATCAGCGGGACCTTCCCGACGGTCGTGTCCACACCCCATCCGGTCGGCGCCTCGACGATGGTGAGCGGCGACTTCGACGCCGACGGCCGGAGCGATGTCGCGTTCGCGACCCTGTCGGCAGGCAAGCCGGCCGTGTGTGTGGAGCTCGCGATCGAGCTCGAGGCGGCCGCCTTCGTCACTTGTTACGTGCCGGACGCCGCGCCTGCAGGCTTCGCCACGTCGCTCGCTGCGCTCGACCTCGACGCCGATGGTAAGGACGAGATCCTCGCGAGCTCGACGTCGAGTGGCGTGGAGATCCTTCGTCTCGTCGCCGGCCAACCCGCGCTCGCGAACCAACATTTCGCGACCGACTTCGGATCGATGATCACGACGCTTCACCCAGGTCGTCCAGGACCGGCGAAATGGGCTGGCCTTCGCAGCGACGGCACGTCGATCGCCGTCTTCGCGGGGACCAATCAGGTCACAACGGTCGAGCCGCCGTTCGACGGAAAGCGCTTTCTGCGGCTTCGATGATGAGGGGAATGGCTGCAAAAGGGGCGAATCGGGCCACGTAGTCCTTGAAGTGAGCGCATACCGCCGTAGGATGCGCCACGGATGTTCGAGGACCTCGAAGAAGAGAACCCCGACGTAACGCCGGACTCTCCCGATCGTGCGATCGCGTGGGCGATTCATTCGCGCGGCGAGACGGGGCTCACGCCCGAGGAGTGCTGGGCGATCTTGCACGAGCGCTACCCCGAGGATCCGCGCTTTCTGCTGCTTCACACCTACGCGGAGCTCACCGAGTCGCGAAAGGCAGAGGCGCGCAAAGAAGGCGAAGGCGTCTGGACGCCGTCGTACCTCGTGAAGAAACTCGAGCGAATCCTCGCCGGCGCGTCGGCGGACGAGCTGCATCCGCACATCCGCGATCTCGTCGTGTACGGCGGCAATGTGCTCGCGACCGCGAAGGACGAAGACGCGAAGCTCTTCGCCGAGCTTCGTCCGAAGATCCGGGCAGAGCTCGACAGCGCCGAGCCGAAGCGAGACGATCGCGATCGCGCCGGGCTCAAGCTTCGTCGCTACGAGCGTGAGGTCGTCAAGGAGCTCAACGACCGCACGCAAGACAACAAGCCGCTCGGCACACCACGCACCACCGCGCCGCAATCGTCGCCACGCGACGACTGGGCGACGTCGACGGCGGACAAGAGCAAGCCGCGGCGGAAATACGCCGCCGACAGCCGCTTCGAGCGAGGCGAGCTCGTCGAACACCCCAAATTTGGTGTCGGTGTCGTGACCGCGCTCGAGCCCGGCAAAGTGCACATTCTCTTCGAGAGCGGCAGCCGCAAGCTCATCGCCGCTAGCTAGTCGCACACAGAGCTGGTTACCATCGCGTCATCATGAGACTCGGGCATGTTGCCGTGGCGTTGGGCGTGGTCGGCGCGTGTGGCGCTTCGGGTTGCTCCTCGCAGCCGCCGCGTTTTCCGATGAAGGAGCCGTTCGCGAAGGACACCGACTTGAACCCAGTGTCGGTCAAATGCGAGAAGCGGCCGAGCGACAAAGACCCGAACCACGTCTCGTGCGCGCCGGAGCCCTACGTCTCGCCGCTCGCGTGGGACGCCGCCGACAACACGCTCTTCCGCCCGCTCGCGAAGATCTGGGCGGTCGATCCTCCTCGAGAAGCGCGCAACGTCACCGCCTTCGATGAGGTGCCCGACTCGGCGTGGTTCACGAACCGCATCGGCGTGCGCAAGATCCCCCTCGAAGAGCTCACACGCGGCGCCTGCACGCAGGAGCAGATCCTCGATCCGGAGACGGCGAAGGCCGAAGAGTACGTCATCGATCAGGGCAAGCCGAACGGCGCGTCGCCCGGCTTCCGCGTGAAGATCGGCGGCAAGAAGAAGTACATGTTCAAGACGGACTTCGCGAAGGAGCCCGAGCGGCCGAGCGCGGCGGCCGTCATCGGCACCGCAATTTACCACAACGCCGGCTTCAACACGTCGTGCGAGCAAGTGCTCTACGTCGAGCGCGACAAGTTCAAGCTGCTTCCGAACCTGAAGGTGACGGCGAACGACGGCGTCTCGCGACCCTTCGACGAGAAGGCGCTCGACAAAGTGCTGAGCGAGGCGGTCCACATCGGACCGAAGATTCGCTTCCAGGCGAGCGCCTGGCTCGGCGGCTATTTGCTCGGGCCGTTCAAGTACGAGGGCACGCGCAGCGACGACCCGAACGACATCATCCCGCACGAGGATCGTCGCGACCTCCGCGGCGCGCGCGTGCTCGCGGCGTGGCTTCACCACTTCGACGCGCGCGAGCAGAACTCGATGGACTCGTGGATGTCCGTCGACAAGGGGAGCCCGGAGTCGTCGCCCGGCTGGGTGAAGCACTACTACCTCGACACGAGCGACTGCCTCGGCTCGCTCTGGGATTGGGACGGCATCTCGCGTCGCATGGGCGACTCGTATTTGCTCGACTTCGCCGATGTCGGCACCGACTTCGTCACCTTCGGCCTCATCGAGCGCCCGTGGGAACGAAAGCAGATGTCGAAGGGGATGGAGATGTTCGGCTACTTCCACTGGAAGGAGTTCGACCCGGAGCGATGGCGCAACGAGTACCCGAACCCCGCGTTCAGCCGCGCCACCGAGCACGACAACGCGTGGATGGCGCGGATCCTCTCGCACTTCGATCGCGCCGAGATCCGATCGATCGTCGAGCTCGGGAAGTTCTCGAACCTCGAGGCGACCGAGTTCATCACCGAGGTGCTCGAGCAGCGTCTTCGCAAGATCCTCGATCGCTACCTGATGAACCTTTCGCCGATCAGCGACATGAAGGTCGAGGGTGACAAGCTCTGCGGAACCGATCTGGCGCGCCGTCGCAACGTCCGGCCGGAAGGCGAGTTTCACTACGCGGCGACGGTCAACGGCGCTCCGCTTCGGGTCGACGCCGGGCCCGAGGGCAGCCTCTGCATGACGCTGCCTCACAGCGCCCCGAACGGCTACGTCGTCGTGTCGATCAAGAACGGCGCGGCCAAGGGAGCAGCCGAGGCGCACCTCTATGATCTGGGGTCTGGAGGGTTCAAGCTCGTTGGGCTCGCGCGACCGGATCCCTGATTTCCAGAGGAAATGTGGGCACGACTGGTGGTTCGAGATCGATCCTCGATCCCCAAGATTTCGCGAGCCCGGTTGCGCAAACGAATGCGCAATACACGTGATCGGACGGAAAATACCACTCCTGCTTCGACCGATCGTGGGCGCTTCGTGCATCCCGATCGTGGCACGACCGATGCTCGTGGATGTTGCGGGTAAGGCAACGATGGACGCGCGAGGACGATATCCGGGTCGAACGCAGATGGCGCAGCAGCCGCCTCCGTCGAACCAGGTGAACACGCAGGACGGCATCGTCATCGCCTCCTATCCGTTCACGCCGTCGGGCGCGCACGGGGCGACCACGACGTTCATCACCCGGCGTAGCAGCGGGATGACGCGCCACCTCTACGCCTTCCTCACGTTCTCGCTCGTGATCGCGTTTGGCATCCTCGCGATCTCGCCGCGACGTCAACGCCAAGCCGACGCGGCCGCCGCGGCGGCAGCGAACGCCGCGTCGCTCTCTGCCCCGTCCGCGATCACCGCGACCCACGCGCCGGCCGTCGTCCCGCCGGTCGCCTTCACGCAGCCGACCGCCGATCTCACGCCCGCCGCGACGCCCGCCGCCTCGGCCTCCGCGGCCCCTGCTGCACCTGCCGCGAAGAAGGCTCCTGCGCGCGCACCGAAGGCCGCTCCCAAAAAGACAGCGGCGCCGACTCGCAGGGAGTAGGCGCCGCCTCTTCATCGCGCTCTTCGCGCTCTTCGCCTTCGCTAGAGCGTCTCGAGGAACGAGACGATGTCCGCGATCTGATCCTTCGAGAGGTCCTTCGTGTCGCCGTGCGCGGAGCCGCCGCAGCCCGGGTTGAAGCGATCGAAGAGCGTCTTCGCGCAGCCGTTGTGGAGGTACGGAGCGCGCCAGCCGATGCCGATGAGCGACGGGACCTGGAACGCGGCAGAGGTGCCGTTGTCGCCGGTGCCGATGTCGACGCTCTTGTTGTTCGTGAGCATGTCGCCGGCGTGGCATGACGAGCAGCGCTGCTCGAAGAGCTGCTTGCCGCGCGCGGGTACGTCGGCCTCGGCGCGAAGCTTGGCGGGCGGCGGCAACGTGAAGAGGAAGTTACCGAGGACGTCGACCTGGTTCTTGTCGATCTTCGGGCCGCTCATGCGCTCGACGAAGACGTGATCGACGAGCGTGGAGAGGTCCTTCATGTCGCCGTTCCAGTGGAATGGCTCGGTGTGACGTGTGGTGCCGAGGAGCGACGGCGTGCGGCGCGGGCCCATGCCGACGAACTCCCAGGTGCGACCGTCGTCGGCGCCCTCGGCGTGACAGGAGGCGCAGGCGATGTTGCCGCCGGCGTTCGAGTGGAAGATCGCGTGGCCCGTGTCCTCGCGCGTCTCGCTCGAGAGGATGATCGTCTTCATCGGGCGGCGGCGATCGTCGCTCATGATGTGGAGCGCGGCGGGCTCGCGTGTCTGGACGAGGAGCTCGTCCTTCTGATCGAAGGCCGCGGCGATGGCCTGGCCGGGCACGGAGCCCTGCACGGTGTTCACGCACTCTTGCGTGCCTTGGCGAAGCTGGTCGCCCTGGACGATGAAGAGCTGCGGGAGCTGCTTCGTGTGCGAGTTGCCCGCGGCGACGACGACGAACTCGCGTCCGTTCGTCGCGAGATCGACGGGGAGCACCGCGGTGGGGATGCGGACCGAGCCGCCGGTGTCTCCGGCGAGCCAGAGGCGTGTGCTGACGATGCCCACGCTCGTTCCGCAGGTGGAGCCGAGCGAGATGTCGCCGCTGCCGTAGCCACCGGGCTCGGTCTTGACGGGCTCGGCCGAAGGATCCTGCGTCACGACCGCCGGTGTCTCTTCGGTGCTCGACGGGTTGCCCGGATCAGGCGGCGCGGCGACCGCACGCCACGCGAGGTTCGAGCCGCCGAGCTCGCGATCGCTGCCGACCTCGTTGGCTGGGGTGAGCGGGACGAGATGCGCCGAGCGGAAGCGCGTGGTCATCACGTTGCCATTGACCAAGATGACGTCACGGAGGTCGCGGCCCATCGCGATGCGCGTGGTGGGACCCTGGCCGTTGCCGAGGAAGGTGAGGAGATCGCCGCTGGCGCACGCTACGAGCACGACCTGCTTCTTCGCGTCGTAGGTGACGCCGCGCGGAGCGACGCACGCTTGCGCGAGCGAGACCGATCCGCGATCGAGATCGATCGTCGCGAGCTGGCCCGAGGAGCGAAGCGCGACGAACGCGAGGCCAGCGCCGCTCAGCGCGACGCGACCAGGCTCGGTGTGCTTGTCGAGCTGAATGGTGTGGCGAACGCTGCGGGCCGCGATGTCGACGACGTAGACGCGATCGCGATCGGGATCCGACGCGACGGCGATACCTTGCGTCTTGTCGACGGCGAGGGTGCCCCCGCTGATCGGCGGCGGCGGCTCTTGCTGGCTAACGACCTGACCGAAGTCGGGCTGCGGGCTCGGCGGAGTGGAAGGCTCGTTGACCGACGGCGGGAGCACGGTCCCGCCCGTGTTGTCCGAGCGCGCGCTGCTGCACGCGACGACGAGAAGCCCCCACAGGACGGGTGACTTGAGGACGAGTCCGAGAGCGTTCTTCTTCATTGAGCGAAGCCTCCACCAAGAACGTGACAAGAACGTGAGCCGAGTCGTGACCGTGCAGCGAACCGCGTCTTGGTTAGTGGCCGGAGCGGTCGAAAACGGTCCATGAATTAAGGGCAATCGGACGACGTCTGAAACCACGTCGCCCCATCACAAGCATACGTCAAATCCCGCCGAAGACCGCACGACCCGTAGTCGCAGGTCATCGCTCGAACGCAGTCCGATCCGAGCGGCGGACGCTGCGCGGGGCATCCATTTCCTGGTGGCGGGGCGCATTTCCAGATCCCGGTGGGCGTTTGTGTGCTGCCTCCGTCGCCGGCATCCTGCAAGCCCGCGTCGGCGTTGGGATCGGGGGCGCAGGCGCATGTCCCTTCGACGTAGCTGCAACCCATCGACGTGTCCGAGCACGCCGCACCCACGACGATCGCGTCGCGTGTCGCCGGGCAACGGTTCGTGCAGCTTCGCTTCGGCTGGCGGCTCCAGGTCGACGAGCAGTCGTAGAGCTCGTTGCACGCGCGATCGAGATCGTGGCCGTACTCGCAGCGTCCGTCCCAAGGCGTGACGATCGTTGACCAAATGACCGAGCAGTCGGTCCCGACGCCGGGCGGCTGGTAGCCCGGGCACGGGCTCTCGTTCGAAGCAAACGGACCGGTCGGGTCGGGCGGGCGAGATGGAGGCGTTTCGAAGGTCGGGACGCCGAACGTCCCAAACGGCGGCGGGTCGCTGTTGCACGCGGCGAGCGACAGGACCACAAGCGTCACGAGGCTCCCAACCCCAGCGCCGATCCAGACACCTGCGCGACGAGGGCTCATGGGCAGGTCGCTCCCGATACTTGCCAGCGATCGTTCTGGCACTCCATCACGACGCCGCGCTTGAACGCGCAGCTGCCGTAGTCGCAGTAGAGGGCGCCGCTGCACACCGTCCCTGCGAGCGGGCGATTCGGTGGGCAGACCGCGAGCGGCTTCATGCACACCCAGACGCGTGCGTGCGCCGTGCCGCTCGCGCCCGTCGTGCACGCGCAGACGCCGTTCGCCATGTTGCAGACGGCTTCGTCTGCGTCGGTGATCGGCTTCGTCGTCGCTCCTCCGTCGGGATCGACATCGCCCGCGCCTCCGTCGTCGACGGCGAGCTCGCACGGCTTTCCTTCGAGGTTGGACACGTCGACCGGCGTCGTGGGGCATGTCTTGGCGTGGCAGCGATCGGTGGGGCGAGCGTCCCAATACGTCCGGAAGCTGTCACCGAAGCAGGCCAAGGTGGAGTTGCATTGCGAGTCGGCGCTCTTGCCATACTCGCAGGTCGTGCCCGCGACGCCGCAGCCCGTGTTCTCGCGCGGCCGGCTCGCGGGGCACTCGCCGCGCACCTCGCTTGGAAAGACGGTGCTTCCGAAGCCCGAGTCCGTCGCGGGTCGGACGGTGGGCTGCTCGGGGCCCTCGGGATCGGCGTACACGTCGCCGCAAGCCGACGCCGCAAGCATCACGACGCCGAGCGAGAGTGAGCACGTGCCGTAAGCAAGCCACCGTCTTCGCACGACCGGGGCGATCATGGAAACATCAGCTCCAGACGAAGCGCGAGGGTCCCAAACGGCTGACCCCAGTAAGCGATCGCCTGTCCTTCGTTCCGAGCGACGAGCCGGCTCGTCGTCGTCCCGAGGATGCCGTCCACCGTGATGCGCAGCGCGCCGACGATGCGCATCGAGAGCGCTGCGTTTCCGTACATCGCGAACGACGCCGCGGTGTCGCTGCCCTCCGAGAGCAAGACGCCTCGGCTGTTTGGACCTGCGGGCCTCTGCGCGCGGAACCATACGCCGCCGACGCCGCCGCCGAAGCGCGGGATGATGAACGCGGTCGGATCGCGAAGGGGAAAGTCGACGCCGGCGCCCGCCAAGCCCGGCGCGACCTGGATGTTCGCGGCGTTCGAGATCGTCGACGACTCGGCGGGCATCTCGAGCCGCGCGGCGAGCGCCATGTTCTTGAGGAGGCGAAGCTCGACCTGTCCCGAGAACGCGATCACCGTCGCGTCGACGCCGAGCAGCGACGAGATCCCGCCGCCGATGACGAGGAGCGGCGCGCGGCCTTCGCGCACGGGCAAAGCGGGCTGCTTCGCCGCGCCTGCGCCGCGATCGTAGGTCTCCCACTTGACCGGCGCGGGCGGCGGCTCTTGCGCCGGTGGAGGCGAGCGTCGCGCCGCCTCGTCCTCCGCCTCGCGAAGAGAGAGCGTCGCGCGTGTGATCTCGGCGGCGCGTACGGCAGTGGTCTCACGCGCGCGCTCACCCTCTTCACGAGCGACGACGACGTCGCGAAGACGAAGCGTCCCTTGCGAGTCGACGATCCATACGCCCACCTGATCGCCGTCGGAGCACGTCGCGGCGATCGCGGAGCTCTCGTTCGTCGCGGTGATGATGGCTTGGCGCGAGCACGTGTCGAGCGCCCCGAGCCGAACCGTCTCGTAGCCGAGCGCGGTGAGCTCCTTCTGGAGGCGCGTCGCGATCGCGTCGTCTTGCGGACCCGCGACGACGACCGTCTTCGACGTCGAAGGGGAAGGCGAGGGCGGCGCCGCCGCGGCGCCCCGCGCGGACAGCGCGACCGCGAGCGAGCACGCGATCGCGGTCATTCCTCGCAGGCAGCCACCCCTCAACACGACGATCCCTCTGGTCTTCTCTCTGCGTTCTACTCGTGAGCGGACTCGGCCGCCGTGAGCTTGCGTGCAAGCTTGGCGTGCGGTCCATCGGGATACGCCGCGAGGTAACGAACCGCAAGCCGCTCGGCGCGGCCGCTATCTCCACCGCGATGACGCGCCTCGATCGCTCGGCCGAGGGCCTCGCGGGCCAGCGTGCCGCTCGGCCGTTCGCGGAGGTAGGTCTCGAAGTGATCGCCAGCGGCGCCGAGCTCGCGGCGAATGTCCATTTCGATGCGACCGAGCTCGAACGCGGCGGTCGCGGCCGCGTCGCTACCAGCGAAGCGACGTCGTGTGATCTCGAGCGCCTCGGTGGCGCGATCGAAGCGGCCGGCGTAACGAGCGGCGTCAGCGAGGAGAAGGAGCTCGGGTCCTTGCAGCGACTCGCAGGTCGTCGTGAAGCCGTTCGCCTCGGCGGCGGCGAGCGCCTCCGTGTGCGCGCCGCGCCGCGCGAGCGCGACGATCGCGTGAGGATCCTTCAGCGCCGCATCTTTCACGACCGCGTGTTGTGGAGTTGGCGTGGCGACGGGCGGAGGAGTGATGGGGTTTGGCGGCGGAGCCGACGAGGGCGTGGGAGTCGGAGCGGGCGCCTCGGCGACGCGCTCGTCGGTCTTCTTGGCGCTGTCGTCACAGGACGACCGGAGCTCTTCGCCCGCGACGAGGCGGCGGCCCTCCTTCGCGAGACCACAGCCGTGCACGAGCACCGACCCTTCGGTGAGCTTCACGACGATGCCGGTCGACGCCGGATCCCAGGCGACATCGAACTTCGTGCCGGTGACCTTCACCTCGTAGGGACCGGCCTCGACCGCCCAGCGGGTGGCCTCGTCTTTGTGGACGACGTGGACGTGGACGGCGCCGCTCTCGAGATGAACGCGCGCGCCGTTGTTCGCCACCTCGGCGACGCGAACGCGCGCCGACGGCTCGAGCCGAATCTTGCTGCCGTCGGAGAACGTCACGGGCATCTCCGACGAGCTGCTCGCCGCGATGAACGCGCCGACGGTGCCCTCTTGCCGCGCAGGGCTCGAGGCTTCGCCGATGACGAACGAGAGCGCCGGATCGCGCGTCGCGCGATGCGCTGCATCGACCTCGCCTTCGCGATGGCGATACGAGAAAAAGGCCGTGAGCGCGATCGTGGCGGCGATCGCGAATGCGCCCGCTACACCTCGCATCGAATAGGACATCGGGAGCGCGACGCTCCGCTTCTTCTTCGCCGAGGCGGCGACGCGAAGCTGCGGCATCTGCTTGGTGACGAGCTTCATGCGGACGCGCTCGCGCACGCCGCTGCCCGCGAGGGACCGCGCCTCTTCGAGCGACGAGGACACCTCGGCGCCAAGATCCGCGAGACGATCGGTGCGAGCGCTCGTACTTCTCACTCGTTTGGGATCGCCCATCGGCCTCCCTCCTCGATCCACGGGCGAAGCGCCTCATGACGCTTGGCTCGTGCGATGAAATGTTTCTCGGCGTCCTTGAGGCGCCGCTTGGCGGTCGAGACGCTCACGTCACACGCGAGCGCGACCTCCGAGAGCTCCATACCGTCAATGAAGCGAAGGCTGAAGAACACGCGATCGTCCGGGCTCATCCCGTGAAGGACATCGAACGTCAAGCGGGTGGCCTCGTTCACTTCTTCACTCGCGAGCACTTGCGGGCGATCAGGGAGCTCATCGACGAAGCTGAGCCAGCGTCGTCGCGTGCGCCTTCGGATCCATTCACGTGCAGTATACACGGTAATCCCGGTGAGCCAGCTCTTGAGCCGTGAAGGATCTTCGACGCCGTCGATCCCCTCGAGCGCGCGTACGAAGATCTCGTGAAGGACGTCCTCGGCCTCGGACTCGGGGCCGAGCAAGCTCCAGATCAAGCGCTCGACATGCGAGCCGTAGCGGTCGAAGAACATTCCGGCCGCAGCCGTCGAGCCGTTCCGGATCTCGGAGACGAGGACGGCGTCGGAGATCGCAGGACGAAGCTCGCGGACGACACCCAACGTCCCGGAGGCGGCCTGCGCGGGCGAACGTCGTCCCACGTGGGCCCCGGAGCGCGAGGTCTCGGGCAGCTTGTCTTTACGAACCGGCGTCAAAGGAAAGTCCCCAAAAGTGTCCCGAGGCGTGGCTCGCGGCTCAGGAATGCGACTCTCGTCCATGACTTCTCGGGCTCCGTGGGGTGCCTATGGCCGGAGCCGCGTTCTCCTAGCAGCGAAGAATCACCGCCGCTACGAACGGCGCGCCCGGTCAGCGACCCGGAAGCACGATGCGCACCCGCTCCCGATAACGGGCGTGGACCGCGCCGAACCTCGCGGAAAGAGCGCGTTCTTCCGAAATCACACGGACGGCGATCGACGGGATCATCACGATCGCGATGACATACCCGGCAAGTCCTGACCCGCCGAGGAGCCCGAGGCCGATAGAAATCAGAACGAGCCCTATCTCCGACGGGTGCCGGCTCACCCGGTACACGCCGGTCGTGACGAGGCTCGGGCCGCGCGGCTCGATCGCGCTCGAGAACCCGTCGCCGAGCTCACGGATCGCCATTCCGCGGAGAAGGATTCCGCAAAAAGCGATCGGCGCTCCCATCCAGCTCCCTTGGCCACGAAGGATCGATAGCCCGCCGATCACGAGCAGCGCGACGGCCGACGCGATCGAAGAGGCGTTCTTGCGCGCCGCATCGAGAGGAGAGAGGACGATTTCACAGAGCGACAACGTCAGGAGGAGCCCGAAGCACGCCCATGACTTCGCGGTCGCCTCACCGAGCGCGAGCGGCGCGGAGAGCAGCGCGGCGTGAGCGATCAGGGAGAGGACGACGGCGCGGCTCTTCACATCGGCGCCGCTTCGCTCGGGTCGTCTCCGCCGGTGGGCGGAGGCAGGAGCACGTCGATCGTGCCCTTGAAGTGCGCGGGCGACATCTCGAGCGCGGTCGCGAGCTCGGCGAGGAGGGCTGTCTCTTCCTCCGTGATCTTGCCGTCCGCTGCGGCGACGTAGAAGGCCGCGCGCACGACCGTCTCTTTGCCGGCGTCGTTGAGGTTGGGCGAGACGCGCGCGAGGTATTGCCGAAGGCCACCGCCCTCGTTCTTCGACGCGGCCACCTCGGCGTCGACCTCGTCCTTCGAGACCTCGCGCCCGGAGAGCTTGCCGAACACCTGCCGGATGGTCTCGACCTCTTCCTCGTCCATCTTCCCGTCCGCCATCATCATGAGGACCATCACGCGCTTCACCGCGGCATGAAACTCAGCCTCGAAGCGCTGCTTGCCTTGCGTGGGGTCGTACTCGAGCACGGACGGCTTGTACGTGTCCTTGCAGTGCTCACACTCGACGTACTCGCCGAGCACGTCGAGCGGGATCATCGGGATGAAGTAGAGCGTCAAGAAACGACGCACGCGCTTTCGGGCATACGGGCGCGTGACGTCGCAGTTTGGGCAATGGAACTCACCATTCTTCGTCGTGTACGTGACGCCACGTGTTCCGAAAATGATGAGAAAGACCATGTTCTGTTTGCGAGGATTCCGGCAGCTTTTGCGTGGCTTTTTGCCTGGCGCGAGGCGGCGTTATCAGGACGCGATGCACGTAGCGCGATGCTAACGTTACGGCCACAGAGGTCGACCGAATCCATGGCTTTCTACCAAACCCCTCCCACGCTCGGAAACACGTACGACAGCGACGACGTCCTTCGTCGCTATTTGCGAAACACGCTCCCGGCCGATGCGATCGGTCGAGTCGAGGCGGAGCTGCGTGACCTCGGTGAGCTCGCGGGCGGGGAGCTCTATCGCGAGTCCGTCGCCACGTACCGCGACGAGCCGAAGCTGGGGCAATGGAACGCGTGGGGGCATCGCGTCGATGACATCGAGCTCACGCCGCTTTGGAAGAAGGCGGCCAAGCTCACCGCCGAGCGCGGGATCGTCTCCACCGCCTACGAGAAGAAGACGGGTGCGTTCTCGCGCATCCACCAGTTCGCGCTCGTCTACGTCGTCGAGCCGTCGTGGCACGTGTACTCGTGCCCGCTCGCGATGACCGACGGCGCGGCGAAGACCCTCTCCGTCTCGAAGAACCAGGCGCTGATCGATCGCGCGCTCCCGCGCCTCACGAGCCGCGATCCGAGCGCGTCGTGGACGAGCGGTCAGTGGATGACCGAGCGCACCGGCGGCAGCGACGTCGCCATCAGCGAGACGATCGCGCGGGCCGTCGCGAACGAGCCGAACGCCTTCACGCTCCACGGCACGAAGTGGTTCAGCTCCGCCACCACCTCGAACATGGCGCTCACGCTCGGCCGGCCCGAAGGCAACCCGCCGGGCGGCAGCGGCCTCGCGCTCTTCTACGTCGAGGTCCGCAACGCGGACGGCTCGATGAACGGCATCCACGTCAACCGCCTGAAGGACAAGCTCGGCACCCGCATGGTGCCCACCGCGGAGCTCACGCTCGACGGCACGCGCGCGATCCCCGTCATCGGCACGAAGGACGGCATCAAGAACATCACGCCGATGCTCAACATCACGCGCACGTGGAACGCGGTCTGCGCGGTCGCAGGGATGCGTCGCGGCATCGAGCTCGCGAAAGACTACGCCAAGCGCCGCGTCGCCTTCGGCGCTCCGCTGGCCGACAAGCCGCTCCACCTCGACACGCTCGCGGGGCTCGAGGCGGAGTACCAAGGCGCGCTCCTCATTGCGTTTCGCGCGGTCGAGCTGCTCGGCAAGGAAGAATGCGGCGAGCTGAGCGATCACGAGGCGGCGCTCCTCCGGCTCCTCACGCCGATCGTGAAGCTCGTGACGGCGAAGCAGGCGGTCGCGGTGTCGAGCGAGTGCCTCGAGGCGTTCGGCGGCGCGGGCTACGTCGAAGACACCGGGATGCCGCGGATGCTCCGCGACGCGCAAGTGCTCCCGATTTGGGAAGGGACGACGAACGTCTTGTCGCTCGATCTCCTTCGCGTGCTCTCGAAGGGCGGCAGCCTCGAGCCGATCGTGCGTGAGGTGCGGGCGTGCGTCGAGGGCGCGGATCCGTCGCTCAAGGAGGCGGCGGAGGGAGCCGTGCGTGCGACCGACCACGCAGGCACATGGCTCATGAAGACGCTCGAGTCGGGCGGTCCTTCGGCGGTCGAAGCCGGCGCGCGCCGACTCGCGCTCACGCTGGGGCGCGCGCTCGAGCTCGCGCTCCTCGTCCGCGAGGCCACGCGCTCGAAGAAGCACGGCGATCACGCGAAGCCAGCGGCCGCCGCGCGCCGCTTCTTGCGCAACGGCATCGACCAGGTCCTCGACGACTCGCTCGCCGACGACGCGAAGATCTTGTTCGCCTAAGCGCGCGTTTCCGCGCGCGAAAAAAGAGAAGCGCGCGGAGGCCGAGGGAGCGAGTCTTCGAGCGACTCGGCCGTTTCCGCGCGCGAAAAAAGAGAAGCGCGCGGAGGCCGAGGGAGCGAGTCTTCGAGCGACTCGGCCGTTTCCGCGCGCGAAAAAAGAGAAGCGCTCGGAGGCCGAGGGAGCGAGTCTTCGAGCGACTCGGCCGTTTCCGCGCGCGAAAAATGAGAAGAGAAGAGTCGTCAGCCCTTTGCGATGAGCATCGCGGCGAGCAACGCGAAGCCGAGGAGGGCGACGAGCAGCGCGATGACGAGGCCTCCGCCAGGTGATTTGGCGGTGACCTTCGCGCGCTCGGCCTCGGGCTCATCGAGCTCGGCGAGGAGCATGACGGCGCGCGCCTCACGCGACGCCGCGGTGAGCAGAAGCATCTCGAGCAGCGCGGCAGCGAAGAGCGAGAACAACCCGATGAAGAGACCGGCGCGGTGGCGTGCGCGATTCGACGCGCCGCGGGTCGCCATGCCGTCCACCGCGAGCCAGCGCGGAAAGCCGGCGGCGGGTCGTCGCGCGAGCCAGGGGCCGAGGCTGCATGCCTCGCCCACCTTCACGGCGTCGCGCGGCGTTCCGACCATGAAGGGCTTGGCGACGGCCGCGCCGGCGAGCTTCTCGGCGCCACGTGGCTCGCCCGAGACGACGAGCCAATGGAGCCCAGGCGCGAGCGGAGGGATCTCGAAGTGCGCGCGTGGCGTGGGATCGCCTTGCTCGACGCCGACGGTGAGCGCCGCCGCGAACGCGCGGCCTTGCTCGTCATCGACCTCGGCGTAGACGACGTTGCGAGGGTTCGGCGCGACCAGCACCGCGGTCTCTGCCTTTCCTTCGGGCACGTAGCGCGGCATTCCGACGAAGAACGCGCCTGGCGCGACGGGCAGCGGACCAAACCACGTCCCCGACCGTCCTTCGGGATCCTTCGCGTCGATCTGGACGCCCACGACGTGAGCCATCGCGATCGCCTGCGTCTCGGACCACCCGTCGCAGCCGATCTTCGACGCGGCCGACGCGCTGAGGCCTGGCTCGGGCGTGACGGTGAGCGTCACGTGCGACGAGTCCATCGCGCTGTTCGGCATCGTGACGTGCGTCCAGATCGTCGTCTCGAAGCCGACGACGAGGCGCTCGCCTTCGACCACGACGTCGAGGCCGAGCGCACCTTCGCGCTTCGAAGGCCGCGCCGCGGCGCGCTCGCCGTGATCGTCCTTGTCACGTGCCCACGTCGATGGCGACGACGGCCACGACACGACGCCGAGCGCGAGCGGCTGCGACTCGCCCTTCTGCGTGACCTCGACGGTGACCGGATCGCCTGCCTTCAGATCCGGCAAGGTGAGCGTGGCCTCGGCGATCCCGTCGACGTTGCTCGATCCGCTCCAGCTCGCCTCGTGACCGTTCGCTTGCTTCACCGTGACGGTGATGTCGCGCATGCCGACCGTCTCGCGCACGCCGCGATCCTCGAGGTACGTGAGCACCTGCCATGCGATCGGTACGGGCGCGCCAGGGCTCGCAGGCTTCGCGGGCGGCGCCGCGAAGATCGTCGCCGCATGCACCGCGCTGCCTGCGCCCACGCGGAGCCCGAGCATCAACGTCGCGACCGACACGATCGGCGCGACGACGATGAGCGCCATCCGGCGGCGGTTTTGCGCGCGCTGAGGCGTCGCGGCCTCCGGCGTCTTCTTCGTCGGAAGCTTGAAATCTTCTTCGTCGCGCTCCGGCTGCTCGGAGCCCTTTGGCGGGTCGTCTCGCTTCACGGACGCCATGTGATCTTCGGCGGGGAAGAAGAAGCGGTGGCGAGCTTGGTCTCTTCGCGTCCGGTGGTGCTGCCGAGGGCGTCTCGCTCGAGCGTGATCTCGGTCACGCCTTCTGCCGAGAGCACGTGAACGACGTTGTCCTTCATCTCGAGATCGACGAACGACTCGCCGCTCGGGTTCTTCTTCGTGAAGTGAACGCCGTAGGCCGACGTGTCGCTCGCGCGGAAGCTCCGATACGAGACGCGCGAGGGCCTCCGAGGAGCAAACGAAGCAGCCGAGCGATTCACCACCGTACGGATGTACTTTACAACGAGCGGGCCTTCATGGCCCATCCCTGCTTCGCGCTTGAGGTCGACGGTGAAGCCGGCCTTCTTCATCGCGGCCTCGAGCATCGTGCTCTGCCGCATCGGTGAGGTGCGATCGTCTTCGCCGTGGACGAGCAGCACGGGCAGATGGCGCGCGTTCTCGAGCATGTCGAGCGCGTTCACGCGGCGTGCGCCTTCTTCTCCGCCGAGGACGTTCTTCACGTACGTGTTCAGATCGTACCGGCTGTCGCCGAAATAGCTCCCGGCGAACGCGAAGCGGTCGGGATGATGGAACGAGATCGTCGTCGCCCCGGCGCCGCCCATCGACGCGCCCCAGATCGAGACATGCTGCCGATCGACCGCGAGCTTTCCTTCGAGCGTCTCGAGCGCGCGCATCACCTCGTCTTCGGCGTCGGCGACATAGAGCGAGTTCCCGAGGCCGCTCGGCATGAGCAAGACGAGGTCGTTCTTTGCGGCCTCCGTGAGCAGCTCCTCGTAGGCGGCGTAGGTCCATGGACCTCCGTTCCACGGATGCGTGCCGACGAGCACGCCCGAGGCGCGGTCGAAATCGTGGCCGCCAGGGACGAAGACGACCGCCTCACCGCCGCCCTTCTCCTTCGAAGGGCTCGGGAAGCGAAGGAGAGACAGCCCGTCGGTCGATCGGATCGGCATGCCGGCGTAGGGAGGCTCGCTGCATGCGATGCGCTTCTCGTAGGTGCTCACCCTCACCTCGATCACGACGTCGTGAGGCGCGGGTGGCCCTTCGAAGCGGAGCACGCGCGGCCCCTTCGAGCCGGGATCTTTGACGTCACCGTCGACGAGGATGCGCTCGCGGCCGTTGCAGTGCGGGATTTGGATCGCGTCTCCCGCTTCGGCCGGGACGCGAAGACGAAGCGAGTAGAGGCTCGGCGTCTTCGGACGGCCGAGCGTGCTCCAGTCGACCGGCTTGCTCGCGCCGTCCATCAGCTCGTTGCTGGTCACCGTGACGCGGGTGATGCTCGTCCCGGAGACGGCGTCGTGCATGAACGCCGAGGGCTCGGCCGCGACGGCGCGAGCCTCCGTCGCCGCGACCACGACGATCGACGCAGCGAGCGTGGAGCACGACCTCACGCGTGCTTCTTTCGCGCACGAAGGCGCATCCGCATACCGCCCTTCGGCGTGAGCGAGCTCGAGCGAGAAGCGCTCGGCGAGCGTGGCGAGGAGGATGCGCGCTTCCATCATCGCGAACGCGCGTCCGATGCAGGCGCGCGGGCCGCCGCCGAACGGGAGATAGGCGAACTTTGGGATCGACGCGGCGTTCTCCTTCGAGAACCGCTCTGGGTCGAAGCGCTCCGGATCGGGGAAGAAGCGCGGATCGCGGTGGGTCATGTAGACCCAGAGCATCACCTCGCTTCCGCGCGGCACGTGGTAGCCGCCGATCACGGTGTCCTCGATCGCGCGTCGCGCCATCGCGTAGACCGGCGGGTAGAGCCGCATCGCTTCGCTGACGACCTGCTCGGTGTACGGATGCCCCTCGAGCACGTCACTCACCGTGCTCGAAGGCGAGGACGCGAGCTCCCGATGAAGCTTCGCCTCGACGTCGGGCGTCTTCGCGAGGCACGCAAACGCCCAGGTGAGCGCCTGCGACGTCGTCTCGTGACCGGCGAGAAACAGCGTCACGAGCTGATCCCTCACCTCGCGTGGCGTGAGCTTCGTCCGCGCGCGTGGATCTTCTTCGTCGACCGCGAGGACCAAGAGCTGAAGGAGATCGGTACGCTCGTCGTGCTCCGGCGAAGAACGCCGCTCGTCGATGAGGCGGTAGACGATGCGATCGAGATCTTCGAGGCCACGCGCGAGCGCGCGCCGGTTCGGCGCCGGCATCCACGACGGCAAGAAGTCGGGGCTCGAGAGCGATCGCTGGAACGCGTTCATCGCGCTCGCGATGAGCCGAATGTCATCTTCGCCGACGTCGTGTCCGAAGAGCGCGCGGCTCACGATGCGAAGCGTGAGCGTCGTCATCTCGCGGTCGAGCGCGATCTCTTCGCCGACGCGAAGGCTCCATGCGTCGGCGGTGCGCCTCGTCTCGTCGAGCATGACCTCGCCGTACGAGAGCATGCGCGCAGGAGAGAACGCGGGCTGCACCATGCGCCGCTGGCGCTTCCAGTCGTCGCCTTCGCTCAAGAGAAGGCCGCTTCCGCCGAGCACGCGGCCAAGCTGATCGGCGGCGCTATGTTCTTTGCTGAACGACGACGCGCGTGTGGTGAGGACCTCGCGCAGGTGGTCGGGGTGCTTGAGGACGAAGAGCCCGCCGCTCTTGTTCGGCGCGTAGTAGATGTCGCCGTAGGCGTCGAAGCGCGATCGCACGAAGCCGATCGGGTCGAGCGCGAACGACGCATAGTACGAGAGCGTCTTCACGACGCCTTTGCGCATCGGCGGGCCAGGCGGGAACGCGCCCGTCGTATGTGCTGGGCTGGTCATGATGCGTTCATGCCGATGACAGAATGCTCGAGGTCGTTGCACACGAGGAAGAGACAAGCGCATGCAGGAGAAAGAGCACGCGCTCGTCTTGACAGATTCGAACGCGGAGCGCATCGTCAGGTCGTTCGTTCACTCGGGGCATCCTTCTCGAGCGAGCCAGCCGCGCGGCCTTTCGCCCACCTTGGGTGACGCGCGTTAGAAATATCACCCTAAGCCGTTGGGAGCCGATCGAACCTCGAAAGAGGCGCGATCGGGGGCCAAAAGCTGACTTGGTGGGCGAGAAAGGCCTCGCCCCATGTCATCGTCCACGCAATCCTCGAAGAAGAAGGTCACCTCTTCCACCCGCATCGCCACGCTCGCGGTGCGCGCCGGGCAACCTCGGCAGGACGCGTACGACGCCGTCACGACACCGATCTCGTGCACGGCGACGTTCGCGTTCGAGTCGAGCGCAGAGCTCCGCGATCACTTCGAAGGTCGCATCGAGCGCGAAGAGTACGGCCGCTACGGCAACCCGACCGTTCGTGCCGCCGAGCAGAAGCTCGCCGCGCTCGAAGATCCGACGCGGCGCTTCGCCTCGACGGACGCGGTGCTCTTCGGCAGCGGCATGGCCGCGATCACGACCGCGCTGATCGCCCTGCTCAAGAAGGGCGATCACGTCGTGCTCACCGGCGAAGGGTACCGGCGTACCCGGAGCTTCGTGACGCAGGTGCTCGCGCGCTTCGGCATCGATCACACGATCGCCGCAGCGAACGCCGAGGCGATCTCCCGCGCGATCGAGCCGCGCACACGCGTCGTCTTCACGGAGTCGCCAACGAACCCATATCTCCGCGTGGTCGATCTCCCTGCGATCGCCGCGTTGAAGAAGAGATTCCCGCGCGTGAAGCTGCTCATCGACGCCACGTTCGCGACGCCCGTGAACCAGCGCCCGCTCGAGCAAGGCGCCGACCTAGTCCTTCACTCGTGCACGAAGTACCTCGGCGGCCACAACGATCTCCTCGCGGGCGTGGTCGTCGGTGATCCGTCGCTCGTCAGCCTCGTTCGCGAGACGCGCGACGTGCTCGGAGGTGTCCTCGACCCACACTCGGCGTACTTGCTGATCCGCGGGCTGAAGACGCTCCCTCTTCGCGTCGAACGCCAGAACGTCACCGCGCTCGGCATCGCGCGTTGGCTCGAGACGCAGCCCACCGTCGAGCGCGTGTTCTACCCTGGTCTCGCGAGCCACCCGGATCACGCGATCGCGCAGAAGCTCCTCTCGGGCTCGGGCGGAGTCGTGAGCTTCGTCCTGCGTGACGCGGACCTCGAGACGACCGCGCGCGCGCTCGATGCCTGTCAGCTCGCGACGATCGCGCCGTCGCTCGGCGGCGTGGAGACGTTGATCGAGCAGCCCGCGATCATGTCGCACTACGGCCTCAGCACCGAAGAGCGCGCCGCGCTCGGGATTCGCGACGGCCTTGTCCGCCTCTCGGTGGGTCTCGAAGACCCGACCGACATCCGGGATGACCTCGCGCGCGTGCTCGAGGTCGTTCGTCGCGAGACATCCTCGCCGCCGTCGACCAACCGAGCGCGTGGTGTGGTGACGGAGCGCGAAAAATTCGCGTCGTGAGCCGCCAAAAGCACAGCTTCTTCGGGGTGGACGCGACGGCAGCAAACGGCAACGCAATTGCGGGCTTGTCAGGCGGGTGTCCTGTCCCCTAAACCCTTGCTGGCCCAATGGCGTCCTCTCATCACGAAGTGAGCAGCAGCCCCGTCGACGGCGGGTTCCTTCGCTCGCGTCTGGGCTCCTTGCTCGCCGTGTTCCCGCTCGGGGTGTGGACGATCAATCACCTCTGGAACAACCTCTCGGCGTTCAAAGGTGACGTGGCCTGGCAGTCGAGCGTCACGGAGTATTCGCATCCGCTCGCGTTCTTCGCGTCGTCGCTCGTCGCGCTCCTCCCGCTCGGCCTCCACACCGTCTGGGGGATCGGACGTCTCTTCACCGTGCGGCCGAACAACGTGCGCTACCGTTACTTCAGCAACCTGAAGTATGTGGTTCAGCGCCTCTCCGCGGTGGGGCTCTTGCTCTTCCTCGGCGCGCATCTCTGGCTCGCGATGCTCCATCCGCGCCTCACGACGGGCCGCCCCGAGCCCTTCGCGGACATCTCGCACGAGATGCATCACCACATGCCGACGCTGATCGTCTACTGCCTCGGCGTGCTCGGCATCGCGTATCACCTCGCGAACGGCCTCCACACCTTCACGATGGGGTGGGGCATCGTCACGAGCCGCCGCGCGCTGAAGAAGCTCGACATCTTCGTCGTCCTCTTCTTCCTCGTGCTCCTCGCGATGGGCTACGGCGCGATCTTCGCGCTCTGGGACGCTGGCGCCAAGCTGCCGGCGTAGCTCGGGCTCTTCGAGTCGCGCGTCGATTAAACCATCGCGCCCGCGAAGCCGCTGCCCTTCCTCGAGCGCTTCACGGGCGGATGACGTGGTGGCGGCTGTCTGATCAGTCCGCGAGATCGTCTGCTTCAGACAGCCGTGTTCAAATACCTAGCTTCAGAAACGTCATGACTGCATGTCCTCTGCGTTGGGTGCTCGAATCAGCCGACGATGTTGCACGTCACGTTGGTGATCGTGAGGTTGTCGACCTTCGCCGTGCCCTTCGGGACGCTCTGCCACGCGGGGGTGTTCGTCATGCCGATGATGATCGGCGCGCAGTTGAAGCTGCCGATGTCACCAGGAGAGAGCTTGAACTGCGAATCGCCCGGGACGACCATCGAGTAGCTGCAGTGACCCGACGACCAGGTGCCGGTCGCCTGAACGCTGCGCGTCCACACCGGCGAATCCCAGAAGTCGACGTTCGGCGGCTTCGGCTTCTGATCCTTGCTCGTCGCGATGATCACGAGGTTCGAGCATTGGAAGTTTGCGAGGGACGACGCGCTGCCGTAGCCCGATTGGCCAAACGTGGAGGGGACGGCGATGTCACCCTGAATGCGCGTCATCAGAAGCTTCGCGACCTGTTGGTTCAGGACCGCAGGGCTCACGCTCACCTTGGGCGTGGAGCCATCTGCGTTCGCGTCCGAGACGTGGCCGAGCGCAAGAGCGGAGAAAACGAAGGCCGAGGCGATGAGCTTCTTCAACATGCAGTATGCATCCTTTCGGTTGGACCTCGGCGAATCCTCACTCTTGGTGAGCGCCGTGGCCTCTTGCAGGTGCTAGGTCAGACGACCGATGCACCGCCCGATTCATCAACTATTCGGATGACATGGGCGTGTTTTGGACGTCACCGAACGGGTGACGCCCAAGCACATGACAGCCCGCCAGACCTCGCCTGACGCCTTTGCACGGAGCGGCGCCTCAGACCTCCAGCCGCCGATCTGTGTTATGCCGCGCCCCATGATTCAGAGGCGTCTTTTCTGTGTCGGCATCGTCGGAGCAGCCCTTCTTCTTGCGGCAGGATGCAAGAAGGACAACGCCGAGGAGATCACGGTCGGGGCGTTCCTCTCGCTGTCTGGCTCCGACTCTACGTTCGGAACGGACACGCGTGACGGCATCGAGCTCGCGGTCGAAGAGATCAACGCGAGCGGTGGCGTGAAGGGCAAGAAGGTCCGCGTCATCTACGAAGACGACAAGTCGACCACGCAAGAGGCCTCGCAGAAGGTCCGCCAGCTCATCGATCGCGACAAGGTCGTCGCGCTCCTCGGTGAGGTCGCGTCGAGCCGCTCGCTCGCGGGTGGTCTCATCGCCAACACGAGCCATGTCCCGATGGTCACGCCGTCTTCGACCGCGGTCGAGGTCACGCAAGGTCGCGAGTGGGTGTTTCGCACCTGCTTTACCGACGACCAACAGGGCGCGGTCGCCGCTCGCTTCGTGAAGAACGAGATGAAGAAGACGAAGGTGGGCGTCTTCTACGCAGCGCAAGATACGTACTCGTCCGGCCTCGCGCGAAGCTTTCGCGATGAGCTCAAGAAGCTCGGCGGCGAGATCGTGATCGACAAGGGCTACCAGAAGGGCGAGACGAACTTCCGCACGTACCTCTCGGAGCTCAAGGCGGCGGGCCCCGAGGTGATCTTCGTCCCGAACTACTACAACGAGATGGTCGTCATCGCGCGCCAGGCGAAAGAGACCGGCATCGCGGGCAACACGTTCGTCGGCGGCGACGGCTGGGACTCGTCGAACCTCGTCGACGGCGCCGGCGCCGAGCTCGAAGGCGCCTACTTCACGAACCACTACGCGCCGGACGTCCCGTGGGAGAACTCGAAGAAGTTCTTGACCACGTTCACCGCCAAGTACAAGCACGATCCGTCGAGCCTTTCGGCGCAGGGATACGACGCCGCGCGTCTCCTCTTCGACGCGATCGGGCGGGCCTCCGAGCCCAAGCCCGACGCGATCCGCAAGGCGCTCGCCGAGACGAAGGACTTCAAGGGCGCGACAGGCACGATGACGATGGACAAGGATCGCAACGCGAACAAGCCGATCGTCGTCGTCCAGATCAAAGACAAGAAGTTCAAGTACGCGACGCAGCTGATGGCGCAGTAACTCGTGTAAGCTCCTCGCGCTCGCAGCACGCACGAACCCATGAAGATCCTCGAGGCCATCGTCACGGGCATCACGCAGGGCGCCATGATCGCGCTCGTCGCGCTTGGCTACACGATGGTCTACGGCGTCTTGAAGCTGATCAACTTCGCGCACAGCGAGGTCTTCATGATGGCCGCGTACTTCGGCCTCATCATCCTCGCGATCCTCATCGGCGATCCGAGCTCGCTGAACGGCATCATGCTCCCGAAGAGCGCGATCAGCGCGCTCACGGCGGCCTCCGGCAGCTTTCACGACCACCCGCTGATCGCCACCGCGCTCGCGACCATCCTCGCGATGTTCTGCGCCGCCGGGCTTGGCATCGGCGTCGAGCGCGTCGCCTATCGGCCTCTCCGTGGCCGCGGAAAGGGCGCGCTGCTCCGCGTGACGCCGCTCGTCACCGCCCTCGGCATGTCGGTGCTCCTCCAGAACCTCGCGCAGCTCCTCTTCACGGCGCGCTTCCGCCCGTATCCGCAGGTGCTCTCGGGCGTCGTCCACGTCCCCGTCATCGGCGCGATCTCGACCTCACGCGCGCTCATCTTGGTCGCCGCGCTCGTCGTCATGGGCGCGCTCGAGCTGATCGTCAAGCGCACGTGGTTCGGCAAATCGATGCGCGCGCTCAGCGCCAACGAAGAGGCCGCCCGCCTGATGGGCATCCGCACCTCGCGCGTGATCTCGATGACGTTCGCGCTCGGCTCCTCGCTCGCCGCGCTCGGCGCTGTTCTCTTCTGCCTCGATCAGTCGCAGGTGTACCCGACGATGGGCGTCATCATCGGCACCCGCGCGTTCGTCGCCGCCGTCCTCGGCGGGATCGGCAGCATCACGGGCGCGATGCTCGGCGGTCTCCTCATCGGCATCATCGGTGAGCTCGTGAAGCTCACCGACTACTCCGGCGGCGTTGACGTCCTCGTGTTCCTCGTCCTCATCGTGGTCCTGCTCGTCCGCCCGGCCGGTCTCCTCGGCTCGACCCGCGCCGAGAAGGTCTGACGCGCACGTGCCGATGGGGGCTTCACCCCCAAACCCCGATCGCTCGCAAATTCACGACACTTCAGATGACGGGCAACATCTGCATGGCCATGCAGGGGATGTGCGCGATCGCGTGCACGGGCGCACCGATCGATGCGCGCGCGATGATTCGAAGGTCTCGCGTTATTAGCGTCTGCTAACTCTAGATCGGAGGGGGCGTCATGATTCGATTTCCTTCGTTCTCGAAGGGGCTCTGCGTGCTCGGGAGCGTGGCCACTCTGCTCGCGTGCACGAGCTCGACGACAGGCTCGGGTTCGAACGGTGACTCGTCCGCGTCGTCCTCCTCTTCGGGAGCGTCGACCTCGTCTTCCGGCGGCGTCACGTTCGAGCAAGGCGTGCCCGCGGCGTGCCGCATGACGCAGTTCGCGTCGCTGAACAGCGCGAAGCTCAATTACAACCCGTCCGGCGAGACGTGTGACGCTTCGATTGGCGTGAGGTTCAGCGCCGACGGCCAGCTCACGAACATCCTCTCGCTCAGCTGCACGTACGTCGCCATCGGTCACACCGACTCGCCGCAATGCCTCCAGCACTACGACTGCGGAGGGTGCCGGATGACGGCGATGTTCTTCCTGCAGAAGTGGACGCTCGGGACGGACGCGAGCGACAGCGGGTGTCCGATCCCGCGATCGTGCCAGTATCTCCTCGGGACCAGCTCGTCGTCCTCGTCCTCGTCCTCGTCGAGCGGCAGCAGCGGAACGGCGAGCGCATGCAGCAAGTGCCTCGATTCGTGCCGGGGGATCTCCGGCTGCTGTTGCGGCTCGGGCTGCATTTGCGACAGCGATTGCACGGACACCTGCCAGTAGCCCTGCAGCGGAGGAAGGAGTGTTTCGTCTCCTCCGTAGACAAATTCGACCCG